>CAKASQ030000061.1 GCA_916988195.3 Oscillospiraceae bacterium
CGGCGATCAGATCTTCATGCGCCTGGCAAGAGCCGTCGCTGCATCTTGTGCCCAGCTGCATTAAGCCGATAAGCACATTAATTTTTTCAGTCCCAAGCGATTAAAGTTAAGGACAAAGTACTTGAAGAAATTGCTCTCGAATGGATCATCGCAATTGCACAGCACGGTCTTACCTTTGAAATGCTTGCGATAATAACGCATTTCCTTTTCGATATCTGTCAACTGGGTATAAAACTCATCCTTTCGCGCAGTCTTTGCGCTGTTGAGATTGCGATTACCTGCCATTACTCGTTCACCTCGGCTTTCTGCTGTTCCTGTAGCCACAAACGGATTAACGCGGAAACTGTAATATCTTTATCAAGCGCGAGCTGCTTTAGCGCCTTGCGTTCTTCTCTTGTCATAGTAATTGTGAGATTTACCATATTTCTTTCAGCCATGTCAATGCACCTTCCAACACGCATATCTGTGTATCTGTGTAATAGTATATCACAAGATGGCTGAAAAAACAATGGCTCACTGTGGATTATCAGCGAGCCATTGTTTTTAGTAGAAGCCGTTCAGCTTTGCGCGTTCACTTGCTTTTTGCCTGCGTTCCTTGCTGTACGGCGCGGTCAGCCGGAAGGAGAGCCGTCCCTTCTGAATTTCAAACTCCATACAGCCCGTGTCCGGGTCTGCGTCGGTCTGACGGCACTCGCCGGGGTGGGCTGCGGCATAGGCGGTCAGCCTGTTCTTGAGGTCGGTGTTGTGGGTGCGGATATAGATCAGCGTTTCTTTTTCGTCAAACCAAATTTCTGTGGTTTTCTGACTCTTTGTCAATCCTGTTTTCATACACGGCTCCTTTCTTCGTTCTATCATGCAAGAGTGACTTTTTTCGGGTATTTTCTCTGGCTCATGACTTTGAAAAAACGAAGAATTTCAAACAGGAACGCGCCAGACGATGCGCAGCCCGTCCGACGCGCTCCTGTTGGCTATTTTCGTATTTTTACGGCTCTACACCGTAGTTGCTCACAGCTCCATGTCGCGCTTCTTGCGGCGCGGCATATCACGGCTTCTGGACTGCTCCGGCTTCTCCGGCTCGGTGTGGAGCATGAATTGTATGAACTCCTTGACCTTGCGGGGCGCTCGTTTGAGTGCCGCCATGAAGTCCTTTGTCTGCTCTTGCAGCTTTTCATATTTCCGTTTCCATACGCTGACATCGCGCTTGAGCGTTTCCACTTTATTCTTCAAATCTCCGATCAGCCCGCGAGAAGCGACTCCCTCCTTGGCAAGCTCCTTGAGAAACTGCGCGTCCTGCGGCGTCATGGAGATATTGCCAGAGATGGTCTTTTTCCCAATGCTGTCGATTTCGTGGAAGGAAGCTGCCGCGCCCTTTTGCTCCCTGATCTTCTCGTTGTATTTTTCAAGCGTCTGCTTCCTCCTGTCAATCGTATCCTCAATCGATTCCAACCGCGCCTGCTCCTGCTGCACTTTGAACTGCGTCACGGTCAGGTGTTCCTCCGAGCTGCCGCGTTCGCCGCGCTCCACATCGTCATACCCTGCCTTTCGCATGGCGGCGAAGAAATCATCTTGCAGAACGGAATAGGATTTTCGGAGCACAGTTTTCCCGTTTGCGTTCAGCAGCGGCTTCCCATGCTCGTCCAGTGCGGGCTTGGAATCCCACTTTTTGCTCATACTGACCTGCTGTATCGTTTCCTTGACCGTCCCCACCAGCGATTTATCCTTGCAGCGTTTCGTCCATAGAATCTGTTTTTCCACGATGGGGATATAGACAACATGAAGGTGATAGTGGTACACGTCCTGCCCCAGCGCGTCGGACATGGCGCGGTTGCGCTCGTCGGCGTGCATGACCGCAGAGAGAATGTACTGCTCGCCGCCTACAATTTCTATTGCGGATTTGTATGCGTCGGTGTAGAATTGTTTTGCGAAGTCATAACCGCCGTGATTATGAAAATAGGCGGTGTTTACGTCAAAGACCAGCTCGCCGTAGAGAAAGGCGTCCTCTTTCAGTCCACGGGTGGAGATCACGCCGTCCTCTTTCAGCTTTTGAAACATCTCGGCATAGCTTCCAGCCGGTTTCTTGAAATGGACGTTGAGTTGTGTCCTCTCCGGTACAATATCCTGATTGGCATAGGATTCCTTTTCCCGTTCGTTGTGCTGTTGCACGTTGCCGATTTTGGCAGCGGTCAGCCTCATATTTCTTGCGTTGGTACGGTGAATACCGTCGCCTCTTGCCATAGGCAGTTTACCTCCTGATTTCAGATTGTGCAGGACGAGTAGCTTCGGGGGAGGCACTTCTGCGGAAGTGTAATAACCCACTATGATACTTTCATCCTGCGGCTGCAAAGTATCGTGGGCTCTCCGAGGGGGAACGGGGAATGCGGCTTCTGCGGAAGCCTCTGCCGTGGTTTGCAAGTAGTACCCACTTTGCAAAATCCACGGCGTGACCGCCAGCCTTTCAGCAATCGAATTTGCTTCAACGCTGCCGCCCACAGGCAGAGAGAATTTTGAAAATCCTCTCCGCCATCCATCTCAAAATCTGCGGATTTCTCACCGGGGACGGGGGACGCTGAGTTGTGCAGGAAATGCAATAAATGCAGTATATTCCTGCCTGTCACGCTGCGGGATTTACGAGGATGCGCACGTCCGGCGGCCTGCCGGAACCCGACCGTTCAGGGACGAGCTGCCGCAGGTAGCCGTGTTCCTCCAGCAAGTCCAGAGTAGGGAACAGTTCCTCCGTTTTCTGAAAGAACTTGCCCCGGCAAGCCTGAAACAGCTCAGAGCGTTTGATCTCCGACTTACCCAGCTTAGAGAGTTTCGCCAGTACAAATTTTGCTTTTTTGATGTTCAGATCGCCGCCCATCATGGAGTAGGCGTAGCTGGAATGTGCAAGAAAATATTTTCCTATCTCAATGGCTTTGCAGACGGTAGACGCTGAGATTTCATAATCGCCTGACTCCATATCCGCGCCATGCAAAAGCCCGGCGATCCGCAGTACCGCGCCGATGTATTTGCTTGCCCAATCAGCGATTGCTTGACCCTCTCCTGCAAGGTATCTTTCGTGTTCGGAGAAGTAATCGTCTACTGTTTCCAGTGCCTTTTCAGACAGATGCAGCGTCTGCACGTCATCGCCGACGGGAATAGCCATGAGACGGAAAGCCAGTCTGCGGTAAGCCTTGCTGATCTCTGCTGAGACAGGTGGTGCGCGAAATATACGGTTTCCGATTTTAGATGGAGGGGAAGCATACAGGAATCTCGCAATCAGCCCACGCCCGGTCATGGTTGTATTTTCCATGATCTCGGTCAAAACACTTGGCTGGATGGTGAGGATAGCGGACAGCGCTGGATGGGGAATACACTCTGCCTCGCGGCTCATGCGGTCAACATAGATTGGGTCGCCGCAATGACCTTTCAGCCAGACATCGATGTTGGTCTTGCTGGAATACCTCCCAGCCATGATGTCAAAGATACCGCCCTCTGCGGAGATCACGGAGAGAATGCCTCCGTTGTTGGCAAGCAGACTGGTCAGTGCCTCACTGGAACAATCGTCTGCAAAGAATCTCACGGGCTTCAGTTCGGGCATATCCGCAAGTTGTCCTTCAAGCTGCTGCAATTCCAACTCCATTTCTCGCCCGCCTTTACTCTCCAGTTTCTTTTTCAAGCCGGAGATTTGCCGCTCAATGGCTTCTCGCTCCTGCCGGTTTTGCCTGACTTCCAGTGCGCGAGAACGGTTGAACTCCTGCTCATATTCATAGAGAACGCTCGTCATGGAGCGCATGACACCTGACTTTCGTTCACCCGGAGAGGCGATAAGCACTGTGTAGAGGCTTAGCGGCTCATAGTAACCCGGCGTACCTTCCACCTTGAACTTTCCCTATAAGCAGACCGCCAGCACGCCGAGCGCGATCACCGCTGCCATATCAGGTGAAGTCTGGCTGTGTGCCGCTACCGCAGCGGCATAGCGACTGACGGTATCGGGCAGCGCGTATATCGGGAATGTTGGAAGTTCGCTCCACTGCGGCGTCAGAGGGACGAGGGGTGAAAACTGTGCCTTTGGCTCCTGCCGAGGCGTGTAAACCTCCGTACAGCTTTCGATTGCCTTTTGAATCGTAATCGCGCCGTAGGTACTGCCGGACTGCGCCCTGTCCCATTTCGCCCGCATGAGGCCGGAGCTACGGAACAAAGCATCCATTTTATGCGCGTCTCTGCCTGTCCAGAAAGCCAGATGCCGGCACAGCGCCATATCCGCTTCGGATTGGGACAAATACCCCGCCTGAGAACCGGAATACAAAGAATAGAACGCTGCGCCGTTTCGGCTGCTTTTGGCAAGTTTCAGTATTTCATCTGCGCTGAGATCGGTATTGTCTGCATTTATTGCATTTCCTGCATTGACTTCTGACCGGCACATAAACTTGTCCAATAGGATTTGCAGTTCCTTCTTGCGGTCACCAAACATATAATTCTCACAAGTACAACCTGTCAGTGTTACATACTTTTTTGTTGCTCCGGCTACATACACCTCAATGCCAGCCTTTTGGTTCATAATATAATAGCGCTTGTTGTCGTACTGAAATCCATCAGCCCGGAACAGGATGTGCAGTCCGTTTCCGCTGGGACTGTATTCGGTATAGCTGTGCATCAGTGACACAATTTCTGCCGCTGCGCCGGAATAAAAGCCGCTGTCTGTTACGCAATGGTCAAGGTCGATGGCACAGATACCGTTGAATATCCCGATGCCGATACCATCATAACCTGTCGCGCTGGATGCGATCTTGAAATCTGCGAAACTACCGGCATCGTTGCTCCGAGCCATCTGCCCGGTCAGAGGATTGTACGGGACTTTCGTTTTCCGTCCGTCCCGTTCCTCATACCGCCAGCAGCAAAAGCGTCCCTTTTGTACAATCTCCGAAGGTAGATTATTTTGTGGATTAACATTTTGGTGCTTGTTTTGGCTGGTGTTTTCGGTTATACTGCTCTTAGTTGAATTGCGAAGCGACTGCCCATCATCTGCGCCAACAGATGTGTCCGGGGCGGTCGTTTTCTCATTTCCCGCCATTTCGCTCACCTCCGGGAATCTGGAAGCCGTAGAACTTCTGCTTGAAATACTGGGCGGGGCATTTTCCGGCTACGGTCAGATAGCCCTGGGATTTCAGCTCTCTGTTCATTTCCCGGACAATCTGATACGCCTTGCTGCGGCTGATGCCCATGATCTCCGCCACCTCTGACGCTGTGATAAACTGTGCTCTCATAGTACCTCCTGTTTCAAAGTGATTTCCCTCAGTCTGCGTATCTTTTGTTCACACTCCTTTCCGTAGTCCATCCGAAATGCGCACCCTGAGTACATATTTTATTATACGCACACAAGATACATCTGTCAAGCCTTTAGAAAATAAAAATATGTACTTGCAATTCGCTTTATTCTGTGATATGATATGGACGAGGTGAATCAGACATGGACAATTTCGATTATCCCGCCATCGGGCAGAGAATTAAGCAACTCCGAAAACGGAAGGGGCTGAACCAGACCGAGCTGGCACAAATGCTGAAAAAATCCCTCCGCACCGTACAGAAGTACGAAACCGGAGAGATTGAAGTGTCGATTGCCGTTGTCAATCAGATCGCCGACCTGCTGGACACGACATCAACCTATATTCTTGGCTATGAATCCAGCACCGCGCAGATCAGGACGCTTGCCGACGTGATGGACTTCCTCTTTAAGCTGGAAACGGTAGAGGGCATCGACTTCAAAATTAATGTGCAGAAGCCGCCCCGCAGCAAACAATGGGAGTGCTCGATTTCCTTTGATGGAAAGAGCACGGCGGAGTTCAACGCGGATATGTGTCTGTTTCTTGAACAGTGGGAGGACGAGCGCAGCGAGCTTCGCGCCTATAACTCCACGCAGGCAGCATATAAGCGCTGGAAGGAGCAGACTTTGGCATATTACGCCGCGAACGCAGTCAAATGCACAGAGCCGGAGGAGCTTGACCGCGATGAGCGAATCGCAAAGCGGACGGAGTTTCTGGAAAAGGAATACGGTAAAAGCGAGAGTAACGAGTGAATAACCTGATCAAAGCCTGATTCTTGAGGGAAGGAGGTAAAAATGTCAGTAACAAAAGACGGCGACACCGGTCGCTGGATGTCCCAGATCCGCGTGACGGACTGGACGGGCAAGACCATCCACAAGAAGAAGCGTGGCTTTGCCACCAAGAAGGAAGCCCTGCAATGGGAACGTGACTTTATCAGCCAATCCACGGGCAGTCTCGGCATGACCTTCGGTGACTTCATCTCTCTGTATGTCAAGGATATGGAGCACCGCCTCAAGCCCTCAACCGTTGCCAGCAAGAAATGGCTGATCGACCTGAAGGTAACGCCTTTCTTCAAGAAAATCCCGCTGAACGAGATCAAGCCCACTCACGTGCGCCAATGGCAGAACTCCCTGACCAGCTACCGGGATGAAAACGGCAAGCCTTACGCCCAGACCTATCTCAAGTGCATCAACAACCAGCTCACGGCGATTTTCAACTACGCAGTCAAATACTATGGGCTGAAAGAAAATCCCTGCCACAAGGCGGGGAGCATGGGCAAGAAGAAAGCCGATGAAATGCTGTTCTGGACAAAGGACGAGTTCCAGACATTTATCGAGAGCATGAAAGACCGTCCCGCCAGCTACACGGTATTCATGACCATGTACTACACGGGGATTCGGGAGGGAGAGCTGCTGGCACTCACACCGTCGGACATCGACTTCGAGAAGAAGACCCTGACGGTGAACAAGAGCTATCAGCGCCTCGGCAAAGAGGATATTATCACCACTCCGAAAACACCGAAAAGCATCCGTACTATCCCTATTCCCGACGGCCTTTGCAACTGTTTGCAGGAGTATATGTCCCATTGCTACGGGCTGCAAAAGGACGACAGGCTCTTTCCCTGATATGCTCCCTCTATGAGAGACAGTGAAATAAAACACTGTATCCATAGGGGGAGATATTTATGTCTAAAAACAAGGTTACGTACGAGAAGCAGGTAGAAATTGTAAGAGATTATCTGGACGGACGGGTGGGATATAAAGAAAGCATCCAACGCGCAAACAACAGTGCGGCATCTTTCCGACACTGGGTACATCTGTATAAGGGAAACGGGGCGGCTGGACTCCTGCCAAACAGCAGGAACAAGGTATATCTGGAGGATACAAAGTGGAAAGCGGTGCAGGAATACCTCTCCGGCCACGGTAGTTTGGAATCTGTCTGCGAAAAATACGAGATCCGGTCAACAAGTCAACTCCGAAGCTGGATAAAGGTGTATCATGCTCATGGAGATTTCAACTCAATCAAGTTTTCCGGAGGAGGAAGCTACATGAAGCAGGGACGAAGCACCACGCAGGAAGACCGTGTTCAGATCGTCAAGGACTGTCTGGCCAGTGGAAAAAACTACGGCGAGATGGCCTTAAAATACAAGGTGAGCTACCAGCAGGTACGCACCTGGACGCTGCGGTTTGAGGAGATGGGCGAGGCCGGTCTGGAGGACCGGCGCGGAAAGCGCAAGAAGGATCAGGTTCCCAGAACCGAGCTGGAGAAGGCACAGATCGAGATCGAACAGCTCAAGCACAAGCTGTATCTGGCGGAAATGGAGCGTGATCTGCTAAAAAAATTGGACGAGATCGAGAGGAGAGATGCCTTTCGGAAGTGAGACAGGGCCGCGCCTATGCAGCAATCCGGGAAGCACACGAGGAAACGGGCTATCCCATTGAATTGGCCTGTAAACTGCTCCATGCAGCGCGCTCGGCCTACCACAGATGGGCTTCCGGGAAGCTGAGCCGGCGGACTGCGGAGAATGAGCAGCTTGCGGAGAAGCTCGAACAGCTCCATGCGGAAAGTCCGGATAAGGGCTATCGGAGGCTCAACGACGATCTGCGCCATGACTGCGGCATCCATGTCAACGGCAAGCGGGTGCTCCGCATCTGCCGGGCCAGAGATATCCGCTCCACGATCAAGTACGGAAGCCGCGGCTGCACCAGACACGCAAAAAATCCGCAATATCTTGCCGAGAATCTTTTGGACAGACAGTTTTATGCCGCAAAGCCCAACGAAAAGTAGCTCACCGATGTGACAGAATTCAAGTGGCACGAGGGAAACGAGATCCACAAGCTCTATCTGAGCGCCATTCTGGATCTCTGTGACCGGCGCATTGTGTCCTACGTACTCAGTGAACACAACGATAACCCATTGGTTTTCAAAACTTTCGACAAGGCAGTTACGGCCAATCCGGACGCGCATCCTCTGTTCCACAGCGACAGAGGGTTCCAGTACACCAACCGCACTTTCCACCACAAGCTTGTGCAGGCGGGGATGACGCAGAGTATGTCCCGCGTGGCGCATTGCATTGATAACGGCCCGATGGAGGGCTTCTGGGGCATCCTGAAACGGGAACGCTATTACGGCAGACGGTTTACCAGCAAACGTGAACTTGTCCAGATGATTGAAACCTATGTCCATTACTACAACACCAGGCGGGTGCAGCGCAATCTGGGCGTCCTGACGCCGATGGAAAAGCACACGCTTTGCCTCGCCGCATAAAAGCGGCCAGCAGCGCTTGGCTGCTGACCGGAAAAACTTTATATTTTTTCACTGTCCTCTTGACGGGGTGCGGTTCACCCTACACCAAGAGCTTTCTATACCACGAAATGGAGTATGGCTGCAAGGCTTCGGGCGTGAAGCGGATACGGGTGCATGACATTCGACACAGCCACGCCAGCCTGCTGGTGGAGATGGGCTTCTCTCCGCTGCTGATCGCGGAGCGGCTCGGACATGAAAAGGTACAGACAACGATGGACACGTACAGTCACCTGTACCCCAACAAGCAGGTGGAGGTGGCCAGACAGCTTGACGGCATCATGCCGTGAGCCTCTGGCTACAAAAATCGCTGCAAATGTAGCCAATTTGTAGCCGCTAAAAAAGAAAAATCCTGAAAAACGCTGTATTACCAACGCTTTTCAGGATTCAGAAAACACTAAATATTTATTCCCACTCAATGGTCGCGGGGGGTTTGCTGGTGATATCATACACGATGCGGTTGATGCCGCGCACCTCGTTGACGATGCGGACCGACACGCGGTCGAGAACGTCATACGGGATTCTCGCCCAGTCGGCGGTCATGAAGTCGGACGTGGTGACGCCGCGAAGGGCGAGCGTATAATCGTACGTCCGGCCGTCGCCCATAACGCCGACAGAGCGCATGGAGGTCAGAACTGCGAAATACTGGTTCATCTGGCGGTCGAAGCCGGCTTTGGCCACCTCGTCGCGGAAGATGAAGTCCGCCTCGCGCAGCGTGTCGAGTTTTTCCTTTGTAATGTCGCCGATGACGCGGATGGCAAGGCCGGGGCCGGGGAACGGCTGGCGCATGACAAGGTACTCGGGAAGGTCGAGCTCTCTGCCAAGGCCGCGCACCTCGTCTTTGAAGAGCATGCGCAGCGGCTCGATGATCTCCTTGAAATCAACATAGTCGGGAAGGCCGCCGACGTTGTGGTGGCTCTTGATGACGGCGGAATTGCCGAGGCCGGACTCGATCACGTCGGGGTAAATGGTACCCTGCACGAGGAAATCGACCTTGCCGATTTTTTTGGCCTCGGCCTCAAAGACGCGGATGAACTCCTCGCCGATGATCTTGCGCTTGGCCTCGGGCTCGGATACGCCCGCAAGCTTCGAGAGGAAGCGGTCCTCGGCGTTCACGCGGATAAAGTTGATATCCCACTTGGAGAACGCCGCTTCGACCTCGTCGCCCTCATCCTTGCGCATGAGACCGTGGTCAACAAAGACGCAGGTCAGCTGATTTCCGATGGCCTCGGCCATGAGCGCGGCCGCGACGGAGGAGTCTACGCCGCCCGAGAGCGCCAGCAGCGCCTTGCCCGAGCCGACCTTTTCGCGGATGGAGCGGATGGCGTTCTGTCGGTAATCGGCCATGGTCCAGTCGCCGGTCGCCTTGCAGACGCGATATAAGAAGTTGCGAAGGATGACAGAGCCCTCTTCGGTGTGGTTGACCTCGGGGTGGAACTGCACGCCGTAGATTTTGCGCGTCTCGTCGCAGATGCCGACCGTAGGGCAAGCGGCGGAGTGCGCGCAGAGGGTAAAGCCGTCCGGCACCTTTGCCATATAGTCGCCGTGGCTCATCCACGTGATGCTGCTTGGCTTGAGCCCATGGAAAATCTCACAGGAGGTATCGAAGAAGGTCTCCGTTTTGCCGTATTCGCGCGCGGTGTCGTCCTGCGCGGCGGTTACCTTGCCGCCTAAGTTGTGCGCGATGAGCTGGCAGCCGTAGCAGATGCCGAGAATCGGAAGACCGAGGGTGAAAATCTTCGGGTCAACCTGAGGTGAACCTTCCGCGTAGACGCTCTGCGGGCCGCCGGTGAAGATGAAGCCGATGGGATCGTACTTCATCAGCTCGTCAAGCGGCGTGGTGCAGGGCTTGACCTCGCAGTATACGTTCGCTTCCCGCACGCGGCGCGCGATGAGCTGGTTATACTGCCCGCCAAAATCCAGAATCAATACTACCTGTGATGCCATGTCTCTCCTCCTAAAACTGGGTGCTAATCTGTATTATCGCTTTGCCGCCTCCTCGAGAGAGGCCGCAATAAAGCCTTGGAACAGGGGATGCGCCTTGTTGGGGCGCGATTTGAACTCCGGATGGTACTGCACGCCGACGAAGAACGGGCGGTCCGACAGCTCCACGGTTTCAACTAAACGTCCGTCGGGAGAAAGACCCGAGAGCGTGAGCCCCGCGTCAGTAAGCGCCTGCCGGTAGTCGTTGTTGAATTCGTAGCGGTGGCGGTGACGCTCGGAAATCTCTAGCGTGCCGTAGCAGCGCTCCATGGTCGTACCGGGCCGGATCTCGCACGGGCACGCGCCGAGACGGAGCGTGCCGCCCTTGTCGATCTCATCGCTCTGGCCGGGCATGAAGTCGATGACCTTGTGCTTGCAGATTTCATTAAACTCGCCGGAGTCCGCATCTTCGATGCCGGCCACGTGACGAGCAAATTCAATCACCGCGACCTGCATGCCGAGGCAGATTCCAAAGTAGGGAAGACGGTGCTCGCGCGCGTACTGCGCCGCTAAAATCATGCCTTCAATGCCGCGGCCGCCGAAGCCGCCGGGAACGAGAACGCCGTCTACTCCATGCATTGTATCAGCGAGCGAGTCCTTCGTCAAGTGTTCTGAGTCAATCCATTCGATATGAACCTCGCTTCCGAGCGCATAGCCCGCGTGACGAAGCGCTTCGGCAACGGAAAGATACGCGTCATGGAGCTGCACATACTTTCCGACCAGGCCGATGGTGACGGACTTGTTTGCACCCTTTTCGCGCGCAACCATCTGCTCCCACTCGGTAAGATCGGGCGTGGGCGCGTCGATCTGAAGCTCGCGGCAGACGACAGAGGAGAAGTTGGACTTTTCGAGCATCAAGGGTGCTTCATAGAGGCACGGGATCGTAATATTTTCAATCACGCAGTCGGGCTTTACGTTGCAGAACATCGAAATTTTCTGGAAAATCGAGGACTCGAGCGGCTCGTCGCAGCGGAGCACGATGATATTGGGGTTGATGCCCATGCCGAGAAGCTCCTTCACGGAGTGCTGCGTGGGCTTCGACTTGTGCTCGTCCGAGCCACGCAAAAACGGCACCAGCGTGACATGGATAAAGAGGCTGTTCTCCCGTCCGACTTCGAGGGAAATTTGCCGAACCGCTTCGATGAAGGGCTGCGATTCAATGTCACCGATGGTGCCGCCGATTTCGGTAATGACCACATCGGCGTTCGTCTTCTTGCCGACGCGGTACACAAAATCCTTGATTTCATTCGTAATGTGCGGGATGACCTGCACGGTCGAGCCGAGATACTCGCCCCGGCGTTCTTTGTTGAGGACGTTCCAGTAGACCTTGCCGGTTGTGAGGTTCGAGTATTTGTTGAGGTCTTCGTCGATGAAGCGCTCGTAGTGGCCGAGGTCAAGGTCGGTTTCTGCGCCGTCTTCGGTCACGTAGACCTCTCCGTGCTGATACGGGCTCATCGTGCCGGGGTCGACGTTGATGTAGGGGTCGAGCTTCTGCGCCGCGACCTTGAGTCCGCGCATTTTGAGAAGCCGACCCAGGCTTGCGGCCGTGATGCCCTTGCCGAGACCCGAGACCACACCGCCGGTTACAAAGATGTATTTTGTCATAACTGCTTCCTCCGCATTTCAATTTCTCTGGTTCAATCTATGTTATTTGTAGGTTGCAAGGATATTTTCCGCGATGGTTCTGCGTGTGACGCACCGGTCCATGGCCTGCCGCTCAATGAACTTGTGCGCCTCGTTTTCTGTCATTTTGAGCTGCTCGATGAGCACCCACTTCGCCCGGTTGACAAGCCGGATCTCAGCCATCTTCTCCTCCAGCGTCGCAGTTTTCTGCTCCATGCGGCGAAGGCGCGCGCGCGTGGCGCAGAGGAGCTGGAGCGTGGAAGAAAAAAGCGCAGGGGAGGTCGGCTTCTGGAGCGTCAGAACGCCGCTTGGCGCAACGCGCGCGGTCACGTCGGGGTACTGCTCGGCGCGCACGAGAAGAAGAACGCCCGTCTGCGTGCTCTGGCAGATATCGAGGGCGAAATTCGTGCCGAATTCGTCCGGCAGCGGCGCATTGATGATCAGAAGATCGTAGCTGCGCTCGAGAAGACATCGCCGGGCGCTTGAAACGTCCGGGGCCTTCGTGATGGGCGAAAAGCTGCGCTCGGGCAGGAGCGGGAGCACGGAGTCCATAAATTTTGCGGACGCGGAGACGAGCAGCACGCTGTAGCTTTGCGTTACGCTATCCATTTGTGCGCGCCTCCTTTCCGGGGTGGGGTAGCATCAACGGGTGTAATAAGCGATAAGGGACTCGGGGAGGTACCGGCGGGCAAATTCGCTTGCGCGCGCTGCCTGCCTGGCCTCGTCGAGCGTTCCGGGGAGCTTTCGGTAGCTGGCGGTCACCTGCTCGGGCGCTGTGAAGAGGTTCACATCGGCGGGCGCGGGCAGGGCAGACGCGGCTCTCACGCCATCAAGCCCCGCGTAGATGAGAAGCGCAAAGGCAAGATAGGGGTTACATGAGGGGTCCGGCGAGCGGAGCTCGGCTCTTCGGTACTCGCCGGAGGCGGCGGGAATGCGGATGAGCTGCGAGCGGTTCTCACTCGACCACGAAATATACCGCGGGGCCTTGCGGCAGCCGAGACGGCGATAGGATGCGTCCACGGGGTTAAAAAACACAGTCAGATCGTAAACGTGATTCAAAATACCGGCCATGACCTGCGGCATAACATCCGCGCCGCTTGACGACTTCACGGAAAGGTTGATGTGCATACCGCTTCCGGGCGCGTCCGGCAGTGGTTTGGGTGAAAAGTCGGCGCAGAGGCCGTTCCCGGCGGCGACGGTCGAAACGACGCTCCGGAACGTGACCGCATTGTCTGCGGCAGTTAAGGGGTCCGCGTAACGGAAGTCGATCTCGTTCTGCCCGGGGCCTTCCTCATGGTGCGAACTCTCTGGGCGGATGCCCATCTGCTCAAGGGTCAGGCACGCCTCGCGGCGCACATTTTCACCCTTATCCTCCGGCGCAACGTCCATGTATCCGGCCGTGTCATACGGAACCTTTGTGGCAGCTCCCGTATCGTCCAGCCGGAAAAGGTAAAACTCCATCTCGGGGCCGAAGAAGAACGTGAGGCCTTCCTGTTCCGCCTCCTTCACAGCGTTTGCAAGAATCGCGCGTGTGTCCATCTCAAACGGCCGGCCGTCCGGGTAATACACCGAGCAGAACATGCGCACCACGCGCCCGTGCTCGGGTCTCCACGGCAGAATGCAGAGCGTCGATGCGTCCGGGCGCAGGACAAGATCGGAGTGTACCTCTCCCCCGAAGCCCGCGATGGCCGACGCGTCGATGGAAATGCCGTAGGCAAACGCGCGGTCCAATTCGTCCGGCATGATCGAAACGTTTTTGAGCCGGCCCATCACGTCGCAGAACGTCATGCGGATGAACTTCACGTCCTCCTCAATGACATATTGCAGGATTTCTTCCTTTTCGTAAACCATATCAAGCAGCCTTTCCTAAAAAAGAGGGCGCTCACCCGAGCAGGTACCGCCCCCGCCCGAATGAACGCCTTTGCTCATTCTATCTTCGCTTCTTAAAATATTAAAAGTCATTTTATTACAGCTTTTCATATGTGCCATATCATAGCATGCCGGAAAACGGCTGTCAATCCGCTTTGCAGGCAGAAATGACATTTCGTGCAATCAGACAAGACAGACACTGAATTTGCAGCCTGAATTGGCGGAAAATGATGAAGGGAAAAGTGCAAAATGCAGGAGCGAAAAAATTTCCTGCAAATTTTCGAAAATTCTGCTTGACAAACGAAGGCCGCATGCGTATAATGCGGAGCATAAGGCAACGGCGTCTTTGAGCAATGGGGCTCAGAGGCGTCTTTTCTTATTTTGACGGAACCTGTGGTACCTCGTCGTAAGCCGATGAGATCATAGCTTCCCGAACGATTCGTTTTTTATACAGAATACAGGTAACGAGGAAACCGGGGCAATGGCGTCTTTTTGGGATTTTGACGCCTTGCCCCGGCTTTTATTCATACGAAAGGAGTGGCGTAACATGCAAACGGTTTCTGATTATTTCGGAAGTCTGGTGTTTGACGACAGAGTCATGCGCGCAAGACTTCCGGCCAAGGTCTACAAGTCCCTCAAAAAGACGATTGACGAAGGGGTGAGTCTGGATAATCAGGTGGCCAATGCTGTGGCCGAGGCCATGCGCGACTGGGCAGTCGAGCACGGCGCGACGCACTTTACCCACTGGTTCCAGCCGTTGACCGGCATTACCGCCGAGAAGCACGACAGCTTTATTTCCCCGTCGCCCGACGGCGGCGTGATTATGGAGTTTTCCGGCAAAGAGCTCATCCAGGGCGAGCCGGATGCGTCCAGCTTCCCGTCCGGCGGCCTGCGCGCAACGTTTGAGGCACGCGGCTACACCGCTTGGGACCCCACGTCCTATGCGTTTTTGAAGGACAAGACGCTCTGCATCCCGACGGCGTTCTGCTCGTACGGCGGTGAGGCGCTCGACAAGAAAACGCCGCTGCTGCGCTCGATGCAGGCCATCAACAAGCAGGCGATGCGCGTTTTGAAGCTCTTTGGCAACGAAGACGTGAAATGCGTCAAGACCTCCGTCGGCCCCGAGCAGGAATACTTCCTTGTTGACCGCGAGATGTTTGACAAGCGCAAGGACCTCGTCTTCTGCGGCCGGACGTTATTTGGCGCGAAGCCCCCGAAGGGACAGGAACTCGACGATCATTACTTTGGCTCCATCAAGCCGCGGGTCGCGGAATTCATGGAAGACCTCAACGAGGAGCTTTGGAAGCTTGGCATCCTTGCCAAGACCGAGCACAACGAAGTCGCCCCGGCGCAGCATGAGCTGGCCCCTATTTATACAACAACCAACATCGCAACCGATCACAACCAGCTGACGATGGAGATCATGCAGAAAGTTGCCCTCCGGCATGGTCTCGTGTGCTTGCTGCATGAAAAGCCCTTCGCGGGCGTCAACGGCTCCGGCAAGCACAACAACTGGTCGATTGCGACCGACACAGGCGTAAACCTTCTGACGCCGGGCGAAACGCCGTATGAAAACGCGCAGTTTTTGCTCTTCCTGTGCGCGGTCATTCAGGCCGTCGACGATTATCAGGATTTGCTGCGGCTCAGCGTTGCGACGGCTGGCAACGATCACCGGCTCGGCGCAAACGAAGCGCCCCCGGCGGTTGTTTCGATCTTCCTCGGCGATGAGCTGACCGCGATTTTAGACGCGATCGAAGCCGACGCACCTTACAACGCGGCGGAGAAGACCGTCATGAAGCTTGGCGTGCATGTGCTTCCCAAGTTCCTGCGCGACACGACGGACCGCAACCGCACCTCGCCCTTCGCCTTCACAGGCAACAAGTTTGAGTTCCGGATGCTTGGCTCGGCCAACTCCATTGCCTGCACGAACATTATGCTCAACGGCGCTGTCGCGCAGTCGCTCAAAGGTTTTGCCGATGCGCTCGAGAAGGCAGATGACTTTGAAGGCGCGCTGCACGATCTCATCCGCCGCACGATTCACGCGCACAAGCGCATCATCTTCAACGGCAACGGCTACGACGACGCATGGATCAAGGAAGCAACCGAACAGCGCGGCCTTCTGAACTTAAGAACTACGCCCGACGCGATGCCGACGCTGCTGGAAAAGAAAAACGTCGACATGCTGACCGGCCTCAAGATTTTCACGAAGGCGGAGCTCGAGTCGCGCTACGAGATCATGATGGAAAACTACGTCAAGACCGTCACCATCGAGGCGCAGACGATGCTGGACATGACGCGCAAGGAGATCCTGCCCGCCGTTGCCGGCTACACGAAGGAGCTCACCGAGACACTGGCTGCCAAGCGCGCGATCTTACCGTCGCTGCCGGCAAAATACGAAACCGGCACGATCACGAAGCTCTCTTCGCTTCTCGACCAGATCGACGCGGCGGCAGACGAGCTTGAAAAAACGACGCTCCAGATCAAAGCCATTGACAGCGTCACCGAGTCCGCGTTCCAGATTCGCGACGCGATGCTCCCGAGAATGGCGGCGCTGCGCGTGGTGTGCGATGAGGCAGAGCCCATGACCGCTGAACGCTTCTGGCCGTTCCCGACGTACGACAAGCTTCTGTTTGGCGTGAGATAAATTTGTTTGTCCAATTTATTTTGATTTATTTTTTAGAAGGAGGATTCTTATATGAACCGCAATGTGAACCGTTCCTATGAGCTTGAAAGCCCCTACCAGTTCATCAACCCCGCACATTCGTTCCTGATGGAAAGCGTCCACGAGCAGCACGATTTTTTCGATTCCTGCTTCGCCAAAGATGCAGAATTGTATCTTTCCTGTCTGGATACCAGCGCGTGGGATTAAGACACGCCGGGCACAAGACAAGATAAATAGAAGATCCAAAGGCGTTTGAGCCGGGAAAAGTACCGTAAAAGGCTGCTGACAGAGAGCGTGGGCAAGGTGGAAGCCGCGCAGTAAGCGTTACGCGAAGAACACCCGGCGAGCCGCAAGCTGAAAGGAAGCATAGTTTCTCAGTAGGTGCGCCGGGCCTGCCGCCCGTTACCCCGGCAGAGCGTTAGAAGACGCGACAGAGACAAAAGATAGGTGGCACAGCGAGACAGCACTTGCCCTATCGAATGCTGATTCAAAATTCTGGAGGATTTTATCATGTGTTCGATTATGGGTTACTGTGACGTTTGTGCCGCCTTTTCTGAGTTTCAGAAGGGTTTTCTAAAGACCACCTCCCGAGGCCCCGATGACAGCCGCATCGTCGATACCGGCAAGGGACTGCTCGGCTTCCAGAGGCTTTCCATCATGGGTTTAACGCCCAGCGGCATGCAGCCGTTTGAGCGCGACGGAAGCTATGTGGTCTGCAACGGCGAGATCTACGGGTTCGAGAAGCTCAAAAAGGAGCTTGAGAAGAAATATGAGTTTGTCAGCGGCTCGGACTGCGAGATATTGCTTCCTCTGTACTTTGAACACGGCGTGGACATGTTCCGGATGCTCGACGCGGAGTTCGCGCTCATTCTCTTTGATGGACGCACGAAAGAGTATATCGCCGCGCGCGACCCCATCGGCATCCGGCCGCTCTATTACGGCTACGACAAAAAGGGCGTGATCGTCTTCGCCAGCGAGCCCAAGAACTTAGTCACGCTCTGCGACAAGATCATGCCGTTCCCTCCCGGACATTACTACAAGGACGGCAAGTTCGTCTGCTACTGCGACATCGCAAAGCCGGAGACGGTCTGTCACGACGATCTGGATACGGTCTGCTCCAAGATTCACGATAAGCTCGTTCGCGGCGTGGAAAAGCGCCTCGTGGCCGATGCGAAGGTCGGGTTCCTGCTCTCGGGCGGTCTTGATTCGTCGCTCGTCTGCGCGATTGCCGCACGCGAGTCGGATACGCCCATCCGCACGTTTGCCATCGGTATGAGCGAGGACGCGATCGACCTCAAATATGCCAAGCAGGTGGCAGACTACATCGGAAGCGAGCACACCGAGGTCTATATGACGAAGCAGCAGGTGCTGGACAGCCTCGAAGAGGTCATCCGGATGCTGGGCACGTATGATATTACAACCATCCGCGCGAGCATGGGCATGTACCTTCTTTGCAAGTGGATCCACGAAAACACCGATCTGCGCGTGATTCTGACGGGCGAAATTTCCGACGAGCTGTTCGGCTACAAGTACACCGATTTTGCGCCCTCTGCCGAAGAATTCCAGAAGGAGGCCGAAAAACGCATCCGCGAGCTTCACATGTACGACGTGCTCCGCGCCGACCGCTGCATCAGTGTCAACTCGCTAGAGGCCAGAGTCCCGTTCGGCGACCTCGACTTTGTCAAGTACGTCATGTCCGTCGACCCGGAGCTGAAACTCAACAAATACGGCAAGGGCAAGTATCTGCTCCGCCACGCATTCGAGGGCGACTATCTGCCGCACGACATTCTCTACCGCGAAAAGGCTGCGTTCTCCGATGCGGTCGGCCATTCGATGGTGGATGATCTCAAGGAATTTGCGGAAAAGCAGTATACCGACGAGGAATTCGAGGAGAAGCGCAGGAAGTATACCCACGCGCAGCCGTTCACGAAGGAATCGCTTCTGTACCGCGAGATCTTCGAGCGCTATTATCCCGGCCAGTCCGAGATGGTTGTCGATTTCTGGATGCCGAACAAAACGTGGCCGGGCTGCGATGTGAACGACCCGTCGGCGCGCGTACTTTCAAACTATGGCGCAAGCGGAAAGTGAAACGCTTCACACGATCTTAACGGCACGCTGCGAAATCCTGAAAAAAGAAATTCTTAGGAAAAGTTTACAAATGGCCGAAAAAAGCCGGTTTTCCCATACAAACAGTGCAAAAACCGGGGAATTCACAATTCGTACAAAAATATTTATATATTTTTTACAGCAAAACACTTGAATTGACGCTAGATTTTGTGTAAAATACAAATGCAGTTGTTCCTCTCTGGAGAGCCTCTTACAAGAGCGCCGAAGGTGTAAGGCGGTTCGCCGATCTCTCAGGCAAAAGGACAGAGCAATGACCTTGCTACGTCCTTTCCGCGACTCCCGTCCCGCAAGGCGGAAATAATCAGGAAAGGATGGACGATCGGGGGATCGTCCGAAGGCAAAATCTATGCAGGCAATCATTAGTTTTATCACCGGCACCCTTAACACTGTAGCATGGCTGTACATCTTCCTGCCGTGCACCATCCTCTTTGGTCTTTATCTGACCATCCGCAACCGTGGTCTTCAGTTCACGAAGTTCGGCTACGTGATGAAGAACACACTGGGTAAAATGTTCCAGAAACAGGAGGCAGGCGAAGGCGCAGTCACGCCGATGCAGGCTGTCTCCACGGCGCTGGCGGCTACGGTCGGCACCGGCAACATCGTTGGTACCTCCCAGGCCATCGCCCTCGGCGGCTACGGCGCCATCTTCTGGCTCTGGCTGGCTGCCTTGCTTGGCATGATGGTCAAGTACTCCGAAGTTCTGCTCGCGATCAAGTACCGTGAGCGCGACGCGAAGGGCGACTGGGTCGGCGGCCCAATGTACTACGTCAAGAACGGCCTCGGCAAGGGCTGGCAGTGGGTCGGCATCCTGTTCTGTATCTTTGCAGCCATCGCCGCTTTCGGTATCGGCAACATGTCGCAGGTCAACTCCATCGTCGGCTCCATCAACAACGCTGTCGATGCGTTCATCCCGTCCGCCGCTGCTGAGCGCGGCATGCTGAACCTCATCCTCGGCATCGTTTTAGCTGTCCTCGTCGGCATCATCCTCTTCGGCGGCATCAAGCGCATCGGCGCTGTCGCGGAAAAGCTTGTCCCGGCTATGGCGCTTCTGTACATCGTTTTTGGCGTTACCGTTATCGTTGTCCATGCAAATAATATCATCCCCGCGTTCGGCAAGATCTTCTCCACCGCTTTCAATCCGCAGGCCATCGGCGGCGCGGCTGCCGGTATTGTCCTGAAGGAAACCATCGTCTGGGGTCTTCGCCGCTCTGCGTTCTCCAACGAGGCCGGCCTCGGCTCCGCTGCAATCGCACACTCTGCGGCTGACACCCCGGGTCCTGTCCAGCAGGGTATGTACGGCATCTTCGAGTGCTTTGCCGATACCATCGTTATTTGCTCTCTGACTGCTCTTACCATCATCTGCTCCGGTGTGGAGATCCCGTTCGGCGTGAAGCCCGGCTCTGAGCTCATCACCGCCGCATTCGCAACCGTCTTCGGCGATAAGATCGCTTCTACGTTCGTCGCGGTTGCTCTGACGCTCTTCGCGTTCACGACGATCCTCGGCTGGTCGCTGTACGGCTCGCGCTGCTTCCAGTACCTGTTCGGTCTGAAGGCCGCTTCCATCTACAAGGCACTGTATGTCGTAATTATCGTCGTCGGCGCTGTTTCCTCCATCGACGTCGTTTGGGATATCTCCGATACCTTCAACGGCCTGATGGCTGTCCCGAACTTCATCGCCTTGATCGCCCTGTCGCCTGTCGTCATCAAGATGACGAAGGAATACTTCTTCAACAAAAAACCGGCATAATAAAAACACTTACCTTAAAATCGCAGCATCTTTTCGATAGGTGGAATAAATTGCAGAAAACGGCTCCGGGATTTCCCGGAGCCGTTTTTCGTGGATTGAAGGGAGACATTCTAAGCTTTGCAGGAGCCAATGCCCACGACCCAATCGGCAGTACGCTTTCAATTTGTAGGGGTCGATGCCCACATCGACCCGGCAGACAGAACCGTTTTTACGAAAGTCTTTGGCGAATTCGTTCGTGCCAATGGGGCGATGTGGGCTGTCCGCCCCATGGGAAGTTACGAATTTGCCGAAGATTATCGATCGGAAATTATGCGGCAGCGGTTTCCTTGGACGGAAGCTGGGCGATGACGATGGCGATGAAGATAACGAGGCAGCCGAGAAGCTCTCTTGCGCTCAGCGCCTGATGGAGGATAAGCCAGCCGAAGAGGACGGCAAAGACCGATTCCAAGCTCAGAATCATGCTGGCAAGCGTGGGGGGGACGAGCTGCTGGCCAAGGATTTGCAGCGTGTAGCCCACGCCGCCGGAGCACACGCCCGCGTAGACGATCGGGAGCCACGCGCTTTGGATAGCCGCCCAGCTCGGATGCTCCAGAAGGAGCATGGGAAGAATGCTGACGGCCGAGGCTGCGAAGAACTGGACGCAGGACAGGCGCACGCCGTCTAAGTCATGGCACGCGCGGTCGATAAAGAGAATATGGCACGCGAAAAAGACCGCGCACAGAAGCGTCAGCCAGTCGCCGTAGTTGACCCCGGAGAGGCCCTCGCCGCCGGCACACAGAAGACAGAGTCCCATGAGCGCGAGGATCGCGCAGACCCAGTTCATAAGCTTCACGCGGAGCTTTACGAACAGGCCGAGGAAGGGGACGAGGATGATATACATGGTGGTAATAAAGCCGGATTTTCCGACCGTCGTGTGGATGATGCCGTATTGCTGGATGATGCTGGCCGCGCAGAGAATCACGCCGCAGATTACGCCGCAAACGAATTGGTGCCGCTTTGCCGTCATTCCGGACGGGCGGACGGAGATTCCCTTTTTGTCGCGCAGGAAGATGACCGGTACAAGCACAAGGCCGGCGAGAAAGTATCTTGCCGCCTGCATGGTAAAGGGCCCTACATAGTTCATGCCTTCGCTCTGGGCGACGAACGCCGCGCCCCAGACCATGGCGCAGAGCAGAAGCATCAGGCTGCCGCGGGTTTGCTGTTTCATGGGAAGATCTCCTTTGTGTAAAAAACTGCATCAGAACGGAATAATTATACAGCATTCGCCGCCAAAAGCAAGCGCGCGCGCAAAAAAACGGCAGGTAGTTGTGAAGCGGCCCGAAATGTGGTAAACTATTTGTACAAAATGTGTGACAGGAGGCTATCGGATGGCAGAGAAAATCCGTTCGCGCGAGGAAATCGCGCGCGAAGATACATGGGCAATGGAGGACTTATATGCGTCGGACGCGGCGTGGCTCGAGGATTTGGAAAAGCTGAAGACGCTCGGCGCGAAGCTCCCGGAGTATGCCGGGAAGCTTTCCGCGAGCGCGCAAACGCTTTTGGAGTATCAAAAGCTGGGCGAGGAAATTTCGGTGCTGCTTGACAGCCTCGCGAACTACGCCCAGCGCAAAAGCGATGAGGACACGAGAAACGCCGTCTATCAGGACCTGACCGGCAAGCTCACGAAGGTTTGGGTGCAGCTGGGCGCAGATACGGCCTTTGAGGTGCCGGAGCTGCTGTCGATCTCCGATGAACAAATGGAGAAATTCTATGAGGAAGTGCCTGAACTGAACCTCTACCGGCGGCACTTTGATTCCATCCGCCGCAAACGGGCACATGTTTTGTCGGAGAGCGAAGAAAAGCTCCTTGCGATGGCGGGCGAGATGGCGGGCACGCCGGAGGAGGTCTACTCTTTGTTCGCGGATGCCGATCTCACGTTCCGTCCGGCGTTGGACGCAAACGGCGAGGAACACCAGATCACGCAGGGAAGCTATATCGCGGCGATGGAGTCGCCCGACCGGACGCTCCGCAAGAATGCGTTTGAGAGTTTGTATGCCGGCTTCGGCGCGTATAAAAACACAGTAGCCGCAACACTTGCCGGGCAGGTCAAGCAGCTCGAGTTTTTCTCGAAGGCACGCCATTATAGCTCCCCTCTGGAAGCGTCTTTGGACGCGACCGAGGTTCCTGTCAGCGTATACCATGAGCTGATCGAAGCCGTGCACCAGAACATGGACAAGATGCACCGGTACATGCGGCTGCGCAAGAAGCTGCTCGGCGTCGACGAGCTTCACATGTACGATCTCTATACGCCGCTCGTTGGCGCGTCGGAGGAGCGGATTCCCTTTGCGGAGGCAAAGAAGACCGTCGCGCAGGCGCTTGGCGTCATGGGTGAGCGGTACGGGAAGATCTTGCAGGAGGGATTCGAAAATCGCTGGATTGACGTGTATGAAAATACCGGCAAGCGCTCGGGCGCGTACTCGGCGGGCGCGCGTGTGCACCCGTATGTGCTTTTAAACTACACGGGGACATTGGACAGCGAGTTCACGCTGGCGCACGAGATGGGGCACGCGATTCATTCGTACCTGTCCAACAAGACGCAGCCGATCGTCTACTCTGACTATGTGATTTTTGTAGCCGAGGTTGCGTCGACCTGCAACGAGGCGCTTTTAATGCAGCACCTGCTCAAGACCACAACGGATAAAAAGCAGCGCGCCTATCTCATCAACCACTTCTTGGAGCAGTTCCGCACGACGCTCTACCGGCAGACGATGTTCGCCGAGTTTGAACTCAAAATGGCGGAACTAAGCGCGCAGGGCGTGACGCTGACGGCGGATGTTCTGTGCGAGGAATACCGCAAGCTCAACGCGCTCTATTACGGGGAAGACGTAGTACTGGACGAGCAAATTGCGCTCGAATGGGCGCGGATTCCGCATTTTTACTACAACTACTACGTCTTCCAGTACGCAACGGGCTATGCGGCGGCGATTGCGCTCTCAGAGGGTATTTTGAAAGACAGTGAGCCCGCGGTCGAGCGATACCTCGGCTTCCTCTCCGGCGGATGCAGCAAGAGCCCGATTGAGCTTCTCAAGGGTGCGGGCGTCGACATGACGACAGCGGAGCCTGTCAACCAGGCGCTCGAGCTGTTCTCGAAGCTGCTTGACGAAATGGAGGCGCTGACGGCGTAAATGGAAGAGCTATTTCTGCCGGTGCTGCACAGCTTTGAAAATAACAACGTCTTTACCGGAAGCTACGGCGCGCTGCGCTTCAAGGTCACGCCGGCCATCACGATGAAAAATCCGAAGGAGGTCGACATGGAGGCGAGCTCCATGCTCTGTGAGCTCTGGCACGGACCGTTTTGCTACGAGAAAAGCGAGATGGAGGCGCAGGAGACATTCCCTCTGAGCGAGGAAGGGAAGGAAAACATGCGGCAGTTCCTGCTTTCGCACATCTGAGGTTCATCGCCCGGGGAGAACCCGGGCGATTTTCACACTGCCCCTTGTCCTTCCGGGGCGAACATGGTAGAATAAGAAAAAATGCCGGAAACGGCGAGGAAAGGGAGAATGCGGCATGGAACGAACGAACACGGTCTACAAAACCTATGTGGAGATTTTAAAGCGGGAGCTTGTGTGCGCGATGGGGTGCACGGAGCCAATCGCGATTGCCTACTGCGCGGCGGTGGCAAGAAAAGCTTTGGGGACGCTGCCGTCTGAGATCGACGTTGCTGCAAGCGGCAATATCATCAAGAATGTCAAGAGTGTCATTGTGCCGAACACGGGCGGGCTTCGCGGCATCGAGGCGGCGGCGGCCATCGGCGCGCTGGCGGGCGATGCGGAGGCAGGCTTGCAGGTCGTGTCCCACGTGACGCCCGACGAGATTGCGGCGCTGCCCGGGTATCTGGAACAAACGGCGTTTTCTGTCTCGGCGGCGGAATCGGAGTTCCTTCTGGATATTGAGGTGACCGTCCGGGCAAACGGCCATTTTGCGACTGTGCGCGCCGTGCAGGAGCATACAAATATTGTTCTGGTGGAGACGGACGCGGGCGTTCTGTTCTCCAAGGACCCGGACGAGGACACGGGCAAGGACGAAGGTGCGCCCGACTATACGCTTTTGAATGTTGCGGACATCTGCGAGTTCGCGGACACGTGCGAGTTAGATGACGTGAGACCGATTTTGGAGCGGCAGCTCTCTTGCAACTGCGCGATCGCAGAGGAGGGACTGCGCGGAAATTACGGAGCAGGTATCGGAAAGGTGCTGCTGGCGGCTTACGGCGACGATGTGCGCACAAGGGCACGGGCCTATGCGGCGGCTGCGTCTGACGCAAGGATGAACGGGTGTGACCTTCCCGTCGTCATCAATTCCGGCTCCGGCAATCAGGGTATTACGGCCTCGCTTCCGGTCTATATTTACGCCAAAGAGCTCGGCGCGAGCGAAGAAAAGCTCTATCGGGCACTTCTTGTCTCCAACCTTGTGACGCTCCATGAAAAGACCGGCATCGGCAGGCTCTCGGCCTACTGCGGCGCGGTCAGCGCGGGCGCTGGTGCGGGCGCCGGCATTGCGTATCTGCACGGCGGCGGCTGCCGGGAAATTTCCCACACGATCGTAAACGCGCTGGCGGTCACGTCCGGCATTGTCTGCGACGGAGCCAAGTCCTCCTGCGCGGCCAAAATCGCGATGGCGGTCGAGGCGGGGATTCTGGGCTTTGAGATGTATAGCTGCGGCAAGCAGTTTTATGGCGGAGACGGACTGGTCGCCAAGGGTGTGGAAAATTCGATTGCGAATTTCAGCCGCCTCGGCCGCATCGGCATGCGCGAGACCGACAAGGAAATCATCCGCATGATGACAGAATAAGCTTTGAATACGGCGAAGCGCCGGGGCACTTGTCCCGGCGCTTTTGTGCGCCCGTTTTCCAAAAAGCTGCGAAAAATGTAACCTTTGTATCTGAAATGTATCTGAATATTCACAAAAACTTTGGGAACTGCGCGCGCTTTGGGAGTATGCTGATAAGTAGTATTTTGGGGATTGTTTATCTTGCCGACAATTCCGCGCACAAAGGAGCAGAAACAGTCAATGGAAGAAATGAAAGAAGCCTCCACCAAGCCCCGGCGGAAGAAAAAGAAGCTCAAAACAGGCTGGATCGTACTGGCGGTTGTGATCCTCGTTGCGGCGGGATTCTTTCTGCTGCGGAAAAAGGGCGGCAATACGCAGGCGGTTCTGGCCTCAGATACGCAGGTGCTGGAATATGCCGATCTGGAGTCGAGCATCAGCGCGACCGGAACCGTGGAAAGCAGCGACACAACGAAGGTCTATTCGACGCTTGCCTACCAGATCAAGAGCGTGCTGGTCGAGGTTGGCGACATTGTAAAGGAAGGCGACTTGCTGGCGGAGCTCGATGGCGAGCAGATCGAAAACCAGATCGCCACGCAGAAAACCTCCATGGAGGTCGCCTCCGGCAGCGCGGGCGCGCAGGTGCAGAGCGCGTATGACGCATACGATAATTTTAAGCAAGGTTTGGACGCGGGGCTCAACGCGAGCCTGATCGGTGCGCAGTCGCAGGTGGATAACGCCTACGACGCGTATGTAAAGGCCTCGAACGCGTATGAGCGGTACAAGGAAAACGTGAACCTCGGCGAAAATACGCAGGTTCTTTCTGCGCAGTCCGCAAGAGACAATGCCGCCACGGCGCTCGATAATGCGGAGACGGCGCTCGATTCTGCAAACAGCGCGTACAAGTCGGCCGCAGAGGCAAAAGACACGCTTCCGGAGCTGAACAGTCAGATCGAACAGGACAAGCAGCGCAAGCAGGAACTCGAGGACGCAGGCGAGCAGCTGTCGGTCGAGTATATCACACTTGTTGTGGAACTGGAAACGCTTCAAAAGCAGGCGCAGACGATTGAAGCAAGCTTCGAATCGGCCAAACAGGGGCGCGAGAGTGCAAAGCAGGCGGTCGATTCGGCGCAGTCTGCGTACGATATCGCGCAGGCGACCTATAATGCGGCGCTTCGCGGGGAAGATCAGGCGCTCAGCGATTATGCCGACGCGGTCGACAGCGCGTGGCGCGCGTATCAGACGGCGCTGACGAGCCTGGACTCCACGAAAAAGGGCACAGAGGACCAGCTGGAGGCGTACTCCGATACGCTGGCCTCGGCCAACGCGGGCGCAAACACGGCAGTCACCGAGGAATCGCTCCGGCAGCTCGGAAAAACGCTGGACGACACAAAAATCACTGCGCCCGTTTCCGGCACCGTGACGGCGGTCTATGCAACCGTCGGCTCGAGCGGCTCGGGGCTTCTGTTCGTGATCGAGGACACCGACCACCTCGTCGTGTCCACGAGCGTCAAGGGCTACGATCTTGGCGACGTGAAGACGGGTATGATGGTTGAAATTAAGTCCGACGCGACGGGCGACACGGTCATTCCCGGCACGCTCACGACGATTGCGCCCACGGCGAAGAAAAACCAGCTGGGCGATACGGAGAGCACTTCCGATCCTGCCTTTGAGGCGGAGGTCTCCGTGGACGAGACGGATTCCGGGCTTCGCATCGGTATGGAGGCGCGCCTGAGCTACATCATCGCACGGGAGCAGCACGTGCTGGCCGTTCCCTATGAGGCGGTCTACACCGATGAAAATGGGAGAACCTGCATTCTTGTTCTGCGCGCGCAGGAGAAGGACACGTATCTCGTTGAAAGTTTGCCGGTTACAACAGGGCTCGACGATGATCTCGACATCGCGGTCTCGGGCTCCGGCGTGGAGGCGGGGCTGCGCGTCATTACCGAGGCGAAGACGTATCTTTCGTATGTCGGCAAAACGGTGACTCTTGCGCAGGCCACGGGCTTTGAGGCGATGGCCGAGATGGGGGCGTATCAATGAGCGGCCGGCAGCTGATTCGCATGCGCGGCATTGTCAAGCGCTTTTATGTCGGGCAGCCGAACGAGCTGGAGATTTTGCATGGGATTGATCTGGACGTGAACGAGGGGGAGTTCGTCTCCATCGTCGGCGCGTCCGGCTCCGGCAAATCGACGCTTATGAACATGATCGGCGTTCTTGACCGTCCGACGGAAGGAACGTACTGGCTCGACGGGACCGATGTGGAGGATGCGGCGGACGATGAGCTTTCGCAGATCCGGAACCGGAAAATCGGCTTTGTGTTCCAGAACTTCAATCTCATTTCGCGCACAAACGCGCTGCGGAACGTCGAGCTTCCGATGATGTACGCAGGCGTGCCGCAGAAAAAGCGGACGCAGCGGGCGGAAGAGCTCTTGGATCTGGTCGGTATGGGCGATCGCATGCTGCACCAGCCGAACGAGCTTTCCGGCGGTCAGAAGCAGCGCGTGGCCATTGCGCGGGCGATGGCAAACGACCCGGCGATCATCCTAGCCGACGAGCCGACGGGCGCGCTCGACAGCAAAACCGGCCGCATGGTCATGGATTTATTTCACCAGCTCAACCGCGAGCAGGGAAAGACAATCGTTCTGATTACGCACAATCAGGAGCTGGCGGCGGAGACAGGCCGGATCCTTACGATGCGCGACGGCATTTTATACACAAACGGCGAAAGGGGCGCGAGAGAAGATGGGACTCGGTGAATCGATCCGCCTCGCGCTCGAGGGGCTGAAGGCAAACAAGATGCGCGCGGTTCTGACGATGCTCGGCATCATCATCGGCATTGCCGCCGTCATTGGCATTCTGACCGTGGGCGACGGTTTGTCGGGCTACATCAACGGCACGATGAGCGACCTTGGCGCGTCGACAATTATCGTCTCTTTGCAGGAAAAGTCCCGCGAGGTATCCAGCGACGACATGATGAGCATGATGGCCATGAAGCAGCCGGAATCGTCCGATCTCATAACCCCCGAGATGGTTTCGGCCATGGAGGAGAATTTCGGCGCGCGCCTCGCGGCGACCGGGCTTTCCCAGTCCGCCGGAAGCGGCAAGGCCAAGGACGGACGGCTGTATGCCAACGTTTCGGCCTCGGGTGTCAACGAGGGATATTTTACGGTCAACGACGTGAAGCTCTCGGCAGGGCGGCTCTTGCAGCAGAAGGACGACGACGGGCGGCGCATGGTCTGCGTCGTGAGCGATAAGCTTGTGAACAATCTCTTTGACGGAAAGCAGGACGCGGCGCTCGGGCAGGAGCTTCTGGTGCAGCTGACGGGCGGAAGCTACACGTTCCGCATTGTAGGCGTTTACAAATACGAGCAGTCGGCGTTCTCCTTTTCGACGGCTTCGGATAAGGACATCTCGACCTCGCTCTACATTCCGCTCTCGACTGCCAAGCAGCTGGTCGGCGCGGACCGCGGCTTTTCGAACATTACCGTGCAGGCAGCGCTCGGCGAGAGCAGCACGGAGGTAGCGGCAGAGGTCAAGAATTATCTGGCCCGGTATTACCGCACGAATGAAAACTACACCGTCACGGCCATCAGCATGGACACGATGATCTCGTCTGTCGACTCGATGATGAGCACCCTCTCGGTCGCCATCTCGGTCATTGCGGGCATCTCGCTTCTCGTCGGCGGGATCGGCGTGATGAACATCATGCTCGTCTCCGTTACCGAGCGTACGCGGGAGATCGGCACACGAAAAGCCCTCGGCGCGACGAACAACAATATCCGCCTGCAATTTGTCGTCGAGAGCGTGATCATCTGCCTTATCGGCGGCGCAATCGGGATCGTGCTGGGTGCGATCATGGGCTACGTCGGAAGCGGACTTCTCAAAAACGCGGTGCTTCCGAGCATTGGCGCGATCGTGCTGGCGTTCAGCTTCTCGCTGGCTGTCGGCGTGTTTTTCGGATATTACCCCGCAAACAAGGCGGCGAAGATGGATCCCATTGAGGCGCTGCGCTACGAATGAGGGCTGTTAAGGACTTGTAAAAGAAGACGGATTTCGCTTGCAAAACGCAGGCCGATTTCGTATACTCATAGCAATCAAGTGCATGAGAGGAAGTAGCCGGCGAGAAATCGCGACAGATGGCGTCAGAACGGTCTTAGGACCCGCCGCTGGATGAAATGGTAAAACTCTGATTGCTGCGCTTTGGCGCGGCGATCAGAGTTTTTTCGTTTTTTGGCGAGGCTTCCTGCGTGTATACAAGCTTAAAAAGGGGAGACGTGTATGGAAATCCTGTACAGCAATTTGGGAAACCTCACCTGGCAGCAGGTGGTGATGTGGGCGATCGGCGGACTGCTTGTCTACCTTGCCATCGCGAAGGACATGGAGCCGAGCCTGCTTCTGCCGATGGGATTCGGCGCAATCTTGGTGAACCTTCCGATGTCCGGTGCGGTCGACCAGTGGGTGAGCGGGCAGGTAGAGCGCGGCGCTTTGAGTGTTCTTTATGACGCGGGCATCGCAAACGAGCTGTTTCCATTGATTTTATTCATCGGCATCGGTGCAATGATCGACTTTGGGCCGCTGCTTACCAATCCGAAGCTCATGATTTTCGGCGCGGCGGCGCAGTTCGGCATTTTCTTTACGCTGTGTCTGGCCGGTATGTTCTTCGATCTTCCGGACGCGGCGTCCATCGCCATCATCGGCGCGGCCGACGGCCCGACGGCCATTGTTGTAGCGCAGAAGCTGCGGTCCCAGTATCTTGGCGCGATTATGGTCGCGGCGTATTCCTACATGGCGCTCGTGCCCATCATCCAGCCGCCGGTCATCCGGCTTCTGACGACGAAAAAAGAGCGCCTGATCCGCATGCCCTACGAGCAGAAATCCGTCAGCAAGACGACGAAAATTCTGTTCCCAATCCTCACGACGATCGTCGCGGGCGTTGTCGCGCCTGCTTCTGTGAGCCTTGTCGGCTTTCTGATGTTCGGCAATCTGATCCGCGAGTGCGGCGTTCTGAATTCTCTTTCCGAGACGGCGCAGAAGGTGCTGGCGAACCTCATTACGATTTTCCTCGGGCTGACCATCGCCTCTCAGATGCGCGCCGAGCAGTTCTTGCAGCCGCAGACGCTTCTCATTCTGGCGCTTGGCCTGTTCGCGTTTGTGTTTGACACGGCAGGAGGCGTTCTGTTCGCAAAATTTCTGAACCTGTTCTTAAAGAAGAAAATCAACCCCATGATCGGCGCGGCGGGCATTTCGGCCTTCCCGATGTCCGGGCGGATCGTCCATAAGATGGGACTGAAAGAAGACCCGCAGAACTTTTTGCTGATGCACTCGATCGGCGTGAACGTCTCGGGCCAAATCGCGTCCGTCATCGCGGGCGGATTGATTTTGAACTTTTTTATGAAATAAGGAGGGAAAACCATGAACTTTTATCCCGAACGCCTGCCGGAGCTGCTTCCCTACATGGGAAAGGGCATGCTCGCCATTTTCCTCGTCATGGCCGTCATTATCATAATCACTGCACTGTTAAATCGCCTGACAAAGAAGTAATTTTTCAGGAATTCTGAAATTTTCCGGTTATGCGTAGGGGACGATGCCCACATCGTCCCGGCAAATAAACCTGATTTTACGGAAATCCTCGGCGAATTCGTAACTTCCCTCGGGTCGATGTGGGTATCGACCCCTACGAACTTCCCGAAAGACTCCAAAAAAACCGTAGGGGCGGACGCCTCTGTCCGCCCGCAGAAAATCCCGTTTTTACGAAAATATTCGGCGAATTCGTAACTTCCCATGGGCGGAAGCCGCGTCCGCCCCTACGAGAAGGCGAAATAAAGCCCCTCGCGCTATGCGCGAGGGGCTTTTGCGATCGGGTCTATAAGCCGGGTTCTGTAATCGACAGTCATCTATCTAGGCGCATCGTTGCCGGTGCGCTCCAGCCACCTCCTCGGAAACAGCCGGGCAGGCCTTGTTTCCTCCACGGTGTTGCTCCGGATAGAGTTTACAGCAACGGACGCTTCCACGCCGATGCGTGCGCTCTTACCGCACGTTTCCACCCTTACCTCGTCGGCGCAAACTTCATATCCTTCGCTTCGCCGCAAGCGACAAAGCTCATACATTCCGTTGCGCCTCCTCTGCCGTCAAAGCAGGCGCTTTGCCGGCTGTTTTTGCTCAATTGGGAGACATTGTTTTCAGTCGCTCAACTGATATAAAGGACGAGGCGGTATATTTCTGTTGCACTTTTCCTCAGATCGCTCTGGGCGGGCGTTACCCGTTATCCTTGCCCTGTGGAGCCCGGACTTTCCTCATGATGCAGCCGTTGGGCCGCACCCCGCGACTGTCCGTCCCGGTCGCATTGTTATTCTACCTGATTCTTGGCGGAATGTCAAACAAGTTGCAATTTTTTTCTATGGCGGATATAATGGAGGTACAATCTGCTAAAAGAGGAAGATACCATGAACGAGAAGGTTTCTGCATATTTTGATGGTTTGCGCGGCAAGCGCATCGCGGTGCTCGGCATCGGCGTTTCAAACCGGCCGCTCATTCGCATGCTGCTTGATCGCGGGCTCACGGTTCTGGCCTGCGACAAGACCCCGCGCGAAAAACTCGATGAGGACGTTTTAGAGCTTGAGAAGCTGGGCGCGACGCTCCATGTGGGAGACGGGTACTTAGACGGTGTACAGGCCGATATCGTCTTCCGCACGCCGGGCATGCACCCGGACATTCCGGCGCTCAAACAGCTGCGCGAGGCAGGTGCGGTGGTGACGAGTGAGATGGAGGCGTTTTTTGCGGTCTGCCCGTGCAGAATCATCGCCGTGACGGGCTCTGACGGCAAGACGACGACGACCACGCTCATCTCGGAGATTTTAAAGCACGCGGGCTACACCGTCTGGCTCGGCGGCAACATTGGAACGCCGCTTCTGCCGCGGGCGGAGGAAATGAACCCGGGCGATATTGCCGTCGTGGAGCTCTCGTCGTTCCAGCTCATGGGTATGACGCAGTCGGCGGATATCGCGGTCGTGACGAATCTCGCGCCTAATCATCTGGACGTGCACAAGGATATGGCCGAGTATATCGCAGCGAAGGAAAATGTGTATCTGCATCAGGGCAAAACCGGCAAGCTCGTTGTGAACATGGACAACGAGATCACAAACTCGTTTGCCGAAAAAGCGCCGGGCACGGTAGAGAAATTTTCCCGGCTTGGCAGGCCGCAGAACGGCGTTTGGCTGGAAAACGGCATCATCTACCGCAACGGCCGGGAGATTATGCCCGCCGCCGACATCAAAATCCCGGGCGTTCATAATATCGAGAACTACATGGCCGCGGCCTGCGCGACGGAGGGGCTCGTGTCGGACGCGGATGTGGATGCGGTAGCGAGGAATTTTGGCGGCGTGGAGCACCGGATTGAGCTGGTGCGGGAGCTGCACGGCGTGAAATATTACAACGACTCAATTGCCTCGAGCCCGTCGCGGACGATTGCGGGGCTGCATTCGTTTCCGCAGAAGGTGATTCTGATTGCGGGTGGCTACGACAAGCACATCCCGTTTGATGTGCTGGGGCCTGAAATTTGCGCACACGTGAAGACGCTGGTTCTGTGTGGAGCGACAGCGGGAAAGATTCGCGCGGCAGTTGAAAACGCGCCGGAATACCACGAAGGGGAGCCTCAAATTCTGGAAGCGAACAACCTCCGCGAGGCAGTGGAACTGGCGAAACATGCGGCGGAAGCGGGCGATGTCGTGACGCTCAGCCCGGCCTGCGCGGCGTTTGACCAGTTCAAGAATTTCGCTGTGCGCGGAAAAACGTTCAAGGAAATCGTGAACAGCCTCACGTAAAGGAGAGACGCTATGCAGCTGGCAGACCACATCCGCAAGGCGCGGCAGATTCAGAACAAGCTCTCGCATCCGAGCTGTGCGGCGGTGATCGTCGCGGCTGGCTCGAGCGCGCGTATGGGCGGAACGGACAAAATACTGGCGGAGCTCGGCGGGCTTCCGGTACTGAGCCGGACGCTTCGCGTGTTTGACGACCACGATATGATCGATACCATCATCGTTGTCGCGCGCGAAGAGCAGATGCCGAAAATCAGCCGCGTGTGCTCGCCGTACCACAAGGTGCGCATCGTCGTCCCGGGCGGGAATAGCCGGCAGGAGTCGGTGATGCACGGTCTTGAAGCCGTGCCGGAAGGGACGGAGCTTGTCGCCGTACATGACGGGGCAAGGCCGTTGGTCACGCCGGAGGTCATCACGAAGGTCATTTTGAAGGCGGCAAAATTCGGCGCGGCGGCGCCTGCGATTCCGGTCAAGGACACGATTAAGGTCTCGAAAACTGGCGGCGTGGACGAAACACCAGACCGCAAGACGCTCTTTGCCGTGCAGACACCGCAGGTATTCGATACAGCGCTGCTGCTGGGCGCGCTGCAAAATGCGAAGCAGAAGGGCCTTTCGCTGACTGACGACTGCTCGGCGGTCGAGGCGCTGGGTATGACGGTGCTGCTCACGGACGGCTCGGAGGAGAACATCAAGATTACAACGCCGCTCGATTTAGAGATTGCAGAGCTGATTTTAAAACGGAGGGAAGAGACTTGAGAATCGGACATGGGTACGATGTGCACCGGCTGGTCGCGGGACGGAAGCTCATCTTAGGCGGCGTGGAGGTTCCGTTTGAAAAGGGCCTCGACGGGCACTCGGACGCGGACGTTCTGGCGCATGCCGTGATGGACGCGATGCTGGGTGCGGCGGCTTTGGGCGATATCGGAAAGCTGTTTCCGGATAACGACGACGCGTATTTGGGCGCGGACAGCATGGAACTTCTCAAAAAGGTGCGGGACGTTCTGCGCGCGCACGGCTGGAGGCTCGGAAATCTGGACGCGACAGTGATTGCCCAGCGGCCGAAGCTTGCGCCTTATATCGATACCATGCGGCAGAATATTGCGGGCGTGCTGGAGACGAACGTCTCGAATGTCAGCGTCAAGGCGACGACGGAGGAGCGGCTCGGCTTTACGGGAAGCGGCGAGGGAATCGCGGCGCACGCTGTGTGCCTCATCGAGCGCATATGAAAGAAAAGCGCAAATGCCCCTGTTGGTACTGGTTGAAGGGACTGCACGACGCGAAGATTCTGGAAGCCTCCATGCAGGACGACACACTCGTTTTGCGCATAGACAGCCGGAACGCGATGTATGACAATTTCGTCGAACAGATCGTGTTTCTTGATGCGCGGCTCAAGACGCCGCTGCCTGCGCCTACGAAAAGAAAGCCGGTCTACTGGCTTTCGGACGAGCTGACGGAGCTTCCCTTTGAACAGTGGAAGCTGCATATTCAGCTGGAAACGGGCTTTTCGCGGGGAAAGGCTGTGGAGCAGCCGCTGATTGTCGTGTTTCAAAGCGCGATTACCACGCGGACAAATGTGTAAAGGAGGGGCTCGCTCGCAATGGACTACAGAAAAAGCTATCGAATTTACAAAATCGCCGTGTGGGTTTGCTTAGTGCTGGTGCTGTTTGCGAGGCTGGCGGAGATTCTCTGGATGGGAATTGCGGGCATTGTCATCATGGTGCTCGGCATGGGACAGACAGTATTTTTCTGTAAATGCCCGTACTGCGGCTCGAATTTCAACATCCGCGCGAAGCTGCCGAAATTTTGTCCGGCGTGCGGGAAGCGTCTGGAAGACTGATTTTTTAAAAGGGAGAGAGGAAAATGGATTACAGAATCAGTGAGCGTGCGATGGTGACCTCCTGCGCGGTTGGTATCCTGATCGTCATGCTCGGGAACCGGCGGCAGTCGCTCATGATGAGCGCGGTCGGCGCGGCAGTGATGGTGCTTGGCATTTTGCAGGCGCTTGTTTTTTACAAGTGTCCCCACTGCAAAAAGCGCTTCAAGATCGGCTCCCGGCGGCCGAGCGTCTGCCCCTACTGCGGCGCGAAGCTCGAAGATGATCAGCCCGCCGAGCAGAAGACGCAGACCTCGACGGAACAAATCGAACCGCCCACCGAGGAAAAACCGGAATAATTTGCCCCAAACCTCGTAGGGGTCGATTGAGCACATCGACCCGGCGGTACGAACCGATTTTACGGAACGCTCCGGCAAATTCGCGACTTCCCTTGGGGCGATGTGGGCATCGCCCCCTACGCGTAGTTTGGGAAAATGTAGGCATCGCCCCCTACGCGTAGTTTAGAAAATGGCAAACAAATCCTCCGTACGAGCTTGTACGGAGGATTTGTTGTGTCGATGAAATCAGGCTTTCTTTGCTTCAATGGAGCGGATGCAGAACAGCACCGCGAGCATCAGAACCGTCGAGACGGCGAGCGTCACATAGACGTTCTGGACAAAGCCCGCGACGATGAAGCCGACAAACGAAACGCTCGCGACGGTCACAGCGTAGGGGAGCTGGGTCGAGACGTGGTTCAGGTGGTTGCACTGCGCGCCGGCGGAGGCCATGATGGTGGTGTCCGAGATGGGCGAGCAGTGGTCGCCGCAGACCGCGCCCGCGCAGCAGGCCGAGATGCCGATGATGAGAAGCGGGCTGTCCGTCGGGAAGACGGCGGTGACGACCGGGATCAGGATGCCGAACGTGCCCCACGAGGTGCCGGAGGCGAAGGCCAGAACGCAGGCGACAAGGAATATGACCGCCGGCAGGAGGCTATAGAGGAAATTCGAGGCGGAGAACATCAGATCTTGCACATATGCGGCCGCGCCGAGGGAGTTGATCATGGCTTTGAGGCTCACGGCGAGCGTCAGAATGAGGATCGGGGAGATCATGGCGATGAAGCCCTTGGGCACGCACTCCATGGCCTGCTGGAAGGTGATGACCTTGCGGGCAACGAGATACACGACCGTCAGGACCAGCGCGATGATGCCGCCCCAGGGAAGGCCGACGAACGCGTCGGTGTTGCCAAACGCGCCGACAAAGTCGCCCGCGTAGTCCGCGCAGCCGGAGGTATCCACGCCGAAGAAGCCGCCGACGTAGAGCATGCCGATGGTGCAGGTGATGATGAGAACGACGACCGGGAGAATGAGGTCAAGCAGATGACCCTTGGGGTTGATGACCTCGCCTTCTTCCCCTTCGAGCGCGGAAAGATCGCCGGAGGCGGCCTTCTTTTCATATGCCTTCATGGGGCCGTAGTCGAGCTTCATGAGAATGATGGCGATGATGAAGACGAAGGTCATGAGCGAGTAGAGGTTATAGGGAATGGCGCGGATGAAAAGCTCAATACCGCTCATGCCGGTGTTAAGGCCTTCTGCGGTCGAGGAAACGGCGGCGGCCCACGAGGAGATGGGCGCGATCATGCAGACAGGAGCCGCGGTCGCGTCGATGAGGTAGGCCAGCTTCGGGCGGGAAATTTTGTGGCTGTCGGTGACGGGGCGCATAACGGAGCCCACGGTCAGGCAGTTAAAATAGTCGTCGATGAAAATGAGGACGCCGAGGATGAACGTTGCAAACTGCGCGCCCGCGTGGGTCTTGATGTGTGTCTCTGCCCAGCGGCCAAAGGCAGCCGAGCCGCCCGCGGCGTTCACAAGCGCGACAATGATGCCGAGCAGGACAAGGAAGAGGAAAATACCTGCGTTGTCGGCAATTGCGGCGATGAGGCCGTCGTTGACAACCGCGTCAAGCGCGGCGACAGGGGCAAAGTTTGTTGTAAACAGCGCGCCGACGACAACGCCAATAAACAGCGAGCTGTAGGCCTCCTTGCTGATGAGAGCAAGGACGATGGCGATGACGGGCGGCAGCAGCGACCAAGCTGTCTCAGCCAGGGACTTGCCGTTTGCGCACTCGATGGCCGCCGCGACGACCAGAATCAGCATCGCCGCGATGACGATGATGCGCAAAAGCACATGGGATTTGTTCTTCATGGGTGGGTCTCTCCTTCACAAAATAAAAAATTGCGTCATGACAGCATCATGACGCAACACAACCCGTGGAAAGACGACATGACAGCGCTCCGCTTTCGCGACAGTCCGCAGGATCTTCTCCTGCGTCCCAGAAGACTGCCCACGGGAATGGGGAAGCCCTCTTCGGCGCGCAGCCCTTTTACGTCCCCGGTTCCCGCCGGAATGCGGACGCGACTCATGCTGTGCGCAACCTCTATCACAACTGTCTACCATTATACAAACAAAGAAAATCTTGTCAAGTCTTAACGAAAACTTTTTGCATCAATATGCAAAATATGCAGGTTTTGAAGAACCGACGCACTTCGTGTCAAAAAGCGGCGTCCTCGCATACGATGGGCTGAGGAGGAGAAGCGTTATGTTTTGGTATGATTTTTCGTTTCGCTCGCTGACCGCCGCGCAGGACGGGCGAAGCGTTCTGGAGCATGCGGGAATCGGGGCGGAGCTGCTGCGTGCGCCGCAGGCGATTTCCGAGCAGGGGTGCGGCTATGTGGTAGAGACGGCAGATTTTGAAGGAGCGCGGGCGTTTGAACAGTTTCTGGCAAACGGCGTGCGCTTCCGGCGGGTGTTCCGGCGGTATGAAACCGGCATGGTGGAGGAAGCGGGCCATGATCTACTTTGACGCGGCGGCGACGACGCTGCAAAAGCCCCCGCAGGTGCGGAAAATGGTGGCCTACGCGATGGAGCATTACGCGAGCCCTGGAAGAGGGGGATATCGCGCGGCCATGCTGGCCTCCGACGCGGTCTATGATTGCCGGAAGGAGCTGGCGGAGCTTTTTGAGGCGAAGCCGGAGGACATCGTTTTTACGATGAACGCCACACACGCTTTGAATCTGGCTATCAAAACGCTGGTCGAGCCGGGGGACGAGGTTGTCATCTCGGGCTTTGAGCACAATGCGGTCTGGCGGCCGCTCGTTCAAATCGGCGCGAACGTGAAGCTCGCGGGGCGGAAGCTCTTTGACCCGGACGATACGCTGGAGGCCTTCCGGGTGGCCATTGGGCCGGAGACAAAGGCGGTCGTGTGTACGCACGTATCGAACGTGTTTGGCTACGTTCTGCCGATCGAAAAAATCGCGGCGCTGTGTCATGAGCGGGGTGTTCCGCTGGTCGTCGATTGCTCGCAGTCGGCGGGGATCTTACCGGTATCGCTCGGGAAGCTCCATGCAGCGTTTTTGTGTATGCCGGGGCACAAGTCGCTCTACGGGCCGCAGGGGACAGGTGTTCTCGTATGCGGGCATGCGCTGCGGCCGCTGCTCGCCGGCGGGACGGGGAGCCTTTCCAAAAGCGCGTCCATGCCGGAATTTACGCCCGATGCGGGCGAAGCAGGGACACACAATGTGCCGGGCATCTGCGCGCTGTGCGAGGGGGTGCGGTTCGTCAAAAACGTCGGACTGGACGCGATCTGCGCGCATGGAAAAATGCTCGGCCAGCTGCTGACGGCGGAGCTCTCGAGCCTTCCGGGGGTGCGCGTGTACCATGGAAGAAATCAGGCGGGCGTGGTGTCGTTTTTATTGGAAACCGAGGACACGGAGCAAACTGCGGCAAGGCTTTCATCGCAGGGCTTCTCGCTTCGGGCGGGGCTCCACTGCGCGCCGTTGGCGCACGAGTCTGCCGGGACGCTTTCTTCCGGCACGGTTCGCGCAAGCTTCTCTGTTTTCAACACCGCGCGTGAGGTGCGCGCATTGGCGCAGAGCCTGATTTCGTAAACGGTTCCATTTTTTCCGCGCCGCCCCTTGCTATTGACGCTCATTTGGAGTATAATCACAATAATTATAAGTATCAGCAGGAGTGGCGTCTATGACCGCGATACGAACCTTTTTTCAGGAATTCTGGAACCGCATCCCCCAGATCGGGGTTAACGATATTATTGATATTTTAATTGTCGCATTTCTGTTCTACACCGTCATGCGCCTGATCCGCTCGACGAGCGCGGCGCGTATCGCAAGGAGCATTCTGCTTTTGCTGGTGGTGACGGGTCTGACGGAGATCTTCAAGCTCTACACGCTCAACTGGATCTTGAGCAAAATTCTGGAGATCGGCGTCATTGCGCTCGTCATCATGTTCCAGCCGGAGCTGCGGCGGATGCTCGAGCGCTTTGGCGGCAGATTCTTCACGAACCTCATCAGCAGCGGCGGTGCGGCCTCGCCCGAGCAGCAGGCGATCGAAGCGACCGTCGCGGCCTGCGAGGTCATGTCGAAGGAGAAGGTCGGAGCGCTCCTGATCTTTGAGCGCAGTATGCCGCTGGACGAATACTTTAAAACCGGCACGATCGTTGATGCGAAGGTCTCGGACCAGCTGCTGCGGAACCTGTTTTTCAAGAACGCTCCGCTGCATGACGGCGCGGTCATCGTCCGCGGGAGCAGAGTTGCGGCGGCGGGCTGTGTGATGCCGCTGACGGAAAATACGCACCTTCCGAGCGATATCGGTACGCGCCACCGCGCGGGCATCGGCTCGAGCGAGGTATCGGACGCGGTGGTCGTCATCGTCTCCGAGGAGACGGGTACGATTTCGGTCGCCATCGGCGGCATGCTCAAGCGGCACCTTGCGCCGAAGACGCTTGAAAAGCTCTTGGTGAGCGAACTGATTTCGGAGCCGGAGCAGAAAAACAGCACGCTGAAGACCTGGCTCTCCGGCCATTTCAAAACGAGGCAGGAACAACATGAAAAGAAGTAAGCTTATTACCATGGGGATCTCCCTGCTTGCGGCCATCTGTCTGTGGGCGTATGTCGTGACGGTGGTGAACCCGGACGGCGACACCATCATCTCCGGGATTCCCGTCACATTTTCCGGGCAGGAGGTGCTGCGCGAGGACCAGGGGCTCATCATCAAGGGCGACTATGACGATATGGTGAGCGTACATTTTTACGGAAAAAATACCGACCTTAAAAAGCTCGAGCAGTATAAAGACGAGATCACTGCTGTGGTGGACGTGTCGAAGGTCCGCAGCGTGAAGGAATATCAGCTCAGCTATCAGCTCACGCTTCCGAACGCCGTGCAGGCCTCCGCCGTGCAGGTCACCGACCGGAACCCGTCGGTCATCACGATTCAGGTCGAAAAGCTGGCAAAGCGCGAGATCGAGGTGCGCGGCGATTTCTCCGGTGTGGAGATCGCGGAAGGATACCTTCTGGAGTCGACGAGCTTCGACTACGATACCGTGACGGTCGAAGGCCCCGAGTCCGTGGTGTCGACCATCTCATGCGCGCAGATCGTCATGAACCGGACGAACGTCGATAAGAATATCACCGAGAGCGTCGACTATACGCTCGTTGATGCGGACGGAAACGCGGTCGATATGAGCGACCTCACAACGGATGTGGATTCTATTGAGGTTGAACTCGACGTGGTAAAATACAAGGAGGTTCCGCTCACGGTCAACTTCATTGACGGCGGCGGCGCAACGGGTGCGGACGCAAGCGTCGACATTGACCCGGCTTCCATCACGCTCGCCGGAGACGCGACGGTGCTTGACAGCGTGAATACGATCGTCCTCGGAAACGTCGACCTCGGCGCGACGGAAAATAACGCGGTTTTGTCGTTTGATATCAAGATTCCGAACGACGCAAAGAATGTTTCCGGCGAGGAAACGGCGACCGTGACCATCAAGATCCGCAACAAGAAGACCCGCGTCATCGGCGCGACGAATATCGCCTTCATCAACACGCCGGACGGCTTCAATGCCAAGAGCATCACGCAGCTTGTGCAGACGACGGTGCGCGCGTCGGCGACGGATATCGATACCATCGCGGCCAACAACCTGCGCGTGGTGGCGGATTTGTCCGAGTATACGCAGGCCGGCACATATCAGGTGCCTGTGACCATTTATATTGACGGCTATCCCGACGCGGGCGTGATCGGCGACGATTACAAGATCGTCGTGGTGCTCGAAGCGGTCGAATGACGAAAGCTGAAAGAGACTGAAATTCTGAACTGGAGATGTTACCGTGATTAAAAGCATGACCGGCTATGGAAGAGCCGTACAGACCTTTGAAAACCGCGAGATCACCGTGGAGATCCGCTCGGTCAACAACCGCTATCTCGATTGCAGCGTCAAGCTGCCGCGCGTGTTCGGCTTTGCCGAAGACAGCGTGAAGGCGAAGGTCAAGGAAGAAATTTCGCGCGGCAAGGTGGACGTGTTCATCGGCGTCAACGTTACGGCCGGAAGCGACATGAAAATCTCGCTCAACCGCCCGGTACTCGAAGGATATCTGTCCGCGATGAAGACGATTGCGGCCGACTACGAGGTCAAGGACGATATTTCCGTCTCCAGCCTCACGCGCTTTTCCGACATCTTTGTCGTCGAGAAGCAGGAGGAGGACGAGCAGCAGGCGACGCAGGAAATCCTGACGGTCGTCTCGCAGGCGCTCGAAAAGTACGCCGCCATGCGCACGGCTGAGGGAGCAGCGCTGGAAGCCGACCTCAGAAGCAGAGCGAAGACGGTACTCAGCTTGGTCGAAAAGGTCGAGGCCAGAAGTCCGGTGACGCTCGCGGAATACAGAGCCCGGCTGACGCAAAAAATGCAGGAGGTCCTTCAGAACACGAACATCGACGAGGGCCGCATCTTGCAGGAGGCTGCCATCTATGCGGACAAGATCGCCGTCGACGAAGAGACGGTTCGGCTGAGAAGCCATCTGGCGCAACTGGACGCCATGCTGACGGCCGGCGGCGCCATCGGCAGAAAGCTTGATTTTTTGCTTCAGGAGTTTAACCGCGAGGCCAACACGATTGGCTCGAAGGGGAACGATCTTGAGCAGGCCAGAACGGTTGTCGAGATCAAGGCGGAGCTTGAGAAGATCCGCGAACAGACGCAGAACATTGAGTGATGGAGGCGCGCCATGAAGCTTATCAGCATCGGCTTTGGAAGCACGGTCTGCGCCGAGCGGATTTTAGCGGTCATTGCGCCGGAGTCTGCGCCCATCAAGCGGCTCATTCAGGAGGCGCGCGAGCGCGGGATGCTCATTGATGCGTCGTTCGGACGGAAAACGAAATCGGTTCTGCTGATGGATACTGATCATGTCATTCTCGCGTCCGTCTCGCCGGAGATTTTGTCCGCGCGGATGGAGGAGAAACCGGAACCGGAGGAGCAAGGAGAATGAAGGGAAAACTGTTCGTGGTGTCCGGCCCGTCCGGCGTCGGGAAAAATACGCTTCTGAACACCGTCATTGACAGGAGCGAGAACGTGCGGTATTCTGTATCGGCGACCTCCCGCCCCATTCGCCCCGGCGAGGTCGACGGTAAGAGCTACTATTTTGTCTCGCGCGAGCGCTTTGAAGCGCTCATTGCCGACGACGCGCTGCTCGAATACGCCGAGTACGTCGGAAACTATTACGGCACGCCGCTTGCACCGATTCGAGAAGCAATCGCCAACGGCATTGACGTTGTGATGGACGTGGAGGTCGTGGGCGCGCTGAAAATCAAAAAGCGTCTGCCGGAGGAGGCAGTGCTTGTATTTGTGACCGCGCCGTCCTTTGATATCATCCGCAAGCGTCTGGTCCATCGCGGCGACGTTGCGCCCGGGCTCATGGAAGAGCGATTGGAGCGCGCGCGCTGGGAATGCAGTCAGGCGGAACATTATGATTATATCGTCATCAACGACGATCTGCAAAAGGCCAGCGAGGAGATCTGCGCCATTATGCTGGCGGAAAAGTGTAAAACCATGGAGCGCATCCATTTGATCAAGGAGGAACTAACATGCTCTACCCCGCAATGAGCGAACTGCTCAAACATGTCGAAAGCCGCTATCTTCTGGTGAACGTTGTGGCGCACCGCGCCCGGCAGCTTTCCATTGAATCGGAACTGACCCACGAGCCGCTGACGGACAAGCCCGTAACCATCGCCATCAACGAAGTGGCCAGAGGCGAGTTGACCGCGACGCTCAAGGAAAAATATCGTAAATAATACTTGGCTGCAAAGGCGCAGGCACTGGCCTACGCCTTCGCGCTTGTTTTTGGGAAAGGCAGGGGAAGACGATGATTGCACAGGTGGCCGTGAGCTGCGCGGTATATGCCATCGATCAGCCGTATTCCTACCGCGTTCCCGAAAATATGGCGCTTTTGCCCGGTATGCGCGTGGTCGTTCCGTTCGGAAGAGCCAACCGCCGGACAGAGGCCATCGTTCTGACTATCACGACCGGCAGCGAGGAAACGCTCAAGGCTATCTCGCAGGTGCTGGACGAGACCCCTGTCATGGACGACGAGCAGCTGCGGCTGGCAGCCTTTGTCCGCGAGCGGTATTTTTGTACGTACTATGATGCGGTAAAGGCGATTCTCCCCGCCGGGCTCTGGTTCCGGCAGGAGAAGGTTTACCGGATTCGCGAAGCCGCTTCCGACTGCGTGAGCCTCCTTCAGGGCAGGCAGACGGAGATGGCGCTGATGGCGCTTTTGGAGGATTTTGGCGGCAGCGCGCCGGAAGGAGCGCTTCTTTCGCAGATGGAGGACCGCGCGGCGGCGGAGGCGGCCATTTCGTGGCTGCTTTCCAAAAAGCTCATTGAAAACGACCTCGAGCTTTCGCAGAAAAGCACGGGGCGAAAACAGAAATTTGCCGCAATAGCCGCGCCTGAGGAGGCAGCCCGGTACGCAGAAAAGAAAAAGCGCACCGCGCCGGTACAGGCGGCAGTCCTCGAGCTTCTCGGCGCGGCGGGAGAGTCCTCCTGCCGGGAACTGACGGAGCTTACAGGCGCGTCGTCTTCTACCTTCACGAGACTTCAGAAGCTCGGCCTCATCACGCTCTGGGAGCAGGAGCCCCAGCCGGAGCTTCTTCGCCCCGCGCAGGAGTCTGCCGCGCCGCCGGTTTTAAATGACGAGCAGCAGATGGTTTTTGACGGACTTTTTTCGCAGATGCACGCGGAAAAGCCGGGGGCGGCGCTACTTTACGGCGTGACCGGCAGCGGAAAAACCGCCGTCTATATCAGCCTCATCTATAAGGCCCTGAGGGAGGAGAAGGGCGCGATTTTGCTTGTGCCGGAGATTTCCCTTACGCCGCAGCTGCTCGGAAGGCTCGCGGCGCATTTTGGCGAGAAGGTCGCCGTGCTCCACTCAAGCCTTCGCATCGCAGAGCGCTTTGCGCAGTGGCGCAGGATTCGAGACGGCGAAGCTCGCGTCGTTGTCGGTACGCGCTCGGCCGTTTTTGCACCTGTCCGAAACCTGGGACTTTTGATCCTCGATGAGGAGCAGGAGCACACCTATAAATCTGAAAATTCTCCCCGCTACCACGCAAGAGAGATCGCCCTCTACCGGGGCGCGAAAGCGGGCGCGCTTGTGCTGCTCGGGTCTGCCACGCCGTCAATTGAGAGCATGTACAAGGCAAAAGACGGGGATTATACCCTATATACGCTCAAAAAGCGCTACAATGAACAGGCGCTGCCGCAGGCGCAGATCGTCGATCTCAAGCAGGAAATCCGGCAGGGAAACGCGACGTCCATCAGCTTGCCGCTGGAGGAAAAACTGCGGGACAATATCATCGCCGGCCGGCAGTCGATCCTCTTTCTCAACCGGCGGGGAAACAGTCGATACCTTGTGTGCGTTGAATGCGGCGATGTGCCGACGTGCCCGAGGTGCAGTGTGCACCTGACGTATCATTCCGTCACGCAGCGCCTGATCTGCCACTACTGCGGCTACTCCGAACCGGCGCGCGCGCGCTGTCCGAAATGTGGGGGCGCATTAAAGGCCGTCGGAAGCGGGACGCAGAAGATCGAGCAGGAGCTGCGCTGGATGTTCCCGGACACGGAGATTTTGCGCATGGACGCGGATACGGTCACGGCCAACAATAGCCACGAGCAGCTGCTCAAACGCTTCGAGGAGGAAAAAATTCCGATCCTGCTTGGGACGCAGATGGTGACCAAGGGACTCGATTTTGAAAACGTGACGCTCGTCGGCGTTCTGGACGCGGATATGAGCCTGTACGTGAGCAATTACCGCGCGGCGGAAACGACGTTCAGCCTGATCACGCAGGTGGTCGGCCGAGCGGGCCGCGGCGAGCAGGCGGGCACGGCGATGGTGCAGACCATGACCCCGGAGCACCCTGTCATCAAACTCGCGGCCAGACAGGACTACGACGCGTTTTACGAGATGGAGATCGCCATCCGGGAGCTTCACCACTGCCCGCCGTTTTTAGACTTGTTTTTCATCACGTTCACAGGGCTCTACGAGGACCAGGTCGTGCAGGCAGCAAAGCGGTTTCGTGACAACCTTCGCACGCAGCTGAAAACGCCGCCCTATGGGAGCTTTCCCGCGACGCTTCTTGGTCCCGCACCCTGCGCCGTGGCGAAAATCAACTACACGTACCGCTACCGGCTGACGCTGGCGGCGAAAAACGGAAAACCGCTGCGGCAGCTGCTGGATTTAAGCCTGCGCGCGTTTGCAAAGGACAAACAAAATCGCGGCGTCAATGCGTACGCCGACGTGAATTCATACGATTGAGGGGATATTTTATGGCACTTCGCAACATTGTCACGGTCGGAGACCCGGTGCTTACCAAGGTCTGCCGCCCGGTTACCAAATTTGACGACCGCCTTTCGCAGCTGGTTGACGACATGATCGAAACGCTCCACGACGCAAACGGCGCGGGATTGGCCGCTCCGCAGATCGGAATTTTGCGCCGTGTGGTCGTGATCAACACTGAGGGGGAGGACTGGGAGCTGATCAACCCCGAGATCGTGGAGGTCAGCGAAGAGCAGCAGACCGGCATCGAGGGCTGCTTGAGCCTGCCCGGTCGGTGGGGCATTGTGACGCGCCCGGAGTATGCCAAGGTCCGCGCGCAGGACCGGCACGGCGACTGGTACGAATACGAAGGAGAAGACCTCACGGCCCGCTGCTTTTTGCATGAGATCGACCATCTGGACGGACACATGTACACCGAGTTTGCCGAAAAGATGCTCACGCCCGAGGAGCTTGAGGAGCTTCTCAAGGAGCAGGAGGACGCGGCGGAAGACGAGGACGCGGAAGTATGAAAATTGTCTATATGGGTACGCCCGAGATCGCGAAGGTGTGCCTCGAAAAGCTCTACACGGAAGGCTTTGACATTGCGGCGGTTTATACAAAGCCGGACACGCCCAAGAACCGCGGTATGAAGCTCATTGCGTCCGAGGTTAAGACTTACGCCCAGTCAGTGGGCCTGCCGGTCTATCAGCCGGAAACGTTCCGGGACGATGCAGTGGTAGAGGAGCTCAAGGGGCTTGCGCCCGACCTCATCATCGTTGTGGCCTACGGAAAAATCCTTCCCCAGCGGGTGCTGGATATCCCGAGGTGTGGCTGCATCAACATGCACGCGAGCATTTTGCCGGAACTTCGCGGTGCGGGGCCCGTGCAGTGGTCGATTCTCAATCACTGCGACGAGACGGGCGTAACGGCAATGTACCTGACGGCGGGAATGGACGAGGGCGATATCATCGAGATTCGGAAAACTCCCATCGAGCCGATGGAGACGACGAGCGAGCTGATGGCACGACTTTCTCACATTGCGGCCGATCTTGCCTGCGATACCGCGCGCGCGATCGAAGCCGGAACTGCGACGAGAACGCCACAGGACAGCGCGAAGGCGACCTACGCGCCGATGCTCTCGAAGGCTATGAGCCCGATTGACTGGAGCGAAAGCGCAAGATTTGTCATCGACCACGTACGCGGCCTCATCCCCTGGCCGGTCGCAACGAGCGAAATTGACGGCAAAACGTTTAAGATTTTCCGCGTCGAGAAAACCGGAAAACAAACAGAAAAAGCCCCGGGAACGCTTCTGGCGCTCACGAAACAGGGCCTCGAGATTGCCTGCGGCGGGGGAGACGTGCTCGTCATCACCGAGCTTCAGGCCGAGGGCGGCAAGCGCATGGCGGCCAGCGCCTATTTTAACGGCCACCCGATCAAACTATAAATGGACGCGCCTTTGCGTCCGAAAGGAAGCATATGAGCGCTAGAACAACAGCTCTCTGCGCGCTGATTGCCACAAGGCGGCAGGGCGCGTGGTCAGACGGGATTTTAAAGGAATATGTGCAGCGCGACCGGCTCGAACGGCGCGACGCGGCGCTGGCAGCTACGCTTACCTATGGCGTGATGCAGAACCGGATGCTGCTGGATCATTATCTGGAGCAGGTCGTATCCGGTGGGCTTTCGCGCTTGCAGCCCGCGATGCTGGATATTCTGCGTCTCGGCGCGTATCAGATTCTGCTGCTAGACAAAATCCCGGATTCTGCGGCGGTCAACGAGGCCGTCGAGCAAACGAAGCGGTACGTGAACCAGAAGGCTGCGGGAATGACAAACGGGGCGCTTCGCGCGCTGTCGCGGAAAAAGGGGAGCCTCAACGAGCCCCGGGACCTCGCGACAAAATACAGCCACCCGCAGGCGCTTGTCGAGCTCTTGATGCAAAGCGTCGGGGAGAATCAGATCGAACCCTTCTTGCGGGCGGACAACGAGCCCGCGCCGACGTGCTTGCAGATAAATCCGCTGTTATCGAACCCTGACGAGGTCGAGCGGGCGCTTACGGAGCAGGATATCTTGTTCCGGAAGCACCCGTGGCTTCCCGGCTGCTATCTCGTAACGGGAACGGGGAACCTTGCAAGGCTCGAGTTGTTTACATCCGGCAAGGTCTATGTGCAGGATGCGTCGGCAAAGCTCGCGGCAATGGCGGCGGGTGTTCAGTCCGGGATGCGCGTTCTGGATACCTGCGCCGCCCCGGGCGGCAAGAGCTTTGCGCTCGCGATGGAAATGAAAAACGAGGGGAGCGTTACCTCGTGCGATATCCACGCGCACAAAATCTCCCTTATCGAAAAGGGCGCAGAGCGCCTCGGCATTTCGATCATTACCGCCCATGAGGCGGATGCCTCAAAATTTCAGGAAGTATTCAAAGAGAGCTTTGATGTCGTCGTCGCCGACGTTCCGTGCTCGGGGCTCGGCGTGATCCGCAAAAAGCCGGATATCCGATATAAGGACCTTGCGCCGACGGAGCGGCTGCCCCAGGTGCAGGCGGCGATTTTGGAAAATGTGAGCCGGTATGTAAGGCCCGGCGGCGCGCTTTTATACAGCACGTGCACGGTTTTGAAGCGGGAAAATGAGGATGTGGCAAACGCGTTTCTGGCGCGTCATCCGGCGTTTCATCTGGAAGCCTTCCCGGTTCCGGATGGATTGGGCGGACAGAACGGCGGCATGCTGACACTTTACCCGCACGTACATGAAGCCGATGGCTTTTTCATCTGCAAGCTGAGGAAGAACAAATGAAAGAAGATCTCAAATCGATGACCCTTGCCGAGATGGAGGCGGCGTTTGCGGCACTTGGCGAGCCGAAGTTCCGGGCAAAGCAGGTCTTTGTCTGGCTCCATAAGGGCGCGAGAAGCTTTGACGAGATGACAAATCTCTCAAAGCCCCTTCGCGCGAAGCTCGATAGCCTCTATGATATCACCGCGCCGGAGGTGGCGCGCAAGCAGCTCTCCAAAAAGGACGGCACGATCAAGTATCTCTGGCGGCTTTCAGACGGCAACTGCGTCGAGTCCGTCGTCATGCAGTACCATCACGGAAACACAGTCTGCATTTCGTCGGAGGTCGGCTGCCTGATGGGCTGCAAATTCTGCGCATCGACGCTGGGCGGCCTTGTGCGAAGGCTCAGACCCTCGGAGCTTCTCGATCAGGTGCTGTTCAGTCAGATCGATTCCGGACTTCCCATTTCCAATATCGTGCTCATGGGCATCGGCGAGCCGCTCGACAATTTTGACGCGGTGCTGCGCTTTCTGGAGCTGGTCAACAGCCCGGACGGGATGAACATCGGTATGCGGCACATCAGTCTTTCTACATGCGGCCTTGTCGATAAGATCAAGCTGCTTGCCGAAAAAAAGCTCCAGCTGACACTTTCTGTTTCGCTTCATTCGCCGGACAATGAGTCGCGCAATAAGATCATGCCGATCAACAAACGCTGGAACGTCGAAGAGGTTCTGGCTGCGTGCAAGGAGTATTACGAGATCACCGGCCGGCGTGTGTCCTTTGAGTACACGATGATCTCCGGCGTGAGCGACAGCCCCGAGCAGGCGGAGCTTTTAGCGAAAAAGCTCTCTGGCATGGGCGCGCATGTGAACATGATTCCGCTCAACGACGTGGAAGAAACGGGGCTCCACACGAGCTCCCGCGAGGCCATCGCGCGCTTCCAGAGCATTTTGCAGTCGCACGGCATTACCGCGACGGTGCGCCGGACGCTTGGCAGCGACATCGATGCGTCCTGCGGTCAGCTGCGCCGGAAATTTGAAAAGAACGATCAAAAAGGAGCCGCTGATTCTGCCGATTGAACCAGAGCTTCCGGAAACATAGAAAGGGGACGATACCATGCAGCTTTGGGGACTGACCGATCCCGGCAACCTGCGCGAACAGAATCAGGATTCCTACGCCATGCTCTCATTTTCGAGAGATCGTTCCCTGATGATCGTCTGCGACGGTATGGGCGGGGCAAAGTCCGGCAATGTGGCAAGCTCGCTGGCGGTCGACGTATTCACCGACGAGGTGCGCCGCTGCCAGAAATCAGGACTGACTCCAGAACGCGCGGCGGAGATTCTGCGCGGGGCGCTGGAGCTTGCTAATAAGGCAGTCTATGAGCAGGCGCAGCTGAGTGACGATTTTACCGGCATGGGCACGACGCTCGTTGCGGCACTGATTTTGAAGGACACTGCCGTCATTATCAACGTCGGAGACAGCCGGGCGTATCTTTTTACACCAGACGGCGTGCAGCTTCTGACCGTCGACCACTCGATCGTGGAGTTCATGGTGCAGCGGGGCGAGCTGACACAGGAGCAGGCCAAAAATCACCCGGGAAAGAACGTCATCACCAGAGCCGTGGGCACCGAGCCATCGGTCGAGGGTGATATCTATATCCAGAAGCTGCATCGCGACGACTGCCTGCTTCTATGCTCCGATGGGCTGTCGAATGTCATGGCCGATCAGGAGATGCTCTTTGAGGTTGCGCATGGCGTGCGCAAGAGCGATTGCTGCCAGAGACTTCTGCGCATCGCAAAAAACCGCGGCGCACCGGACAATGTGACGGTCGCGATGGCGCTTGTTTAGGGAAGGAGCAATCTTATGGATCAATACATAGGAACGCTGTTGGACAATCGATATGAAATTCTCGAGGTTATCGGGACGGGCGGCATGGCCGTTGTGTATAAGGCCAGATGCAACCGCCTCAACCGCCTCGTTGCCATTAAGGTTTTAAAGCAGGAGCTCTCGCAGGATGAAGAGTTCCGCCGCCGGTTCCATGCCGAGTCGCAGGCCGTCGCGATGCTCTCGCACCCGAATATCGTGAGTGTTTACGATGTGTCGCACTCGAATAACCTCGATTATATCGTCATGGAGCTCATCGAGGGCATTACGCTCAAGCAGTACCTCGAGCAGAAAGGCCGGCTCAACTGGAGAGAAGCCCTGCATTTTTCCACGCAGATCGCCAAGGCGCTTGAGCACGCGCACTCCCGGGGCATTATCCATCGCGACATCAAGCCCCACAACATCATGATTCTGAAAGACGGCAGCGTCAAGGTCGCAGACTTTGGTATTGCCCGCATCTCCTCCGCGCAAAATACGCTCACGCGCGAGGCGCTGGGGTCGGTGCACTATATTTCCCCCGAGCAGGCCAAGGGCGGCAAGGTTGACTACCGGTCTGACCTATACTCTCTTGGCGTCGTGATGTACGAAATGCTGACTGGCCGGCCGCCCTTCGACGGCGACACCCCGGTTTCCGTTGCCATCCAGCACATCAACGCCAAGCCCGTCATGCCGCGCGAACTGAACCCCGATATCCCTGAGGGCTTCGAGCAGATCACAATGCACGCCATGGCGGCGGATATCTCCAAGCGCTACCCGTCGGCGACGAGAATGCTCGCGGACCTTGAAATTTTTCGAAAGAACCCGAACGTGGTCTTCGATTTTACCGACGATCAGGACGCATTCGACGTTGAGCGGCTCATCAATGACCCCAATTATCTTCCGGAGTCTTTGCCGCGCCGCGAGCGAAAGCAGCCGTCGAGAGTTTTCATCCCGCAGCGAAAGCAGCCGCCCGCGCAGCCCGCGCCGAGCCAAACGGAAAAAAAAGGCGCGAACGTCGCGCTCACGGCAGGGATCGTCTGCATCGTGCTGGCCGTGCTCGGCATCGGATATTTCCTGTATTCCTACTTCTTCTCCGACCTGTTCAGCCGGACGGAGGAGGTGCAGGTGCCGCAGCTTGTGGGGCAGTACTTTGATAATTTTGACCAGAGCCAGTACCCGGACCTGACCTTTGAGGTCACCGACTGGCGCGCGAGCGACGCGTATGAAAGCGGCTACGTCATTGAGCAGAGCGTGGATGCGGGCACGATGGTCAAGGTCGGCTCAAAGATCGAGCTGACGCTTTCGTCCGGCATTGAGACGAACAACATGCAGAACCTTGTGAATATGCCGCTGGAAAACGCGCTGGATTACCTGAATTCTCTTTCCATGACGCTGGACATTTCTGTCGACTATCAGGAAAGCGACGTGTATACCGCGGGCTATATCATAAGGACCATCCCAGAGCGGGGCGAGCCGCTGAGCGACGGGCAGAGCGTGACGCTGGTTGTGAGTACCGGTGTTCCGGTGGAGCTCGTGAAGGTGCCGTCGTTAATCGGCAGCGACGTGGACGACGCGATTGCGATGATCAAGGAGGCAGGGCTCGGTGACGGTATGATCAAGTATGTTGACAGCGACCTCCCTGAAGGCACGGTCACGTTCCAGTCCATCGACGCCGAGACCGAGGTCAAGGCCGGAACGGTCATCAATCTGCAGGCCTCCAAGGGGCCCGAAGAGGCGCAGGAGCCGCTCATCCGCACACTCTCGCAGGACGCGGTGGTGGAGCAGGGCGAAAAGCTTACCCTGCAGGTGAAGGCTGAGGTTTCGGACGACGGAGAGCTCACGTACGCATGGTACGTATCGGACTCCGGGAACGTCGCGGACGCGGAGCTTGTCTCCCGCAGCGGAAAGGACAACACGACCTGCGAGGTCGACACCGAAAAGGCCGGCGTCTGGTACTATTTCTGTAAGATCGTCAACACGCTCGGAGAAAGCCACACCTCCGCCAACACGCAGATGATCCGCGTGGAGGTGACAAAGAAGCAGGAGCCGGTCAGAGCAGAAATTTCCGTGCGCATGCCGTCTTCGAGCGGGACGTATGAGGTGCTCGTGAAGGTGGACGGCGAGACGCAGATCGAAGCGTTTACGGTCGATATGGCGGAGCAGTCCAGTCGGTCGATCCACCTGACGGTCGAGGGAACCGGCACGCAGACGGTCGACGTGTATCTTGACGGCGTGCTCTATGAGACGATGGAACTGGATTTTGACGCATTGGCAGAATGATGAACGATAGAATTATCAAAGCGCTCAGCGGATTTTATTATGTGCAGACGGAAGACGGCGTCGTCGAGTGCCGCGCGCGCGGCAAGTTCCGGAAAGAGGGCGTTTCGCCGCTCGTCGGCGACTTTGTGACGATCTCAAGAAGCGGAAAAAGCGGCACGGTGGAGGAAATTCTCCCCCGGAAAAACAGCTTCATCCGCCCGGCAGTCGCGAATGTCGACCTTCTCGTGCTGCTGGCCTCGTGCGCGATTCCGCAGACAGAGCCGTTTCTCATCGACCGGGTGCTGGCCATCGCGGGTCAGCAGGGCGTCGAGCCGCTCATCTGCGTGAACAAGAACGATCTCGAGCCTGGAGATGGGCTCGCCGGGATTTACCGGCGCGCGGGCTTCCGCGTTGTCGTGACGAGCGCGGAGACGGGCGAGGGGATCGACGAGCTGCGCGCGGCCATCTCCGGCAAGCTCTCGGCGTTTACGGGAAACTCCGGCGTGGGAAAGTCGAGCATTTTGAACGCGCTTTGCCCGGAGTTAAAGCTGCCCGTCGGCGAGGTTTCCGAGAAGCTCGGACGAGGGAGGCACACGACAAGGCACATTGAGCTCTACTGCCTTGGGAACGGCACGTTTGCCGCCGACACGCCCGGCTTTTCCTCGTTCGATACCGAGCGGATGGATTTGGTTTTAAAAGACCAGCTCCAGTATGCGTTCTCAGACTTTGCGCCGTATCTCGGCAAGTGCCAGTTTCCCGACTGCGCGCATTTGAAAGAACCGGGCTGCGCCGTACGTGCCGCGCTGGAGCGGGGCGAGATCGAGCCGACAAGGTATGAAAGCTACAAGCGGCTCTACGAGATGGCAAAGGAAATCAAGCCTTGGGAGCTGAAATAGGAGGGAATTCTATGTATCTGCAAGCCGTTGTCTGGACGGTGCTGGCGTGGTTTGCCGGGCTAATTCTGGACGCGAATCTAAGCATACAGCCGGCGGGCTTTCTATGCCTTCGCGTGTTGCTTCCGATGCTTTCTATGGGGCTTTGTATTCTGCGTGAGATTCGGCGAAACGGACAAAAGTGAATTAGTGCAAAGCGCCCGCAGAGGTTTCTCTGCGGGCGTTTTCTATGCGCAAATTTCTGTAAAATCGGAGGCACGGCGGGGATATGTCGCGCGTAGACTGCAAAGAGGTGATTTGTATGTGTCCTCGGACGGAAAAGCTGCGGATGTTTCTGCTGGGACTCGGGCTTGGGCTTCTTTTATCGTTTGTCATCTGCACGTGGGTCTGGAAGCTGCTGCTGGCGGCAGGACTGATCGCCATCGCGCTTCTGATGGACTGCTGCTAGAAAAGTTTGCATATCCTTGTCCGCAAGCGCGTATATACTCTTAAGACGAAAGTCTGGGGCGGACTGGCCGCCTGAGAGAACTACAAGGAGTGAGAGTATGGAGCTTGTCTTTGAAGCGCAGTCGATCGATTATTTGCGCCCTGTCTTCACAAAAGCTGCGGCGCAGGAGCAAACGCAGGAGCTGATTGTCCCGGACAGCTATCCGGATTGCGGGCGGATCGTGTTCACGGGTGCGTGCGCGGTGATGCGGGGAAAAGAGGCGCGCGACGGAAGCGTCGTGGTGACCGGCGGCGTGCGCGCAGGACTTTTGTATGTTCCGGAGGATGGAACGGAGCCGCGGGCGCTGAGCTGTTATTTGCCGTATTCCATCCGCGTGGACGACCCGGCGGCAACGGCGGCCATGCAGCTGCAAGCCTGCTGCCATGTGCGCTCGGCGGATGCGCGGCTCATCAATTCAAGAAAAATTCTGGTGCGCGCGGATGTCGTTTGCATGCTGACAGGATTTGAACAGGCCTCGCAGGAGATCCGGACGTTAAAGGACGCGCCATCCGCGCTGCAAACGAAGACGGCGGAATACCGCTGCGTCCTGCCGCGCGAGTTTGGCGAGAAGTCTGTGACGATGACGGAGGATCTGGAGCTTTCCACCGGAGAGCCGGAGATGGAAAGCATCGTGCAGTACTGGGTGAGCCCGGAGATCACCGAGCAGAAGCTCACAGGAAACAAGGCGGTCTTCAAAGGCGTATTGACCTTCAAGGCGCTCTATCTCACGACGGACGGCGCGCCGGAGACGTATGTGCGGCAGCTTCCGTTCTCGCAGTACTGTGAGCTGCGGGGAACTTATGATGACGACGAGCTGGCGCTCTGCCTGTGCGTGACGGGAAGCGAAGCCGAGCTTTCGCGGATGGAAGACGAGCCCTCTAAAATTCTGCTCTCGGTGACGCTTCTTTGTCAGTGCGTCGCGATGCAGGCAAGCGAGGTGACCATCACCGAGGACGCATACGCCACAAGAGGCGAGTTTAGCCCGGAGTGGAGCGAGGTGCGGCTTTCGTGCCTCCTTGACCGGCAGACGCAGACCGGCACGCTGCGCGGAAGCGTCCCCAAGCAGGCGCGCGCCGTCATCGACAGCACGCTCTATCTCGGCGAGCCCACGCAGCAGACGCAAAACGGCGAGGCGGTGTTGACCGCTCCCGCAACGGTGAACATTCTCTACATGGACACGGATGGCGCGCTGCAATCGGCCATTGTCCGCGATCAGGCGAGCTGCAAAATTGCGCTGGGAGACGACGTAGTCTGTGAGGCGAGCGTCACCCCGGGCAGAGACGGCTTTGCTGCGCCCTCCGGCGGCGGGATCGACGTGCGCTATGACGTCAGCTTCCACGCGGATTGCCGCTGCAATCAGGCACTGCGGACGCTCACGGGCGGGGAGCTTGCGGAAGGAGACAAGGGCGCGGAGCGGTTCTGCGTCGTCGTGCGGCACGCAGACAAAACGCAGAGCCTCTGGGATCTTGCCAAGCAGTACCGCACGAGCGAAGCGGCGATTGCGGGCGCGAACGGAATTACAAGCGGGGAAGCCGAGCAGGGCACGCTGCTTCTGATTCCGGTCTGAACATATCACCATGCGTCACACAGAACAAGGAGGCGGTAACGTGGACGAGGCAAGGCATCTTTACGATCAGATTGCAAAGCGGACCGCCGGCAGCATCTACATTGGCGTTGTCGGCCCGGTCCGAACCGGAAAATCAACCTTCATCAAGCGCTTTATGGAGCAGCTTGTGCTGCCGAATCTGGAGAACACCTATCAGCGCGACCGCGCGCGCGACGAGCTGCCCCAATCCGGCTCCGGCCGGACGATCATGACGACGGAGCCAAAGTTTGTGCCCGAGCAGGCAGTGGAAATTTCGCCGGACGGTACATCGAGACTCAAAGTCCGGCTCATCGACTCGGTCGGCTATCTGGTCCCCGGCGCGATGGGAGCCGAGGAAGAAGGAACGCCCCGGATGGTCATGACTCCGTGGTCGCAGACGGAACTTCCACTCGAGCAGGCGGCGGAGATCGGGACAAAGAAGGTCATGGAGGAGCACAGCAGCATCGGGATTGTTATGACGACGGACGGAAGCGTCACGGACATTCCCGCAAGCGACTACGCATCCGCGCAGGACCGCGCGATTTCCGATATGCTCGCGACCGGAAAGCCGTTTGTGATCCTCGTAAACTCCGAGCACCCGGAAAGCGGGGAAGCGAAGGCGCTGGCGCGCAGTTTATCCCAGAAATACGGCGTCGGCGCGCGGACGGTCAATGCGCTTACAATGGACGAAGAGCAGATCGAGGGGATTCTGATGGACCTCATGTACGAGTTTCCGGCGACGGAGCTCCGGTTCTGCCTGCCCGGCTGGGTGCGGGCGCTGCCGGACGATGGGGAGGTCAAGCAGGCCCTGTATGCTGCGATGCGTCAGGCAGCCGGGAAGCTCGGAAAAATCGCGCAGGCAGAGGACGCGATGGACGCGATTCAGAAGCTCGAGCAGGTGCAGGCACTTTCCATCACGGACGTCGACGCTGGTACGGGAACGATTACCGTTGAGCTGCAATTGCCGGAGGCGCTGTTTTACGCGCTGCTGTCGGAAAGAACGGGGCTCGAGATCACGGGCGAGCTCGATCTTATGGACATTCTCACCGAGCTTTCTTCCGAGCAGAAGGAGTATGCCCGCGTCAAAAGCGCGATGGAGCAGGTGCGCGCGACAGGGTACGGGATCGTCATGCCGGACGAGTCGGAGCTGCATCTGGATAAGCCCGAGATTGTCCGAAAGGGAAGCAGCTACGCCGTGCGTCTGCGGGCCAGCGCACCCTCCATTCACCTCATGCGGGCGAATATCGAGACCGAGCTTAGCCCGATCGTGGGTGACGAGCAGCAGTCGGATGAGCTCATCAAATACTTGCTCGGAGAGTACGAGGGCGACACGGAGAAGCTCTGGCAGAGCAACATTTTCGGAAAATCGCTCTATGATCTGGTAACCGACGGCCTCAATACAAAAATCCAGCGCATGCCGGACGATGCGCGCCAGAAGCTTACAAAGACGCTCTCACGCATGATCAACGAAAACACCGGCGGCATGATCTGCATTTTACTATAGAACTTCGCAAGGTTTTTCAAGAAATCCGTAGGGGCGGACGACTCTGTCCGCCTTGCAAACTGCAGTTCCGAAACGCGATACCCATCGGCAAATTCGTTGGTGCCCAAGGGCGGACAGAGGCGTCCGCCCCTACTAGAGTGAACCTCTTAAAATTTTATTTTCACTTGCAGAAAATATAAAATTATAAGGGGTCGCCCCTACGAAATGGACGGCATGCAAAAAGCGCCCTCCCGGAGGACTCCGGGAGGGCGCTGGCTGGTTTTGGGTATCAGATAATGCGGCGTGCGCCGATGTATCTTGTGTTGTAATACGTCTCGTTGAGGGAGTTGACACGAACGCCGGTGGACGGTGTGGAGGCGTGGACAAAGTTGCCATTGCCGATGTACATGCCGACGTGGTTGGCGTAGCTGCCGTAGCCGAAGAAGACGAGGTCGCCGACCTGGAGGCTATCTCTCGAGATAGCCGTTCCCTGCGTCATCTGGTCGTTTGCCACGCGCTTCATGCTGTAGCCGTACTGCGTTAGGACGTAGTACATGAGGCCCGAGCAGTCGAAGCCGGTCGAAGGCGATGTGCCACCCCAGACGTACGAGTAGCCGACGAAGCTCATGGCGAAGTTCGCGATATCGGTCGCTGCGCCGCTGCCGCTGACTGTTCCGCCGGTCGAGCCGGAGCCGGAACCCGAGCCGCCCGCTTCGTTCGAAAGATACTGGCCGGAGACGTAGGCGGTGTGGCCGTCGTATTGGATACGGTACCAGCCGTTCGAGCAGCTGCCGGTGACGGTGACGGCCTGATTTCTCTTGAGCGTGCCGACCTTGGTGCTGCTGGCAAGCCACGAATCGCGGACATTCAGCGTATCGGTCGCAACGTACATGGTCTTGCTGACGTCGGTCACGGTGACGTTCAGGTCGCTTTCGTTGACCTCGACGCTTGCCGTCGTGATGTTGACGTTGTACCACTGCCGCACGTCCTTATACGCGCGGAGGAACATGACCATAGCCTCCTGCCGGCTTGCGCCCTCAGTGGGCCGAAGATAGGTGGCGGAGCCGGACTTTGTGCCGTCGACAAACGAATTGGATACGCACAGCTGCGCAGCCTCGCGCGCCCATGCGCCGATCGAGCCGGAATCCGCAAACGAGCCTAAATCCTTCGAGCGCGTCGAGGTGTAGGCGGCGGCTTCGCAGAAGTTCTGGATGATCTTAAAAAATTCCTGCCGCGTGAGGGTCTTGTCCGGCTGGAACGTCCCGTCCGGATAGCCGCTCACGATGCCGTATTCATACGCCTTGAGGATGTTTTTATCTGTGGTGTCTGTAAAATAGTCGGTGCGCTCGAGCTCGTCGATGACGTTTCCCGTCGCCTTTTCGAAGGCCACGACAGCCAGCTCGCTCATCTCGCCGCGCGTGATGGTGGCGGTCAGATCGCCGGTTGTGAAGGAGGCGGGGAGAATGCCAAGTGCCTGCATTTCCTTATAATATGGCGCGAACCATGCGCTGTATTTTGCTCCTGCGGCCATTGCGCCCGTGGAGAGCAGCAGCACGAGCGCCAGAACCAGCGCCATGCGTCTTTTCCAGATTTTCATAGCAGTTCCTCCTTCAGTTCCAGCCCGACCGGGCAGTGGTCGGAGCCGTAGATCTCGCTGTAGATCGGTGCGGCCTCAATCGCATTTTGCAGCCGGTCGGAGACGAGAAAATAATCGATGCGCCAGCCTGCGTTCTTTTCTCTCGCATGGAAGCGGTAGCTCCACCAGGAATACGCGCCCGCAAGCTCGGGGTTCCGGAAACGGAAGGTGTCCGTAAATCCGGCGGCAAGCAGCTTTGTGAAGCTTTCGCGCTCTTCATCGGAAAAGCCGGGGTTCCCGCGGTTCGGGCCGGGGTTCTTGAGGTCGATTTCCTGATGGGCAACGTTTAAATCGCCGCAGGCGATGACGGGCTTGCGCGCGTCAAGTTCTTGAAGCCGCGCCCGGAACGCGTCGTCCCAACTGAGCCGGTGCTCGATGCGCTTGAGGGCGTCCTGCGCGTTCGGGGTATAGCAGGTAACGAGATAGAACTTCTCGTATTCGAGCGTGATCATCCGCCCCTCGTGGTCGAGGTCGTCAACGCCCACGCCGTAGGTGACGGAAAGCGGTTCGTGCTTTGTAAAGACGGCCGTGCCGGAATAGCCCTTTTTCTCGGCCGAGTTCCAGAACTGAAAATACCCCGGGAAGTCGATCGAGATCTGCTCCGGCTGCAATTTCGTCTCTTGTAAGCAGAAGAAATCGGCGTTCAGCGCTGCAAAATAGTCCGCAAAGCCCTTCTGCATACAGGCGCGCAGGCCGTTGACATTCCACGAGATGAACCGCACGTATACCACTCCTTCATAAGAATCCACGTCAAATTATATCAGATTATGACAACCGTGGCAAGTGTAAATTTGTAAACAAATCGTAACCATTTGTCATAAAATTTTAGTACCCTTGTCAGTCGCCGGGAAATGTGGTATAACTGTGGCATGAAAATCAAGGTGTTTTTCGCGGTGCTTGCGTGCAAGTGCTGCCGGTCGCTGATCCGTCTGCTGGGCAGAGGCGGAACCGACTTTCCCGGGCGCGTGGCGCTCAAGATCTGTCCGAATTTGCTGGGCTACTTGGCAAAGGACGTAACGACTGTGATCGTTACGGGCACCAACGGCAAGACTACGACCTCGCGCATGATCGAGCAGTCGTGGACAGACGCTGGAATTTCTTTCTTTGCCAACAAGTCCGGCGCAAATTTGCTCAGCGGCGTGACGGCGGAGTTTGCCGTGCACTCGACGATGACGGGCAAGTGCCGCTATACGCACGCGCTCATTGAGTCCGACGAAGCGGCGTTCAAGGCCATCTCGAAATTTGTTGACGCGAAGGCCGTCGTGGTGACGAACGTTTTCCGCGACCAGCTCGACCGCTACGGTGAGGTCACGCATACGCTGGAGAACATCCGCATCGGCATTGAGAACTCCAAGAACGCGACGCTCTGCGTAAACGCAGATGATTCCCTTTGCACCTCGCTGCACGATATGCTTCCCAACCCCGTTGTGTTCTTTGGCGTTGATACGCCGATCTACCACGACAGGGTAGAAGAGCTTTCCGACGCACCCTACTGCATCCGCTGCAAGCACGAGTACGTCTACGACTATGTGACCTATGGACACCTGGGTGGCTACCGCTGCCCGAACTGCGGGTACTGTAGACCCCAGCCGCAGGTGCACGTGACGAAGGTGCTCACGACCGACGACGAGCACTCCGAGGTCATTTTCGAGGAAAGCGGCAGACAGGTTCCGGCAAGCATCCATTTGCCGGGCGGGTACAATATTTACAATGCCTGCGCGTGCATGGCGGCGGCTTCCGTCATGGGAATCGATATGGAGCTCGCTGCAAAGTCGCTCTCGAGCTTCGCCTGCGGCTTCGGGCGCATGGAAAAGTTCCAGATTCATGATACCGACGTGCGCATGATCCTCATCAAAAACCCCGCGGGCTGCAATCAGGTGCTGAACTTCCTCACCCAGCGCACCGAGCCCTTCGTCTTTGCAGCCTGCCTCAACGACCGGGCGCAGGACGGCAAGGACGTGAGCTGGATTTGGGATGTGGACTTTGAGCGGCTGACGGCGATGGAGGGTGTGCTCTCCGATATCTACGTTTCCGGCGTGCGTGCGGACGATATGGCGCTGCGCTTTTTGTACGCGGGCTTCCCGAAAGAGCGTATCCATGTGCAAAAGGACTACGCGCAGCTCATGGAAGAAGCCACAAGCCAGAAGCTTCCGGTCTTCGTCATGCCGACCTATACCGCGATGCTGGCCCTGCGCGGCACGATCGCCAAGCGGTACGGCTACAAGGAATTCTGGCAGTAAGGAGGGGAGAATATGGAACTGAACATTTGTCATCTGTATCCCGATATTCTGAACCTCTACGGCGACCGGGGAAATGTGCTCTGCCTGCGCAAGAGGCTTCTCTGGCGCGGAATTGACGCGAACGTGGAAGAGGTCTCGATCGGGCAGAAGCTGGAGGCTTCCAAATACGATCTTCTTTTCATCGGCGGCGGGCAGGATTTTGAGCAGGAGGTGCTGCTTCCCGATCTTCGCGGAGAAAAGACGCAGGAGCTTATTTCCGCAATTGATGACGGCCTTCCCGTGCTCGCCATCTGCGGCGGCTATCAGATGCTGGGGCAGTATTATAAGACGTGGGACGGCGTGCAGTGCGACTTTACAGGCGCGCTCAACCTTTACACCGTGGGCTCCAAGCAGCGCATGATCGGAAACTACATGTATACCTGCGATGAGCTCGGGACGACGGTCGTCGGCTTTGAGAACCACTCCGGCAAAACATACCTTGGAGACGGCGTCAAGCCCATCGGCAAAGTGATGGCCGGCTTCGGCAACAACGGGGAAGACGGCTTTGAGGGCGCGCGGTACAAAAACGTGTTTGCAACGTACTCCCACGGGTGCCTGCTTCCAAAGAACCCGCAGGTTGCGGACTTTATGCTCAAAACCGCGCTCGAGCGCAAGTACGGCGCGATGGAGCTGAAGCCGCTCGATAACAGCCTCGAGACCGCCGCGCACGATTATATGCAGAAGCGGCTTTCTGAAAAGTAAACCAAATAATTTCCTATCGCGTTCGTAGGGGGCGATGCCTACATCGCCCCGGCAGGATGCACCCGTTTTATCGTGAATCTTCGGCGAATCCGTTACTTCCCTTGGGTCGATGTGGGCATCGACCCCTACGAACGCCACGGAAGCTTCCCCAAAAGTTGTAGGGGCGGACGACTCTGTCCGCCCTTGGGAACTACGAATTTGCCGCAGATTATCGCGTTTCGGATTTGCGGTTTGCCGGGCGGACAGAGTCGTCCGCTCCTACAAAAGTTGGAAAACCCTCTCTCGCTTCCTGAGCGGGAGAGGGTTTCTCTATTTATGGCGTATGTGTACAAATTTCGGCGGCCTTGGCCTGCAGGCGCTTGAGGTCGCGGAAGGTGTCGGGGCGTTTGCTCACATCGCGAAGGAGCGCCGACGGATGGTACATCGCGGTGAACCAGATGCCACCCTTTTGCTCCCAGGTGCCGTGGTCGCGCGTGATTTTGAAGTCCTCACGGATGAGCTTCATGGCGGCGATCCTGCCAAGGCAGACAATGATTTTGGGGTTCAGGAGCTTCGCCTGCCTGCGAAGATAGCCGATGCACGCGTCCTGCTCGGTGCCGAGGGGATCGCGGTTGTGCGGCGGGCGGCACTTAACAATGTTTGCGATATAGCAGTTGTGCCGCCCAAGGTCAATGATGCGCAGCATGTCATCCAGGAGCTTCCCGGCGGGCCCGACAAACGGCTCTCCGGTCAAATCCTCCTGCTCGCCCGGGCCTTCTCCGACGAAGAGAATTTCCGCGTCCGTCGGCCCCACGCCGAAGACGACGTTGTGCCGCGTCTGGCACAGGGGGCACATCGTGCATTGCAGACATGTGGCTTTCAGCGTTTCCCAATCCATGCGCGCATCTCCTTTCCGGCTTATTCTTCCCGGTCGTCCCGGTAACGGCGGCGGTACTGCTTTTCCAAGTCCCGGCGGCGCTTTTCCATACGCATGCGGCGCAGGCGCTTGCGGCGAATTTGCAGCAGCACAAGCAGAATCAGGAATGCCGCAATTACGCCCAGAATCAGAAAGACAATCCATTTCCACCAGTTTTGCTGGATATAGGCCGTAGAATTCGTCGCGACAGACGAGAGCTCCGAGCGCGCCACATCGGCAATGGCCAGAAGGTCCGTTTCGTCGATGAGCTCTTTTCCGTAGTACACCCGCGCAAGCCCTAACTTCTGTCCTTCAGATACCGGCGCTTCGACTTCCTTTGCGTCGAGCAGAATTTCCGTGCGGAGCGCCTCGGGGTTATAGTTTGCGGGCAGCAGAATGCGAACATCTTTTGCGGGTGCGACGGCGACAGCCTCCGAGGCTGCCGAGTTGAGAACGTTCACCTGATCGATGGGGTAGAGCGGCGAGAGCACCGTTACATAAGAATAATTGTCAAAGCCGTAGTCCAGCAGCTTGATCGTCTCCGGGAAGCTCTCCATGAGAAGGTCCCCGGATTCCAGAATCGTGGTTTTTGCACCGCAAAGAACGGAGAGAAAACGAATCCCATCGTCCTCTGCCGTTGCGACGAGGCAGCGGCCGGCCGCGCTTGTGTAGCCGGTTTTGACGCCCGTCGCGCGGGGATAATACAGGGAGTTGCCGGTCGATTCGTAGATCAGGAGGTTCGTGGTCTTGAGCTTGTGCTCCTGACCGGTTGCGCTCTCGGGGATGACATACTCGGCGGTATCGACGATTTGGCGGAAGTTTTCGCTCTTGAGTGCCGCCTGCGTGATGCGGGCCAGGTCGCGCGCGGTGGTGTAGTGACTCTCGTCGTGCAGACCGTGGGGGTTATTGAAGTGCGTGTCCTTGCAGCCGAGCGCATAGGCGCGTTCGTTCATCATGCGGACAAAGTCCGCCGTCGACCCCGCGATATACTCGGCTACGGCGTTTGCCGCGTCGTTTCCGGAGTGCACCATCATGCAGTAAAGAAGATCCTCGAGCGTGATCTGCTCGCCGACCTGCAGGCCGACGACGCTGCTGTCCTGATCGAGCCCGGCGAGCGCGGCCTCGTCGATGGTGATCACATCCGAGAGGTTGCCGTTTTCCAGTGCGAGCAGGCACGTCATGATTTTGGTCAGACTCGCGGGATACACGCGCTCGTCCGCGTCCTGCTCGTAAACAGTCCTTCCGGTATTGAGGTCAATAAGAAGCGCCGCCTTGGCCGCAACCGTGAAATTGGGGTCGGCGGAGACGATGGCCTCCTGCGCAGTGGTATCTTCCGGCGCTTCCTGCGCGGCCTCCTCTGTGGCGGCAGGGTCCTCCGAAACGGCGGCCGTGTCCTCTAGCGCGTTTTCCGCGGCGGCCAGCGCCGGGAGCGTCAAACAGTTCAGCGCCAGAAAAAGCGCGAGAAGTAGTGCAAAAATTCTTGTTTTTTTCATCGATCATCACCATTTTATTGAATCGGCATTGCCGAGAATGCGCTACATGTGCTAGAATATTATATCGGCAAATGCGTGCTGTGTCAATCTTTGGGGAGGTGAGCCGCGTGGGAAAGCCAAACAGGCAGACGGTGCTGCTGCTCGCAGCCGGGATTCTTGCGGTCGTTTTCTCGCTCGGCTTTTTCGCGGGGCGAAATACGGTAACCTATGAGGTCGCCGCGCAAACGGAGCGTACGGCATCGCAGGCAGCGCAAGACGTGTCGTCCCCGGAGGAAGAAGCAAAGACGAATGCGGAAGCGGCGGACGAGGAGGCAGACGGAGCGGCGGTTTCGTATCCGATCGATCTTAACACCGCGACGCTGGAGGAACTCATGACGCTGCCGCGCATCGGAGAGAAGCTCGCGCAAAGAATTTTAGATTACCGCGCGGAATATGGCCGATTCTCCGCGCCAGAGCAGCTGATGGATGTGGACGGAATTGGCGAGGCAACGTTTGATGGCCTCAGGGAGCTTGTAACAGTGGAGGATACCGAATGAAAATACTGGTAGTTGATGACGAAAAGCTGCTCGTCAAGGGCATTCGCTTTAACCTGGAAAACGAGGGCTACGATGTGATCACGGGCTCGGACGGCATGGAGGCCGTGGAGCTGGCGGGGAGCGAGAACCCCGACCTCATCGTGTTAGACCTCATGATGCCGCGGCTCGACGGGCTGGAGGCCTGCGGGAAAATCCGCGAGTTTTCAGACGTTCCGATAATTATGTTAACCGCAAAGGCAGACGACATGGATAAGCTCCTCGGCTTTGAGCACGGGGCGGACGACTATCTCACGAAGCCGTTTAATATTCTGGAGCTCAAGGCGCGGATCAAGGCGCTGCTCCGGCGCAGCAAATCCGGGCGCAGGCAGGAGGAGAAGCCGGACAGCCGCCTTGTCTGCGAGCATATTACCTTAGACCGCGACGCGCGCGACGCGTTCAATGACGGCAAGCTCGTCGACCTCACGGCGAAGGAATTTGACCTCATGGAGCTTCTGATGCGCAACCCGAACCGGGTCTATTCGCGTGAGGCGCTTTTGAACGCCATCTGGGGCTACGATACGAGCAGCGATATCCGTACCGTGGATGTGCACATTAGACGGCTCCGCGAAAAGCTCGAGCGCAGTCCTGCCGCGCCAGAGCATATTATGACCAAGTGGGGAGTGGGATACTATTTCAAGTTCTAAACGGCATCTTCGTCTGTTTTCCAACAGCTCGCAGCTGAGAAATGCGCTGGCGTATATGGTGATCGCGTCGCTTGCGCTGGTGTTTCTGAATATCTATTCGGCGAGCAACACGCGCGAGCTGATGTTTCAGGCCAAATACGCCTCGATGCAGGACAAAATTCAGGTCGTTGCGTCGTCGTTTGAAACGGCAGATACGCTCAGCGCGGAGACGGTCGATCAGGTTATTTCTGTTCTCGGCGATATCAACGTCAGCAGGCTCCTTATCACCGACGGTGAGGCGAAGGTGCTCTACGATTCGTCTGTCCGGCAAAACGCCGTGGGGCAGTATGCGCTTCTGGAGGCGGTCGTGCAGGCGCTGGGCGGGAGCGACGTGTTCCACTGCGCGTATCACGCGGGCGCGCTGCAAAGCTTCGCAGCGGTTCCTATCATGTCGCGTGCAACGCCGATCGGCTGCGTGTACGTGATGGACTTCGACGCGGAGCAGGGCGAGATCATCGAAAACCTCGAGCGGAACATTCTGCGCGGGTCGTGGATCTTGCTCGGCGGCATTGTCGCGTGCTCAGCGATTTTCTCTGTCGTCAGCTCCAAGCGCATGCGCAAGATCCTCATGTCCATGCGCCTTGTCCGTGAGGGCGAGTACAGCCATAAGATCCAGATGCGGGGCGACGACGAGTATACGACGCTCGCCACCGAGTTCAATAAGCTCACCGACCGCTTGCAGGAGTCCGAGGCGACGCAGCGGCAGTTTGTATCCGATGCGTCGCACGAGCTCAAAACGCCGCTGGCCTCCATCAAGCTGCTGTCTGATTCCATTTTGCAGAACGATATGGACGCGGACACGATGCGGGAGTTCGTCAGCGACATTGGAAACGAGTCAGACCGCCTGACCCGCATGACGCAGAAGCTCCTGACGCTCAGCAAGGCCGACGCGCAGACGACTTGCGAGCATGAGGTGGTCGATCTGGGCGAAACGGTACGCCGGGTGTTCCGGATGCTCGTGCCGCTGGCCGACCGGACGCAGATCCAGCTGACGGCAAGCTTAGACAGGGGCTGCTATGTGCTCTCGATGGAGGACGACGCGTATCAGATCATTTTTAACCTCGTTGAAAACGGCATCAAGTATAACCACGCCGGGGGAAGCGTCCATGTGACGGTCCGCCACACGCAGGACGAAGCGGAACTTCTGGTGGAGGATACGGGCATGGGCATTCCGCAAGACGCCATCGAGCACATTTTTGAGCGCTTTTACCGCGTGGATAAGGCACGCTCGCGGCAGGCAGGCGGCTCGGGACTTGGACTTTCGATCGTCCATGAGCTGGTAGAGCGGAATTTCGGAACGATCGAGGTTTCCTCCAAGGAGGGGGAAGGGACGAAATTTACCGTTCGCATGCCGTATTTTGAGCTGGAGGAGGATGACGGCGATGCGTAGGATATTGGCGATCCTTCTTCTGCTTGCGCTTCTTTGCGGATGCACGGGGCAGGGGATCCCGGCAGGGGAGAGCCAGCTCACGTTCTATTACCGGCGCGCGGATGGCGCAAATGACGAAAGCTTCGGAAGCGAAACAGGCGCGCTCACGGAAAAGCGGGTGACGCTCGGGGGCGATGTCAGCGTGGAGGAAGTTCTGGAAGCGTACCTTCAGCCGCCGGAGGACGAGGGGCTTGTTTCCCTGTTTCCGGACGGGACGATCTGCACGGGGACGAAGCTCCAGAAGGGCGTTTTGACGCTGGAAATGAACGAGACATACGCGTCGCTGACCGGCTATGCGCGGACGCTTGCCGCGGCGGGGCTGACGATGACGCTCACGCAGCTGGACAGCGTGGACGCGGTGCAGATCCGCACGCCCTCCGGCGCGCTGCTCGGAAGAGCTTCCATGCGCTGGACGCGGGATTCATTTTTGCTGCAGGACACGTCGTGGCTCTATCCCGAGCGGACGGTGCAGCTGTATTTTGCCGGGGCAAACGGCAAGCTGCAAGCCGAAAAGCGCGCGATCTCCTACGAAAGCCCGGAGGACTTGCCGGAAAATACATTGCAGGCGCTCCTTAGCGGGCCGGAGAGCGACCAGCTGCAATCGCCGGTACCTGCCGGGACAAAGCTTCTGGACGTGCGTGTGACGGGAACGCTGTGTACGGCTGTGCTGTCCGAAGAATTTTCCGCCTGCGATACCGGGCGCGAGGCGGCCTCGCTTGCGGTGCGCAGCGTGGTCGCGACGCTCTGCGCGCTGAGCGAAATTGAGCAGGTGCAGCTGCAATTGCAGAGCGGGGAAGATCTCGTCTATTGCTCCATCGCCCAGCCGCTGAAGCCGGAGTGGTCGTGGTACAATTAAACAAAAAGCTTCGCAGAGGCGGGATGTAAGTCTCATCTGAGCCACGCGGGCGCGAATACCATCATAGAAAGAAACACCGAAGCTGTGAGCAGCAGGACCTCCATTCGCGAGAGGCTCGCCGCTTGCAGTTTCGTTTTTTGCTCCGCGTTCTTCCGCTTCCAAACCGCGCGGTAAAGGAAAAGGCCGAGGCACGCGCCCGCCGTGTTTGTCATCAGATCGTTCACGTCCGTGATCCCGAAGCCGAACATCTGCGTCAGCTCAATGGCAAGCGACAGCGCAAACGCACAGAGCGCAATTTGCCGGATTCCATCAAACTCGGCGTACAAAATCGGCAGGAACACGCCCAGCGGCAAAAACAGCAGCACATTCAGCGTCGTATCCACCGGCCCCTTGATCATGTCCACGAACGGGACCAAAGCCAGCCGCAGGAAAAATCCAAACGGTCGGCCAATCCCCGTCATGGCCAGAACGCCGGACAGGTAAAACAGAAACACCAGTGAAAGTCCCATGTGCTGCGCTGTGCGCCTGCGTTTCCGGAAGCACAGCGCCGCGAACCAGAAAATTGCCGCTGGCAGCGCGAACAAAAAGCCCCTTGCCGCGCGGTCAAGCAAGTCTAACATCAGTTCCAGCATGCCTGCCTCCCGCGCTCAAAATTCCGCCTTCTGAAACAGCTGCCGCTTCACCGCCGGAATCGCCGGTTTCCCGTGCTCGATCTCGCGCCAGACCCTTGTGCGGAACAGAAGCGACACGAGATTCAACGGAAGCCACGAGGCCATAAACAGCGGGAACAGCAAAATCGCGCGCCAATTGTATCGCCCGCCTTGAATTTTGCTGAGTAAGCACGCAAACATCGTCATCGCGAAAAATCCGCCCGCGAGCCCCAGCGGCAAAAGTGCAATCGTCTGCGCCGTGTTCGGCTGCACCAGCACCAGCGCGCACCCAAGGAAAAAGCTTGCCGCCTGACAAAACGGCTGCGTCAGCATCGCGAGCATGTCTAACGCGCGCAATCCGCCTTCGTCAAACACACCGCACGCCAGGCCGCCGAGCCGCGCCTGCGCCACATCCATCACACCGCTTGACCATCTGCGCCGCTGCCGCAGAGAAACCAGCACCGACGTTGGTGCTTCATCGTATGTAACCGCCTCCGGCACGAACCAGACGCGCGTACCCGTCTCGGCCAAATAGGCCGCAAACTCCGCGTCCTCCGCAATCGTCACGCTGTTCCACCCATGGGACTCCTCCAGCACCGACCGGTGCACGGCAAAGCCCGTTCCGACAAGCTTCGATGACAGGCCGCAGTTCATACGTGCCCGGCTGAAAAAGAAATCGAAGCATGTAAAATACAGCCCGTAGCAGGCGCAAAGGGGGCTGTCTTCCGGATTTTTGACGCGCATCGCGCCCTTTGCGGCCTTCGCGCCTGCGCAGAATGCATCGTTCATGCGGGAAAGAAACGCCGGATCCACGAAATTATCCGCGTCGAAGACGCAGAACGCGTCATAGTCCTTCTTCAAAAGCGTCTCAAAAACCTCGTGTAGCGCATCGCCCTTGCAGCGGATCTCGCCCTCCGGCCTTAAAACCTGCGCCCCCGCGCGGATGGCAGCCAGCGCCGTATGGTCGGTGCAGTTGTTCGGCATGACGTAGATATCAAAGAGCGCTTTTGGATAGGTTTGCCTGAGAAGACTCTCAATAAGCCCGCCGATGACCCGCTCCTCGTTGCGTGCGGCAATCACGCAGGCAAAACGCATGTTAGGGTTTGCCCGCGGAATTGGCTTCGGTTTTTTGAGCGCAAACAGCGCCACGACCAGAAAATAGAGGCTTGCCAGCTTCAAAAGAAGCATCGCCCCGGAAATTGCGTTCTGCATTGCTCTTCCCCCCGTTTTTCTTGTTTTTCTACAGTATACCAGTGTATGCGGGAGAAGATTTAAACCGGGCTTTAAGATGAACCTCCGGAATGTTTAAGATTTGTTTAACGCATTCTAAACGGATAAAAAAAGAACCGGGCAGTCTCCTGCCCGGTTCAAAGTCTATCCGATTATAAAAACTCCAGCAACATCAAGAGTGCCTCGTGTGCGGCCTGCGCGCGGATCTCCGAACGGTCGCCCGTGAGATGGAGCTCACGGCAATACGAAAAGCCCTCCATGTCGAGCGCAATGTAGACAAGGCCAACGGGCCTTCCCGTGCCGTCACCGTCAGGTCCGGCCAAACCGGTTGTGGACACGCCCACATCGGCTTTCACTGCTTCTCGCGCGCCCTTTGCCATCTCATGCGCCGTCTCGCGGGATACGGCGGTGCAGATGTCAAGCGTTTCCTGCTCGACACCAAGAAGCCGGTGCTTGACCTCGCTCACATACGAGATCACGCCGCCCTTGTACGCGTTCGACGCGCCGGGAATGTCTGTCAGCAGCTTCCCGAGAAGCCCGCCCGTGCACGATTCCGCCGTCGCGAGCGTCCGCCCTTCATCCGTCAATTTCGAGAGCACCTCGCGCGCCAAATCCTCAGTCTTCATAGTACCGGATCGCCACCTTCTCCGTGTTTGCCAGTGCGTCGGCCACCAGCGCGTCCACATCGAGCTTCGCTTCCTCGGCCTCGACGAGCGCGAGTATCGGCTTTGTCTTCGGGTGCTTGGGCGTAAAGACCGTGCAGCAGTCCTCATAGGGAAGGATGGACGTTTCGAGCGTGCCGATCTTTCTTGCGCGCGTGACGATTTCTTCTTTATCCATGCCGATGAGCGGATGGAACATCGGGATATCGACAACCGCGCCCGTGACTGCCATCGCGTCCATCGTCTGGCTCGCAACCTGACCGAGATTTTCGCCCGTCACAAGGCACTTCGCGCCATGATCCTTCGCAATCGCCTGCGCGATGCGCATCATAAACCGGCGCATGATGATCGTAAAATACTCCTCGCGGCAATTGTCGCGGATGGCCTCCTGCACTTTCGTAAAGCCAACCACGTCTACGGTCATCCTGCCGCAGTAGCGGGTCATGAGACGCGCCAGCTCCAGCACCTTTTCCTTCGCGCGCTCGGAGGTATAGGGGTAGGAGAAGAAGTGGATGCACTCAATTTCCACGCCGCGCTTGGCGATCATATAGCCCGCGACCGGAGAGTCGATGCCGCCAGAGAGGAGCACTGCCGCGCGTCCGCCTGTGCCGGTAGGAAGGCCGCCCGCGCCGGGAACGGAGGGGCCGTGGACATAGGCCGCCGTCTCGCGGACCTCAATGTTCACAACGTAGGAGGGATTATGGACATCGACCGCAACGTTCGGGAATTCTTCCGCGATCCGGCCGCCGATTTCCTGGGAGATCTGGATGGAGTTGAGGGGGAAGCGCTTGTCCGAGCGCTTGGACTCGACCTTGAAGCTCTTCTGCATGGAAAGCTCGTCTCCGAGGTACTCTACGACAGTCTTGAAAATCGCGTCGAGGTCCTTTTCGCAGGCGCGGCAGCGGCACATCGACGCGATACCGAAAATCGCGCCGCAGGCCTCCCATGCGCCGTCTAAATCGCAGTCATCGTTCAGCGGCTCGACATAAAGGGTCGACTGCGTGATGGTGACCTTAAACTGGCCAAATTTCGACATACGCCTGCGGGTATTGGTTTTGAGCTTGTCTTCAAAGACGCGGCGGTTCTGCCCCTTGAGGACGATTTCGCCAAGCTTCAGCAAAAAAAGTTCTTTCATAAGCGGTATCCTATCTTTATTATAAAGTATTTTCTCAATTCTGATCATCCGGCCCGAACTTGAACGAGCGGTACTGGATGGCCTCGGCGATGTGCTGGGGCTGAATGTCCGCGCTGCCGTCTAAATCCGCAATCGTCCGGGCAACCTTGCGCACGCGGTCGTAGCTTCGAGCGCTCATCTGCAGGCGCTCAAACGCCGTTTTCATGAGCTCGGTGCACGTTTCATCGAGCGCGCAGTTTTTTCGGAGCTGTTCAGGCTGCATCAGCGCGTTGCAGCGGATGTCCGTTCCGGCGAAGCGGCGGTTCTGAATTTCCCGCGCCGCGTCGACGCGCTTTTTGATCTCGCTTGAAGGCTCCGCCGTATCATTCCGGCTGAGCGCCTCAAACTTTACCGCGGGAACCTCTACAATTATATCAACCCTGTCAAGCAGCGGCCCGGAGACCTTGCCGAGATATTTGTCGATATCCGCCTGCCGGCATTTGCACCGGCCGCTCGGGTCTCCGTACCAGCCGCATTTGCACGGGTTCATCGCGCACACCAGCATGAACTGGCTGGGGTAGCGCACCGAGCCCTGCACGCGCGAGATGGTCACAACGCCGTCCTCTAACGGCTGGCGCAAGACCTCTAGGGTATCGCGGTGAAATTCTGGCAGCTCATCGAGAAACAGAACGCCCCGGTGCGCCATCGAAATTTCGCCCGGCCGGAGCGTCTGCCCGCCGCCGGAGAGAGCGCTTGCCGAAATCGTGTGGTGCGGGCTTCGGAACGGCCTTGTCTGGATGAGCGGGTTCTTCGCGTCCAGCATGCCGAGGACCGAATAGACCTTCGTGACCTCAATGGCCTCTTCCTCCGTCATGTCGGGGAGAATCGACGGAATTCTTTTGGCGAGCATGCTCTTGCCCGAGCCCGGAGGGCCAACCATCAGCACATTGTGTCCGCCCGCCGCCGCAATCTCGAGCGCCCGCTTCACGTTTTCCTGCCCCTTCACATCGCGGAAATCCGGCAGCGCCGCCGAACTTGTCTCCGGGACCCAAGGCTTTTCGGGTTCGATTGGGGCCGTACCCTTAAGGTGCGCAATGAGCGCCGGAACACTCTCCACGCCGTAAACCGTGAGTCCGCCTGCAAGCGTCGCCTCTGCCGCGTTTTCCTTCGGGACATAGAGCGCCTCCACGCCGAGCCGCTTTGCCGCCAGCGCCATCGGAAGCACCCCCGTCACCGGCCGGAGCTTGCCCTCTAAGCTGAGCTCTCCTAAAAATGCGCAGGCCGTCTTCGGAAGCTTTACAAGGCCAGAGGCCTCCAGAATGCCAAGGAGCATCGGAAGATCGTAGAGCGTACCTGTCTTTTTCGTGCCCGCCGGGGCAAGGTTCAGCGTAATCCGGCTGACCGGAAATTTGTACCCGCAGTTTTTGATGGCCGCGCGCACACGCTCTCTGGCCTCCTTGACCGCAGTATCCGGCAGACCCACCACGTCAAAACCGGGCAGTCCGTTTGTGATATAGCATTCTACGGAAATTTCATACCCGTCGAGCCCGCGCAGACCCATCGAGCGAACATGACCCATCATAGCTTCCCGCGCTCCTCTCGTGTTTTTTCTTATCATACCGCATTTTCCTGTAAAAACCAACCTCTAAAAACAGCTATTTTAAAAATGATATGCAAAATATCCAAATTTGCATCTGCTTGTGAAACTTCTACAGAAAAATGAGAATTCCGGTTTACATTGACAGTAATTTGTGCTATAGTTAGCTTGTATCCTTATGTAATTACTTTTAGGAGGTAATTGAATTGGCTCGTAAATTTAAAACCATGGACGGCAACAATGCTGCGGCTCATGTATCCTATGCGTTTACTGAAGTCGCGGGCATTTACCCCATCACGCCGTCGTCCCCCATGGCAGACCTGGTTGACCAGTGGTCTGCTACCGGGCTCAAGAACATCTTCGGCTCCACCGTCAAGGTCGTCGAGATGCAGTCTGAGGCCGGCGCATCCGGCACGGTGCACGGCTCCCTCGGCGCCGGCGCTCTGACCACCACCTACACCGCATCCCAGGGGCTTCTTCTGATGATCCCCAACATGTACAAGATCGCCGCCGAGCAGCTGCCCTGCGTGTTCCACGTTTCGGCACGTACCATCTCGACGCACGCTCTGAACATCTTCGGCGACCACTCCGACGTGATGGCCTGCCGCCAGACCGGCTTCGCCATGATGTGCGAGACCAACCCGCAGGAAGTCATGGACCTCGCGCCCGTTGCCCATCTGGCTGCAATCGAAGGCAAGGTTCCATTCCTGAACTTCTTCGATGGCTTCCGTACCTCCCACGAGATCCAGAAGGTCGCTGTGTGGGATTATGCGGACCTCAAGGAAATGTGCAACATGGACGCTGTTGCGGCGTTCCGCAAGCACGCTCTGAACCCCGAACATCCGGCAATGCGCGGCTCGCACGAAAACGGCGATATCTTCTTCCAGCATCGTGAGGCCTGCAACAAGTTCTATAACGAGCTGCCCGCAGTCGTTGAGAAGTACATGGGCAAGGTCAACGAAAAGCTCGGCACCAACTATCAGCTCTTCAACTACTATGGCGCGCCCGATGCTGACCGCATCATCATCGCCATGGGCTCCATCTGCGACGTGGCAGAGGAAGTCATCGACTACATGAACGCGCACGGCGAGAAGGTCGGTATCGTCAAGGTCCGCCTGTATCGTCCGTTCTGTTCCGACAAGCTGGTCGCGGCCATCCCGGCAACCGCCAAGAAGATCGCCGTTCTTGACCGCACCAAGGAGCCCGGCTCCCTCGGCGAGCCCCTCTACATGGACGTTGTTACCGCACTTGCCAACGCCGGCGTGCAGGCTACCATCATCGGCGGCCGCTACGGTCTCGGCTCCAAGGACACGCCCCCCGCATCCGTCTTCGCTGTTTACAATGAGCTCAAGAAGGATCAGCCCAAGCACGAGTTCACCATCGGCATCGTCGACGATGTCACAAACCTCTCTCTTGAGGAAGACCGCAACTGCCCGAACACCGCGGCAGAAGGCACCATCGAGTGCAAGTTCTGGGGTCTCGGCGGCGACGGCACCGTCGGCGCAAACAAGAACTCCATCAAGATCATCGGCGACCATACCGACAAGTATGTCCAGGCCTACTTCCAGTACGACTCCAAGAAGACCGGCGGCGTGACCATCAGCCACCTGCGCTTCGGCGACAAGCCCATCAAGAGCCCGTACTACATCAACAAGGCTGACTTTGTCGCCTGCCACAACCCGTCCTACATCACCAAGGGCTTCCCGATCGTCCGTGACGTCAAGCCCGGCGGCGTGTTCATGATCAACTGCCAGTGGACGCCGGAAGAGCTCGCCCATCATCTGGACGCTGCCTCCAAGCGCTACATTGCGAAGAACAACATCCAGCTCTACACGATCGACGCCATTGATCTGGCACAGAAGATCGGCATGGGCAAGCGTACCAACACCATCCTTCAGTCCGCGTTCTTCTCGCTGGCCAAGGTCCTGCCCGAGGCAGAGGCCATCCAGTACATGAAGGAAAAGGCAACGCAGTCCTACTCTAAGAAGGGCATGGACGTTGTTGAGATGAACCACAAGGCCATCGATGCCGGCGCTACTGCGTACAAGAAGGTCGACGTTCCTGCCGACTGGGCAAATGCAGAAGACGTTGCTGTCGACCACAAGCTCGAAGGCAAGCCGGAGCTTGTCAAGCAGGTCAAGAACCTCCTGTTCCCGATCGACAAGATGGACGGCGACAGCCTGCCTGTTTCCGCGTTCATGGATCATGTCGACGGCGAGTTCGAGCTTGGTGCTGCCGCTTACGAAAAGCGCGGCGTCGCCGTTGCCGTTCCGACCTGGGACTCCGCAAAGTGCATCCAGTGCAACAACTGCGCTTACGTCTGCCCGCACGCGACCATCCGTCCGTTCGCGCTGACCGAAGAAGAAGCAAAGAATGCTCCCGCGGCTGCCAAGATCGTTCCGGTCAAGGCCGGCAAGGGCAAGGGCGTTTATCAGTTCACCATGGCCATCTCCCCGCTCGACTGCATGGGCTGCGGCGTCTGCGTCAGCGTCTGCCCCGAGAAGGTTCAGGCCATCAAGATGGTTCCGCAGGAAGAAGAGCTCGCCCAGCAGGATGTGTTCGACTACTGCGTTTCCAAGGTTTCCGAGAAGAAGGAACTCCAGACTGCCGACGTCAAGGGCTCTCAGTTCCGCAAGCCGCTGCTTGAGTTCTCCGGCTCCTGCGCAGGCTGCGCCGAGACGAGCTACGCACGTCTGGTCACGCAGCTCTACGGCGACCGTATGTATATCTCCAACGCTACCGGCTGCTCGTCCATCTGGGGCGGCCCGGGCGCTACCTCTCCGTACTGCACGAACGCTGAGGGTCAGGGCCCCGCATGGTGCAACTCCCTGTTCGAAGACAACGCCGAGCATGGCTTCGGTATGTACGTCGCACAGAAGGCCATCCGCACGCATCTGGCCGATCTCACCAAGCAGCTCATCGCTGTCGACTATACCGACGCCGATCTGAAGGCTGCCGCGCAGAAGTGGCTCGATACCATGGAAGACGGTGACGCGAACAAGGCCGCTACCAAGGCTTATGTCGCAGAGCTTGAAGCTTCCGTCATTTCCGGCTGCGATTGCGACGCCTGCAAGCTGGGCGCAGAAATCCTCTCCAAGAAGGATTACCTCTCCAAGAAGTCCGTCTGGATCTTCGGCGGCGACGGCTGGGCATACGATATCGGCTTCGGCGGTGTGGACCATGTTCTCGCTTCCGGTGAAGATGTCAACGTCTTCGTCTTCGATACCGAGGTTTACTCCAACACCGGCGGACAGGCTTCCAAGGCTTCCAACATCGGTCAGGTTGCGCAGTTCGCAGCTGCCGGTAAGGAAACCAAGTCGAAGTCCCTGGCGGAGATCGCCATGAGCTACGGCTATGTCTACGTCGCGCAGGTCGCCATGGGCGCCAACGCCGCGCAGACCCTCAAGGCCATCCAGGAAGCAGAAGCTTACCATGGCCCGTCGCTCATCATCGGCTACGCACCCTGCGAGATGCACTCCATCAAGGGCGGCATGCAGAACTGCCAGACCGAGATGAAGAAGGCTGTCGACTGCGGCTATTGGAACATGTTCCGCTTCAACCCGGCTGCTGACAAGAAGTTCACGCTCGACTCCAAGGCGCCCGCCGGCGGCTATCAGGAGTTCCTGATGAACGAGGCCCGTTACAGTCGTCTGACCCGCGAGTTCCCGGAGCGTGCCACCGTCTTGTTCGCAAAGAACGAGGAGAACGCCAAGGAGCGCTACGAGCACCTGCTCAAGCTGGTCGAAATGTACGACAAATAATCTCCCCAAGCATCAAGAAGGACGGTACCGCAAGGTACCGTCCTTTTCATGTCCATATGAGAGCTTCCGGTTATGCGTCGGGGGCTGTAGCAAGCGCGGCCTTTAAAATGGGGAGCTTTTCGTCCGACAGCCCGGTCAGCGGAAGCCGCGGAAGCCCGACCGGGAAGCCCTCCAGTTCCAGCGCCTTTTTGACCGGGATGGGGTTGACCTCGCAAAAGAGTGCGCCGATGAGCGGAATCAATTCCCGCTGCAAGCGCCCAGCGGTTCGGAAATCGTTTTTCTGGCACGCGCGGAGCATCGCGAGCGTCTTTTTGGGGCGCACGTTGGAGAGAACGGAGATGAGCCCTTTCGCGCCCAGCGCCATCGCTGTGACGGCCTCGTCGTCGTTTCCGGACCAGACAAAGAAGCTGTCTCCGCAGGTCTCGATGATCTTTGCGATTTTCGCCGGGCTTCCGCCCGCTTCCTTCACGCCCTGAATGTTCGGATGCTTCGCGAGCGCCTGACAGGTCTCGAGTTTCAGGTCCAGTCCGGTGCGGCTGGGGACGTTGTAGCAGATGACGGGGCAGGAAATCGCGTCTGCGATGGCTTCATAGTGCGCGATGAGGCCGGACTGTGTGCATTTGTTGTAGTAGGGTGTGACAATGAGGACGGCGCTTACCCCCATAGACGACGCGGCACGGCTCAGGTCGATTGCGTGAGCCGTGTCGTTCGAGCCGGTTCCCGCAATGATCTTGCAGCGTCCGGCGGTATATTGCATTGCGTGGGCGATGAGCGTGAGCTGCTCGGAAGACGACAGCGTTGCGCTCTCGCCGGTGGTGCCGCAGACGACGATGGCGTCGACGTTTGCGGCCAATTGCGCGTCTAACAGCTTTTCAAACGTTGGGATGTCGATCGTACCGTTTCTGAAGGGTGTCACGATGGCCGTGGCCAGACCTTCAAAGACGGGCTGCTTCATGCAACCACTCCCTCTATGAAAAATTATTTTGCGTCAATATATCCTTCCGCGCACAGGAGTTCTGCAAGCAGCACCGCGCCGCCAGCGGCTCCGCGCAGGGTGTTGTGAGACAGGCAGACAAATTTATAGTCGTACTGTGTATCTTCGCGCAGACGGCCGATGGAGACGGCCATGCCGCCCTCGAGATTACGGTCAAGCTTCGTCTGCGGCCGGTCGGCCTCTTCGAAGTAGTGCAGGAACTGCTTGGGAGCGGACGGCAGGTTCAGCTCCTGCGCTCTGCCGGAGAACGCTGCCCAGTCGGCCTTGATCTGCTCGATGGAGGGCTTTTCCCCCTTGAAAGAGACGAAGCAGGCCGCCATGTGGCCGTCCGAGCACGGAACGCGGAGGCACTGCGCCGTGATGGCAGGGGAGGAGGCGTTTTCAATGTGGTCGCCCGCGATCTTACCCCAGAGCTTGAGCGGCTCCTGCTCGGACTTTTCTTCCTCGCCGCCAATGTACGGGATGACGTTGTCGATCATCTCCGGCCATGTTTCAAACGTCTTGCCGGCGCCGGAAATGGCCTGATACGTGCAGACGAGCGCCTTTTCTACGCCGTATTTCATCAGCGGGTGCAGCGCGGGCACGTAGCTTTGCAGCGAGCAGTTGGACTTGACGGCGATAAAGCCGCGCTTTGTGCCGAGGCGCTTTCTTTGCGCGTCGATGATCTGGATGTGGTCTGCGTTGATCTCCGGAACGACCATCGGAACGTCCGGTGTCCAGCGGTGGGCGGAGTTGTTGGAGACGACGGGGCACTCGAGCTTCGCGTATTTTTCCTCCAGCGCCTTGATCTCGTCTTTTTTCATGTTGACCGCGCAGAAGACAAAGTCGACCATCGACGCGATCTTCTCCGCATCCGCTTCCGCGTCCATGACAACGAGATTGCCCTCGGATTCCGGAATGTCCTCCTGCATGAACCACTTGCCCGCGACCGCGTCTTTATAGGCCTTGCCCGCGCTATGGGCGCTTGCTGCAAGAACGACCGGCTCAAACCACGGATGCTTCGCCGTCAGCAGCACGAACCGCTGACCTACCATGCCCGTTGCGCCAATGATACCGACTTTATACTTCTTCATAGGTTTTCGCTCCATTTCTATCAGAGTTTGGGGTTGATTGTACCCGCGCGATATACTATAATAACCGATGACGCGGGAAAATGTGCGCGTTATCGTGTTCTCGATACAAGGACGTATGTCCATGCCTTAGAACACGTTCATCATAGCATATGCAGCTTTGGCTGTCAATGTGAAAGCTGTACAGTTTCTGAAGAATTGCGAGGGGACTTTTGTTGAAAACCCATGATTTTTACTATGATCTGCCTGAAGAGCTCATTGCCCAGACCCCTTTAGAGCGCCGCGACGGCTCGCGGTTGATGGTGCTGAACAAGGACACAGGTGAAATCGAGCACCGGCACTTTTATGATTTGCCGGAGTATCTACAGCCGGGAGACACGCTGGTGCTGAACGATTCGCGCGTGCTGCCGGCAAGGCTTCTCGGCCACCGTGTGCCGACGATGGGCGCGGTCGAGGTGCTGCTGCTGCGCGACAAGGGAGACGGTGTGTGGGAATGCCTCACGAAGCCCGGGCGCAAGACGCACACGGGGACGGAGCTTTCGTTTGGAGACGGCGAGCTGACGGCTACGGTCGTCGGCGAGGTGGACGATGGAAACAAGCTTGTGCAGTTCCACTACAAGGGTATTTTCCTGGAGGTTCTCGAGCGCCTCGGTCAGATGCCGCTGCCGCCCTATATCCATGAGCAGCTGCAAGACCCCGAGCGCTATCAGACCGTCTATTCAAGAGCGAATGGCTCTGCTGCTGCGCCGACAGCCGGCCTTCATTTTACGAAGGAGCTGCTGGAGAAGCTGCAAGCGCAGGGCGTGAATCTCGCCTACGTGACGCTCCATGTGGGACTCGGCACGTTCCGCCCCGTGAAGGCCGAGGAGATCACGGACCATCATATGCACAGCGAGTTCTGTATGATGAGCGCGGAAACGGCAAAGCTTCTTAACGAAACGCATCAAAGCGGCCACCGCATCGTCTGCGTCGGCACAACGTCCTGCCGGACAGTCGAATCGCTCGTGGAATCCGACGGCACGTTCCGTGAAAAATCCGCGTGGACGGAGATTTTCATCTATCCGGGCTACTGGTTTAAGGCGCTCGACGCGCTCATTACGAACTTCCACCTGCCGGAGAGCACGCTCGTTATGCTCGTCTCCGCGCTCGCAGGTCGCGAGAATATCCTGCATGCCTATAACGTGGCTGTGCAGGAAAAATACCGCTTTTTCTCTTTTGGCGACGCAATGTTCATTCACTAAGGAGGGCGCATGTTTAAACTATTAAAAACAGAAGGAGCTGCCCGGCGGGGCGAATTTTCCTGCCCACACGGCACAGTGCAGACGCCGGTATTTATGAATGTCGGCACACAGGCGGCCATCAAGGGCGCGCTGTCCGCGGAAGATCTGGAGCACATCGGAACGCAGGTGGAGCTGTCCAACACGTACCATCTGCATCTTCGCCCGGGCGACGAGGTCGTGAAGAAAATGGGCGGACTTCACAAATTCATGACGTGGCAGGGGCCGATTCTCACGGACTCCGGCGGCTTTCAGGTCTTTTCGCTTGCGGGGCTGCGCAAGATCAAAGAAGAGGGCGTGACGTTCGCGTCCCATCTCGACGGGCACAAAATTTTCATGGGACCCGAGGAGAGCATGCGCATCCAGTCGAACCTCGGCTCGGATATTGCGATGGCGTTTGATGAGTGCGTGGAAAACCCTGCGACGTATCCATACGCAAAGGCCTCGTGTGAGCGCACGGCAAGATGGCTCGCGCGCTGCAAGGAGGCCTTGGTAAAGTACAATGCCGAGCCCGACGCAGTCAATCCCGGCCAGCAGCTCTGGGGCATCAATCAGGGCGCGACGTTCAAGGACCTTCGCATCTGGCACATGCAGGAGATTGCAAAGCTCGATCTTCCCGGCTACGCGATCGGCGGGCTTGCCGTTGGTGAGCCGACCGAGGTCATGTACGACATCATTGAGGCCGTCGAGCCCTACATGCCGAAGGACCGGCCGCGGTATCTGATGGGGGTCGGCACGCCGTCCAATATCATCGAAAGCGTCGCCCGGGGCGTGGACTTTTTTGACTGCGTCATGCCCGCGCGAAATGCCCGGCACGGCAAGCTCTTTACCTGGCAGGGCGCGCTCAACATGAAAAACGCAAAGTACACCTATGACGACAGCCCCATTGACCCACAGTGCGACTGCCCGGTTTGCAGGCGTTATTCCCGTGCGTATATCCGGCACCTGTTCAAGGCCGAGGAAATGCTCGCCATGCGTCTGAGCGTGATGCACAACCTGTATTTTTACAACAAGCTCACCGAGAAAATCCGGGACGCACTCGACGAAGGGACGTTTTCTGAGTTCCGCGCGGAATATTCGCGGAAGCTCGATGAGAAAATATAAGAAGTTTTTGTAAATTTCCCGGCTATTTTTCACAGGTGGCTTGCAAAAGCATATTGTTCTCGTTATAATAATCAAAGACTTTTAATTCGGAGGAAAATGTAATGGTTCTGTTTTTAACGTCCGCAGACGCTTCTGCGGCAAATGGCGGCGGCTCGATGCTCGTCATGATGATCGTCCTGATCGCGGTTTTCTACTTCTTCATGATTCGCCCGGAAAACAAGCGCAAGAAGGAAGCGCAGGCCATGCGCGACGCGATCAAGGTCGGTGATAACATCACGACCATCGGCGGCATCATCGGCGACGTTGTGTCTGTCAAGGACGACTCCATCGTCATCGAGACCAGCGCTGACCGTGTCCGTGTTGAGTTTGCGAAGTTCGCAATCTCCACGAACAACACCGCAGAAAAGGAAGCGGCCAAGAAGAGAGCCGAAGCTGCCGCTGCCCGCAAGGAAAAGAAGGCAAAGAAGTAAGATAAAAATTCCCGCCGCCCATCGGCGGGAATTTTTTGTATCAAAAAGGGAATGGAAGGAGGCAGCATCATGAAATGTCCGTTTTGCGGGCAGGAGATGGAGCAAGGGAAGCTTCGAAGCCGCGGCGGATTGTTCTTTCTGCCGGAGGGGGAAGGCTTACCGAAGCTGTATACCTGGCGGGAAATGGAAAAGCACAGGGCAGTCTATTTGCCGCCATATGCGCTGAGATGGTGGGCGGACTATCCGGCGGCGCAGATCTGCAGGTTCTGCTCTAAAATTGTGGTCGATTACAATTGAGCGTCCGTGTTCAAGTATAACATGCAAGCGCCCGCCGTATGGAAACCATACGGCGGGCGCTATGGCTATGTCAGCTTTTTTAGACGGGCTTAGAAATAGTCTCCCCAGCCTTCATCGTCGTAGGCATAATCATCCCAGCCGTCACCGGGATCGGACCACGGGTCGTAGTCGTCGTAATACTCGTCCGAGTAGTCCCAACCCGCGTCGTTGTTCTCCATGTACTCGCCGGAATCGGTGTCAATATAGCCGTCCGAGCCGTAGGAGATGAACTCGTTTTCATAGCCGTTCCAGTACCAGACATCGCCATCCTCGTCGTACCAGTAGTACGCCGTGCCGTAGTCGCCGGTATCGCCGGAATAGACCGGCTGCGCGGGGACGGGCTTGGGAGCGGTGCTCCAGCCGGCAGAGTATGAGAGGGTCGTGAGCATGTTGTTGCAGATGTCAAAGTAGTTGCGGATCCTTCCCTCGAGGGCAATCGTCGTCGCGACAAGTGCGTAGCCGGTGGGGCCGTAGTAACGTACCTCCATGCAGCCGCGCACGGGCTGAGACGGGTCGCCTGCGAAGACCGAGCCGTCGAGCCACATGTAGCCCGTCAGGCTGTAATAATCGCCGTTGTCTTTAAAGTCCGAGCCGAAGGACTTGAGAAGATAGCTTCCGTACATGCTCTTCATGAAATCATCGAGCATCTTCACCATATAGGGCTTCGCGCTGGCCGCGCCCTTTTCCATGTAGGGGTCGAAGCCGGAGATCGGCTGGAAGGCGATCATGATATTGGAGTAATAGTCGTCCGTGCCGTCCTCCATGACCGCGTTGAAGCTCAGGGCGTTCGAGACGTTCGGCTGCTCGTGCGCCTCCATCTGGATGGGGTAGTCGATCGTGACATTCGTAAAGCCGCCTGGGAAGGTGGACGTCTGGTTCAGGTCATCCTCCGGCGTGGGCAGGAGCATGATGTAATCGGACGAGGAGAGCGTGTTGCCGTTCGCGTCGCTCAAATCGCCGTAGGATGTCTGCCAGAGGGAGACAAGCTCCGTGCCGTCTTCCATGCAGAGTGTGATATTCTCGTCTTCGTTCACAACGTAGCCGGGCCCGATCTGCTCGCCGTAGAGGTTGATGGCGATCCATTCGAAGTCCTCGTTGATGACGAAGTAGAACGGCTCCCCGTCAAGCCGCCAGCAGCCGGTATAGCCGGAGATATCACCGAGCGCGGCGACCTCTTCCGCGTCCAGCCCGGCGGCGAGGTCTTCATTCGAAGCCGCTTCATAGTCCGCGTAGAGAGTTTCATATTCGTCGGCAGTGCAGATAATGATGCTGATGGCCTCTTCAGGCGTGTCGAAGACGATATAGTCGCCGTCTTTGATCTGGAAATCGACTTCGTCGACCGAGGTATCGTACAAAATGGTGTTATCCTCGCCGTAGACGAGAATGTTCCAGGTGTCGGGGACTTCGGATTCCTTATAGGTGCCGAGGTTCCGATCCATGGTTTCGCCGTCCATAAACGTTCCATCGACAAGCTCGGTGTCCCATTCGGTGCTGGTCGAAGGCGTGATGCTGATGGACGTGATGCCGTGGCCGCTTTGGTTGGCGAGCGTAACGGAGACGGTCTGCTCCTGCTCCTCGCCGCATCCGGACAGCGCAAGCAGCGCGAGCACAAGCGCAAGCAGCAGGCAAAGCTTCTTTTTCATATGTTTCCTCCTTCATATTCCGGAAATCGATTTCGAACGCTGCGGCGGGGAAATGCAGAGAAAGCCCCACCATACACATTGAGTGTATCGTGGGGTAAAAGGAAAGAACAGTAACCTTTGGTTAGTTTTCAGCCTGCGTTCAGGCGCTCTTTCAGTGCGAAGACAGCCTGCCGATAGCCCTCGAAGCCAAGGCCCGTGAAGCGCGTAAAGCACGCAAGACCCGCGTAGGACACATGGCGGAACGGCTCGCGTGCGTCCACGTCGGAAAGATGCACCTCGACCGCCGGAATCGCGACGGCTTTGAGTGCGTCTAAGATTGCGACGCTCGTGTGTGTATAGGCGGCAGGATTGATAACAATGCCGTCAAAAACGCCGTAGGCCGCCTGGATTTTGTCCACGATCACGCCCTCGTGGTTCGACTGGAAGACCTCGCAGCCGAAGCCCGCCTCCCGGCAGGCGTTTTCGCAGAACGCGACCAGCGCGGCGTAGTTCTTCGTGCCGTAAATTGTGGGCTCGCGCAGACCAAGCAGGTTCAGATTCGGGCCGTTGATGATGAGTACCTTCATAAAAGCGCCTCCTCAATTTGTTGTACGCACACGTTGATGGTCGTATCATTTCGGACGGTCACGTCGGAAAACTGCTCGTAGAGCGCCTTCCGCGTTTCCCAGAGTGCCGCCAACGGGTTGGCCTGCGACATCGGCCGTCCGTCCGTCGGCAGCAGCTCCAATGGCCGCGTCAGCCAGACGATGCGCCCGTTTTGATGCAGGGACGGATAATTTTCCGGTCTTGTCACGCAGCCGCCGCCGGTTGCGAGGATGGTTCCGGATGCCTTTCCGAGATCGGCCAGAACCGCAGATTCAAACTTCCGGAAGCCGGGCTCGCCGTCCTTTGCAAAAATTTCAGGAATGGAGCAGCCCGCGCGGCGGACAATTTCTGCGTCCGCGTCGATAAACGGACGGTGGAGCGTGTTTGCCAGCGCCTGCCCGATGGAGCTCTTGCCGCAGCCGGGCATGCCGATGAGCACGATGTTCTGCATCTGATGGGACAAAAGACGCTCAATGCGGTCGATTTCCGTGTCCGGAATTTCCGTATCCGTAAAATACTCGCACGCTTTTTTCGCCTGCGCGACGAGCATCGAAAGGCCGCTTGCGTGCGGTACCGAGAGCGCCTCGGCCTGCAGCATCAGCGCTGTGCGCGCGGGGTTGTAGACAACGTCCAAAACGCCCTCGGGTGCGTCAAAACAGGCCAAATCAACCGGGCTTGTCCCATTTTCGGGGTACATACCGAGGGGCGTGGCGTTGACGAGAATTTTCGCGTCCGTGTGCCGGTCCAGATTTTCATAGTTGTTTTCGCCTGAGCGGGAGATAACGACGACGGGGTCCGCGCCAAGGGACTTTAACACATGGCAGACCGTGACCGACGCGCCGCCGGAGCCGAAGACAAGCGCCTTTTTCCCTGCAACCTCGACTCCGCTTTTGCGGAGCATCCACGAAAAGCCGAACGCATCTGTGTTGTAGCCGGTAAGCTTTCCTGCGCGGTTTACGATCGTGTTGACGCTTCCGATGGCCGCGGCCTCGGGAGAAATTTCGTCAAGCAGCGGCATGACGGCCTTTTTGTAGGGAATCGTGACGTTCAGTCCGTCAAACGTGCCGGACTTTAAAAAGCGATTGAGTTCCTCCGGCTCTTTTTCGTAGAGCTTGTATTCATAGGAGGCAAGCTCGTGGTGAATCTGGGGGGAGTAGCTGTGGCCGAGCTTACGGCCGAGAAGTCCGCAGCGCAGCATCAGATCACCTCGCTGTAGCTTCCGAGGTACGAGAACTGCTCGCAGATTCCGGGAAGCTCTGCCATGAGCTGCAAGAACGTGGGGGAGTAGATAGAGGTATCCAGGTCAAAGTAGAATGCGAACTCAAAATCGCGCTCGGGAATCGGGCGGCTTTCAAGCTTGTTGAGGTTGATGCCAAGGGCGTTAAAGAGAGACAGCACCTGATACAGTGCGCCAGGCTTGTGCGCGAGCACCATGCGAAGGCTCGTGCGGTCCGCGCCTGGATAAATTTCTAGGTTTTTGCTGATGCAGATGAAACGGGTGTAGTTGTTGCCCTGATCCTGCACACTTTCGGCGAGCGCGGTGAGACCGTAGAGCGCGCCGCATGTGCGCGAAGCCAGCGCCGCCACGTCGTTCCGGCCGGATTCTGCGACGAATTTGGCGGCCTGCGCCGTGTTTTCGCAGCGGATGATCTGCGCGTTCGGCAGTGTCTTCAAAAATTCCTGGCACTGGCCGATGGCCTGCTCGTGGGAATATACCTCGCGGATGTCTTCAAGCTTCGTGCCGGGACGAACGAGAAGGCTGTGGTCGACCTTGAGGCGCGTGCTGCGGACGATGTAAAATTCGTGCTGGAGCATGAGGTCATAGACCTTGTTGACGGAGCCCGCCGTGCTGTTTTCCAGCGGAATAATGCCGTACTGGCAAAGACCCTTTTCGATCGCCGAGAAGACGGCCTCAAAGTTCGAGAAATACAAAATGTTCGGAGCCTGAAACAGCTTTTCACAGGCCAGCTGGGAATACGCGCCCTCCACGCCCTGGCAGGCGACCATCGCCTTGGGCGGGAAGAGGTTGGGGGTAGATTCAATCGCGGCGGCAATTTTTTTGGGAAGCTCCGCGTCGTTCCCGAGAAGGCGGTGCTGATACGCGCGGCTCAGCGAGAAAATGAGCGAATACAAGCACCTTGCGCTGTTTTCCAGATCGTCAGGCGCCATCTCGGAGATCGCGGCCAGCTTCTGGCGCTCGCGCCCCGCGTCCAGAACGGGAAGATTGTTTTCCTTCTTATAGGCCGCAATCTCAGCGGCGCAGGCCATCCGCTCGGTAAAGAGCTTCACGAGCTGCTGATCGATTTCGTCGATTGCTTTGCGGGACTGCTCTAAATTCATGGTAAGTACCTCCTCAAATTCCGGACGCTTTCAGCGCGTCGTAAATGGCGATGGCGGCGGCGGCTTCCACACAGGGAACCGCGCGCGGGACAATGCAGGGGTCGTGCCGTCCGTGAATGCTTAATTCCGCGTTCTGCATTGCGGACAGCGAAACGGAGTGCTGCGTTTTTGCGATGGACGGCGTGGGCTTGACGGCCAGACGGAAGACGATCGGCATGCCGTTTGAAATGCCGCCCAGAATGCCGCCGCAGTGGTTTGTTTCGGTGACGACGCGCCCATCTTCCACGCGGTACGCGTCGTTATTTTCGCTGCCACGAAGCCCCGCTGCTGCGAAGCCGAGGCCGAACGCAATACCCTTGACGGCAGGAATGGCGAAAGCAAGCTGGCTGATTTTGTTCTCTAACCCGCCGAACATCGGTTCCCCGAGCCCGGCGGGAACGCCTATGATCTGGCAGCGGATGATGCCTCCGACGGAGTCTTCCTCCGCGCGCGCCTGTGCAATCGCGGCCTTCATATGTTTGGCAGATTCGTCGCTTGTCGCGGGGAAGTCCTTTCGGTCGACCGGCGCGAGAAATTCGGACGTGTCCTCGATTCCGGCAATCGCGTCAATGCGCGCCATGACCTCGATACCACGTGCTGCGAGCAGCTGCTTGCAAATGCCGCCCGCAATGCACAAGGGAGCGGTCAGACGGCCGGAGAAGTGTCCGCCGCCGGCAACGTCCTGATAGCCGCCAAATTTCACCTGCGCGGTGTAGTCGGCGTGACCCGGGCGGGGGATGTCGATGAGATTGCGATAATCCTGCGAGCGTGTATTCGTGTTGTGGATTACAGCGCAGAGCGGCGCGCCGCAGGTCACGGTTCCGACAAGCCCGGAGAGAAATTCCGGAAGATCTGCCTCTTTTCGCGGCGTCGACCATGCATTCTGGCCGGGGGCTCTTCTGCGGAGAAATGCGCCGAGCTCGTCCATGTCGATGGCAAGGCCCGCCGGAAGGCCGGAAAGGGTCACGCCGATTGCGGGGCTATGGGACTGGCCGAAGATGGAAAGCTCCAGCGCGTCGCCATGATAAAAGCTGCTCATGTGGGTTCTCCTTTCAGATGGTCCAGCGTCTTCCAGAATTCGGGGTACGATTTGGATGTGCACTGCGCGCCAAGAATCGTTACCGGCTCCCGGCACCCGCTGGCAAGAACAGCGGCGAGCATCGCGATCCGGTGATCGCCGAAGGAATCGGCGGTTCCGCCCGTGAGGCGGGGGGTTCCGGTAATGACGAGCCCGTCGGGAAGCTCCTTTGCCTGCCCGCCAAGGGATTTGATTGTTTCAGCAACCGTATGCAGCCGGTCGGATTCTTTGAGACGCAGCCTTGCTGCGTTCGTGATGTTCGTTTCGCCCTCTGCGTAGGCCGCGACAGCCGCGACGGCGGGGATTAAGTCCGGGATTGCGCCCGCGTCAATGTCGATGCCGTGAAGCGAGGACTTTCGGACAAACACACCGCCAGTTTCCGCCCGAACCTCCGCACCGAATCTTGACAGAAGCTCCAGAACGGCCCGGTCGGCCTGCCGGGAGGTTTCCTGCAGGCCGGAGGCAAAAATGCCGGTATCCGACAGTGCACCTGCGCAGAGAAAGAAGGCTGCGCCAGACCAGTCGCCTTCGGCTGCAAGCCCATCCGGGAGGCAGCAGGTCTGATTGCCGGGGATGGTAAAGACGTTCTGCGATTTGGAAAAGCGAATGCCGGAATTTAAGACCGCGTCCTCGGTCATGGCAAGGTAGCTTGCCGATTGCAGCGCGCCTGTAATGGTAAGCGTGCTGCTTCCCGGAAGAAGGGGAAGCGCGAACAGAAGTCCCGACAGATACTGAGACGAGACGTTGCCGGGGAGCGCGAAGCTGCCTGCCAGCAATTTTCCGGAAACATGAAGCTCCGCGCCAGTTTGATGAATGTGCATGCCGTGTGCGATCAAGACCTCGTCAAACGGGTGGAGCGGCCGCTCGGGGAGCCGTCCTTCCATATGAAAGACCGCGTCAAGACCAAGTGCGCCCACGACCGGAAGCAAGAACCGAAGCGTCGAGCCGCTTTCCTTACAATATAATTGACAGGCACCGTCCGGTCTCCCGTTTGCGAAAATGGGTGAGACGGAAATCGTTCCGCCCTCGTGCGTGATCTTCGCGCCCATGGCGTTCAGGCAGTCGATCGTGGCGATGATATCGTCGGAAAACGTATCGCACGAGACGCGAACGGAGGCGTGTCCCAGCGCGGCGCAGATGAGGAGCCGGTGCGCATGCGATTTGGACGCGGGCGCGCGGAACTGGCCCGACAATGCGCCGGGGAAAACCACGCGGTTCATTCCGCGCCTCCGGCCGTGAGCCAGTCGAGTACGTCTGTGGTCGGAATCGGGACAAGCGTGCAGCGGCCGATCTTTTCGGGGACGATGAGCGTGACCGTGCTGCCCATCGTTTTTTTGTCGCTTCTCACGATATCCAGCAGCTCGTTCGCGGGGTAGGGAACCTCCGTCGGGAGGTGATATTTTTTGAGAAGCGCGATGAGCTTTTCAAGGACCTCTTCCTTGCAGTAGCCCTTTTTGACGGCGGCGCGCGTCATCATGACCATGCCAATGGAGACCGCGCAGCCGTGGCTGATGGAAAACGCGCTGGCGGCTTCCACCGCGTGACCGAACGTGTGCCCGAGGTTTAAATACTGGCGCGCGCCGGTGTCAAATTCGTCTTCCTCCACGACATCGCGCTTCATCGCGATGCAGAACTCGAGAATGTGCTCAAGCTGCTCGCGCGGGGACGTTTTGTCGAGGTCTTCGAAGAACGTATGGCTCTTGAGCATCGCAGCCTTGATGACCTCCGCGCAGCCATCGTAAAAAATGGGGTCGGGGAGGGTCGAGAGCACATGCGGGTCGCAGAGGACCAGAGACGGCTGGCAGAACGCGCCGACGAGGTTCTTGCCCGCCGGAAGATCAACCGCCGTCTTTCCGCCGACGGAGGAATCGACCTGCGACAAAAGTGTCGTCGGAATCTGCACAAAGCGGATCCCGCGAAGATACGTCGCCGCCGCAAATCCCGCCATATCGCCCGTCACGCCGCCGCCCAGCGCGACGATAAGCCCTTTGCGGGAGATGTGCCGCGCGGCAAGGGCGTTCAGAATCTCGGCGTAGACCGAGAGGTTTTTGGACTGCTCGCCATGCGGGAAGGTAAAGCTCGTTACGTCAAAGCCTGCGTCCTGCATCGAGCACAGCACCGTCTCGCCATAGAGCGGCCACACGGTATCCTCGCTCACGATCAAAGCCTCGCCCGCGCCGCAGACCTTTTTGATCTCCTCGCCCGCACGGGTTAAAATCCCGCGTTCGATGAGAATGTCATAGCTTCGGGAGGCGGAAACATGGATGGTTTTCAATGACCGTCGACCTCCTCCTTGCGCCGGCGTCCGTCATCGAGAAGCTGCGTGAGCGTAGGTAAATCCTGCTCCGCGAGCGCCTTGCGGTACGCATTCAGATTTTCGGACAAGATATCGAGCTCCCGCATCAGATAGTCGCGGTTCTCCAGAAACAGCTCCGCCCACATCTGCGGGTTCAGCCATGCCACACGCGTCATGTCCTTGTAGCTTCCGGCGGAAAAGCCCTTATGGCTGCCGGCCGTGGGGCTCTTGATGTACGCGTTGGAGACGACGTGCGCCAGCTGCGAGGTAAAGGCGATCATCTCGTCGTGCGCCTCGGCGGTCGTGACGGAAAATTTGCCGAAGCCAGCGGGCTGGAGCAAATCCTTTGCCCGCTGCAAGAGCTCAATGTCGTCAAAAACCGGGGGAACGAGCACCATGGGCGCGCCGTGATAGAGATTGCTTCTTGCGTATTTGAAGCCCGAGTTGTGCGTGCCTGCCATCGGGTGGCCGCCGAGATACGTAAAGCCGTATTCCTTTGCCAGCGGGAACAGCGCCTGACAAACGACGCGCTTCGTGCCGCAGCAGTCGATGACCATGGGCTTTGTTCCAATATAGGGCGCCATGTCGCGAACATAATTGACCGCGGCCTCCGGATAAATGGCGACGAGGACAAGGTCACACGTGCCGATATTCTCCTTCGTTAAAGGCGCAGAGACGGCACCTTCTAACTGCGCAAACGATAACACGCTCTCGTCGCGGTCAAAGGCGAGAACCTCGTGTCCTGCTTCCTGATAAGCCTTCGCAAACGAGCCGCCAATTAAGCCTAAGCCTACGATTCCGACTTTCATTTTGCGATGGCCTCCCGCACCTTCATAACCTTGCCGGAGAGCTCGGCAAACTGCGCCGGGGTCAGCGACTGCGCGCCGTCGCACAGCGCGTGGATGGGATCGTTGTGCACCTCAACCATGATGCCGTCTGCGCTGGCGGCCGTTGCGGCAAGGGCCATCGGAGTGACGAGCCGGGCAAGTCCGGTCGCGTGGCTGGGGTCGACGACGACAGGCAGGTGCGAGAGCTCATGGAGCATCGGCACGGCGGAAAGGTCGAGCGTGTTTCTCGTGTAGGTCTCGTATGTGCGGATGCCGCGCTCGCAGAGAATGACCTGCTCGTTGCCGCTGGCCATGATATACTCTGCGCTCATGAGTAACTCTTTCATCGTGGCGGCGATGCCGCGCTTTAAGAGAATCGGCTTTTTCGTCTTGCCGAGCTCTTTGAGAAGATCGAAGTTCTGCATGTTGCGCGCGCCGACCTGAATGAGGTCGACATCTTCAAAGAGATCGAGATGACGCACGTCCATGATTTCCGTTACGATGGGAAGCCCGGTCTCCTTCTTTGCAATGGAAAGAAGCTTCAGGCCCTCGGCCTTGAGGCCCTGGAAATCGTACGGGGAGGTTCTGGGCTTGAACGCGCCGCCGCGCAGCAGCTTCGCGCCCGCCTTTTTCACGTCGTTCGCAACGCCTACGATCTGCTCCTCGGACTCGACGGAGCACGGGCCCGCGATCATCGCGAAGTGGCCGCCGCCGATTTTGACGCCGCTCACGTCGACAACGGTATCGTCCGGATGGAACTTGCGGTTGCAGCATTTGAAGGGGTCGGACACGCGGCGAACGGCGTCGACAATATCGAGGCTCGCAATCAGATCCATGTCGACAGACTTGGTGTCGCCAATCAGACCAAGGACGGTCTGATAATCGCCCTGCGAAATATGCACGCCAAGATTCTGGGCTTTGAACCAGCCAATCAGCTGGTCACGGCGAGCTTCACTTACATTTGGTTTCAAAATTACGATCATGGTCTTGCACCTCCAAAAAAATAAGGGCGGCACAGGGAATCTGTGCCGCCCGAAAAACCTTGGTTTTCTCGTTTTTTGCGCATCACAAATTGCCCTTACTATTGCAAATAGTAAAGTAAAAGTAATATGCGCCAAAAACGAACTGAGCCATGGTAGGTTCTCCTTATCTGAGATGGCCTTATTCTAGCGCTGCAATGTGTAAAAGTCAATGGCAAAATGTAACAAACAAAAGAAAATTACGAAATTTGCTTGACAAAGCTGTCCATTCATAATAGACTATGTTTGTCCATAGATAATAGACAGGAGGGATTCACATGCCCGATGGAAAGCTTGGCGCGGTCGAGGCGCGGTTCGCGGACCTCGTGTGGGAAAACGCGCCCATCGCGTCGAGAGAGCTGGCGCGGCTCTGCGAACAGGAGCTCGGCTGGAAACGCACGACAACCTATAATGTATTGCGCAAGCTCTGCGACCGGGGATTATTTTTCAATGACGGCGGAATCGTCAAGGCGAAACTTTCCCGCGAGAGCTTTTACTGCGAGCAGGGAGAGAATCTGGTTGACGAAGCATTCGGGGGCTCTCTTCCGGCGTTTTTCGCGGCGTTTACAAAGCGGCGCGCGCTCAGCCGGGAGGAAATTCAGGAGATTCAGCGCATGATCGACGAGGCGGAGGGATAGCATGGGAGCACTCTTTTTGAAAAGCATCGACAATCTGGATGTGGTATTTTCAGCGCTTCTGAACCGCTCGCTGGCGGCGGCGCTTTTGATTCTGACGGTGTGCTTGTACCGCGTGCTGCTTCCGAAAGCGCCCAAGTGGTCGCGGCTTCTTCTGTGGGCGCTGGCGGCTGTGCGGCTGGCGCTGCCGGTGTCTGTCAAAAGTGCGTGGAGTCTCGTTCCGAGCGAGACGGTTCTCGATTACAAAACGGCGCAGTACGCGGCAAAGCCGGAGCTCACGAGCGGCATCGCAAGTTTCAACAGCGCCGTCAATCCCGTCTTCGGCGAACACTTTGCGGCCAATCCGCATGGAAGCGTCAATCCCTTGCAGGTCTGGATGCACATCGCGGGGGGAATCTGGGCGCTTGGCGTGCTGGTGCTCTTGGTTCTGGCGTTCGTGAGCTTCTGGAAGGTTCGCCGCCGCGTCGGCGCGTCCATTGAGTGTTCGCCCGGCGTGCGGCTTTGCGACGGGATCGACACGCCGTTTTTGCTGGGGCTCTTCCGGCCGGCGATTTATCTGCCGTCCGGCCTTCCAGAAGACGAGCGGGAATACGTTCTGGCGCACGAAATTGCCCACAAACGGCACGGCGACTGCGTGTGGAATCTTCTTGGCTACGGGCTTCTCTGCGTCTATTGGTTCGATCCGCTTGTCTGGCTGGGGTACAACCTGTTCTGCCGCGACCTAGAGCTTGCGTGCGACGAGCGGGTCGTGAAGAGCTACAGTCTGCCGGAGAAAAAGCGCTACGCGAGTGTGCTGCTGTCGAACAGCGTTCCGCGCGGGGCCATCTCTGTCTGCCCGCTGGCCTTTGGAGAGGTCGGGGTCAAGGAGCGCGTGAAGCGGGTGCTCGACAAAAGGCCCACGAAGGTGCTCATCGCGCTGGCGCTTGTGCTCTGCCTTGTCATCGGCGTGTGCTTCGCAACAAGTCCGCGGGAAGAGATCATCTACGGCCTTTCCGGCGGCACGTATGTCATGGACGAAGCGGATGCGGTTCAGATCCTGCCGTCACGGGTGACCTTCCGGATGTCCGGCAGCCGTCAGGAATTTGTATTTATGCTCAGCCCGTTATCCTCTTATTATATGGCGGGGGAGTATACACTAAACGATAGTGTTGCAACCTGTTCCGACGGGCTGTATACGCTCGTCTTCAAAATCAAGGACAACGACACCATTGTTTTGCAGATTCCAAATCAGGACGGCCTTCACATGAGTGGGCTCTTTATCCCCAATGGCACGGAATTTCACTATGAAGAGCCGAGCCGCGGAACGCTCACCTTCCATACCGAGCCCGCAAGCGCCAACGCCATGCGCGCGGATTTTAGCCTTGATTTCGGCGAGACAATTGATTACAGCGAGGTCTGGGCAGAATACTGGCAGGACGGCGTGTGCACAAAGTCCGAGCCTTTGGCGCTGCATCGGGAGGATGGACAGCTGCATCTTTCGTTTCAGGTTCAAAATGGCGACGGAGAGAATGCGCCCACCGTGCAGGTTTCGATGCAGGGCGAAACATCTGAGGCGGTTCTTGGAAAATTTGCGCTGCCCGATGCGATGACAGGCTATCTGTTCAAGTCCTATGACGACGGGCAGGAGCTTTACCCATGGGACGGGGATACGTATGTGCTGGCGGTGCTTGCGCCGGACCTCGGAGACGGCGTGCGGCAAGTCGATTGCATCGATCTGAGCATGGAGCCCGCGCTCTATGAGCAGGCCGCGTGTATGGTGCTCGTCAAAGCGGCATTCGGTTCGGATGAATTCCCACACGGATAAGAAGCGGAAGGGCTGCGCTTTACAAAGTGCGCAAAACTTTGATTTTTTTTGTAGGGGTTGATGCTTGCGCGATGCTCCTTCTTCTGCGTAGGGGTCGATGCCCACATCGACCCGTTGGGTACCATCGAATTCGCATTGGATTTCCGTAAAAACGGATTTTACCGCCGGGACGATGCGCTCAATCGTCCCCTACGAACCTCCCGGGAGATTACCGGGAGGGTTCCTTTTTGCTTCTGGCGAAAAAATTTTTTCGATTCGTGCAACCAATGCACAGAGCTGTCGTCTTTTGAGGCAGAGGGACAATGAAAAAAGGAGGAATTTCTATGAAAGGCAAACAGCTTCTTGCGGCGCTTCTTGTGTCGGCCTGCGTGCTTACGGCTTCTGGCTGCGCGGCAAAATCCGCTTCGGTGGAGAATCTGATGAAGGATACGAAGAAAGAGCAAACGGAATCGCTCTACGATACAACCGTTGTGCAGGATACAGCTACGGCGCTGACCGGCTTTGGCATAAAGCTTCTGCAAAACGCGATGGTGGAAGCGAACCCGCTTGTCTCCCCACTGAGCGTGGCGAGCGCGCTTTCTATGACGGTAAACGGCGCGTTGGGGGAGACAAAAACGCAGATGGAGCAGACGCTCGGCGCAGACACGGGCAGCTTAAACGCGTATTTCTCCGTTCTGCAAACATATTTAAAGGACAATCAGCAGATGAAGCTTGCCAATTCCATCTGGATGAAGGACACAGACACGCTTCATATAGAAGACGCATTCTTGCAGCAGAACGCAAACGTCTTTGGCGCAGGGATCTATTCAGCACCCTTTGACGACACGACCAAGACGGCTATCAACAACTGGGTGAAGGAAAACACGGACGGGATGATCCCGGAGATCATTGATAAAATTCCGACCGACACGGTGATGTATCTGGTGAACGCGCTGGCGTTTGATGCGAAGTGGGCGAGCGTGTTCCAATCCAGTGACGTGTGGGACGAAACATTCATCGCGCGGGACGGCAGAAAGCAGACTGGCGCATTTCTCCATGGCGAAGTCGGGCAGTATCTGCATGACGAGCACGCCGAGGGCTTCCTCAAGCCCTATGAGGGCGGCAGATATGCGTTCGCGGCGCTTTTGCCGGACGAAACTACCAGCATAGAGGATTACGTGAGCCGGTTGACAGGCGAGCAGCTTCATGCTATACTCACTTCTCCCGGGGATGAAACCGTGGAAATTGCCATGCCGAAGTTCAAATCGGAATTTTCTGCGGAACTTTCTGATTCACTCCAAGCACTCGGCATGACGGATGCGTTTGACGGCAAGAAAGCTGACTTTACCGCCCTTGGCACGTCGGACGAAGGCAACATCTGTATCTCGAACGTTTTCCACAAGACCTTCCTGCAGGTCGACGAGGAGGGGACGAAGGCCGGCGCTGCGACGGCGGTCGACATGACTTTGGAATGTGCGATTGAGTATGGGCGCAGCGTGATTCTGGATAGACCGTTTTTGTACATGATCGTCGATCTGGACACCGGGCTTCCCGTGTTCCTCGGTGTGCTGACAGAGTTACCGGAGGTGTGATGCAATGAAACAGAAACGATGGACAGCGATATTGCTTGCGGTTTCACTTGCTGCGGCTATGATAGGGTGCGCGCCGAGGGTAGAGAGCTGCCCCGCGGCAGACCAGACCCAGCCCGGCGCGGCGTATGAAACGCTTGCCGAAGCGACGTATCCCGAAATGGCAAAGTATCCGGATGAAACCGCGTATATGAAAAAGGATGGCTCGTTTGACGACGAAGGCTTTTCGAAGGTCTATGACGCATGGTGGGCAGACAAGCGCGCCCGGCGGGATATCGATATAGACCGGGAGAATGTGCAGAGCTTCGTCCGGGCTTCGACCGGCGCGATGCTGGAGAGCGGAAATGGCGGCAATTTCGTCTATTCGCCCTTGAACGTGTACATGGCGCTCTCGATGCTGGCCGAGTGTACGGACGGCGATTCCCGGACGCAGATATTAAGCCTTCTCAGGGAGAATAGTCTTGAGGACGTGCGCGCGCAGGCCAAGGCGCTTTGGAACGCAAATTACTGCGCAGATGGCGCGGTGACGAGCGTGCTGGCAAGCTCTGTGTGGCTGGATGAAGGCGTAGGCTATGTGCAAAAAACGCTGGACACGTTGGCGCAGGACTATTATGCCTCGTCGTTTTCCGGTGAGATGGGAAGCGACAGCTATAACAAGGCGCTGCAAAACTGGCTCAACGAGCAGACCGGAGGACTCCTTCAGGAGCAGGCGAGCGGGCTGGAGTTTACGCCCGAGACGGTGATGGCCTTGGCCACCACGATTTACTACCGCGCGAAATGGTCAGAGGGATTTTCCAAGAGCCAGACGAGCGAGGATACCTTCCACGCGGATTCCGGCGATATCACCTGCGAGTTCATGCACCGCTCCGATACGGGAACGTATTACTGGGGCGAGAAGTTCGGCGCAGTGAACCTGTCTCTGCGGGAGAGCGGGGCTATGAAGCTGCTGCTTCCCGACGAAGGCGTAACGCCGGAAGCGCTTTTGCAAGATGAGGAAGCGATGAACTTTTTGCTTGGCGGCGAGGACTGGGAGAACAGCAAATTCCTGATTGTGAACCTCGCCGTTCCGAAGTTCGACGTTTCGTCCGACCTGAATTTGAACGCAGGACTACAGGCGCTCGGCGTGACGGATGTGTTCAGCGATGACACGGCGGACTTTTCTCCGGTGATCGAGAACGCTGACGGCGTATTCCTTTCCAGAGCCGAGCATGCTGCGCGCGTGGCGATCGACGAGGAGGGCGTGACGGCGGCAGCCTACACGGTCATGATGGAGGCGGGCGCGGCGGAGCCTCCCGACGAGGAGATCGACTTCACGCTCGACCGGCCATTCGTCTTTGCCATCACGTCGCAGGACGGCCTGCCGCTTTTCATCGGCGTTGTCAATACGCCGAACTGAGCAAAGAAATCCGAAACGGAGAAAGAAAGTAAATTATTTTTAGAAATCCAAAGGAGAAACCAACCATGAAAAAGATGATCGCAATGATCCTCGCGCTCGCCTGCGTATTTAGCTTTGCGGCCTGCGCAAGCAAGAAGACAGATGACACCATCGGCGCAGAGAGTCCTTCGACCTCCGAGCAGCAGACCCAGACGCCTTCCGAAGACGCGGCAGCAGAGGAGCAGCCCTCTGACGACGCAGTTGCGACCATGCCCGACGACGACATGATCGACGATGAATTTGGCGTGGACGGCTCTGCGGCGCAGGAACCGGAAGGCGGAGAAAGTGCGGCAGAAGGCGGCACGGAAAAGGAAGAAAGCAAGCAGGCGGCGCTCGAGCTTCTCAACAAGGTCTGGTCGAGCTACACGGAGGACGAAAAGTTCCCGGCGGCCGGCGGTGACTATGACAACAGCGTGGACGATGCGGCGGGCGCAGTGAACATTGCGAACGCGGAAAACCTTTCGTACCTGTTTACCTTCCCGGCATCCGACGCTGTAAAGCTCGATGGCGCGGCGTCCCTGATGCACATGATGAACGGCAATACATTTACCTGCGGCGCGTTCCATGCGGCCAATGCGGAGGACGTTTCTTCCATCGTGGAGGATATTCACGCGGAGATTTCGGGCAAGCACTGGATGTGCGGCTTCCCGGATAAAATGCTCATCGCGACGAGCGGCAATCTGATCGTGTCGGTCTACGGCGATGAGGAGCTGGTCAACACCTTCCGCGACAAGCTGCTCGCGGTCGATAGCAGTTTCACGGCGGCCTACGACGAAGCCATCGACGCGTAAATCCATATCATCCGACAGGAGGCTCTATGCTTTTTTCCAGTATCCCGTTTTTGTATTACTTTTTGCCGCTGGTGCTGGCAGTCTATTTTCTGGTTCCGCGCGGCTTAAAAAACGCCGTGCTGTTTGCATCGAGCCTCCTGTTTTACGCTTGGGGCGAGCCAAGGTTCTGCCTGTTTATGCTGCTGAGCATCTTGCAGGGCTATGTGTTCGGGCGGCTGATCGAAAAGAATGCTGAGAATCGGAAGTGGTCAAAGATATTTTTGACCGCTTCTGTTCTGCTCAGCCTCGGACTTCTCGGCTACTGCAAATACGCGGACTTTTTTATTTCGAGCTTGAACGCCGTGACGGGGCTGTCTTTGAAATTGCTGCGTGTCGCGCTTCCCATCGGCATCAGCTTTTATACGTTTCAGATCCTGAGTTACGTTGTAGATGTGTACCGAAGGGACGTTCCCGCGCAGAAAAGCTTCTTGAAGCTCGGCACGTATATTGCGATGTTCCCACAGCTCATTGCGGGCCCCATCGTGCGCTACGCAGAGATCGCGCCGCAGCTGGACGCGCGGGAGACGACGTTCGAGGATATCGCGGCGGGCGCGGGCCGGTTTGTGATCGGACTGTCTAAAAAAGTTTTACTTGCAAATGTGCTCTATGAGATTATCACAGTCTTTCAGAAAAGCCGGGACTTATCCGTCCTTTTTTATTGGCTCTACGCCGTGAGCTTCACCTTGCAGCTCTATTTTGACTTTTCGGGCTACAGCGATATGGCCATCGGCCTTGGCAGAATTTTTGGCTTCCATTTCTCCGAGAACTTCGACTATCCGTATATCTCCGGCTCTATCACGGAGTTCTGGCGGCGCTGGCACAAGAGCCTCGGATCGTGGTTTCGGGACTATGTTTATATTCCGCTGGGCGGCAACCGTGTGTCAAACGCCAAATGGCTGCGCAACATTCTTGTTGTCTGGCTTCTCACGGGACTTTGGCACGGGGCGAGCTGGAACTTCGTTTTATGGGGGCTCGGGTTTGCTGTGCTTCTCGTGGCGGAGAAGCTTCTGTATAAAGAGCGGTTGGAAAAAACGCATGTGCTCAAGCATGTGTATGTGCTGCTTTTTGTGACGCTGAGCTTTGTACTCTTTAACGCAAGTTCCGTGAAAGAGGCTGCTTCGCAGATCGGCGCAATGTTCGGCGCGGACGGACTGCCGCTTGTGAGCGCGGAGAGTCTGTATTACGCGAAAAGCTACGCCGTGACGTTCCTGATTGCCGCCGTCGGCGCAACGCCGGTCTGTAAAAACCTGATTTGCAGGCTTGCACAGACTAAATCCGGCGCGCGGGCAATGACGGTTTTGCAGCCAGCCTGGCTTCTTTTATTGCTCGCGGCGTGTACGGCGTTTCTGGTGGACGGTTCGTTTAATCCGTTCTTGTATTTCAGATTCTAGGAGGCGGGATGATGCGAAAAAAACAATCGATGCTGACTGTCCTGCTTCTGGGCGTGTTTCTCTTTGGCTTTGCCGTTTGGGGTATTTTGAAGCCTGCGGACGCGCAGTCGCAGTCCGAGCGGCGGGATCTGGCGCAGGCTCCGGCGTTTTCGCTTTCAGCGTTTGCAAGCGGAAAATGGACGGGCAGCTTTGAAAGCTACACGCTCGACCAGTTCCCGCTGCGTGAGCAGTTCCGGACACTCAAGAGCCTTGTCTCGCTCGGCGTGTTCCGGCAGAAGGACAACCACGGCGTATATTTTGCCGATGGGGTGGTCGCGAAGCTCGAGTACCCGATGAACGAGGAATCGTTAGCGCACGCGCAGGAGCGGTTTGGTTTTGTCTATGACAGGTATCTCAAGGGTACGAACGTCAAGACATACCTGTCGGTCATTCCGGACAAAAACTATTTTCTGGCATCACAGAACGGCTATCCGGCGCTGGGCTACGACGTGTTTTTTGCCTCGATGCAAACCGCTCTCCCGTGGGCGAGCTGGATTGACCTGACCGGCAGCCTCACAATTGACGATTACTACAAAACCGATCTTCACTGGCGGCAGGAAAAGCTGCTGCCTGCGGCGAAAACAATCGCGGACGCAATGGGTGCGGAGATTTCCGGCGAGTTTACCGAGCACGAGCTGGACCGCGACTATTATGGGCTCTACTATGGCTATGCAGCGCTTCCGGTAAAGCCCGAGAAAATTTCGTATCTGACGAACAATGCCATCGAAAACGCCGTGGTAACGAATTTCGAAACAAATCAGAAGACGGCGGTCTACGACATGGAAAAGGCGGCAGGGAAGGACCCCTACGAAATGTTCCTGTCCGGCTCGGTGTCGCTGCTTACGATCGAGAACCCAAGCGCAAAAACAGACAAGGAGCTTGTCATTTTCCGGGATTCGTTCGCGAGCAGTCTCGCGCCGCTTCTTCTGGAGGGGTACGCGAAGATCACGCTCGTCGATATCCGGTATCTGCCGAGCGCGCGGCTGGGAAGCTTTGTGACATTTGACAAGCAGGACGTGCTGTTTTTATACAGTGTGCCCGTGCTCAACAACAGCGAGACCATCAAATAAAGAACGAAGCGGGAGACAAGCCAAAGCTTGTCTCCCGCTTTTTGCCGGAATTCAGAAAAATTAAGAAATTTCAGGAAAATTCTGTGCTATACTGAGAAAAACGCGAAAGGGGAGATCGGAATGAAACGAGCGATTGCCGGTTTATTGGCAGGACTTCTGGTTTTGTCGCTAGCCGCGTGCCATGAACGGGAGGTTCAGACGCAGCAGATGCCCGAGACCATGCAGGAGGAAGCGCCCGCACCGGAAGCAAAACCGGAAGAGAAAATGCCCGCCGCGCCGGAAACCGAGCCGGGACAGGAAGCGCCTGCCGTTGGGCTTTCGGAGATTTTTTCCTCGGAGATGGGCGTGGCTTCGGCGGCGGAACTGGACGAGGAAGCGCGGGCATATTTCTTTGACTTTGCCGAGCGGTGGCGGCTGGACCTCCTGCCGGTGCCGACGGACGGCGTCTGGCCGGAGAAGACGGAAGCGTATCTTGAGTGGCTTGAGGTGACAACGCCTTGGGAGGAACGAACCGGGCGCATACCGGTGCGGGAGGCGATGGAGCGCGTGATGGCGGAGTTTTATGGTGTGCCGACGCTTTCCAATGACGGCGCGTGGGAGATCAAAGATGGCGCCTACGTGAGCCCGTTTATGGATGAAAGTGAGTATCAGGTGCGGCTGCCGGAGCTGATTTCGTGGCAGACGGGCGCGCTGGGAACATATTACACGCTGACGCTGGCCCCGGGCAATTGGGACGAAGGGTATCGGGAGCTTCGGGAGCGCTATGTGCAGGACGCGGAAATTCTGGAGGAGTCTGCGGGGCGCGTCTATGTAAGCTTTTTGCTCAATGATGACGGCGCGCCGGTCTTTACGAACAAGGTGCGCGCAGCAGATGGGGAAGCGCCCGATTACGTGGTTGCGCCGGAATTTGCGCCGGGGCTTTCCCGGCTGGGGCAGGACGCGGCATGGTTCCGGGCGCGGGAGGCGGCGCAGGAATGGCCGGGCCTTACGTGGAATGGCACGTCCATCTATGATCTGCTAATGGACGAGCTGAAAACGGTCTACGGAGAGCCGGAACGAATCTCGCATGAGCCGTTTCTTCAGGAGGAATATTACGATGTGGTCGAGTTCCCGGACGGCTCGCAAGCGGGCGGCATCTGCTACGTAGATACGAGCATGAAAAAGCCAAATGCGGCGTATCTTCGCTTGCTCGAGGGCACGGACGCTTGCGGCGTGACGGCGGGGGAGGACTACCGGGAGGCTGCCAACCGATTTCCGCGCGCAGGGCTCCCTGCTATCTATCGCGTAGACGAGCACACGGCGCTGCTGCTTCTTGGCGGCGAGGTGCGCTACATGGGGAAATACAGCCTCATCGAGTACACAGACGGCGAACCGACCACACTCATGATCTGCGACGAGACGGCGATGTGCTTCCAAATCGAAGACAGCAAAATCGCCGCCGTCAGCTATCACGCACCGGAGGAGGCCAAGCAATTGCCTCTTACGAGATGTCCATAATCAATGCGTAGGGGGCGATGCCCACATCGCCCCAAGGGAAGCGGCGAATTCGCATTGGATTTCCGTAAAATCGGCGTAATTTGCCGGGTCGATGTGGGCATCGCCCCCTACGCGTTTAGCGGAAGCTGAACGAAATACCGGGGCGGAATACAAGAATCTGGACAAAAAGCGCACCGCACAGAGAGCATTGTGCGGTGCGCGGGGCGTTTTATGTAGAATCAATCCTTGATCTCGCGGATGGAGATGAAGCGCAGCTCGTTGAGGGGCTTTCCGAGCTTGTCGGCGACGATGGCCATGAGCATGGCGGCCGTCCGGTCGGGAACATCGTGGAGCTTCACTTCGCCCGCAGAGCCAGGGGCGACTGCTTTCACGGCAGGTGCTGCAGGAGCGGCGGGCGCGGGAGCAGGAGCGGCGGCCTTTGCGGCAGCTTCTTTATTCTGCATGATTTTGCCGGAGGCCTTGGTGACGAGCATCAGCAAAATGAGGCCGAAAAATACGACGGCCATACCGAGCACGACGATCAAGGCTGCCGTTCCGATCGGAACATTTACCATTGCCTGGTTAATCAGAAACATCTTGTTTTTCTCCTTCTTCCAAAACCGCGTCGCGGCCGATTTCGGGAGTCATTATACCGTGAAAGTACGTTAAAGCGGCGTTAAAGAAGAAGGCAATTCTGAAAGGATTCGTTAACGGCTGAGCGCGCCGGGAATCGGCGCAATGAGGCGAAAATGACAGCGCTCGGTTTGTAGCAGACCGTCTTTTTGAAGGCGCGAAAGCTCTGCGGACATGGCCGAGCGCTCGATGCACAGATAGTCTGCCAGCTGCTGGCGGTCGAAGGGAATGTCAAATTCCAGCGAGCCCTGCCGGAGCGACTCGGACGAGAGATAGGACAGAAGCTTTTCCCGTGTGCGGCGCTTGCTCATGTGGGTGATCTTATCGTTCAGCTGCAAATTTTTCTTTGCCAGGACAGACACAAGATTCCGGATGAGCAGCGCGTGCTGCGGGCAGGTCTCCGAGCAGACGGTGAGGATCCGCTGGATGCTCAGGAACATGACCTTCGCAGGCGCGTTTGCGACGATGCTGACGTTCAGCACCGCACCCGGCGTTGCGGCGAAGGGCTCGGCAAATGTGCCGGGCGGCTGGATTTTCCCCATGATGTTCCGCTCGCCCCATAAATCTTCCTGTATGGCAAGGGCAGAGCCGGAAAGAAGCAGCCCCATCGCCTGCGTCGGGCTTCCAGCGAGAAGAATGTACTCGCCCGCACCGAACTCACGCACCGTCGCGCCCACGCAGTGCAGAACAGACTGAATCTGTCCGGGCACCATCGCGGCGAACAGGGGCGATTTTTGCAGCAGCGGTAAATATTTTTCCATCGCACAACCTCCAGTGTTGGAAATCGAACAGAACCTCTTGCGTCATTGTACTATAATACGATCAGAAAGACAAGCACAGAAAGGGGAGTGCACTATGCTGTATTCCGGATGCCAGAGCAAATCCAAGGAGATTTCCATCACGGAGAAAATCTGCCCGCAGTGCGGAAATCCCGTCGAGCTTTTTTCGACCGATACCGAGGTGACCTGCGACAAGTGCGGCTTTGTGATCTACAACGACATGCTCAGCTGCGTGCAGTGGTGCAAATACGCCAGAAAATGCGTCGGCGACCAGATGTATGAGCAGATGATGGAAATCGCGAAGCACAACAAGGAAAAGGCCGCAAAGGAGCGTGCGGAAAAGGCCGCCGCAAAAGCGCAATAGAACCGGTATCCCGGGAGGCAGACGCTTCCCGGGACCGCTTTACTGGTACGCCTCGCACTGCGTGAGCATGTTTTGCAGGAAAATGCCGTAGCCCTGCTCGGGGCGGTTGACAAGGACGTGTGTGACGGCCCCAATGAGCCTGCCGTCCTGTAGGATCGGGCTTCCGGACATGCCCTGGACGATGCCGCCGGTGACTGCAAGAAGGCGCTCGTCGGTGACGGTGAGAAGGAGGTTCCGCCCGTTTTCCGCCTGCGGATAAAGCTTATCGATGCGCACACAATATTCCCGGGTTTCTTTGCCGTCGACGTTTGCGAGAATGACCGCCGCGCCCGTATGGATCTGCGATGCGTCCGCAACCGGAACACTCTCGCTCTGCGGCAGAGCGGTGAGTTTGCCGAAAATGCCGTGCGGCTCGTTCTGCGAGACGGAGCCAAGCGGGTCTGCAACGTCAAAGCTCCCATGGAGCTCGCCCGGCGTGCCGCGCACGCCCTTTTTCACGTCTGTGACGCTCGACGGGACAAGCACGCCGCCGGAGATGGCAAGCGGCTGCGCGGAGGTAAGTCCCGCGACGCCGTGTCCCAGCGCGCCATACACGCCGGTCTCCGGGTCAAAGAATGTGATCGTTCCGATGCCGGAAATGTTGTCACGGACGGAAATGCCGAGGCGGTAGCCGGTTTCCGTTTTCTCGGGGGTCAGATAAAATTCCGCCTGCTTTTCGCCCCGGCGGACGCTGAGGCAGACGCTTTTGCCGCTCGATAAGCGAAGCGACGCGTCCTGCACGGAGGAGACGCGCGTGCCGTCAATTTTCAAAATGGTATCGCCCGCGCGAAGCCCGGCCCTTTGTGCAGGAGCCTGCTCATCAAGCGCGGTAATGAGAAGCCCTCCGGTATAGAGCTTGATGCCCGCCGTATGGCCGCAGGGCACGAGCCGGTCCGGCATGGCGGCAAGGGTCTGCATACAGAGCGCAGCCGCAAGAAAAAGCGCCGTAAACGTCCGGCGCAGCGTCAAAGTCATGTGTTTCATCCCGCAAAATCCTCTCCCAAATCGCTGATCTCGAAGTTTAATATGGCGCGCGGCGGGAGATTCCACGCACGAAACCGGCTAGTAAAAACAAGGCGGATTTCCTTGTCAAAAGCTGAGACGAGATGGCCTTTTTCATGCGGGGCGGCGCGTTTTGCGGGGGCGGGAAATGGGCAGTACGGAAAAAATTGCGGGATTTGCTGATTTTTGAAAAATAACGCTTGACAAATGAGCAAAGCTCGCTATAATAATACTTGCGTTTCGGCGCTGCGGCAATTTAGGGGATTTGTGTAACGGTAGCACACCGGACTCTGACTCCGTTTGCGGGGGTTCGAATCCCTCATCCCCTGCCAAGAAGAGCTTTGAGATTTGTCTCAAGGCTCTTTCTTTTTTTGAATCTCAAGTACGTGAGGATGGATGATACCATGGAAATCAGAACAGCGGAGCTTTCCGATCTGGACGCGATTGCGCAGGTCGAGGCGGAATGCTTCCCGGCGGCGGAGGCCGCAACAAAGAAGGCGCTGGAGGCGCGGCTGCAATCGTATAACAATCACTTCTGGCTGCTGCTGGACGAGGGGAGGCTCGTTTCCTTTGTCGACGGCATGGTGACCGATCAGAAGGATTTGACGGACGATCTGTACGAAAACGCACGGGCGCATGATGAAACTGGCGCGTGGCAGATGATTTTTGGCGTCAATACAATTCCGGCGTACCGAAAGCGCGGCTGCGCGGGGATGCTTTTGGAGCGCGCGATAGAGGATGCAAGGCAACAGGGAAGACGGGGTCTTGTTCTGACCTGCAAGGAGCGCCTGCTGCCGTATTACGCGAAATTCGGCTTCGTAAATGAAGGCGTGTCGGGTTCGACGCACGGCGGTGTGACGTGGTACCAGATGCGGCTGACGTTCTGAATACAAATAAAATGCCCCGGATACGGAAAAAATTCCGCGTCCGGGGCAAAATTTTCTTCGATTTGTTACGAGTGCATGGCAGATTACACCATGTCAAGAAAAATAATAAAAAAAGCTGCACAAAAATGCAGCAAAAGAATTGACGGATGGAACAAATTGTGGTATCATGTAAGTCCATAATGCCTGAGTGCGGCAACGCGCCGCTTTCACCTTTATCTGGATTGATTATAGCACCGGTTGAGGCGGAACGCAAGCAGTGTGGCGGAAGAAACGAACAACTCTTCCGGGTGTATCGTTAAAAACACAGAACCAAAAGAAAGGCTGTGAGGTAATAGAATGGCGAAGATTCAAGACGTTATGCTTGGCAAGACGATGCGAAAGAGTTTTGCAAAGCACGACAAGATCCTGGCAATTCCCAACATGCTCAAAATCCAGAAGGACTCCTACAACTGGTTCCTCGACGAGGGACTGCGCGAGGTCTTCCGCGATGTCGACACCATCACCGACTACACGGGCAATCTCGAGCTGAGCTTCCTGGACTACAGCATGAACGAGCCCCCGAAGTACACGGTCGAAGAATGCAAGGAGCGCGACGCAACGTTCGCAAAGCCCATCAAGGTTCGCGTGCGTCTTCACAACAAGGAGACGGACGAGATCAAGGAGCAGGAGATCTTCATGGGCGACTTCCCGCTCATGACGAACGGCGGTACGTTTGTCATCAACGGCGCAGAGCGCGTCATCGTCTCCCAGATCGTCCGCAGCCCCGGCATGTACTACGGCGACGAGGTGGACAAGGCCGACCAGCACATCTACTCCGCGACGGTTATCCCGTACCGTGGCGCGTGGCTGGAGTATGAGACGGATCTCAACAACGTCTTCTATGTCCGTATCGATAAGAACCGTAAAATCCCCATCACCTGCTTAATTCGCGCCCTCGGCGTTTCTACCGATGCGCAGATCAAGGAGGTCTTCGGCGAAGATCCGCTCCTGAACGCAACGCTCGAAAAGGACACCTGCCGCACGCGCGAGGAGTCTCTTCTCGAAATCTACCGCAAGCTCCGTCCGGGCGAGCCGCCCACAGTCGAAAGCGCCGAGAGCTATCTGGACGCGCTGTTCTTCGACGCACGGCGTTACGACGTTTCCAAGGTCGGCCGTTATAAGTTCAACAAGAAGATGGATATCTGGAGCCGTCTTTCAGGCCAGACGCTTGCCAAGCCCGTGACCGACCCCATGACGGGCGAAATTATCGCTATGCCGGGCGATGTCATTTCCCGCGACAAGGCACATGAGATCTCCGATCGCGGCGTCAACGAGGCGATCATCGACGTCGACGGCCGAGAGGTCAAGGTTTTCTCCAACGGCATGGTCGATATGGCCAAGTTCGTCGATTTCGACCCCAAGCAGTACGGCATCAAGGAAAAGGTCTGCTTCTCCGTTCTGCGCGAGATGCTCCAGACCGTTCCGGCGGACGGCTGGGAGGAGGCCATCAACGAGCGCCGGGAGGACCTTATCCCGAAGCACATCACAAAAGACGACATCCTCGCCTCCATCAACTACCTTTGCACCATGGTGCAGGGCGCGGGCACGAAGGACGACATTGACCATCTTGGAAACCGCCGTCTTCGCTGCGTGGGCGAGCTGCTTCAGAACCAGTTCCGCGTCGGCTTTACCCGTCTCGAGCGCGTGATTCGCGAGCGCATGACCATTCAGGATCTCGACGTGGTCACGCCGCAGAGCTTAATTAACATCCGCCCCGTGACCGCAGTCATCAAGGAGTTCTTCGGCTCCTCGCCGCTGTCGCAGTTCATGGACCAGAATAACCCTCTGGCAGAGCTGACGCACAAGCGCCGTCTGTCCGCGCTTGGCCCCGGCGGTCTGTCGAGAGAGCGCGCATCGTTCGATGTCCGTGATATTCACTACACACACTACGGCCGTATGTGCCCGATTGAGACCCCTGAAGGCCCGAACATCGGCCTGATCAACTACCTCGCGTCCTACGCGAAGATCAACGAGTACGGCTTCATCGAAGCGCCGTTCCGCAAGGTCGACAAAGCCACCGGCAAGGTCACGAACGAGGTCGAGTACATGACCGCAGACGTGGAGGACGATTACTACGTCGCACAGGCCGCAGAGCCGCTGGACGAGGAAGGCAAGTTCGTCAACGCCCGTGTCACCTGCCGCCATCGTGACGAGATCATCTCCGTCGAGCGCGAGCTTATCGACTATGTCGACGTCGCCCCGAACATGATGACCTCCATCGCGACCGCGTTCATTCCGTTCCTTGAGAACGACGACGCGAACCGCGCGCTGATGGGCGCAAACATGCAGCGTCAGGCCGTGCCGCTGATGGTCACGGAAGCGCCGATCGTCGCAACCGGCATCGAGCACAAGTGCGCTGTTGACTCCGAGGTCTGCATCACGGCCAAGGGACCCGGCGTTGTGACGAGAGTCTCCGCAGACAGCCTGTCTGTCCGCTATGACGACGGCAATGTTGCCGACTATACGCTTACAAAGTTCGCCCGCTCCAACCAGGGCACCTGCATCAACCAGCGCCCGATCGTTGCGGCTGGCGAGCGTGTGGAAGCCGGTCAGGTCATTGCAGACGGCCCCGCTTGCTCGCAGGGCGAGATCGCGCTCGGCAAGAACGTGCTCATCGGCTTCATGACGTGGGAAGGCTACAACTACGAGGACGCGATTTTGCTGAACGAACGCCTCGTGCGCGAGGACGTGTTCACCTCCATCCACATTGAAGAATACGAAACCGAGTCCCGGGACACCAAGCTCGGACCGGAGGAAATCACAAGAGATATCCCGAACGTCGGCGAGGACACCCTCAAGGATCTCGACGAAAACGGCATCATCCGCATCGGCGCGGAGGTCACCTCGGGCGACTATCTGGTCGGTAAGGTCACGCCGAAGGGCGAAACCGAGCTCACCGCAGAAGAGCGGCTGCTTCGCGCCATCTTCGGCGAGAAGGCAAGAGAAGTCCGCGACTCTTCTCTGAAGGTCCCGCACGGCGAGGCCGGCATCATTGTCGACGTGAAGGTCTTCACGAGAGAAAACGGCGACGAGCTCGCTCCCGGCGTCAACAAGGTCGTCCGCGTTTACATCGCGCAGAAGCGGAAAATTTCCGTTGGCGATAAGATGGCGGGCCGCCACGGCAACAAGGGCGTTGTCTCCCGCATCCTGCCGCAGGAGGATATGCCGTTCCTGCCGGATGGTACGCCGCTGGATATCGTTCTGAACCCGCTGGGCGTGCCGTCTCGTATGAACATCGGCCAGGTCCTGGAGGTCCACCTCGGCTACGCCGCGCATGCGCTCGGCTGGAAGGTTGCAACTCCGATCTTCGACGGCGCGAACGAACGCGAGATCCGCGAACTTCTCAAGCAGGCAGGCGTCGCGGAAGACGGCAAGACCGTTCTCTATGACGGCCGTACCGGCGAAGCCTTTGACCAGCGCGTCACCGTCGGCTATCCGTACTACCTCAAGCTCCACCATCTGGTTGACGATAAGATCCACGCCCGTTCGACCGGCCCGTACTCCCTCGTCACCCAGCAGCCGCTCGGCGGCAAGGCGCAGTTCGGCGGCCAGCGCTTCGGCGAAATGGAAGTCTGGGCGCTGGAGGCTTACGGCGCTGCGTACACGCTGCAGGAGATCCTGACCGTCAAGTCCGACGACGTGACCGGCCGTGTGAAGACCTACGAAGCAATTGTCAAGGGCCACAACGTGCCCAAGCCCGGCGTTCCGGAATCGTTCAAGGTTCTGGTCAAGGAGCTCCAGTCGCTGTGCCTGGATATCAAGGTGCTCGATGAAAACGGCGACGAAATCGAGCTCAAGGACGATGAAGATGAAGAGACCGGCTTTGGCCGCGTGACCCTCGGCGACGAGGATCTGAGCCTGTACGATGAAAACACCGTCGGCAACGATGTTTCCAGCGACGAGGCTGCGGACAACGGCTATGAAATTCAGGACGAGGACGACGTGTTCGGTCTGCTGAACGATCTGGGCAGCGATTCGGACAGCGCCGGAGACGAAGAGTAAGGAGGCGGCAATACAATGAGCTATGCAACATTTGACGCAATCAAAATCGGTATTGCTTCCCCGGATAAGATCCGTGAGTGGTCTTACGGCGAGGTAAAAAAGCCGGAAACCATCAACTACCGCACACTCAAGCCCGAGCGCGACGGCCTGTTCTGCGAAAGAATCTTTGGCCCGACAAAGGACTGGGAGTGCCATTGCGGCAAGTATAAGAAGATTCGCTACAAGGGCAAAATCTGCGACCGCTGCGGCGTCGAAGTCACGCGCGCAAAGGTCCGCCGCGAGCGCATGGGCCACATTGAGCTCGCTGCCCCGTGCAGCCACATCTGGTATTTCAAGGGCATTCCTTCGAGAATGGGTCTGCTTCTTGATATCAGCCCCCGCATTCTCGAGAAGGTTCTCTATTTCGCCAGCTACATCGTCACCGACCCCGGCGACTGCCCGCTGTCGAAGAACCAGATCCTCTCGGAAAAAGAATACCGCGACATGCGCGAAAAGTATGAGGACGACTTCAAGGCCGGTATGGGCGCAGAGGCCATCAAGGAGCTTCTGCAGGAGATCGATCTCGAATCGCTCTCGAGCCAGCTGCGCGCCGAATTGAAGGACGCTTCCGGCCAGAAGAAGCTTCGCATCATCAAGCGCCTCGAGGTGGTCGAGTCGTTCCGCAAGTCCAATAATGATCCCACATGGATGATCATGGATGTGCTGCCCGTCATCCCGCCCGAGCTTCGCCCGATGGTGCAGCTGGACGGCGGCCGTTTCGCGACCTCTGACCTGAACGATCTGTATCGCCGCGTGATCAACCGCAACAACCGCTTAAAGCGCCTGATTCAGCTCTCTGCACCGGATATCATCATCCGCAACGAAAAGCGCATGCTGCAGGAAGCAGTCGACGCGCTGATCGATAACGGCCGCCGCGGCAGAGCCGTCACGGGCGCAAATAACCGCGCGCTCAAGTCCCTTTCCGACATGCTCAAGGGCAAACAGGGCCGTTTCCGTCAGAACCTGCTCGGCAAGCGTGTCGACTATTCCGGACGTTCGGTTATCGTCGTCGGCCCGGAACTCAAGCTTTATCAGTGCGGCGTGCCGAAGGAAATGGCCATCGAGCTGTTCCGCCCGTTTGTGATGAAAAAGCTCGTCGAGGACGGTCTGGCCAACAACATCAAATCCGCTAAGAAGATGATCGACAAGGGCAAGGACGAGGTCTGGGACGCACTCGAAGACATCATCAAGGACCGCCCCGTCATGCTCAACCGCGCGCCGACGCTGCACCGCCTCGGTATCCAGGCCTTTGAGCCGGTGCTGGTCGAAGGCCGCGCGCTGAAGCTGCATCCGCTTTGCTGCACCGCCTTCAACGCGGACTTTGACGGCGACCAGATGGCAATTCACGTGCCGCTGTCGGCAGAAGCCCAGGCGGAAGCGCGTATGCTGATGCTCTCGGCCAACAACCTCCTGCGCCCGCAGGACGGCAAGCCTGTCACGGTTCCGACGCAGGATATGATCCTCGGCACCTATTATCTCACGTATCAGCGCTACGACATCGACGCGTTTGAGACGCTGCATGAGATTTTCCCGCTGCTCGATTGCGGCAAGCTCAAGCCCGAAAAGCCCATTTTGGTGAAGAACATCTGGGACGACGCAGAAGCGGCAGACTATCAGATGTACCTTCGCACGAAGGGCGAGCTGCTGCAAAACGAGACGGACCGTCCCGAGACGATTCCGGGCTCTTACCAGACGCTCGAGCAGGCCGTGCAGGCGCTCGACAAGGGCGAAATTGCCGCGGACGACGTGATCTATATCTGGAACGTCTGGGACAAGGCGGCCGATATCAAAGAAGAGAACCACATCTTTGTCCGCACGGTCGGCGCATACGCCGAAGAAGCGTATAACAACGGCGGCTCCAAGCCGAAGGAATACTTCCACATGTTCCACTCCGAGGATGAGGCCATGATGGCCTACGCCGACGGGCTCATCGACATGCACGACCCGATCAAGGTCTGGAAGGAGCTTGAGATCGACGGCCAGAAGCAGCACCGCATCATTGACGCGACGGTGGGCCGCCTCATTATCAACGACGCAATTCCGCAGAACCTCGGCTTTAAAAAGCGCGAGACGGCGGACGATATGTTCCCGCTTGAAATTGACTTTGTCGTTGGTAAGAAGCAGCTCGGCAAGATCATCGACAATTGTATCCGCATCAACGGCTTTACCCTGTCGACCGAAATGCTCGACAAGGTCAAGGCGCTCGGCTACAAGTACTCCACGAGAGCTTCCATCACGGTTTCTATCGCCGATATGGAAATCCCGGAGAAGAAATACGAGCTCATCCACGAGGCGGAAAAAGAGGTCGTCAAGATCGACCGCCAGTTCAAGCGCGGCTTTATCACGAACGACGAACGCTACCGCCTGACCGTTCAGCAGTGGGAGAAGTCCATCAAGGACGTGACGGATGCACTGCAGTCGAACCTGAAGCGGTTCAACCCGATCTTCATGATGGCCGATTCCGGCGCGCGAGGCAGTATGAACCAGATCCGTCAGCTGGCCGGTATGCGCGGCCTGATGGCAGATACGAACGGCCGCACGATCGAAATTCCGATTAAGGCAAACTTCCGTGAAGGCCTTTCCGCTCTTGAGTACTTCATTTCCTCCCGAGGCGCTCGAAAGGGCATGACCGATACTGCGCTCCGCACGGCGGACTCCGGCTACCTGACCCGACGCATGGTCGACGTGTGCCAGGATGTCATCATCCGCGAATTTGACTGCGGCTCGACAAACGGCAGCTGGAAGGGCGACTACTATGAAAAGGGTCAGCTGATTGACTCCTTTGCAAACCGCATCCGCGGCCGCTATCCGGTACACGACATCACCGACCCGCAGACAGGTGAGCTCCTGCACTCCAAGGATGTTATGCTCCGCGAGGACGACGCCAAGAAGTTCCTGGCGCACGGCATCGACAAGGTCTATGTCCGCTCGGTGCTCGGCTGCAAGGCACGCTCCGGCGTGTGCGCGAAGTGCTACGGCATGAACCTCGCAACCTCCGAGCTTGTGAACCCCGGCGAAGCGGTCGGCATCATCGCCGCGCAGTCCATCGGCGAGCCCGGTACGCAGCTGACGATGCGAACCTTCCACACCGGCGGCGTCGCGGGCGACGATATCACGCAGGGTCTTCCCCGAGTCGAGGAACTGTTCGAGGCAAGAAAGCCCAAGAAGATGGCGCAGATTTCGGAAATCGACGGCGTGGCCGATGTCGACGATTCCCACAGAACCGCGCTTCGCAACATTACGATCACCGCCGACGACGGCGAGGTCAAGCAGTATCAGGTCCCGTATTCCGTCGGCCTCAAGGTTGAGCACGGCAAGCGCGTGAAGAAGGGCGATCCCATCACCGATGGCGCACTGAACCCGCATGACGTTCTGAGAATTTCGGGCGTCGAGGCTGTGCAGGACTATCTGACGCAGGGCGTTCTCGCCGTGTACCGTCAGCAGGGCGTTGACATCAACGAAAAGCACATCGAGGTTATCATCCGCCAGATGATGCGCAAGGTGCGCGTGGAAGAGCCGGGCGACACGAAGCTTCTCAGCGGCACGGTCGTCGATGTGTACGAATTTGAAGATGCAAATGCCGAGGTGCAGGCGCGTATCGACGCGGGCGAGACCGACCTCAAGCTCGCGACCGACAGCCTGATCCTCATGGGCATCACGAAGGCTTCCCTTGCAACCGAGTCCTGGCTCTCCGCCGCTTCCTTCCAGGAGACGACGAAGGTCCTCACGGACGCTGCCATCAAGGGCAAGGTCGACCATCTGGTCGGTCTGAAGGAAAACGTCATCATCGGCAAGCTCATTCCTGCCGGCGCAGGTCTGCAGGCCTACCGCGACTTCGAGCCCGGCGTGACGCCGGAGTCGGTGGTCACGGAAGAGATGATTGACGACGAAAGAATGTAAGACATCAACGAAAAAGAGAGCGCCCTAGGCGCTCTCTTTTTCGTTGAAAGGGAATGCAGCCTGACTGCGCGCATAATTTTTGCCCCTTTGGGTCAAAAAATACCACACTTGCGGGCTGAGAAGTATGTTTCCAGTCGGCAGAGCCGCCGGATAACATGATTTCTATTTTATTTTGCGCCTGCGGGCGCAAAACTCTGCGAGGCTTCTTTTGCGGGAATCCGCGGGATATGGACAATGGTGCGCGATGGCGTTTTGGTGATTGTGCCGAGGCGGGCGAAAGCCTTGCAATTGCAGAAAAAATTGAAAATTTTCTTTTTTCCGGGCACAAATATAGTTGACGAATTTCGTTTATTCTGCTATAATTCATCCTTGCGTGGGTATGGCCGCGAGAGTCTTGCCGCGCAAATACATGGGGGTGCCCGACAGTGGAAGAACATTGCCAATCCAAAAAGGTTGTGGGCATCAAGCAGGTGAAAAAGGCCTTGCGCGAAGGGCGCGCGCTGGAAGTGATTCTGGCGGACGACGCGGACCCGGCGCTGATTGAGCCTTTGGAGGAAGCCTGCCGGGAAGCGGGTGTTCCGACAAAGCATACCGCGTCCATGAAAGAGCTCGGAAGGGCCTGCTCGATTGCGGTCGGCGCGGCCTGCGCGGCATATGTCCGCTGAGCAAATTTCTTTGGTCCCAACGGAATATTTTACAATATTTCCGGGATACTATACATCGCTGGAAACAGCAACATTTTGAGAAAGGAGGAACACTATGCCTACTTTTAATCAGCTGGTTAGAAAGGGAAGAGAGCAGTCCACCTACAAGTCCACGGCTCCGGCTCTGCAGAAGGGTATCAACACTCTGAAGAACCGCGCCACCGATCTGTCTTCTCCGCAGAAGAGAGGTGTCTGCACCGCAGTCCGTACCACCACCCCGAAGAAGCCGAACTCCGCACTTCGTAAGATCGCCCGTGTGCGTCTGACGAACGGTTACGAGGTCTCCGCTTACATCCCCGGTGTTGGTCACAATCTGCAGGAGCACTCCGTCGTTCTGATCCGCGGCGGCCGTGTCAAGGACCTTCCTGGTGTGCGTTACCACATCATCCGCGGCACGCTCGATACGCAGGGCGTTCAGGGACGTATGCAGGCTCGCTCGAAGTACGGTGCAAAGCGCCCGAAGGCCGGCAAGAAGAAGTAAGATTCTTCTGTCCAATTAGCATTTTTCCTGCCTTTTGCAAGGCAAAGCCTTGCCAAGCGTTTTTTATATATATTTTATAGAAACCTCTTGGCAGGCACAAACGCAGAAGAAAGCTTCTGCGAAGTACCTATGAAATCATTATATGAAGGAGGGAAGTAAAGTGCCCAGAAGAGGTAATGTTCCCAAGAGAGAGATTCTTCCGGATCCGATCTACGGTTCGATTCTGGTGACGAAGCTCGTCAACAGCATTATGCTCGACGGCAAGAAGGGCGTAGCCCAGAAGGTCGTTTATGGTGCATTCCAGATCGTAGAAGAAAAGACTGGTAAGTCCGGTCTGGAGGCTTTCCAGCAGGCGATGGAAAACATCATGCCCGCTGTCGAAGTCAAGACCCGCCGCGTTGGCGGTGCGAACTATCAGGTTCCGATCGAGGTCCGGCCTGAAAGACGTCAGACCCTTGGTCTGCGTTGGCTGACTAACTATAGTCGCGCGAGAAGTGAGAAGACCATGAGAGAGCGCCTTGCCGGCGAAATCATGGATGCCTGCAACAACACCGGTGCCGCAGTGAAGAAGCGCGAAGACACCCACAAGATGGCGGAGGCAAACAAGGCATTCTCTCACTTCCGCTGGTAATCAAAAAAGGAGTACAGCATGCCAAGACAATATTCACTTGAGAATACGAGAAATATTGGCATCATGGCTCACATCGATGCGGGCAAGACGACGACAACCGAGCGTATCTTGTTCTACACCGGTGTCAATTACAGACTCGGCGAGACCCACGACGGTACGGCCACCATGGACTGGATGGAGCAGGAGCAGGAGCGCGGTATTACCATCACCTCCGCTGCTACCACCTGCCACTGGAAGGGCGTTCGGATCAATATCATTGATACTCCGGGTCACGTGGACTTTACGGTCGAGGTCGAGCGCTCGCTTCGTGTGCTCGACGGCTCCGTAACAGTTCTGTGCGCCAAGGGCGGCGTGGAGCCGCAGACCGAAACTGTATGGAGACAGGCTGACAAATATCATGTCCCGCGCCTTGTTTACGTGAACAAGATGGACATGATGGGTGCCGATTTCTACAATGTCCTGAAGATGATGGACGAACGCCTCAAGTGCAATGCAGTTCCCATCCAGCTGCCGATTGGCAAGGAGGATACATTCCGCGGCGTTGTCGATCTCATTAAGATGAAGGCCTTTGTCTTCTATGATGATTTGGGCAAGGATATGCGCGAGGAAGAAATTCCGGCGGATATGGCGGAGCTTGCGAAGCAGTACCGCGACCATATGCTTGAGTCCATCTCGGACGAGGACGAAGAGATCATGATGCTCTACCTCGAGGGAGAAGAGATCCCCGAGCAGATGATTAAGACGGCGCTTCGGAAGGCGACCATCGGCTACAAGATCGTGCCGGTGACTTGCGGATCGTCCTATAAGAACAAGGGTGTTCAGGAGCTGCTTGACGCAATTGTCGAGTATATGCCGTCGCCTCTGGACAAGAAAGCCATTTCCGGCGTGAACCCGAAGACCGACGAAGAGGAGACGCGCGAACCGTCCGACGACGCGCCGTTTGCCGCGCTGGCCTTCAAAATTATGACGGATCCTTATGTTGGTAAGCTCGCGTTCTTCCGCGTCTACTCCGGTACGCTGGAGTCCGGCAAGACCGTCATCAATACCAACAAGAACCAGCGTGAGCGCATGGGCCGCATTCTGCTGATGCACGCAAACCATCGTGAAGATCTGGACTGTGTGTACTCGGGCGATATCGCCGCAGCAGTCGGCCTGAAAAACACCACGACCGGCGATACGCTCTGCGACGCTGCGCACCCCATCATCCTTGAGTCGATGGAGTTCCCCGAGCCTGTTATTCGCGTGGCCATCGAGCCGAAGACGAAGGCGGGTCAGGAGAAGATGGGTCTGGCGCTTGCCAAGCTCGCGGAAGAGGATCCCACGTTCAAAACCTACACCGATGAAGAGACCGGCCAGACGATCATCGCCGGCATGGGCGAGCTTCATCTGGAAATCATCGTTGACCGCTTACTGAGGGAGTTCAAGGTGGAGGCCAATGTCGGCGCGCCGCAGGTCGCCTATAAGGAGACGATTACGAAATCTGTCTTCCAGGAGACCAAGTACGCCAGACAGTCCGGCGGCAAGGGCCAGTACGGCCATGTCAAAATCCAGGTGGAACCCAACGAAAGCGGCAAGGGCTTTGAGTTCATCAACAAGACCGTTGGCGGCTCGGTTCCAAAGGAATACATTCCTGCGGTCGAACAGGGCGTCAAGGGCGCGATGGAGTCCGGCGTGCTTGCCGGCTTCCCGGTTGTGGACGTCAAGGTCACGCTGCTCGACGGTTCGTATCACGAGGTCGACTCGTCTGAAATGGCCTTTAAGATCGCCGGTTCCATGGCGTTCAAGGAGGCATGTCAGAAGGCCGGACCCGTTGTGCTCGAGCCGATCATGAAGGTCTGCATCATTGTTCCGGACGAGTATATGGGCGACGTCATCGGCGACGTCACTTCCCGCCGCGGCACGATCCAGGGCCTGACGCAGCGCAATGGCGCGCAGCAGATCGACTGCTTTGTCCCGCTGTCGGAGATGTTCGGCTACGCGACGAACCTTCGCTCCCGTACGCAGGGACGCGGCCAGTTCACCATGGAGCCCAGCCACTATGTGGAGCTCAACAAGGCGCTGACCGAGGCGGTTGTTTCCAAGCGCAAGGGTTATTGAAGTTAAGCAGATTTTCTGCGATGTTTTTTGCAAAATCTCCTTGTCAAATCGGCATTTGTCGTGTATGATGGAGAAGATGTAAAAAAGCAATTCCAAATGTAAGAGAATTAACTAAGGAGGATTCATCCAAATGGCAAAACAGCATTTTATTAAGGATAAGCCCCATGTCAACATCGGCACCATCGGCCACATCGACCATGGCAAGACCACGCTGACTGCTGCTATCACCAAGTACCTTGCTTTCTTCGGCGATGCCGAGTACACCGACTACTCTTCCATCGATAAGGCTCCGGAAGAGCGCGAGCGTGGTATCACCATCAACACCGCGCACGTTGAGTATCAGACCAACGACCGCGTTGGCCACAACTACAAGACCGGCGAAGACAATGTTGAAATCAAGGGCCGTCACTATGCCCACGTTGACTGCCCGGGCCACGCCGACTATATCAAGAACATGATCACCGGCGCTGCGCAGATGGACGGCGCGATCCTCGTTATCGCTGCTTCCGACGGCCCCATGGCTCAGACCAAGGAGCACCTGCTGCTTGCCCGTCAGGTTAACGTTCCTTCCGTCCTCGTCTTCCTGAACAAGTGCGATCAGGTCGATGACGAAGAGCTCCTCGAGCTCGTCGAGATGGAAGTCCGCGAGACCCTCGACTTCTACGGCTTCCCCGGCGACGACACCCCCATCATCCGCGGCTCCGCTCTGAACGCTCTGGCTTCCGAGTCCAACGACCCGAAGGCTCCTGAGTATGCGTGCATCGAGCAGCTGATGCAGGCTGTTGATACTTGGATTCCGACCCCGGACCGCAAGGCTGACATGCCCTTCCTGATGCCCGTTGAGGACGTCTTCACCATCTCCGGCCGTGGCACCGTCGCTACTGGTCGTGTCGAGCGTGGCGTTATCAAGAAGAACGAGCCGGTCGAAATCGTTGGCCTGTCCGACGAGAAGAAGCAGACTGTCGTCACCGATATCGAAATGTTCCACAAGCTGATGGACTACGCTGAGGCTGGCGACAACATCGGCGCTCTGCTCCGCGGCGTTGACAAGAAGTCCATCGAAAGAGGCCAGGTCCTGTCCAAGCCCGGTTCGATCCATCCGCACACCAAGTTCACCGGTCAGGTTTACGTCCTGTCCAAGGAAGAAGGCGGCCGTCATACCCCGTTCTTCAACAACTATCGTCCGCAGTTCTACTTCAGAACCACTGACGTTACCGGCATCATCTCCCTTCCCGAGGGCGTTGAGATGTGCATGCCTGGTGATAACATCGACATGAACGTCGAGCTCATCACCCCGATCGCTATCGAAAATGGCCTGCGTTTCGCTATCCGTGAAGGCGGCCGTACCGTCGGTTCCGGCGTTGTCATCGCGATCAACGAGGACTAATTTCCAATAAAAAACGAGGATGCTTCGGCATCCTCGTTTTTTATTGTTCCAAGGAACGCGGGGCGTTCCTTGGATGGGGATACAGTCCGACTGCGCGCATAATTTTTGCCCCGTAGGGGCAAAAATTCCACACTTGCGGACGGAGCTGTATTTTTCCGGACGGCGGAGCCGCCGGATAAAATGGATTTGATTTTATTTCGCCATCCGCAGATGGCGAAACTCTGCGAGGCTTTTTGGGTGTGAACATTTCTGGAAGAATTTCAGGTTTTTGTGGAAAAATCAGTTGAAGTATAGTATGATATAATTAGCATTTCAAGAGCCTTACGCATAGAATGCGTGGGGTGATTTTGTGATTTGGGACGTTTTGATTTGCGCGCTCTGGTGCGTGGGGATTCTGGGGCTTGTCTGGGTGCTGGCAGGGTGGTTCTTGCTGCCCTTGTCCGGAAGACAGCTGACGGTGATTTTTCCGGAGGAAAGGCCCGGGGCATTGGAGCGGCAGCTGCGGACACTTGAGTGGCTGCGGGCGGCGGGGCTATCGCGGGGCGAGGTTTTTGTCATCTGCGACCGGATGGACGCAGCGGAAAAACGCGAGGCGGAGGCCTTTGCTCGCGACAGAATCTATTTGCACGTTGGTACGCGGGCGCAGCTTTGCGCGATTGTAAAGATGGGATGGAACGATGACGAGGCAGGAAGAACAGATGATTCGCGGGACGGTGCAGAGCGTCCTGTTTCAGAACCCGGAAAACGGATATAGCGTTTTGAAGCTGCGCACGGAGGACGGCGAACTTGTGACCGTGGTCGGGACGATCCCAATGACGATCGTAGGCGAGCGGCTGGTCATTGCAGGCCGCTGGGGCCATCATCCGAACCACGGCCCGCAGTTTGAGGCGGAGTTTCTCGAGCGGCTCATGCCGGAGACGAAGGCGGAGATTTTCTCGTTCCTGTCCTCCCGCGCGGTCAAGGGCATCGGCGCGAAGACGGCGGAGAAGATCGTCTCCCGTTTCGGCGCGTCTAGCCTCGACGTGCTGGAAAATGAGCCCGAACGGCTGACGGAGATTCCGGGGATTACGGAAAAGAAGGCGCGCGAGATGAGCGAGAGCTTCCGCCGCCAGTCCGGCATTCGCAGGCTGATCGAATTTCTGACAGCGCACCGTCTCCCGCCTGAGCTTGCCGTGCGGCTCTACCGCGTGTATGGCGAGCTGGCCCAGGACGCGCTGCGGGATGACCCGTACTTACTGACGGACCCCTATTTCCACGCGGATTTTTCGCTTGTCGACGCGTTCGCGCTGGAGCTCGACGTAGCGGCGGACGATGAGCGGCGCGTAGAAGCCGGGATTCTCTTTGAGCTTTCCTATAACCTTTCAAACGGCCACACGTTCATCCCTCTGCCGAAGCTCTGCGCAGCAACGGCGGCGCTTTTAAACTTGGAGACGGAGCTGATTGAGGAAGGTATTACACGCCTTACAGAGCAGGAGCGGCTGGTGGTCGACGCAATCGCCGGCTTGCAGGCGTGCTACCTGCCGGAGTTTTACGAGGCGGAGACGTATATCACAGCGCGGCTTCTGCAGATGGCGGAAAAGGAGCTTCCGGCTCCTAAAAATTTGGACGCGCTCGTTTCGCAAATTGAGGCGGAGCAGGGGATTTCCTATGCAAGATTACAGCGCGAGGCCATCCGCAAGGCGGCCACGCAGCAGCTTCTGATCGTAACCGGTGGCCCCGGCACGGGCAAGACGACCGTCATGTCCGGTATTTTGTCGCTGTTTGACTCGATGAAAGTCAAAACGCAGCTGGCGGCGCCTACCGGCCGCGCGGCCAAGCGCCTTTCCGAGGTGACAGAGCGCGAGGCGTCCACGATTCACAGACTGCTCGAGGCGCAGTTTGACGAGGCGACGGGGCTCATGTCGTTTTTCCATGATGAGGACGAGCCCCTTAAAATCGATGCGATGATTGTCGACGAAACGTCCATGGTCGATTTGCAGCTGATGCTCTCTCTCTTGCGGGCGCTTACGCCCAACTGCCGTCTGATTCTGGTCGGCGACCCGGACCAGCTGCCGTCGGTTGGCGCGGGGAATGTGTTCTCCGATCTCATTCGCAGCGGAAAAATCGCGACTGTGCGCCTTACGGAAATTTTCCGGCAGGCGCAGGAGAGCTTGATCGTCATGAACGCGCACGCGGTCAACCGGGGCGAGCTTCCTGATTTATCGCGCAAGGACAAGGACTTCTTCTTCATGCGCAGGCGGACGGCAGAGAGCCTCGTGCAGACGGTGCAGGAGCTCTGCGCGACGCGCCTTCCCAAGAACATGGGAATCGTGCCTGCGGATATTCAGGTGCTTTCTCCGACGAGAAAGGGCGACACGGGCACGAGAGCGTTAAATCTTGCGCTGCAAGCCGTCCTGAATCCGCCCGCGACGGGAAAACGGGAGAAAAAGCACGGAGATTTTTCCTTCCGCGAGGGCGACCGGGTGATGCAAATTCGGAACAATTATGATATACTATGGAAAAGGTGCGACGGTCTCGGCGCGGGTACCGGCATTTTTAACGGCGACATCGGAACGATCGCGCGCATCGACTTTGAAGCGGAGCTTGTGACGATCGACTTTGATGACCGGCGCGCGGAATACAGCTTCGACATGCTCTCCGAGCTCGAGCCCGCATATGCGATGACAGTGCACAAGAGCCAGGGCAGCGAGTACCGGGCGGTGATTTTGTCTGCGTTTTCGGGCTCTCAGCTGCTTCTGACGCGGAGCGTTCTCTATACGGCCATCACGCGCGCCAGAGAGCTCTTCATCATCGTCGGCAACGAAGAGGTGATTGCCGCCATGACGCGCAACGACCGCCAGCAGCGGCGCTACAGCGGCCTCAAGCTCCGATTAGAGCAGGGAGAGCCGTCCTGATGCGCGCGCTCGATTGGCTGCTGGACCTTCTGTATCCGCCGAAGTGCGTGATTTGCAGAAGGCTTCTTGCGCGCGGCGAACAGGACATCTGCCCGGACTGCTTTGAGAGTTTACCGAACTTCGAGGGCGAGAAGCCGCGGGTGGGCGGCGCGGAGGGCCTCAGTGTGACGCTCTTTTATGAGGGTGCGGTGCGCGAGTCGTTCCTGCGCTTTAAATTCTCCGGTCGCGACTTTTATGCGGATGTATACGGAAACTGGATGGCGGGCAGAATTCGGGACGAACTCGGACGCGGCTTTGACGGCGTGTGCTGGGTTCCTGTGAGCAAAAAGCGGCGCAAGTCGCGCGGCTATGATCAATCGGAGCTGCTGGCCAAGCGCGTTGCAAAGGAACTTTCGCTTCCCACGTGTGCAGCGCTTCAGAAGCACGCCGAGCGGAATCCGCAGTCCCAGCTCAAAGACGCGGCCCTTCGGCAGGCGAACGCATCCGGTGCATTTTCCGTGCGTCCCGATGCGGATGTTTCCGGGAAAACGCTTCTTTTGATCGACGACATTGTAACGACCGGCGCGACGCTCTCGGAATGCTGCCGGATGCTCAGGCAGGCGGGCGCGAAGCATATTTATTGCGCGGCGTTCGCTTCTCCACGCAAGGAAAAGGAAAGGTGACGAACCCATGAAGCTTTCAAGAGATATCGGTATCGATCTTGGTACCGCGAATATTCTGGTCTATGAAGAGGGCAAGGGAATTGTCCTGCGCGAGCCGTCGGTTGTGGCGGTCGATAAGAACACCGGCAAGGTGCTTCAGGTCGGCGCGGCGGCGAGAAACATGCTCGGAAGAACGCCGGGCAATATTGTGGCCGTGCGGCCGCTTCGCGACGGCGTGATCTCAGACTATGAGATGACCGAGAAAATGCTCGATCAGTTCCTCAAAAAAATCAGCAAATTTTCGCTCATCAAGCCCCGCGTGATCGTCTGCGTGCCGTCCGGCGTGACGGAGGTCGAAGAGCGTGCGGTCATTCAGGCGACCATGGAAGCGGGCGCGCGGCGCGTGTATCTGATCGAAGAGCCGTACGCGGCGGCGCTCGGCGCGAAGCTCGACATCACGGGGCCGGACGGCCATATGGTGGTCGACATCGGCGGCGGAACGACGGATATCGCCGTGCTGTCTCTCGGCGGTATCGCAACGTCGTCCTCTATCAAAATTGCGGGCGACACGTTTGACGAAGCGGTTGCGGCCTTTATGCGCAAGCGCTACGGCATGATCATCGGCCTCAACACTGCCGAGGAAGTGAAAATCACCATCGGCTGCGTCTACGACCGGCCGGAACCTGTCAGCATGCTCGTCAAGGGCCGCGACCTCAAGACGGGGCTTCCCAAAGAGGAAATGGTGTCCTCTGTCGATCTCATGGAGGCCTTCAAGCGACCCGCGCGGCAGATCGTCGACGAGGTGCTTGCGGTTTTGGAGCTGAGCTCTCCGGAGCTTGTGGCAGATGTGGCGCGAAATGGGATCGTTCTGACCGGCGGCGGCTGTCAGCTCTATGGCTTCGATTTCCTGATCTCCGAGCGCACGGAGATCCCCTGCACGATTGCCGACGACCCGGACTCCTGCGTGGCCCTCGGCTGCGGCAAGAGCCTCGAGTGGATCAACTCCATGCAGGAAGGTACCATTAACCTTGCCAGAAGGAAACTTATGAAGGAAGGTTAATGCACAAGCATTCCCTCAATTGCATACGATAAAAGACCGGAGAGGAATGTCTCCGGTCTTTCTTATATCTCTCTGGGAGGTTCGTAGGGGCGGACGACTCCTGTCCGCCCTAGGGTGTATTCTTCCAACTCCCAACGCACCCGGACAGCGGGCCTTTTAGCGGTGCGCCGCGTCATTTTTCCTTGAAATACGTCAGTATTCCTGCAAAAAAATGTCTTGCGCAACGCAAAAATCCCTCGCTGCCGGTCACATCGTGAGTTTTCAGATACACCTTAGAGAAGTATCGTATTTGCCGAGGAGTATCGCGTTTCGAAGGTGTATTTTTCAGGGCGGACAGAGTCATCCGCCCCTACGAATATATGTGGTCGGTCTATTGCAGCTGCATGGCGGTATCGTGGTAGAGCCTTAAAATTTCGTAGAGGAGCTCCATGTGCTGAAAGTCTTTGCGGTAGACAAGGTTCATCTGTCGCACCATGCTGAGATTTTCGATCGGCAGAGCCGTGAGCTTCCCCTTGCGCAGCTCATCCATACAGGCGCTGCGCGCGAGAATCGAAACGCCAAGGTCTTTGCGGATGAGGTCCTTGATGGTCGCGATGTTGTCGACTTCCATGGCAACGTCGAACGCGTCGATGCTCATACCGAGGCTGAGCAGGTGCGCCTCAAAGAGCTTCCTCGTCGCGGACGACGGCAGGCGCAGGATCATGCGCTCTTTTTTGAGGTCCTCGAGGGTCACCATCGCATGGCGCGAAAGGGGATTGTTGTTGGAGAGCACACAGACGATGCAGTCGGTGTCCAGCATCAGCGCGTTGAGGTCGGGAGAGGGAACCGTACTGTCCACAACGGCAAGATCGAGTTCAAAGTGCTCCATCGCATCATAAAGATTTTTTATGGTATCTGTTGTAATTGTTATCGATACGCTGTCATTTTCCCGGCCAAATTTCGCGAGTACTTCTGTAATCAGGTTGCTCTCCGCCGTGTGCGTGATGCCGACGCGAAGGCGGGTGAGGCGGCGGTCGGAGGATTTGAGCTCCTGCATCATCTGCTGCTCTAGCGCCTTCATGCGCCGGACGTACTGCACGACGATTTCACCCTCCGGCGTCAGTGAAATTTGTCCCTTTTTCCGCAAAAAGAGCGTCATGCCGAGCTGCTGCTCGAGTTCCTTGATGTGATGGCTGACGGCAGGCTGGGTGAGGTTCAGGGCATTTGCCGCACGGGTGAAGCTGCCGAACTCCGCTGCGGTGAGAAGCGTACCTAGTTTCGGATTGAACATGAGTGAACACTCCATTATAAAAAATTATGATATACTTTAAAAATATAATTTGCATTTATCTGTCCTAGTTATATCATAAGGTACAACGAATTGCAAGGAGGGAGCGGAATGCTTGGAGCGTTTTCACAGAAGCTGGCGCAGTCCGGACAGACGGCGGGCGTGATTATTTCGGTCGCGCTGATGCTGTTTCTGGGCTTTGCGATGACGAGAATCACAAAAGCGCTTCGTTTGCCGGACGTGACGGCGTATATCTTGACGGGCATTTTCATCGGTCCCTACTGCCTGAACCTGATCCCGGCAAATGTCATTGACGGCATGGAGTTCATTTCCGATATCGCGCTGGCGTTTATCGCGTTCAGTGTCGGCGAGTTCTTTAAGCTCTCGACGCTCAGAAAAAGCGGCCTCGGCGTGGTCGTTATTACGCTTCTGGAGGCGTGCATGGCGTCGGTCTTCGTGTTCGTGCTGACGTATTTTGCGTTGGGACTCGATCTCGCGTTCTGCGCGGTGCTCGCGGCGCTCGCTTCGGCGACGGCTCCCGCGTCCACAGTTATGACCATCCGGCAGACAGGCGCGAAGGGCGACTTTGTCGAGACGCTGCTGCAAATTGTGGCGTTAGACGACGTGGTGAGCCTTGTTGCCTACAGCATTGCCATTTCCATCGCGCTGGCCGGAGGCGGAAACCGGGGATCAAGCTTTGAGACGATCATAAAGCCGATCCTGGCGAATCTCTTCGTGCTGGCGCTCGGCGGATTTTTTGGATTTCTGCTTAAGCTGCTGTTTCGCAAGCGGTCTACGGACAACCGGCTGATTGTGTCGCTTGCGACGCTGTTCGCATTCTGCGGAGTGTGCGCGCTTCTCGGCGTCTCGCCGCTTCTTGGCTGCATGTCGATGGGCATGGTGTATATCAACCTCACGAACGACGCGAACCTTTTCCAGCAGCTGGCCTATTTCAGCCCGCCGGTATTGCTGTTGTTCTTTGTGCGTTCAGGTTTGAGTTTCCGATTGGATACGCTCTTCGGCGCGCAGAACACGCTCGGGAGTGTGCCGCTGATTTTGGTCGGCGTGCTCTATTTTATCACGCGCATTCTCGGCAAATACGCGGGCGCATGGCTCGGTTGTCTGGCGGTCAAAAAGCCCAGGCGCACGCGGGACTATCTTGGTCTGGCGCTCATTCCGCAGGCGGGCGTGGCTATCGGTCTGGCGGCGCTCGGCGCAAGGACGCTCGGGGGCGAGATCGGGCAGGATTTGCAGACGATCATCTTAGCCTCGTCGGTTCTCTATGAGCTCATCGGCCCCGGCTGCGCGAAGCTGGCACTCTATCTGTCGCATTCGTATTCCACGAAGCTCGAGGAGCTGGTCGACGTGGAGGAGCCGGCGGAGGAAGCGCCGAAGAAAACGGAGCTCGAGCTTCTCATCGAGCGCATCCAGAAAATCCAGCAGGAGCTGCCCGCGCACAATGTGGATATCAGCCCCGAGGAGCAGGCCTTCACGCAGGCAGCCGTGGAGCAGCGCGAGCAGATGGGCTTTTCGCGAATGACAGGACCAAACACAACGGCACGAAAGGGAGGATGAGCAATGTACGATCCGATTGGAGGGCTTCTTGGCACGTGGAGCGCGGGAGACGGTCTTTGGGCGATTGCGTTCCGGCTGGCATTGGCCCTAACGTTTGGCGCGGTCCTTGGCTGTGAGCGCGCAGCAAAGCGGCATGCGGCGGGACTGCGTACGTTTGTCCTTGTCTGCATGTCCGGGACGGCCGCTATGACACTCGACCGGGCGATCGGCGGCTTACCGCTTATCTCGGCGGCCGTGGTGCTGGGCATTGCGATCATCAGCACAAACTCCATTCTGTTCAGCTCCAAAAGCCAGATCCGCGGCCTCACAACGGCGACAGGGCTCTGGTCGTGCAGCCTTCTTGGGCTCGCGCTTGGCGCGGGCCTCTATACGCTGGCGGCGCTTGGCTTCGCGGCGATTCTGGCCTGTCTCTCATGGCTCCCGGCGTTTGAGACGTATCTCAAGGACCGGTCGAACCATTTTGAGGTGCATCTGGAGCTCAAGAGCAAATACAATTTGCAGGACTTCGTCACGACCATCCGCCGCCTGGGGCTCAAAATTGACGACATTGAGGCAAACCCCGCCTACCTCAATTCCGGCCTGAGCGTCTATACCGTCGCCATCACCATCAGCAGTCAGGAACTTAAAAAATATAAGACCCACAAGGAAATCATCGAAGCGCTGCGCTGCTTAGAGTATATTTACTACATCGGAGAGCTTTGAATTTTGACAGACTGCGCGCCGCAGGAAGCTTCCTGCGGCGCGCGTTTTGCTGGAAAAAGTTCTGAAAAATGATTTACATAACGTCTGGAGGCGGCAGTAAAATTTGGAGAAAATGGTGGACGATGGCGAAAAAGACAAATATTTGACCGGTAAAATGGAGCGAGAATCGCAAAAAATGCGGCAGAATCCGCCAATCTTTCAGAAATCTTACAAAAATGGTGGAAATCTCTGAAAAGTTGATGTATAATGTCTTCATACAGGAAGGCAGGGAAGACTATGCAGCCGCACTCCGAACAGAACCGGCAGAAGAACCGGAAACCTAAATCGCGCAAGGCCAGGCGTCGCCAGCAGCAGGAGCAGAGAAAGTTCCTCCGGCAGAACTCCTGGCTGATTTTGCTTGCGGTTCTGGTGCTGGTGGCGCTGATTCTGTTTATCTGCGTCATTACCGGCGGTCGGGAAGAGCCGCAGCAGGAGCAAGAGCAGACGGAGAAAACCAGCCGCTATGAGAAGGCCTATCTCTGCGCCGACAGTCCGAGCGTAAGCTATCTGAACGATGATCTGGAGCCCGCCGGGACCGCCGTGCGCGGCAGCGCGGTGACCGTTTCGTCGGAGCACACGCGTAAAAAAGACGGTGTGACGTATTATCTTACCTATCTCGATTCCCTCAAATACGGCTACGTATCGGAGGATAATCTGACCGATAACCCGAACGACGTGATGCGCGAGACGAGCGTTTTTGTGCGCACGCCGCAGAACCTGCGCCTCGACCCGGAGACGGTGGAGCTGGGCGGGCTGCTGGAAAAGGGGACAGAGCTCAAAATCGTCGGCTACGACTACATGACAGACGGCGTCGTCCATCTCTATGAGGTGACAAACGGCGAGGAGACGGGCTATATTTCGGGCGAATATACCGCCAGCACGCAGGAATCAGCCATGGAGGTCTACGACCGCTTCGGAACCTACATGATTCATGCGGGACGTGCGGACCGGTATGGCGGCGGCGACGGCGAGAGCCTCGACTATTATCCCCGCCAGAAGGCGAGCTTCCCGGAAAACGTCATGCCTGAGCACGTCTACGCGCTCTATCTCACCTGCGACCCGGATGTGCTGGGGAATATCGACGCGTATATCGCTTACGCGAAGACCACGAAGATCAATGCCTTCGTTGTGAACATCATGGATGGCACGTCCATCGGTTACGACTCCGAGGTCTTCCGCGAATATTCGCCCACAGCCGATTCCTACGCCAACAACACACAGGAGGAATACAAGACCTGCATCCAGAAGATCAAGGACGCGGGCTTCTACGTGATCGGGCGCCTGACCACATTTAACGACTCGTTCTTTGTCAGCGACCACCCCGAATACGCGATTTCCGACGCGTCGGGGGACCCTTTATATATCGCGGGCAGCTACTGGCCGAGCGCCTTCTGCCGCTATGTGTGGGAATACAAGGTAGAGCTGGCCAAGGAGGCCGTCAGCCTTTTCGGCTTCAACGAAATTCAGTTCGACTATGTCCGTTTCCCGGACGGCACGTATTACTACGAGGAAGACGGCAACATCGACTACTGCAACGAATATGACGAGACGAAGGCGCAGGCCATCCAGCGCTTTCTGATGTTCGCCTGCGACGAGCTGCATGATGTGGGCGTGTATGTCAGCGCCGACGTGTTCGGCGAAACCTCCGGCAGCTACGTCACGGCGTACGGCCAGTATTGGCCCGCCATCAGCAATGTCGTCGACGTCATCAGCGGCATGCCGTACCCCGACCACTTCGCGCAGAACGGCACGTACAGGCCTTGGGAGCACCCGTATGAGACGCTGCTCGACTGGGCGAAGAACGCGGCCAAGCGCCAGACGGAAACGCCGAGCCCCGCCATCGTGCGCACGTGGATTCAGGCCTACGACGCGATTCGCCCGCCGTACAACACCTACGGCGCAGAGGAGGTCAGCGGCCAGATTCGGGCACTGTTAGAGAACGGACTGGACGGCGGCATCATGGCGTGGAACGCGATGTGCAGCATCCCGAAGCTCGAGACGCTCAAGCCTGCGTTTGACGCATTACCGTAATAGACTAATCAAAAAACGCGCGCTGCCCTGATTTTGGGTGGCGCGCGTTTTGTCACATTTTGAAGGTGCGCTGCGTAAGCTGTATCATACGAAAGACTGATGCAAACATGCAAGATTCAGACCCGGGGAAAGCGGGTTTGTTGGGAGGAAAGCTTCATGCAGCAGAGAATACCGCTTGCAGCAATCGCGCCGGGAGAAACGGTCCGGGTGGCGGAGATCTGCGTAGAAGGCGCGCTGCGGCGCAGACTGTTTGACCTGGGACTGATTCCGCAGACGCTCATTTCGTGCCGCTTTGCTGCGCCTGCGGGCTCACCGATGGCCTTCACGGTGCGCGGCGCCGTCCTTGCGCTGAGAACGAGAGACGCGCAGGAAATTTTCGTGGAGCGCGTGTCATGACGAAGAACCGGCAGACAAAAGAGACGCCTGTCGCCGCATTGGCAGGGAACCCGAATGTCGGCAAGAGTACGATTTTCAATGCCCTGACCGGCATGCGCCAGCACACCGGAAACTGGCCGGGAAAGACCGTTTCGCTCGCGCAGGGTGTTTGTATGTACAAAGGCGAGGAGATCCGGCTGGTGGACCTCCCCGGTACATACGCGCTGGTCAGCAAATCGCAGGAGGAGACGCTGGCGGCCGGTTTCATTTCCGGCGGCGAGGCCGACTGCGTGATCGCCGTATGTGACGCGACGAGTCTGGAGCGGAGCTTAATTCTGGCCCTGCAGGTCATGGAGCTGACCGACCGGGTAATCGTGTGCGTGAATCTGATGGATGAGGCGCAAAAGCAGGGGATCGAGATCAACCTTGCCGCGCTGTCATTTGAGCTCGGCGTGCCGGTTGTGGCCGCGTCGGCGAGCAGAGAAGAGGGCATGGGTGAGCTTCTCGAGCAGCTGCGGCGGATTCTGGACGGCTTTGAAGCGCCGAGACCGCGGCGGTGCGGCGTGGTGCCGGATTCCATCCGCGAATCGCATTTGGGCGCGGAGGCGCTGTATGGCGCGTCCGGGCGGGCTTCTGATGAAATTGCAGCGCAGTTCGTCCGGCGCGCAGAGGAGATTGCAAAGCGGGTCGTACGAGAAACGAGGCAGGACGCGAAAACGCGCACGCTCCGGGTTGACCGGCTGCTCACGGGCAAGGTGACAGGGCCGCTCTCGCTGGCGGGACTATTGGGGCTCGTTTTCTGGCTTACGATTCAGGGCGCAAATGTGCCATCACAGCTTTTACAGCGCGGCTTTGACGCCATGGAGGCGATCTTGTGGGCGGTGGCTGACAGTTTCCACGCGCCTCCATGGCTCTCCGGCGCGCTGATCGCGGGCGTTTACCAAACGACGGCAAAGGTCGTTTCCGTGATGCTGCCGCCGGTTCTGATTTTCTTTCCGCTCTTTACGCTGCTGGAGGACGCGGGGTATCTGCCGCGCGTGGCGTTTCTGATGGACGGATGCTTCGAAAAATGCGGCAGCTGCGGCAAGCAGGCACTCACGATGTGTATGGGCTTTGGCTGCAACGCGGCGGGTGTGAGCGGCTGCCGGATCATTGACTCCGAGCGCGAACGACTGATCGGGATGCTCACAAACGCGCTTGTTCCGTGCAATGGGCGCTTTCCGACGCTGCTGACGCTCGGCGCACTCTTCTTTGGGGCAAGCGACGCATGGCTCGCGGCCTTGGTTCTGACCGGCTGCGTGCTTCTTGGCGTGGGGATGACAATGCTGTCATCCTTGCTGCTCGGAAAAACCGTTCTCAAGGGTGCGCCGTCCCACTTTACGCTTGAGCTGCCGCCGTTTCGCAGGCCGCAGATCGGGAAGGTGATTGTCCGCTCGCTGCGAGACAGGAGCCTCTTTGTGCTCGGAAGAGCCGTTGCGGTTGCCGCACCGGCGGGGCTCCTTTTGTGGCTGCTTGGAAATGTTTCGTTTGACGGAATGCCGGTACTGGTGAAGCTTTCGCGGGTGCTTGACCCAGTGGGGATATGGCTCGGGATGAACGGCGCGATTCTTTTGGCGTTTCTTTTGAGCTTTCCGGCAAATGAACTGCTGCTTCCGGTCTGCGTGATGATCCTATCGGCCGGCGGGAGTCTCGCGCAGGCGCAGACGATGGATGTGAGCTCGCAGCTGGTGCAGGCGGGCTGGACATGGAAGACGGCGCTCTGCGTGATGGTCTTTACGCTTTTCCACTGGCCGTGCAGCACGACAGTTCTGACCATCAGAAAGGAATCCGGCAGCGCGAAATGGGCATTTCTTGGGATGCTCCTGCCGACAGCAATCGGGGTTCTTCTTTGCAGAGTCCTACAATTAACACTGTAGGAGACGATGCCCACATCGTCCCGGCAAAATGTATTTCCGAAACGCGAAAATCTTCGGCGAATTCGTTGGTGCCCAATGGGTCGATGTGGGCATCGACCCCTACGCACAATTTGGAAAATTACAGATCAAAACACAAAAAACACGCTGCATGGACCCATGCAGCGTGTTTTGATAATGACAAGTAAAATTACTTGACCTCGACCTCTGCGCCAGCTTCCTTGAGCTCGGCAGCGAGCTTCTCCGCGTCGTCCTTGGAGATGCCTTCCTTGAGGTTCTTGGGAGCGCCGTCGACGAGCTCCTTCGCTTCCTTCAGGCCCAGGCCGGTAGCGGCACGGACGACCTTGATGACAGCGATCTTGTTGGCGCCGGCGGACTTCAGCACGACGTCGAACTCGGTCTTCTCTTCCTCAGCAGCAGCAGCGCCGGCAGCGGGAGCAGCAACAGCAGCGGCAGCGGCGGAAACGCCGAACTCGTCTTCCAGAGCATGAACCAGCTCAGCCAGCTCCAGAACGGTAAGGGTCTTAACTTCTTCGATCATAGCAGTAATCTTTTCGGATGCCATTGTAATTACCTCCAATTAAATGTTTTGTGTTCAGGTTAGGTGAAAATTAAGCTTCTGCTTCCGCAGCCTCTGCGGGAGCGCCGCCCTTCTGTTCCAGAATCTGATTCAGGACAACAGCGAGGGAAGAAATAGGAGCGAGGAACGTGCCGAGAACCTGCGCAACGAGCGCGTTCTTGGAAGGCAGCTCGCCGAAGGACATGAGCTCGTCAACCGACAGAACCTTACCTTCAACCATGCCGCCCTTGATCTTGACGACGTTCTTGTTCTTCTTGGCAAATTCGCAAATGACGCGAGCCGGAGCGATGGGGTCTTCCGTGGTGGACGCCATGGACGTCGTGCCGTTGAGAAGCTCGTCGAACTCGGTGTAGCCAGCCTTGTTGGCGGCGAAACGGGTCAGCGTGTTCTTCACGACAGAATATTCGACATTCGCAGCACGGAACTGGTTACGCAGCTCGGTATCCTGTGCGACGGTGATGCCCTTGTAGTCTACAAAAACAGCAGAAGTAGCGTTCTGAATTTTATCAGACAGAGCATCAACGATGGATTTCTTGGTCTCTAAAACCTTTGCGTTGGGCATGAATGTCACCTCCGAGAAATAAAATGTCCTCATGCCAAAAGACATGAGGACACAGAAATGTTACCATTCTTGCGAAACCTCGGCAGGATGGACGCTTGTCCATTACGGCATGATGCCTCCTGCTGTCTTTGGCAGCTAGATTATTATAGCAGAAAAATGGAGAATGTCAAGGACAAAATTACAGCTTCGTGGCTGCGACCTTGATGCCGGGGCCCATCGTGGAAGCGACGGTGCAGCTTCTGACATACTGGCCCTTTGCAGCGGCGGGCTTTGCCTTGATGACAGCGCCCATGAGCGCGTTGAAGTTCTCAACGAGCTTCTCGGTGCCGAACGAAGCCTTGCCGATCGGGCAGTGGATGATGTTGGTCTTGTCGAGACGGTACTCGATCTTACCGGCTTTGATTTCCTTGACAGCGGCGGTGACGTTGGGGGTCACGGTGCCGGCCTTGGGGGAGGGCATGAGGCCCTTCGGGCCAAGAACCTTACCAAGACGACCGACGATACCCATCATGTCGGGGGTAGCGACGACAACGTCAAAGTCGAACCAGTTTTCCTTCTGAATCTTTTCCACGAGCTCCATGCCGCCGGCGTAATCAGCGCCTGCTGCGAGGGCTTCGTCGAGCTTCGCGTCCTTGGCGAACACGAGGACCTTACGGGTCTTGCCGGTGCCGTTCGGAAGAACAATCGCGCCGCGGACCTGCTGGTCAGCGTGACGGGAGTCAACGCCGAGCTTGATATGAACTTCGACAGTCTCGTCGAACTTGGCCTTTGCAGTCTTGACAACCAGATCCATCGCGTCAGCGACTTCGTACTGCACGCTGCGGTCGATCAGCTTCGCGCTGTCGACGTACTTTTTACCTTTAAACAATGTAATATCCTCCTTAGTGGTGATGCGGAATAATCCTCCCACATATTTATGAGGCCCGGCCGATAGCCGGAATACCTCGGGTCAAGCAATTAGTCGACAACAACGATACCCATGCTGCGGCAGGTGCCTGCAACCTGGCTCATCGCGGCTTCAATGGTGTTGGCGGTCAGGTCTGGCATCTTGCGCTCGGCAATTTCCTTGACCTGCGCCTTGGTGATGGTAGCGACCTTGTCCTTGTTGGGAACACCGGAGCCCTTCTCGATGCCGAGCGCCTTCAGAATGAGGGTCGGAGTCGGGGGGGTCTTGGTGACGAAGGTGAAGCTGCGGTCGGCGTAAACGGTGATGACAACCGGGATCTTGAAGCCGGCCTGATCCTTGGTACGCTCGTTGAATTCCTTGATGAACTGGGAAATGTTAACGCCGTGCTGGCCAAGCGCCGGGCCGACAGGGGGCGAAGCGGTTGCCTTTGCGGCAGGAATCTGAAGCTTGATATAACCTGTTACTTTCTGTGCCATGATAAGCACCTCCTGAATAAATGTGGTGATACGCTCGCGCGTATTTCTGGCGGGGTGAACCCCTCCCACGTTCCGGCACCTAGCCGGGGCTTACTCGCTGACCAGTTCGACCTGATCAAGCTCGAGTTCGACGGGCGTTTCGCGTCCGAACATGGACACAATCACGCGCACCTTGTTCTTTTCGATATCCACCATATCGACAACGCCGGTAAACGACGTCAGCGGGCCGTCTGCAATCTTGACGGTGTCGCCTTCACTGTAGGCGACGACGATCTCGTGCTTTTCAACACCCAGCTGCTGCACCTCTTCGTCTGTCAGCGGCGTGGGCTTGGTGCCCGAGCCGACGAAGCCGGTCACGCCGCGCACGTTCTTGATGATGTACCATGCCTCATCGGACATGATCATCTTCACCAGCACATAGCCGGGGAACACCTTGCGGTCGTACGTCTTGGGGCCGTTATCCGTGATCTCGGTGACGGTCTCCATCGGGATGGAGACGACGTGGATGAGATCCTGGAGCTGGCGGGTCTCGATGGTTTTTTCAATGGTGGCCTTTACGGTGTTTTCATAACCGGAATAGGTATGCACAACATACCATTTTGCTGCTTCCGCCATGGTACCGCTCAGCCCTTGACGAGGGTAATAATACCGTTGACGACGACGCCGCCGACCGCATCAAAAACCCAAATGAAAATGCCGACGACCAGCACACAGGCCAGAACGATGAGCGTGTTGTTGATCATCTGGCTCTTGGTGGGCCATACGACCTTTTTCAGCTCGCTCTTCATTTCGCGGAACCAACGGCTGATTCGCTTCCCGGCACGCACAAAGAAGTTTTCCTTTTTTGCTTCTGCCATGATTTCACCCTTTCTGCAATGTCTTTGCCATTGCCTTACTTCGTCTCGCTGTGAACAGTCTGCTTCTTGCAGAATCTGCAATACTTCTTCATTTCGAGACGGTCAGGGTCGTTCTTCTTGTTCTTCATCGTGTTGTAGTTTCTCTGCTTGCATTCGTTGCATCTGAGTGTGATCTTCACGCGCATTGTTCGGCACCTCCTTAAATCTTGCCTCCCTGTATGACCGCGTTCTATGGTAAATTTAGGCGACGCCGAAACTACGATGGCGCCAACGCGGCTGAAAAAACGGCATACGTGTCCCTTTTTTCGCAGGTAGAAACAATATAGCACAAATGAAGCCACCGGTCAACCGGAAATTTGAAAAAATGCGGAAAAAATTCGCCGCATTGCCTTTGCGCGGAAAGCATGGTACAATATAAAAAATGAAACCGCGATACGGAGGAAGCTTACATGAAGGTAATGGCGATCGATCTGGGGGACGCGCGCACGGGTGTGGCCGTCTCGGATGCGCTGGGGATGCTGACGGGCTCGACGAGCGTCATTGAGTCCTGGAACAAAGAAAAAACGGCCCAGCTTGTGGCGGAGGCCTACAGAAAATCCGGGGCAGAGCGCCTCGTGATGGGCTTTCCCCGCAACATGGACGGCTCGGAGGGGCCGAGAGCGGACCTCTACCGGGAATTTGCCGCGAAGCTCGAGGAACTTTTGGGCGAGAAAATCGTCTTATGGGATGAGAGAAGAACGACGATCGAGGCCCATCAGATTTTGTCTGATAACAATTATCACGGCAAAAAGCGCAAGAAAACCGTCGACGCGGTTGCCGCGTCCCTTATTTTAGAGGGCTATCTCAATTATCTTCGCACGCACAAGGAGTAAAACACTGCATGTTCACAGGCTACAGCGACAAGACCGTGGATTTCTTCTGGGACATCCGCTTCAACAATTCGCGCGAATGGTTCCACCCCAGAAAAGATCAATTTAACGAATATATCATGATCCCGACAAAGGAGCTCTCCGGCGAGCTCTACGACTGGCTGACGGAAAGGTATCCGCAGCTGCACCTGAATCTGCACATCTCAAAGATCTACCGCGACGCAAGGCGGCTTTTCGGCCGGGGGCCTTTGAAGGATCACATCTGGTTCTCGTTCCAGAATGAGCTCGAGGGCCGGGAAAATGCGCCCTGCCTCTGGTTCGAGGTCGGCTGCGAGGGGTACAGCTATGGCTTTGGCTACTGGTGTCAGCCGGCTGCGGCGGTAAGGTTCCGGAAATACGCCGACCAGCACCCGAAGGAGCTCGAGAAGCTGGCAAGGAAACTGGACCGGCAGCAGACGTTTTTCCTGCGCGGCGACGAATACGCAAGACCGAAGGGACATACGGACGACGCGCTCTCGGGGTGGTACAACCGCCGCTCGTTCTCCATCGCCTGCGAGCGCGAATACGACGAGCTGTCTTATTCAAGAGATTTGCTGGACGCAGTCAAAGCAGGCTACGAATTTTTGATCCCGTACTACGAGTATTTTGACAAATCCTACCGCATGGCGGATTGAAGCGTCTGCGCGGTAGAGGCCGGAAAGGAGACGCATATGAGAAAACGGCGGAATATCGCGTTTGCAGTGCTGATATTGGCGGTGCTGGCAGCGCTGGTGCTGAGCCTGAGCGCCTGCGCAGAAAAGCAGACGAAAAACGCCATCGAGCCGTATTCCATCGGATGGGATGGGAGAGTCTACACCGTCACGCCGATCGACAACGACAAGGGCACCATTTCGGATGGCACAAATACGTATTCCTATCGGTATGACGCCAGCGGCAGCGGCTACAGCGTGACGTTTACCTATCCGGACGGTGAGACGTACCGGTGTATGCAAAACGGGAGTACTTCCAGCGGCGCGGTGTTTTCGAGCGGCTCGACGAGTCCCGATTTTGATTTCGACAAATATCCGGACGGCATGACGCTCAAGCGTGTGCTGGAGCAGTCGCCGTCCGCGAAAAGTGAAAAGAAATCCACAAAGAACTGGGGAATCATCCTGTTTCTGCTGTTCGTCGGCGGCATCAACACCGCCTGTCCGCAGCTGACGTGGTATCTCGACGTCGGCTGGAAGGTCAAGGACGGCGAGCCCTCTGAGGCGGCTCTCGGCTGGAGCCGCACAGTTGGCGTTGTGCTGCTGATCGTTGCGGTGGTTATGATGATCGTTTGATACGGTATCAAAAATCCGGCGGTTCAGCCTGAACTGCCGGATTTTTTGCCCTTGAAAAACACTTCGCTGATTCCCACGAGGACGAGAAAGCCGCCGAAGAGCTTGCGAAGAAGCCCGGTATCGAGCGTTGACGCCAGCAGCGCCCCGGGAATCGCGGTGAGGCAGCCAGCCAGAGCCGCCGGAAGAACGGCGCGCCAGATGATCTGCTTGTTTTTGACGTGGAAAAAGAGGGAACAGACGGCAGTCGGAAGGAAATACAAAAGGTTCACGCCTTGTGCCGTGCGCTGCTCCATGGACTGTGCGGCGGTCAGCCAGACCATGAGAAGCGAACCGCCGCCGATCCCGAACCCCGAGAGCACGCCGCAGAGAAGTCCTGCCAGAACGGCAATCAGAAAGGTTAACATAAGATGAGCCTCGCGCCGCCAAAAAGAATCAGGAGCCCCAGCGCAATGTGTAAAAATCGCGCCGAGACCTTCTTGAACCAGAGCCCGGCGAGGATTCCGCCGCCTGCGCCGCCGAGAAGGTAGGGAAGCGCGGCTTTCAAGTCCAGTGCGCCGTTTTTCGCATAGATCACGAGCGAGACGATCGTCAGCGGCAGAATGATGCTGATGGCCGACGAAAATGCGTTTTTGTCCGCAAGCTTCACAAGCAGGATCAGAAGCGGCACGACGATCATGCCGCCCCCGGCGCCGAAAAAGCCGTTGACAAATCCGGCGAGGCCTCCGGTCAGCAGACATTTCCAGATGGCGGGCTGCGCAGCGTTCATAAAAATCCTCCTCTGTCAGAACACGGTTAGTGTCGGCAGGGGAGGCTGTTTTTATACAGGTGCATGCTCCGGCGATTTCTGCGCGAGAAGCTGCTGCACGATATAGCCTGCGATCATCATGCCCGCGCACGGCGGGACCCACGACACAGAGCCCGGCGGCGTGCGCCCTTCCGATTCCTGCCCGGGAAACTTCCTCGGCGTAAGCGGCAGCTCTTCGCTGGCAAGGACCGTGTGGTGCTTGATCCCGCGCGCCCGGAGCTCTCGCCGCATGACCTTGGCCAGCGGGCAGCCGGAGGTTTTGCTCAGGTCGGTAATCCTGAATTTCGAAGGGTCAAGCCGGTTTCCGGTTCCCATTGAGCTGATGATCGGAACGCCCCGCGTGATGGCCGTCTCGATGAGGTCCAGCTTACTGCGCGTGGAGTCGATGCAGTCGGCAATGTAGTCAAAACCGAGGGAAAAGAACGCCTCCCGGGTCTCGGGTTCATAGAAGACGGGAAGCACCGCGACGCGGCAGTCGGGGTTGATGTCCCGGATGCGGGCTGCCATCACGTCGGTTTTTGCTTTACCGATCGTGGAATGGAGCGCGACGAGCTGCCGGTTGAGGTTCGTAAGGGACACGGTATCGTGGTCAACGAGCGTGATCGCGCCCACGCCCGCGCGCGCCAGAGCCTCCGCCGCAAAGCTCCCCACGCCGCCGACACCGAAGATGGCGACATGGCATTCTTTCAGAAGATCGATTGCTTCGTCTCCCAGAAGCATCCGTTCCCGGTCAAATTGTGTTTCCTGCATAACTGTCTCCCAAAAAAGGAGCTGCCGCAAGGCAGCCCCTTTTCGTTTTTTGAAGTTACTTGGTGGTAAAGCGCATACCAAACGCATTTGTCTGGATGTTGTCCGTTGCACCCTCGGTGACGGAAGCGAACCATGCGTCATACGCGTCGCTGCGGAGCTGGTCCTCCACGAGCTTCATGCGGTAGTTCGTGCCGTAGCCGGAGAAGTACATGACATGATAGCCGTAGGAGCTCTCCACGATGCCAGTATCGCCGACCTCGTGGTCCTCAAAGCACCAGTTTTCAAAATCCTCGACCATCTGACCCGGCGTGATGTCCTCATAGCGGGCAGATTCGGCAGCAGTGCCGTCGTCACGGGCAGCGTCGCCGATGGCGGCAAACGCGTCTTCGGTGTGTTCGCCGGCTTCATACTGGGCAAGCAACTCTTCCGCCTTGGCCTTGGCCTCCGCCATAGCGTCTTCGTCCGTCGTATCGGTGACGGAGATCAGGATGTGGCGGACATTCGGCAGCGCGTAGTCATGGGTGTCGCGGGACTCGAAGATCGCGATGTAGTACGTGCCGTCAGACTCGATGCAGGTAGCGTCGCCGGTCTTGCGGCTGGCGTCAAAGAGCCAGTCGGAAAGCTCGGACTCGCTGTGATGGACGCCGGTACGCAGGGTGTAGCTCTCGTCGGTGTAGCTGTCCTTGGTGTCCTCGGAGGCATGCTCGTAGGCTGCGGAAATGAAGGCCTCGTCGCCCTTTTCAGCCGCGGCCAGCATCTCGTCGGCAGCGGTCTTCTTGAGCTCGGCGAGTTTCTCCTCGTCGGTCTCGTCGAACAGGCTGTCGGTCACGTTGAACACGCGGTAGTCAACGGTGTCATAGGTGTCGGGGTCAGCTTCGTATTCGCTTACGAGCTCGTCGTCGGTATAGGTGGGCTCGGCTTCCACGTCCTCGGAGTAACGGGTGGCGAGCATTTCGATGGCGAGGAACTCACGGAAGTTCTTCTCGTTGCAGCCCGCGCCGTACATGGCGGCGATGTAGCCGTTGACGTTGGAGTAGCCATAGAGGGAGGCGTAGGTGGTGAGATTCATGACGGTCGCGTCGATGTTCGCCTGATCGTCCTCGGTAAGGGTCGCGCCGTTGGCGACTGCCTCGTCGTAGATGGCAAACAGGCGCGCCGCGCTCTGCAGACCCTGCTCCGTGAAGGTATCGGCCCAGGTGACGCCGTTTTCTTCGTCGTAGTACTGCTCATTGAGCGGCGTGTTGGTGTCGATGAGGTAGCTCATCATGTCGCCGTACTGGCTGCTCATGGAGTTGTAGGCTTCCTTATAGAAATAGTTCACCATGGCGGGGGTCAGCTTGTGGCCGCCGACAGTCGCCGCGGTCGAGTGACGGGCCAGATAGCCGCTGGTCAGCATGGAGAAAAACGTGACGATGGCAATTACCAATACAAGGCAGATGATGCCGATGGTCCATTTCAGGCCCTTGCTCATACCCTTTTTCTCGGGTGCGGCGGGGGTTTCGCCGGAAGCGATCTGCTCCTTGCGCTTGTTCTTTTCGCGCGATGCGCTCATTTCAGGATCATTCCTCTCGTGTATTCTTGCTTCGCCCGCAGGCGACACTCCACGTATTATACAGAAAAAGCCGCGTACATGCAAGCCTTTCTTTCGGAATTCATAATTTTTTCGGAAATGGACTGTACTGGACGGGAAAACCGGAGGAACGCGCGCGGCTGTTGACAAATCCGCATGCACTGTGTATTATATAATTAACGATTAAGTTAAATGTTAAAAGAGCGTGAGCTATGGGATTGCAGCAGACATTAAAGGCGCTCTCGGACCCCATTCGCCGGGAGATCCTGAACCTGCTCAAAAAAGGGCGCATGCCGGCAGGGGAGATCACGGCGCACTTTTCCGTATCCGCGCCCGCGATTTCGAGGCATTTGTCAGTTTTAAAAGAAGCCGACCTGATTCGTGATACCCGGGAGGGAAAATTCATTTTCTATGAGATCAATACCTCTGTGTTGGAGGAAACGATGCTCTGGCTTGCGGATTTGAAAGGAGACTGCAACGATGATCAGACAAAATAAGCGGAAAATTCTTCTCTCGTCGGCTGTGATCCTGCTTCCGGCCTTGTACGGGATTATCATGTGGAACCACCTTCCGGATACGATGGCGGTGCACTGGGGCGCGGATGCAATCACAGATGGAACCGCCGGAAAGGTGCGGGCTGTCTTTGGCCTGCCGCTTCTGTATTTGCTGGTGCATCTGTTTTGCCTGTGGCTGACCCTTCGCGATCAGGAAAAGCGGCGGCAGAGCCGGAAGGCTCTGGAGATGATGTTCTGGATCTTGCCTGCGTGCTCGCTTGTGACGAACGGAATTTTGTATCGGGCGGCTTGGGGAAAAGAGCCGGAGCCTGCGATGCTCGTGCCGGTGCTGCTTGGCGTGCTGTTTTTGTGGGTCGGCAATTATTTTCCAAAGCTCAGGAGAAACCGGACGCTTGGCATCAAGGTTTCGTGGACGCTTGGAAACGAGGAAAACTGGAACCGGACGCACCGCTTTGCCGGAAAGGTCTGGGTCTGCGGAGGGCTGCTTCTTCTTATGTCCGCGCTTTTGCCGCTTCAGGCGATGGTCTGGGTGATGGTGTGCGTCGTGGCCGCATTGGGCCTTGCACCGATCGCGTATTCTTACGCGATTTTCCGGCAGGACCGGAAAGCGGGCGTTATATATGACACAGCACCGAAAAGCCGCACGGAAAAAATCGCATCGAAAATCACCGCCGTCACCGTTCCGATCGTTCTGCTTGGCGCTGCGCTGCTGCTTTTTACCGGCAGCATGGAGATAAATTGCGGCGAAGATGCGCTGACGATCAAGGCAAGCTATTGGTCGGATCTGCGCGTTGAGTATTCCAAAATCGATACGGTCGAGTATCGCGGCGATTTTGACCCCGGCGTGCGGACGAACGGCTTTGGTTCTCCGAAGCTCTCGATGGGCGCGTTCCGAAACGGCGAATTCGGCAATTACACGCTGTATGCCTACACGAACGCGAAGGAGTATATCGTCCTGACCTCCGGCGGGAAAACGCTTGTCATCGGCATGGACGACGAAGCAAAGACGCAGGCAATTTATGAGACGCTTCTCGAGAAGACCGGGAAGCGATGACCTTCTCAAAGTATAAAGCAACGGGGTAAGGCGCTGCACCTTACCCCGATCTTTGTTCCTGTTCAAAAAAACGCGCGGCAAAGTCCGCACGCAAAGCGAATCCCCGCGAAGGCCGTGCGACTCCAATTATAACCTGCACGAAAGGGCAGGTGGGTTGCCTCTCCGATGCTTCTCTGCTTCCAACGTCCACCACCGGTCAGAGCCGTGGGCGGGAGGCCTGCAATCGACACCGGAAGTTTTCCGGCATCCCCTGAATATAATGTGGGTTTAAGTGGAGCCGTCACGCACCCCGCAGGGAAACATGACATATTCTTTTGCCGCGCTCAGTTCTCGTCGGCCTCTTCCGTGTCCTCATCCTCGTAGATGAGGTCCATCAGCGCGCCGTACACGGCCTCGAGCTCATCATCGTCGTCGATGGTGACCAGAATCTCCTCGCCGTTTTCGTCCACGGCCTTGAGAATGCTGACCTCCAAGTCTTCCTCGCCGTTATCCTCGGCGGGAACGAGGGCCAGATATTTGCTGCCTTCGTATTCCAGCTCCGCTAGAACCTCCAGCTCATACTCCTTGCCGTCTTCGTCGGTGATGGAGATAAAATCGCTTCCGTATTCTTCGTTCATTGTTGCGTCCTCCGCAGGATTTGTTCTTGCACCTATTTTAACGTCTTGCGCATACAAAATCAAGAGGAAATTCTGCCGGTTTGCGATTCAGGAACAAAAATCTTCCAGAGCCCGTGTCAGTGCCGCCCGTCCCGCGACATACACGCCCTGCGATAAAAGCGCCCGGTCCTCCGCACGCGGCAGCATGGATACGCTCCGGCCCGTGTCAACGAGTGCAGAACCCGGTACCTCCCGGTAGCAGATCCTGCCGTCCTTCACCGTCAGAAAATAGGTCCTGGCACCAAGCCCCATCGCAAGCAAAATCGCACAAACAGCCACATTCCGCCTCATCCAAATCGCCTCCTTATTTCATACGTTTCCCTTCTTCAAGCGTTAGCATACAAAAAACGAATCTTCCGTCGAGCCAAAGCCCCGCAGAGTTTCGCGCCCGCAGTCGAGGCGCAGCCCCTTCTCGTAAAAAAGAGCTAGCTTTTTACGAGCGTCCCCACATATATTCATATTTTGTTTCCAAACTAATTGACACGTATGATATAATGTAACGATGAAAAATAAAATGGTATATTGTGCCTGCTTTTTGTAGGAAAATGCGGGCGCGTTTTTGCGATAAAATGGAGGAACAACATGCGAGCAGATAAAAATACACAGCCCTCCGGCTCTGCGGCACGGCGGATTTTGAAAGGCTTCGGAAAGGTATTCGGCACGATGGTACTGGTGCTGTTTCTGACGACGCTGATTTTTGCGTGTCTGTTTGCCCTGTACGTCAAAAACAATCTCTCCGCACAGGTCGACTCGATCGACGGCTTTACGCTCGATCAAACCTCCGTCATCTATTATGAAGACCCGAAGACCGGACAGGACGTCGTTCTGCGCAAGCTCTACGGCGGCGCGAACCGCACGTGGGTCAAATATGAGGATATCCCCAAGAACCTCATTCACGCCTGCATCGCCATCGAGGACAAGCGCTTTGAAGACCATCAGGGCGTCGACTGGGTGACAACCTTAAAGGCCTGCGTCAAAATGTTCCTCGGAAGAGGAGAAGCGGGCGGTTCGACGATCACGCAGCAGCTCGTCAAAAATATCACGGGCCGCGACGAGGTCACGGTGCGCCGCAAGCTTGTTGAAATTTTCAGCGCTTTGGAACTTGAGAAGAAGTACACGAAAAAGCAGATCATGGAGCTCTATCTCAACGTCATCGCGCTCGGCGAAAACTGCGAGGGCGTGGAGTCTGCGTCGCAGGTCTATTTTGGCAAGAGCGTCAGCGAGCTCGACCTTGCCGAGTGCGCCGCGCTCATCGGCATCACAAATAACCCCTCGATCTACGACCCGTATATCAATGCCGACAAGAACAAGGAGCGGCAGGTCATTATTCTCGACCAGATGCTCGAGCAGAAGTATATCACGCAGGAGCAGCACGATACGGCCGTGGCGGAGGAGCTGGTGCTCCATAATGCCAGCGGCGAAGCGTCCGGCGATGAGGACTACTATTCCTACTTTGAAGATCAGGTCATCAACGACGTCGTGCGGGACCTCAGCGAAAAGACCGGCTACGATCAGACAATTGTCCGCAAGATGCTCATGACGGGCGGCTATAAGATTTATTCGACGCTCAACCCAGACGTGCAGGCGGCAGTGGAGGAGGTCTATCAGAACCTCGATAATATCCCCAACACCGCAAGCTCGCAGCAGCTGCAGTCCGGCATTGTCATCATTGATAATAAGACGGGAGACGTTGTGGCCGTGGCCGGCGGCGTGGGCGAAAAGCAGGGAAGCCTGATCCTGAACCGCGCGACGCAGAGCTATCTGTCCCCGGGCTCGACGATCAAGCCTGTCTCCGTTTACGCGCCCGCGCTGGAGCTCGGGCTCATCACGCCCGCGACGGTCATGGACGATACGCCGTATTCGTTTACCGACGCGCGGCACTGGCCGAAAAACTCCGACTCGATTTACAGGGGCCTCATGAACATCAACGAGGCAGTGGGTCTTTCCATCAACACGATCCCCGTCAAGCTCGTCGCGCAGATGACGCCGGAATACAGCTTCGAGTTCGCGAAGGAAAAAATGGGACTCAGCACGCTTGTATCGTCCTATGTGAACGCGGCGGGAGACACGTTCTCGGACGTTGACCTGGCGCCTCTTGCGATGGGCGGATTGACCCGGGGCGTGACCGTTAAGGCGATGGCGCAGGCTTACGCGACGTTTGCGAACGAAGGCGTGTACCGTGAGGCGCGGACGTATACGAAGGTTGTAGACTCCGACGGTAAGGTCGTGCTCGATAATACGCAGCAGTCGCACGTTGCGATGAAGGACATGACGGCCTGGTATATTACCTATATGCTGGAGAACACCGTCGAATCCGGAACCGGCACGGCGGCGCAAATCGCGAATATGACCGTCGCGGGCAAGACCGGCACCACGACGAGTGACTTTGACCGCTGGTTCGCGGGCTATACGCCCTATTATACCGGCGTCGTCTGGTGCGGCTACGATGACCCCGAGGAGGTCGTGTTGACGGATTCGTCGACGAATCCCGCCATCGTCCTCTGGCAGAAGGTCATGGAGCAGGTGCATGACGGCCTTCCCAATAAGGAATTTAACAAGCCGACAAACGTGGTCGAGTGTACGGTCTGCCGCGACAGCGGCCTTCTCATGACCGATGCGTGCCGCGAGGACCCGAGAGGAAGCCGCGCTGTGACCGTGGAGCTCAGTCTCTACGATGTGCCGACGCAGAACTGCGATGTCCATAAGGAAGTGGAGATCTGCGGCGCTTCTGGGCACGTGGTCAATGAATACTGCAAGCAGGTTGAGGGCAACACGACAAAGACCGTGGGACTTTTGGATGTTTCGCGAGCCTTCCCCGTGCGCGGCATTACGGTGCAGGATCAGGCCTACGCCGTGCCGAACGACTCTCTGCCCGCGGGCTATTACCCGGCATTGAGCCCGGATGTGGACGCGATCAACGTTGAGTGCTATATCCACACAAGAGACGATCTGCCCGAGCCCGAAGCGCCGGAAGACGAGGAAGAGGAAGACAGTGCAAGCCGCATTTCCGCCGCTGTGCGCGATATCCTCACGGGCGGCAGCCAGAACGATTAAACAACAGCAGGAGAACGCTATGTGGCTTTCAGACGAATGGAAGGACTATGAAGTCATCGATACCTCGAGCGGGGAAAAGCTTGAGCGATGGGGAAAGTATATCCTCGTGCGCCCAGACCCGCAGGTGATTTGGAGTACGCCTAAAAATCACCCCTTGTGGCGCAAATACGACGCAAAATACAGCCGATCCAATACTGGCGGCGGAAAATGGTCAAACCTGCATCTTCCTGAGCAGTGGCAGGTGCGATATAAGGAGCTCACGTTCAACGTAAAGCCCATGAACTTCAAGCACACGGGCGTGTTCCCGGAGCAGGCCGCCAACTGGGACTTTGCAATGGAGAAAATCAGAGGCGCAGGAAGACCCATCAGCGTTCTGAATCTCTTTGCCTACACGGGCGGCGCGACGATTGCCTGCGCGGCGGCGGGTGCGAGCGTCTGCCATGTGGACGCGGCGAAGGGCATGGTCGCGTGGGCGAAGGAAAACGCAAGGTCCTCCGGGCTGGAGGAAAAGCCGATCCGCTGGATTGTGGATGACTGCGGCAAATTTGTCGAGCGCGAGATCCGGCGCGGCCGGCGCTACGACGCGATCATCATGGATCCGCCGAGCTACGGGCGGGGACCTTCGGGCGAAATCTGGAAGCTCGAAGACAACCTCTACCCCTTCGTGGAGCTTGTGAGTAAGGTCCTGAGCGACGATCCGCTCTTTGTGATCATCAATTCCTACACCACGGGGCTCGCTCCCTCGGTGTTGGGCTACATTTTAGATACGCTGGTATCCAAAAAATATGGCGGCAAAACGCGCTGCGACGAGCTGGGCCTCCCGGTGACAAATACAGGCCTGGCCCTTCCGTGCGGCAGCACCGGCCGGTGGACGAGGGACTGAGCATGGAAAACGCAATTGAGATCCGGCACCTCGCGTATTCCTACCCGGACGACACAGCAACCGAACACGTGGTCTTTCAGGACTTGAGCCTCGATATTGAGCAGGGAAGCTTCGTCGCCGTATTGGGGCACAACGGCTGCGGCAAATCGACGCTTGCCAAGCATCTGAACGCGATTTTGCTGCCCGAGGGCGGCACGGTGACGGTTTACGGACTTGACACAAAGCAGGAGGAAAACCTTCTTGCCATCCGCCAGCAGGTGGGCATGGTGTTCCAGAACCCGGATAACCAGATCGTCTCAAATGTCGTAGAAGAGGACGTGGCCTTCGCGCCGGAGAACCTCGGCGTTCCGTCGGAGGAAATCCGCAGGCGCGTGGACGAGGCGTTGGAGGCTGTCGGCATGGCGGCCTATAAAAAGCATGCGCCGCACCTTCTTTCGGGCGGCCAGAAGCAGCGCGTTGCGATTGCGGGTGTGCTCGCGATGCGGCCCAAGACCATCGTGCTCGACGAGCCGACCGCGATGCTGGACCCGCAGGGACGGCAGGAGGTTGTCTCGATCGTCGAAAAGCTCAGCCGTGAGCAGAATATCACGGCCATTTTAATCACGCACCACATGGACGAGGCCATCTGCGCCGACCGCGTGATTGCGATGGATGACGGGAAAATCATCGCCGACGGCGCGCCGAAGGACGTTTTTACGAAGATCGACCTTCTGCAAAGCGTCGGACTGACCGCGCCGCAGACGACGCTTTTGCTGAAAGCGCTCGATGACGACGGCTGCGCGCTTCCGCTGGACGCTCTGAGCGTGGACGACTGCGCGCAGGCGCTGTTTCGGCAAATTTCGCAGGCGAAAGCCTGATTTCGGAGGAAAAACGGTTGGAGCCTGTATTAGAAATTCGAAATGTGTCGCATGTCTACGGCGCGGATACGCCGTTTGAGCATGTGGCGCTGGACAATGTGAGCCTGACGGTCGGGCGGGGCGAGTTTGTCGGCCTGATCGGCCACACGGGCTCTGGAAAATCGACGCTCATCCAACATATGAACGGCCTCTTGAGGCCGTCAAACGGGCAGGTGTTGTTTGAGGGGCAGGACGTGTGGTCGGACGCGAAGCTGACGCGCCGTCTGCGTTTTCATGTGGGACTGGTGTTCCAGTACCCGGAGTATCAGCTTTTTGAAGAGACGGTCTTTCAGGACATCGCCTTCGGCCCCAAGAACATGGGCTTGTCTGAAGACGAGGTTCGCGCGCGCGTTTTGCGGGCGGCGGGCTTTGTCGGCATTACGGAGAAGGAACTCGAAAAATCGCCCTTTGACCTCTCTGGCGGGCAGAAGCGCAGAGCCGCGATTGCGGGCGTGATTGCGATGGAGCCGGACGTTCTGATCCTCGATGAGCCCACGGCGGGACTGGACCCCGTCGGCCGCGAGAGCATTCTGGAAAATATCCGGGCCTATCAGGCGGCGCAGGGCGCGTCAGTCATCATGGTGAGCCATTCGATGGAGGAGATCGCCTCCAATGTCGACAGGCTTCTTGTCATGAACGACTCGCACCTCGTCATGGATGCAACGCCTGCGGAGGTGTTCGCGAAACCGGAGGAGCTCGTGCAGATGGGACTTGCCGTGCCGAAGGTGACGCAGGTGCTTTTAAAGCTCCGCGAGCTCGGCGTGGATGTTCCGGCCTCCGCCTTTACGGTGGAGCAGGCGGAAAAGCTTCTCCTGCCGCTTCTGAAAGGGGGGAAGGCCGCATGCTGAAGGATGTGACGCTCGGCCAGTATTTCCCGGGCGAGACCGCTGTTCACAAGATGGACCCCAGAACAAAGCTTGTGCTCGTCATCGTGTACATCGTGGCGCTGTTTCTCGCGAAGGGCGCGGCGGGGTACGCGCTTGTGGCGGGGTGCCTGCTTGCTGTCGTCTGGATTTCCAAAATCCACTTGAAAGTGATTTTAAAGGGCCTCAAGCCATTGATGCTGATCATCATCCTGACGGCGGTTTTGAACCTCTTTTACGGGCAGGGCGAACCGCTCGTGCAGTTCTGGATTTTCAAGATCACAAAACAGGGCATCGAAAACGCGGTTTTCATGGTGCTCCGCATCACGCTTTTGGTGGCGGGGACGTTCATGCTCACCTACACCACGAGCCCGATCGCGCTGACAGACGGTCTGGAGAGCTTGCTGAGTCCTCTCAAAAAAATCGGCGCGCCGGTGCATGAGCTTGCGATGATGATGTGCATCGCGCTTCGCTTTATCCCCACGCTCATTGAAGAAACCGATAAGATCATGTCCGCCCAGAAAGCAAGAGGCGCAGACTTTGAGTCCGGAAACATCCTCGCGCGCGCAAAGGCGCTCATTCCGATCCTGGTGCCGCTTTTCATCTCGGCCTTCCGCCGGGCAGACGAGCTGGCCACCGCGATGGAGTGCCGCTGCTACCACGGGGGAGAGGGCCGCACCAAGCTCCACGCGCTCCATTATGCGGGGCGCGACTATACGGCCTATTGCCTTGGCGCGCTGATGCTCGCGGGCGTGATTGTGCTGCGGCGCTTTGGCTTATAATTTATCACACGGGAGAACGCTATGAGAAACATTGCCCTGACGCTCCGCTACCTCGGTACGGCCTATCACGGCTGGCAGGTGCAGAAAAATGATATCACGGTCGGCCAGACGCTCGAGAAAGCTGCCGCCATGGTCGTGGGCCACAAGGTGCATATTACCGGCTGCGGCCGGACGGACGCGGGCGTTCACGCGAAGGTCTACGTAGCAAATTTCCGCACCGATGCGAGAATTCCCGTGGACCGGATTCCCTACGCCTTCAACACGCACCTGCCCGGAGACATCGTCGTCACCGGTGCGATGGAGCTGCACGACGGCTTCAATGCCATCGGCTCATGCGTCAAGAAGGAATACACCTATCTCATTTACAATTCCCCGATCAAGGATCCGTTTTATGTCAACCGTGCCTGGTTCTATCCCAAACACCTCGACGAGGCGGTCATGCAGCGCGCGGCGCAGCAGTTTGTCGGCACACACGATTTTGCCGCCGTCCGCTCGGTCGGAACGGAAGTGAAGTCCACGGTGCGCACGGTCTATCACTACGAGGTCGAACGGGACGGCGATCTCATTTCCCTTCGCGTCTGCGCCAACGGGTTTTTATATAACATGGCGCGCGCGATGGCGGGGACGGTTGTGTACGCCGCAGAGGGGAAGTTCCCGCCCGAGGAAGTGGCCAATATCCTGGCAAACGGCGACCGCAAGGCTGCCGGTCCCACGGTTCCGCCCGGCGGGCTCTACATGACCCAGCTCTGGTATGACGACGGAGAGGCAGTGTTCCATGTCGGATAACGTTTCAAAATTTGATCCCCATCCCGGGAAAAGCATCGCGCGGCGGATCGTGCTGTTCGTGCTGGCGCTCGTTCTGGTGGGCGGCGCGGTGACGCTTTACGTGTTCCGCGATTCTTTGAATTTAGATGCGGCGAAGCGCTTTGTGCGCTACCTGAACGTCAAAACAGACTCCGCGGGAGGTAGCTTCACGTTTGATTCCCATAACGCGAACCAGTATGCCGACTTGCAGGGAGGCCTTGCCGTGGCGTCTGTCTCCGGGCTCAGTCTTTATGACGCGAACGGAGATGAGCTTGCCGTTGTGCAGGCAAAACTGGATACCCCCGCTATCCGCACAGGAGGCAAGCTCACGCTGGCCTTCGACGTGGGCGGAACGAACCTTCTTGCTGTGCGGCAGTCGGGAGAGACGGCTCTGAGCCTTACGACCCAGAGACCGATTTTCGATGCGGATATGGCCGCGGACGGCAGCCTCTGCTACGCGACGTCGGAGTCCGGCTATAAGACGGTTCTATACGTCTACGACAGCAATCAGAACCGGATCTACCGCTGGTTATCTGCCAGTCAGTTCATGCCCGTCTGCGCGGTCTCGGCAGGAGGAAAGTATCTGGCCAGTGTGTCACTTGGCCAGCGGGATGGCATTTACGCATCAAGCCTCCACATTTTCCAGACTGCGAAGGAAGATTCCGGTATTACGGCCGCGCTTGGTGGCAACCTTATTTACGATCTGACATTTCTGGACGCAAATACCATCTGCGCCGTGGGGGAGTCCGGCGCGAAGTGGCTCGACGTGAGCGGAAGCCTTCTGGCGGACTACACGTACAACGGTGCATATCTCAAGGACTTTGATTTTGGCGGCGACGGATTTCTCTCTTTGATCGTGAATATGTATAAGGCAGGCAACCACTGTTCGGTTGTTACCGTTGACAAAACGGGGACGGAGCTTGGAAGTGCCGAACTCGACGTGCAGATCCTCGATTTTTCGGCGGCAGGGGAGTACCTTGCCGTTCTGACGGCGGAAAAGCTCACCATCTACACCAGAACAATGACGCCCTATTTTGAGCAGGCGAACACGACGAGCGCGACAAATGTCATCATGCGCGCCGACGGCTCGGCAGTTCTGCTCGGCGGCGGACGCGGCGAGATCATACTGCCTTGAATTTTCAGTTCCGTCATATATTGGCGTTGGAATTGTTCACAATTCCGTGCTATACTTCTTAAAAATTGATCCTATCTGAGTAGGAGAACGTATATCATGAAACCAACCTTATGTTCCAAATGCAAAAAGAATCTGGCGGTCGTGTTCATCACAAAGATTGAAAACGGCCAGACCAACAATGAGGGCTACTGCCTCAAATGTGCGCGCGAGCTTGGCATCAAGCCCGTCGACGACATGATCAGCCGCATGGGCCTTTCTGACGAGGACCTCGACAACCTCAACGGTGAAATGCTCGACACGATGAACGGCCTCGAAGGACTCATTTCCGGCGCGCAGAACCGGGACGACGAGCCGGAGGAGGATGAGGATGACGAAAACGCCTCGCAGACCGCGACGTTCCCGTTCCTCAATAAGCTCTTCGGAAACGCCGGAAACAACAACCCCGGGGAAGCATTGAGCCCGCAGAAGGAGGAGCCCCGGCAAAATCCCCCGCGCGGCGATAAGCCGAACGGACAGAAGAATAAAAAACGCAAATTTCTCGATACCTACTGTCAGAACCTCACGCAGAAGGCGCGCGACGGGAAGCTCGACCGCATTGTCGGCCGCGACGTGGAAACCGAGCGCGTGGTGCAGATTTTAAACCGGCGGCAGAAGAATAACCCGTGTTTGATCGGTGAGCCAGGCGTCGGCAAAACGGCGATCGCCGAGGGCCTTGCGCAGCGGATCGTCGACAAAGAAGTACCTTACAAGCTGCAAGGCAAGGAGGTCTATTTGATGGACCTGACTGCGCTCGTCGCGGGCACGCAGTTCCGGGGCCAGTTTGAAAGCCGCATGAAGAGCCTCATCGACGAGGTCAAAAAGCTCGGCAATATCATCCTTGTCATCGACGAGGTGCACAACTTAGTTGGCGCGGGCGACGCAGAAGGCTCGATGAACGCGGCGAATATCTTAAAGCCTGCCCTCTCGCGCGGCGAGATTCAGGTCATCGGCGCGACAACGTTCGACGAGTACCGCAAGTATATCGAAAAGGACTCTGCGCTCGAGCGCCGCTTCCAGCCCGTGACGGTCAATGAACCGACGATCGAGGAGTCCATCGCGATTCTGCGCGGCATTTCGCACTACTACGAAGAATTCCACGGCGTGGAGATCCCGCCCGAGATTGCGCGGCAGACCGTCATTCTCTCCGAGCGGTATATCACCGACCGTTTCCTTCCCGACAAGGCCATCGACCTTTTGGACGAAGCCTGCTCGGACGTGAACCTCAAAAACAAGTCCATCGGCAAGCTCGAAGCCCTCAAAAAAGATCAGGCCGATATTGAACTCGAGCTCGGCGCGCTTATGGACCAGCCGGATAAGGCGGACGCGGACTTTGCCCGCATGGCGGAGCTTCGCAGCCGCAAATTGCAGCTCGAGAAGGAAATCGCCGTGCTGGAGGAAGAGCCGAAGCCGGTTCTGACGATGGAAAACCTTGCGCGTATTATCGAGCTCTGGACGAAAATCCCGGCGAGCAAAATCCGCGCGCAGGAGTATGAGCAGCTGGAAAATCTCGACACGCGCCTTAAAGAACACATTGTGGGGCAGGACGAGGCCATCCGCGCCGTTACGGCGGCTATCCGGAGAAACCGTGTCGGCATTTCGCCCAAGAAGCGCCCCGTGTCGTTCATCTTCGTCGGCTCGACGGGCGTTGGCAAGACAGAGCTTGTCAAGTGCTTGGCGAATGAGATGTTCGAGTCCGTGGAGTCTCTTATCCGGCTCGACATGTCCGAGTACATGGAAAAGCACAGCGTTTCAAAGCTCATCGGTTCGCCTCCCGGCTATGTCGGCTATGACGAGGCGGGGCAGCTGACGGAGAAAATCCGCCGCCGGCCGTATTCTGTCATTCTCTTTGACGAGCTCGAGAAGGCGCACCCGGACGTTCTGAATATCCTGCTTCAGATCCTCGACGACGGGCGGATCACGGACGCGCAGGGGAGAGTTGTGAACTTTGAAAACACGATCATCATCATGACCTCCAACGCCGGCTCTGACCGCAAGGACGGCTCGGTCGGCTTCGGCAAGAGCTTATCGGAGCAGACGCAGGAAAAGGCCGTCAAGGCGCTCTCCGAGTTCCTCCGGCCGGAGTTCATCAACCGTGTGGACGAGGTCATCTCGTTCAATAAGCTCACGGAAGAAAACTTCCGCGCGATTGCGGGCATTATGCTCACGGATCTCCGGCAGGCGCTTTCGGAGCGCGGGATCGACTTTACGTGGGACGAGAGCGTCATTGATGCGCTGGTCAAGAAGTCCTATTCCGTGACCTACGGCGCGCGGAATCTCCGCCGTACGATTCAAAAAGAGCTTGAAGACCAGATTGCCCAGAAAATCATCGAGAGCTTTGTGGCCCCGCTTCATACGCTGTACGCTGCGGCGGATGAGACCGGTACGTTCACGGTCACAGGAGAATAAGCTGCGCCCCGCCGGATGCCCTCCGGCGGGGCTGAACCGAACAATATGCGCTTTTTTTCCGAAAAGCGAAATTAGGGCTTGACGAAAGTACGTTCATATGTTATGATATCCAAGCAAATTTGAGAGATGCAAATCTCCAATCTGCAATGCTAGTGTGGCTCAGTCGGTAGAGCAGCTGATTCGTAATCAGCAGGTCGCCGGTTCAAGTCCGGCCACTAGCTCCAGAAACCAGCGAAAATCGTAAGATTTCCGCTGGTTTTCTCTTTTATTTGTTCGAATTTTCAGGTGTCAAAACCGCCTGACCCACACCGTGACCCACACGGCGAATAAATTGCTCCCCAAGTCAAGGACAAAATAAGGTGACCCATTCCGCTAACATGGATAGCTGCCGGTTGTCAGGTACC
>CAKASQ030000062.1 GCA_916988195.3 Oscillospiraceae bacterium
GAATTTCTGGAACGCGCCGTGAATTATTACGCGGATCATCTGGCGTCGGGAACAAGTTCGATGCTCCCGCGGGCAGTTCAGTCGGCCATTGACGGAAGATTGCAGCTTTTGGAGCAGCGGCTCTCATCGCTGCTGTTCAAGCAGGCTGTGGAACTCGACATGGGGCTGAGCCTTTTGGCGGAGTGCGTAAATCTGGACGAATCGGTGCTGCGGAAGCAGCGGGCAAAGAGCGTCAATGACGTGAAGCGCACCAATGGGCAGCTCCGGCTGGAGCAGAAGCTCCGCGCACAGGAGCCGTTTAACGAATGGCCAGATTGATCGTCAAAAGTCCGTATTTCAAGGGCGGCGGCGCAAAACAGGCGGGAGGGTATCTGCGCTACATCGCGACACGCGAACGGGTAGAAATTTTGCCGGACGACCGCCCGCCGACGAAACGGCAGGCGCAGCTCATCGAAAAGCTGACGAAGGATTTTCCGGATACGAAAACGCTTTTGGAATACGGCGATTATGCGGCACATCCGACAAAGTTCAACGCCTCACAGTTTCTCACGCTGGCGATGGAGGAAAACTGGAGCAAGGTGCAGGAGATCGACGGCTACGCTGGTACCGGCTGCCCTGGCACGAAAGCGACCATCGCACTGTCTCTCAAGGCAAAGGAACTCGGCGCTGACGTGCTTTCCATCATCAGCCCCTATTTTGCCGCCATTTCCCAGAAGGAGATCTTTGAACACTACAAGGCGATCGCCGAGGCCGTCGACCTTCCCATTGTCATGTACAACATGCCTGCGCGAACCGGCAACAACATAGACCCGGACACGGCGGCAGAGCTTGCGAAGATCCCGAACATCGCGGGCATCAAGGACAGCTCCGGCAACTGGGATAACCTCAAGGGCTACATCGAAGCCACGAAGGGCATGGATTTCAGCGTCCTGTCCGGAAACGACTCCCTGATCCTTCCGGCTCTGAAAGAAGGCGGAGCGGGCGGCATCACCGCAGTTGCAAACATCTACCCCGAGACTATGGTCTCCATCTACCGCCGCTTCTTGGCGGGCGATATCGCGGGCGCTGAGGAAGCGCAAAACAGCATCGCGAACATCCGTGCCTGTTTCAAGTTCGGCAACCCCAACACCGTTACAAAGAAGGCTACGAATCTGAACGGCAATCCCGTCGGCCCCTGCCGTGCACCGTTCTGCTATCTTTCGGACGAGGCGGTCGCAGAGATCGCACGCACGCTGGAGGCGGATCGCGCCAAAGGGATGCGCTGAAGGATCATCGCCAATAAAACGGCGGACCTGCCGCAAAAGCGCGGCAGGTCTGCTTTTTTAGGATGCGGCGTCGGCCGCAGGAGGAGTAGAGAATGAAGCTTCTTACATTTTTACAGGACGGACGGGAGCAGCCCGGCGTTCTGGATCGAGCCGGAACCGGCGTTCTGCCGCTGGAGAGCCTTGGCCTTCCGTTTGAGAGCGTTCTTTCGCTCATTGAGACCGCTTCACACGAGCAGATGCAGCTGCTGCATCAGGCAACGCAGGATCCGGCGCGGCAGGGGATCGAGCTTTCTATGGTCAAGCTTCTGGCACCAATCCCGTATTTCCGCCGCGACATGATCTGCATCGGTTATAATTTCCGCAATCACGCGCAGGAGATTGCGCGCCTTCGCGGCGAGTCCGACAAGAGTGCCGAGGTGGCGAACCCAATCTATTTTTCCAAACGCACCGCGTACTCGACGGGACCCGACGCGCCGATCCCCTTTGTCCCGGGGTATGCTGAGAATCTGGACTGCGGCGTGGAGGTCGCAGCTGTCATCGGCCGGGACGCGCTTAATATTACGCCAGAGGCGGCTGGAGATTATATTTTTGGCTACACGATCGCAAACGATGTTTGCGATACGCGGCTCAACAAGGCCTATACGCAGCCGTTTCTCGGCAAGAGCGTCGACGGTTACATGCCGACGGGTCCGTGGATCGTGACGGCGGACGAATTTGCACGCGAGCCGTACTTTGATCTGCGCCTGACCGTAAACGGCACGCTGCGCCAGACGGGAAACACGCGGGATCTGGTATTCGGGATCCCGTTTATCGTCAGCCAGCTGAGCCGGAACATGACGCTCAAAGCCGGGACGATGATTTCCACCGGCTCGCCCGCAAACCTCGACGCCGGGCACCCGGACAAGCTTTATATTCATCCGGGAGACGTCATTCGCTGCGAGATCGCGGGCATTGGCTCGCTGACAAACCCCGTGGAGGTTCGGCAGGACAGGGAGGAACGCTTATGAAATTTCTGAACGCTGGTCTCGATGGATGCGCAAAGCCCGCTATTCTGAACCCAGCAAATGGGCGTGCGGTATTTTTGCAGGAGGCAGGGCTCAAGTATGGGACGCTGGAGGAGCTTGCGCGCTTGGCCGCGCCCGCGGAGCTGGAAGAGCTCAAACGCTGGCTCTCAGAGCATCCGGAGGCGGGGACACCGCTTTGTGACCTCGCGCTCTTTCCGATGATTCTGGAGCCGCAGCAGGAGATATTGATTCAGGAAAACAACTTTGCGAAAGATGAGCGGGAGCTCCTCTCATTCTGGGAAAACGAGGACGCGCTTCCGACCTACTATTATAAAAAGGCCACGTTTGCCTCCGGTAGCGGCAGCCGCATCCCGGCTTATCCCGGCTATGTGACGGAGCTGGATTATCAGGCGGAGCTCTGCGCGGTAGTGGCCGGCGATGTATATCAGGTCTCAAGAGCCGATGCAGCCAGCCGGATCTTCGGCTATACGCTCATCAATAACGTCATAGCTCGGGATCTGACGAGCCGCCATCGCAGACCGTATTTATCGACGAGTCTCGACGGCTTTCTTCCGATGTGCCCGTTTCTGGTGACGCCGGATGAAATGCCGGAGGAAATCATCATCAAGTCGTTTGTCAACGGTGAGCTTCGGCAGCATGCGCCCGCGTCCCTTGCAAAGTTCGGTTTTGACTATGCCATCTGGGATCTATCGCGGGTGAGCGTGCTGCGCGGCGGCTCGATCCTCACGCTCGGTACGCCCTTCGGAACCGGGCAGGATCAGACACCGCCGCGGTATCTCAAGGCCGGAGACGTCGTTACGTGCAGCGCTTCCGGTGTCGGACAGGTCACAAACATTGTCGAATAAGGAGAGAGAACGATGTATCGTGTTATGCTGAGCTATCCGCTGTTTGGAAGCGGGATGCGGCGGTTGGAGCAGGAGACAGACCTGTTTGTCACCGGCTGCGGCGAGCTTGCCCCATATGAGGCACAGTTTTTGCAGGCGGATGCCTTCATCACCAGAAACGTTCATCCGGACAAGGCACTGATCGCGAAGACCACAAAGCTCAAGGTCATCGGCATCCCCGGCGTGGGCTATCAGGGCTATGATCTGGAGGATTTGACGAACCGCGGCATTGCGCTGGTCTACTGCCCGGGCATGAATGGCCGTTCGGTCGCCGAGCATGCGATGGGACTGGTCTATGCGCTCACGAAACAGATCGTGCGCGATGACCGTGAGGTCAAGGCCGGAAACTACGCCATCCGCAATGCATTTGACCATATGGAGCTGTCCGGCGCGCGCGCTGGTATTGCTGGCTTCGGCCAGATCGGCCGTGAGACGGCAAAGTTGTTCCGGGGCAGCGGCATGGAGGTCTGGATCTACGACCCCTTTGCCAAGCCCGAGCAGGCGCAGGCGCTTGGCTGCCGGTACTGTGAGACACTCGATGAGCTCCTGGAAAACGTGAAGATTCTGTCTCTTCATATGCCGTCGCTGTCGACGACGTACCACATGTTCTCTGCAAAGGAATTTGCGCGGATGCCGAAGGGCTCATATCTTATCAACTGCGCGCGCGGCAGCGTTGTGGACGAAACTGCATTGTACGAAGCGCTTGAAAGCGGGCAGCTTGCAGGCGCGGGACTCGATGTGATGGAGCACGAGCCCTTTGACGTAGGAAACCCTCTTCTGCAGCTTTCAAACGTCATCTTTACGCCGCATGTCGCGGGCGTGACGGCGCAGGCCTCCGAGCGCACGCATGCGCTGGTGGTCGATTCGACGCTTTCTCTGCTGAAAGGAAAAGCGGTTTCGAATCTTGCCAATCCAGACGTGCTGAAGCATCCGCGCTGGACAGAGGTGCTGTAAAAAGCCGTCTGCCGACAACGTAATTCACTGTACCCGGTACCCGGGCAGGATTAGCCCGACAATCATCTGCCAGAAGACCGGTTCTTCCACGCTGTAATACCGGCTGTCCGGAATTTCGGAGGCCATCCTATACTTTGTGTAAACCTTCAATGTGGTGTATAATAGGCGCACGACATTGGAGGTTTTATACTATTTCTCAATTAAACAGTTTAATTAAGAAATAGTATGAATATGAAAACAGAAGAGTGAAGTCGTCACACAGTTTGGATGGAGGATACGGTTTGGCAGAAGGTACAGGAACACTGCAAAAGCGACGGATACAGCACGCAGAACGAATTTATTGCAAAAGCAATCATGTTTTGCGGTTATTTGCAAAGCGAATACACCGGAGACTTCCTGCCGAAGATCCTTGGAGAAACGCTCGAAGCCATCCTCAGTATGTTCGGAGATCGAATCGGCAAACTGCTTCTGAAGCAGGCTGTTGAGCAAAATATATGCAATCATATCATTGCGTCAGATACGGATATTGATGCCGCGACGTACCAGCAGATGCGAGGCATGAGCCATCGGGAGGTGCTGCGGACGAACGGTCAGATCTCGTTCCCGGAGGTTCTGCGTCAGCAAAATCGATTTTGAGGTTGCAAGTAAAAATGGCTTACAAGTAAAAACGGCACTGAAGAGGTTCTATTTGAGAGATTAGGACGGATGGACGTTCTTCATGAACTCCAGATAAAGACTGTACAGCACGGCGCAGACGGGAACGCTGAACAGCATCCCTAAGTTGCCAAATGCTTCGCCGCCGATCGCAACAGACATCAGCACCAACAGTCCGGGAAGTCCGACGGACTTGCCGACCACCTTGGGATAAATCAGATTGCCCTCCACCTGCTGCAAAACGAGCAGAAAGAGAATGAACCACAGAGCCTTGCCGGGTTCTGCCAGCAGAATCAAGAACGCTCCAAGACCGCCGCCAATCCATGCGCCGAAAATCGGCACCAGCGCAGTAACAGCCACAAACGCCGAGACCGCACCGGCATACGGGATCCCAAGGATCAGCATTCCAAAGAAGCACAGAACGCCGATGATAACCGCTTCGATAAGCTGCCCGCTGACAAAATTTGTGAAGGTCTGGTGGGTTAGAGAGGCGATACTCAGAAGCCGCTGTGCCTTCTTTTGCGGAAGGACTGTCACAATGAGTTTTTCAAATGTGCCGCGACGACTTCCTTCTTTGCAAGCAGAGACAGCGCAAAGACAAGTCCCAAGAGAACATCCACAAAAACCGACAGGACAGAGGTTGCCGCGCCCCACGTCACGGTGAGGATGCCGCTTCCCTCGTCGCTGATCAAGGCGGTGAGCTTCTCGATTAACAGGTCAGAGTCTATGGCGTATTCGGGCAGGACATTATTATATTTTGCGGCAAACTGGACAGCGCCTGTCCACCACCGCCCGATTTCCTCCACATAGAGCGGAATGTTTTGGATAAACTCATCGCCGGATTCCCGCAGGCTGGGGATCATCATAAACACCACGGCAAACAGAATTCCGAGGACAAGTACGGTGCTTGCTGTCAGGCACACAGGGCGAACCAGCTTTGCAGGAGCTTTGCGGCACGCCTTGTTCCAGCAGGATTCCAACGGCCGAAGGACTACGTTGATCAAAAAAGCAATTGCGCCGCCGATCAGAAACGGAGTGAACAGCGCAAGCACCTTGCCGAGAAAACGCAAAACTGCGTCAAGGTTTACCAGCGCCCATGCGAATACAATCAGCAGCAGCAATGCGCGGATGATATAGCGAATGATCGCCTCGTCCAGCCATTTGCTTCCCTGCGGTGCGGGATTCTCGTTTCTGTCACCTGCTGTGTTTTTCGGTTTTTTCTCCATGTTTTTCCTTTCCGTCAGTATGGGGAACCCTTTCAAATCCGAAAGCACTTTTGCAGGGCTTTATACTCACCCAATGCCAAAATCGTAATGTCATCGGACAATATGGTGTCCGGCGTAACGGAAACATCTGTTTTTCCGGCACGTTTGATGCCGAGAATGTTGATGCCGAACTTTCTGCGGACATCCAGCTCACCAACACTTTTCCCGATCCACGTCTCCGGCACCTGCACTTCAAAGATGGCGTGCTGCGCGTCAATCTCTATGTAATCGAAAATGTGGTCGGCAGTAAATCGGATCGCCGCCCATTTTGCCATCTGCTTTTCAGGGTAGACCACGTTATCTGCGCCGTTGCGGAGCAGAAACTTCGCCTGCACATCGCGCTCGGCACGAGATACCACGCATTTGGCACCCAGTTCTTTCAGCAGCGAGGTGGTCTCCAGCGAGTTCTGGAAACTGCCGCTGATGGTCACAAAGCAAACATCAAAATTTCCGATACCGGGCGAACGCAGGAACTCCGCATTGGCGCTGTCGCCGATCTGTGCGTTGGTGACAAACGGAAGTACATCGTTGATCCGCTCCTCATTGGTATCGACTGCCATGACCTGGTGCCCCAGTTGAGAGAGCTGCATGGCGATATGCCTCCCAAAGCGGCCTGCTCCAATCAATAAAATATTTTTCATGGGATAGATGCTCCTTTGCTCATCCAATCGTGATTCTTTCCTGCGGCAGTTTTGCATGAACAGCCGTCCAAAGCAGCCGAAATACACCCGCAACAAGAACATCCTTGTCATCGGCGGTTCCGGCTCAGGTAAGACACGCTTTTTCGTCAAACCTAACCTGATGCAGATGCACAGTACCCCAAGAAGTGGACAAGGAAAAGACCCATAGCGGCATGAACTATGGTATACTGAAGGCAGGAAGAAGGAGAGGGCTATGGGAACAAGGAAAAAATTCAACGCGGCGGAACAGGAGCTTCTGCGTGCAAATCCGTACACGGAGAAAGTCACGGAACATCAGATTTCGTTCACGCTGGCGTTCAAGGAAGCCTTCTGGCGGCTGAGTGTGGAGGGATGCACCGGGAACATGGCG
>CAKASQ030000063.1 GCA_916988195.3 Oscillospiraceae bacterium
CCTTGACCTCTGATACGATAAAGAGCATTACAGGGCGTAGTTGGATAATCAATTGTTTTAATTAGACTTTAGTATAAATGAAACAAGCGCCCCGAACCTACTTCGATGCAGGTTCGGGGCGCATTTTGTAGCTGGTTATTTCTGCGTGAGGACGCGAACAATGCGAAGCGCTGAGCGCTCCAGCGTCACGCGGTCGGGCTCTTTGATATAGCGTTCGCCGTCGGAGAGGAACATGCCGCCAAATTTCCAGTCGATGATGAGCGAGCGGATGAGGTCGCTGTCTTCGCCGAGGCTCTCGCCGTTTACGGTGGAATCGGGCAGCAGAACGGCCTTATAGGCGCTCGCGGCGATTTCAAGCGGCAGGCCGTAGATATCGCGGAACGAGGAAAGGCGCATATCGAGACTGCGCGGCAGCGTTCCGGCGCGCAGAATGGCAGCTTCGTAGACCTGCACGCCCTTCGCGAAATACAGCGCGCAGAGCCCTGTCAGAACGGGGTCTTCCGACCAGCTCTCCTGCGACACCGCGTCAAACGGCGTGCGCTGGAGCGCGCAGCCCGGAGCGAGGCAGAACGAAACGCCGTATTCGCGCATCTCGCGGCCAATGGCCTTGCCGACGGAGAAAATGAGGTCTGGGTCAAACGAGCAGGAAAGGACGCTCGGCGCGGGGAAGCCGGTCGTATACTGATGGCGGTAGGTTCCGTCGTCCTGTTCGATGTCCTTTTTGAGCGCCAGACCGCACACGCCGGAGGCAATCGTCAGCGGCGAAAGCCCATAGCGCGGCAGCTCCGCCGATGCGCCGAGCGCGCCGGGGATCTCGGTCGGGCAGAAGCCGAAGTCGCACACGAGCTTTCGAAGGTTTGCGTCGTCCATGCCCGCGATGAACGTAAACGCGCTGCACCGGCCTTCTTTTACGTCTGCGAGCGTGTAGCGCTCGTTATCACCCCGGCAGCCGGTAAACGGGCGGCCCTTTTTGCGGCTGCGGCGGGGAAGGTTGCGGTCGGAAAGGCGGATGGCTCTGCGGTGCGCCGTCTCGCGTTCTTCCGCTTCCTCGGGGTAGGTAAATAAATGCATTGGCTCTTTTCTCGCCGGAAGCTCCGCGTCCGGGAAGTCGCACGGCGTCACGGCCTGCACGACGGCGGAACGCGTCAGACGGATAGAACCGGCAAGGCACGTTGCGCGAGAGCCTGTTCCGACGCGGATATCGTAATAGCCCTCTTCCAGCACATAGGCCAGCGCAGATTTGCGGAAGAGCGCGAGCTCTGTCACGGGGAAGCGCAGATGAAGCGTCTGGCTCTCACCCGGGGCGAGCACCTGCGTCTTCTGGAAGGTATCGAGGAACCATGCCGAGCCCGTTTTGCCGCTGTCCGGCCGGGAGCAGTAGACCTGTACGACCTCCTGCACGGGATACGTTTCGCCGGTATTCTCGACCTCGACGCTTACCGTCACGTCGCAGCCATCCAAGCCGACGCTCACCGAGCTGAGCTCTGTTTTGCCGTAGCCGAGGCCATAGCCGAACGGGTACAGGACGCTTCCGCCGTAGGTGTCAAAATAGCGGTAGCCAAAGAAGCCGTCGAGCTGCTGCGCGGCAAGGCCGAACGATTCCAACGTCTCCGGCCAGCTGAACGACAGCTTGCCGGACGGGCAGACCTTGCCGGATACCACGTCCGCGAGCGCGTAGCCCGCTTCCTGCCCGGCAAGCCCCAAGAAGACGATTGCGTGGCAAGCTCTCGCCTCCGGGGTCAGCTCCATGTACCCGGGCGCGGCAATGACGAGCACGACGCGGGAGAATGCACCAGTCACCTTTTTGAGCATGTCCTGTTCAAAGCTTGTGAGCTTCGGGTCATAGTGCGCCGCCGAGCGCGCCAGAACGATCATGGCTGCGTCGTTCATGGAGGCGAACTCCTCCATGCTGAGGCTTCCGAGCGGCAGTTCGCTTCCTTCCGGGTGCTCGAGCGCCCACGCGCGGTATTTGTGCGCCAGAAGCGCGTCCGGCTTGACGGTGGGCTCTGCCGTGAGGCCGTCGAGAATTCCGATCTTCCGCCACGGCTCCATGCCGGTAAGACCGGTCGGCGTAAAGATCTGGCCGATGCCGAAGATGGCGACGCGCACGGGCTCGTCTTTTGATCCGGCAAAGGGCAGCGTGTTTTCAATATTTTTGAGCAGCACGCAGCTTCCTGCTGCCGCTGCGCGGCTGACGAGGGCGTGCTCGTTCATTCTGGCTGTATATTCCATGGCAATCTCCCATCGATGATAATTTCATAAGCCTATCATATCACAAAAAACGCCGTTCGGAAACGGGAAAAAACGAAAAATCCGGCGGTTTGCGCCGGAAATCCGGGAAAACTGCCAGCCTTTACAAAAAGTTCACGCAAAGGCCGCGCGAAGGGATATAATAATAGTATTGCTTTTTTGTACGAAATGCGTACGGAATCATAGAATGATTGGGTTATTTATAGAACAACAAAAGAAGACAGGGAGGACGACGCCATGGCAAAAACCATTCTTGTGGTGGAGGACGATCAGAATATTTCCGAGCTCTTGCGGCTCTATCTGGAAAAGGAGGGCTATACCGTAAACATTGCCGACGACGGCGGAAAGGGCGTGGAGCTCTACCGGCGGCTCAAGCCCGATCTTGTGCTGCTCGATCTGATGCTGCCCGTCTTAGACGGCTGGGGCGTGCTGCGCGCCATCCGGCAGGACGGCAAGACCCCCGTCATCATGCTCACGGCCAAGGGCGAGACCATCGACAAGGTCGCGGGCCTCAAGCAGGGCGCGGACGACTATATCACAAAGCCCTTTGAAATGAAGGAGGTTCTCGCGCGCATCGAGGCGGTGCTTCGCCGCGCGTCGGACGCCGAGGGCAGCAAGGAAAAGCCGCGGCGGCTCGTGTTTGACAAGCTCGTCATCGACCTTGACTCGTTTGAGCTCATCGTCGACGGCAAGCGCGTGGAAACCCCGCCCAAGGAGATGGAGCTTTTATATCATCTTGCCTCGTCTCCGAACCGGGTGTATACCAGAAATCAGCTCCTCGACGAGGTCTGGGGCTTTGACTACTTTGGAGACAGCCGCACGGTCGACGTGCACATCAAGCGGCTTCGCGAGAAGCTCGAGGGCGTGTCTGACCAGTGGAGCCTCAAGACGGTCTGGGGCGTTGGGTATAAGTTCGAGGTTGTGCAGCAATGAAAACGACCTTCTCCCGGCTGTTTTCGATGATCGCGGGGTTACTCATGCTCTGCCTGCTCATCACGGGCGTCGCGTTCCGGTTTCTGATGATGAGCTGGGTGGAATCCGAAAAGCGCAAGAGCCTGAGCGCGGACGCGTCGGCGCTGGCAGACCTGGCCGAGGCGTATGATTCGGCGGGCGAGCTTGAGAGCAACTGGAATTTCCAGATCGGGCTGTCGCTCTTTTCCGAGGTCGGCGAGGTCGGCGCGCTCATCTGCGATGAGGACGGATACGTTGTCATCTGCTCGTGTGACAGTCTGGCGTGCGACCATGTGGGAAAGCAGGTGCCGGAGAGCTACCGGCGGGAGATGCTGCGAGACAGCGTGTACTATGAAAAAAACGTGCAGCTGTCCGACATTTATGACGACAAGCGGTTTCTGGCCGGACAGGCGATTGTAAACGACACGACAGGGGACCTTGTGGGCTTCGTTGTTGTGACCGCGCCCATGAACCAGACGACGGACTACATGCTCCGCAGCAGCACGTTCTTTCTCTATACGGCAATCGCAGCGCTAGGCCTGGCGCTCGTTGCGGCGACCTTCTTGTCGCGCTCGCTTGTCCGGCCGCTCGGCCAGATGGCGGATGTGGCGCGCCGGTTCGGCTACGGAGAAACCAAACTTCGCGCCGAGCAGTCCGGCAAGAACACGCAGGAGGTCAACGACCTTGCGCTGGCCTTTAACACGATGGCGGACTCGCTCGAGCAGTCTGAGCAGCGGCGGCAGGAGTTTATCGCGAACGTATCCCATGAGCTCAAAACGCCCATGACGACCATCGGCGGCTACGTCGACGGCATTCTCGACGGTACGATTCCCAAAGACAACGAGAAGCACTATCTGCAAATCGTCTCGAGTGAGGTAAGACGCCTTTCCCGCCTCGTGCGCAGCATGTTAGACCTCAGCCGTTTGCAGGCGCAGGGCATCGACGAATCGCGCAAGACGCGCTTTGACCTCGGCGATGTGATGAGTGACGTTCTTATTACGTTTGAGCAGAAAATCAACGCGCGTGGCTTGCAGGTAAGCGTCGATCTGCCGGAAAAGCCGGTCTGGACAAAGGCCGACCGGGACGCGATCACGCAGGTTGTGTATAACCTGCTCGATAACGCCATCAAGTTCTGCCCCGTGGGCGGAAATCTGGGGCTGATTCTGGAGCAGGACGGACAAAAGGCGCGCTTGCGCATCCGCAACACCGGCCAGACGATCCCGCCGGAGGAGTTGCCGCTGCTCTTTGACCGCTTCCACAAGGCGGACAAGGCGCGCTCGGCCGACCGTGAGGGCTGGGGACTCGGGCTCTACATCGCAAAGACGATCATCGGCGCGCACGGCGGCGAGATTTGGGCGACGAGCGAAAACGGCGTGACGGAATTTACCTTCACTCTGCCCGCCGTTCGCTGACGGATTTTCCCACAAACGCGTTCAAAAAGTGCAGGATTTGTTTTTACAAACTATTCAACATTGTTCCCGCGAAAGCGGATATACTGAGACCATAAGAGACTGAGATTACGAGTGAAAGCGCAAGGAAGGTGCTTGCCTATGGGATATGACCAGAACAACGATTATTACAGCAATGGCGACCAGAGCTGGCGCGATCAGACAAATGTCTATCAGACCCAGCGCGAACAGCCGACCTCGATGGGACGGCGCAGCCCCCGGAGAAAGAGCGGGTGGCTGAAGGGAATTCTTGCGGTTCTGCTGGTCGTGGCGATCAGCTTCGGCGCGTTTTATCTGATGCGGAACGTTGGCGTGCGGCTGGAACGGACGGAAGATGGCGTGACGCTCTCCATGACGAACCGGAGCAAACAGGCAGAGCCGGAACAGGCCGAGCAGCCGATCCCGTCTCCGTCCGCGTCGGCACAGACGGAGACGGCCGCGCCGCAACAGACAACGCAGCAGCCCACACAGGGCGCGTATGTCGGCTCGGGCACGAAGCTCAATATCGTCTCAAGCCAGGAAAGCTCCGACACGACGTTTTCTGACGAGGAAGACGCGCTGAGTCTGCAGGATATCTACAGCACGGTCATTGACAGTGTCGTTTCCATTTCGTCCATGACCTCGAGCGGCACGTCCAGCGGCACGGGCATTATCATGTCGCCCGACGGCTATGTGATCACGAACCACCATGTCATCACCGGCGCGCTCGTCATCTCGGTTCTCACGAACGACAATCAGGAGTATGAGGCCGCACTCGTCGGAAGCGATGAGATGAGTGACCTCGCGGTTCTGAAAATCGACGCGCGGGGACTCCAGGCGGCGGAGTTCGGAGATTCGTCGAAGCTCCGCGTGGGCGACAGCGTGGTCGCCATCGGAGATCCCCTCGGCGTGCAGCTTCGGGGCACGATGACAAACGGTATTATTTCCGCCATCAACCGCGACCTCACCGTGGGAGACCGGACGATGACCCTCATTCAGACGAACGCCGCGCTCAATAACGGAAACTCCGGCGGGCCGCTCATCAACTGCTACGGACAGGTCATCGGCATCAATACGGTGAAAATGAGTTCGTATTACACTGCTACGGCCTCGGTCGAGGGACTCGGCTTCGCGATTCCGATTTCCGTCGCCAAGCCGATCATCGACGAGCTGATCGAAAACGGCTATGTGGCCGGCCGTCCCGCCATCGGCATTTCGGGCGACTCCCTGCCATCTTACTACCGGACGTATTACCGCCTGCCGGATGGCGTGTATGTGACCTCCGTCAACGAGGGAAGCGACGCGAAGGCCAAGGGCATCCGCGAGGGCGATATCGTGACGGCCATCAATGGAGAAAAAATCTGCTCCATTGACGAGCTCAATACGGTGAAGAACCAGTACGCCGCGGGCGACGAGGTGACGCTCACCATCTACCGCAGCGGCACCTACTACGAGGTGACCGTGACCCTCGTCGATCAGGCAACCGGAAAATAACACAAAATGAAAATCGAGAGAATCTGCAAACTTGCGGATTCTCTCGATTTGTTTTTCTTTCGGAAATTTAAATTGTGCTTATCGGCTTCACGCAGCTGAACGAAAAATAGATACAAAGTCCGAAATATAGGACAGCAGAAGTGCTACA
>CAKASQ030000064.1 GCA_916988195.3 Oscillospiraceae bacterium
GAATTTCTGGAACGCGCCGTGAATTATTACGCGGATCATCTGGCGTCGGGAACAAGTTCGATGCTCCCGCGGGCAGTCCAGTTATGTGCGCATGGCTGCTGAGCAAGGCAGTCCCTATGCGCAGTACCTGCTGGGAAAACTCTGTCTCAGCGGCGACGGCGTGCCGCAGGACAAGGATGCTGCCTACGACTGGTTTCAAAAAGCGCAGGCGCAGGGGCACGACTATGCAGGATTCTTCATGGATCGCATCGAGCGGCCGGAGCTGCCAAACGTTCTGCTCTCGGCAACGCGGCTGCTCTATCACATGGGAAAGATCTTTCAGAGCAGCGCTCCTGCGCCGCAAAGCAGCGGCATTCAGATCGACCGCAAACGCCTTGCCAAGCTGCGCCGGATGCGTATCGCCGCCGGACACAAGGCGGACGATCACGAGCAGGAGCAGACGAGCAGCACCATGTCGATGGGCTGGTAGCACAGTTCAAAATCTGTGTTGCCATAGACAAAGAAAACGAAATGATAACTTTCTGATAACTCTCCGCGCGGGAGATAGCTATTCTGTCCCCCGCGTGGTAGTTGTTGATTCAGCAAAAGAAAGGGGGAATGCACATGGCGAAAAAACGGGCAAATGGGGAAGGCAACATCCGCAAGCGGAAGGACGGACGCTGGGAGGGGCGCTACACGGCGGGCGTTGACCCGGAGACGGGGAAACCAATCGCAAAGAGCGTCCTCGCGCGGACGCAGCGCGAATGCAAAGAGAAGCTGCAAAAGGCGATGGAAGAACTCGAAAAGATCGACATCACGAAGCGACGCGACTACACGGTGGGCGAGTGGGCGCAGCTCTGGTACGAGAACTACGCAAAGCCATCCGTCCGCGCATCCACGGCGGCATATTACAAGAACTACATCGACCAGCATATCGTGCCGCGCATCGGGGACGTCAAACTGACAGCACTTACAACGTTGCAAATCCAGAAATTCTACAATGAGACGAAGGCGCACGGCAGAGTGCAGCGGTACGAAAACATGGACGATCTGAGTCTCAGCAACAAGACCATCCGAGGGTTGCACACGATGCTGCGGCAATGCTTGGAGCAGGCGGTGACAGAACGGCTGATTCCGTACAATCCCGCAAACGGATGCCGCCTGCCGAAGAAAGAAAAGAAGAAAATGCAGATCATCCCGCCGGAGAAGATTCGGGATTACCTGAAAGCGGCGGAAGAATGGAGCGTCCTGCCGATGTTCTATCTGGAACTGAGTACCGGATTGCGGCGCGGGGAGCTGGTGGCGCTGCTATGGAGCGACCTCAACTTGCAGACGAAGACGCTGACTGTATCAAAATCTGTGTCGCGCGGCAAGGGCGAACTGGTCGTGACAGAACCGAAAACAGAAAATTCCGTCCGAGAGATTTATCTCAGCGACGAAGCAATTCGGCTGCTGGTCGAAGACCGAAAAAATCACCCGTTCAGTCCGTATATGTTCCCGTCACCAAAGACCGGCGGGATGTATGGTCCGGACTGCATCGGGCGGATTCACAAGAAACTGTTAGAGAAGGCAGGGATTGAGGAACACGTCAGATTCCACGACCTCAGACACACATTCTCGACGCTGGCAATCCAGAGCGGAATCGACCCGAAAACGGTCGCGGAAATTCTCGGTCACGCCTCGGCGGAGTTTTCACTGGACGTCTACACCCATGTGACAGCGGGCATGAAAAAAGAAGCTGCACAAAAAATCAGCGATTTCATGGCAAGCGTCGGATGAAAAAAAAGTAAGCGTCAAACCTCCCCGCGTATAAAAGGCCGCCATCTCAGCTGCTGCTCACTGAGATGGCGGTCTTTTATTTATGAGGCATATAGCATTCTTCCGGGGCATTTGCAGGAAGCAGCTTTTCAGCCCATGCTTTGTTAGTTTCGCTCAGCTGCGGCGCGTTTTGCAGAACCCACAGCAGATAGCGGTACGGATCTAAGCCGTTCTCCTTCGCCGTTTCGATCAAGCTGTAGATCACGCTGCTGGCCTGTGCGCCGCCCGGCGTGTTGGAAAACAGCCAGTTCTTTCTGCCCATTACAAACGGCTTGATGCTGCGCTCGGCACGGTTGTTGCTCAGCTCCAGTCGGCCATCCTCCAGATACCTCGTCAGGTACGGCCATTGCTCCCGCAGGTAATGGATCGCCTTTCCCAGTGCGGATTTCGGCGCGGTCTTCGCCTGCATCTCATTTGCCCATGACAACAGCGCGTCTAAAACAGGTTTCTCCTGTTCCAGCCGCTTCTCATGCCGCTCCTCCGGCGTCAGCTCTGCCAATGCCTGCTCCAGCTTGAAAAGCTGCGAGCAATACCACTCGCCCACGGCCGCAGGAGCATCCTTCCGTTTCTCTTGCGGCAGGATGCTCATCGCCTCGTCAAATTTTCGCCGCGCATGCGCCCAGCAGCCCACCACACGGATGTTCCCCGGCAGCTTATGATACCCCTGGTATCCATCCGCGTGCAGCCAGCCCGAGAAGCCTTTCAGGAAAGCCTCCGCATGCTCCGCTTTTCTGGTGGGCTGGTACTCATACAGCACAATGGCCTGTTTCGCGCAGCCGCTGGTGCGGTAGGCGCAGAAGTTCTACCAGCATTTTCAGCTGTTCCGTATCGCACCCGGGATAAATATCCAGACTGGCGTTTCCAATATGCAGCGTTGCGGAACGTTCCGCAACGTTGCGTGATATCTGTTTCGGTGCCGGAAGCTCTGCAAGCCTGACGTCCGACACACTCGAGCACAGCTCTGTTTCAGCCAAATCCAGCAATTCCCATTCCCAACGGTAATAGGTTGCTGCATTGATTTCTTCTTGTCTGCGCCACGCCCGCACTGACAGGCCGCTGCTGCGGCAGTCCTGCATTCGTGCCGCCCACTCCTGCAGCTTTACACGGTGTTTCAACTTTGCGCTTGTCATCCCCTTACCTCCAATATGACAGTAACGGAACGTTTCGCAACGTCCCGTTACTATTGTCTCATGCCTGTCCATGCGCGGGGTGGTTTGACGCTTACCATTGAATCTACAATTAAGCCAATGGAATAATTCAAAGGCATAGAGGTCAAAACTGACTTCTGTGCCTTATTTTTGCCTTGTGTTTTGAACCGGAAAATGGTACACTTTTGAATACAAGCAAACATAGCAAAGGGGTATCAATCATGGAGCTTACTGGGAATTTGCAAATAGTATGCCCAATTAGAGGACAGCTAAAGGTCAATAAACGTAGTAAAGATGGCCTTACTGCTACTGAAGAATTCTATAGGGTAGAAGCAATTAAATTTCTTCTAAGTAAGGGATACCCGAAAGAGAACTTCTGGATTGAGCCTATTATCAAGAAATTTGGCAATAGTGGTCGTAACAGTTTCAGAAGTGATTTTGCAGTACTTGATGTGCCTGCTTCAACAATTAGCACTAATGAACCAGATGACATTCTTGGTCATGCTGTAATTATATGTGAAGTCAAGCGTGATAACAAGAAAAATGAGTATGTAAAAAACACTCAAGTCAAGCCTATGCTGGATTTTGCAAAAAAGCAGAGTACGCTAGGTCTATACTGGGATAACATTGAAAAGCGTGTATTTTGGATTGAAGTCACTGATGGGATAAAGGAGATAAAAGAAGGTCCGCTAACTTTTGTCCCCAAATTTGGACTTCCAATCAAAACTACGCCACTGACATTCAATACAATCGAACCAGTAGACTCCCTAACTGAGACATTTGAGCGCATTGAGGACATTCTTCATCAAGCATCATTTGCTCCTGAAAAAAGATATGAGATTATTTTGCAACTGCTGCTTACCAAAATCTTTGATGAACATGCCTTTGAAGTAAGAGGCGATGAACCTTTAGAAATACAGGATTACCGATCTCTTGGTACTTCGGCTGATACCACAAAGAAAAAGGTTGGAGATGTCGTAAAGAGAGCAATCTCTTTTTATGGGGAACATCTTCCGAACAAGCTGTCAAACACATTGCCATTATCTGGTGAAACCCTGTTTGAAATTTTGAAGATTTTAGCTCCTGTAAAGATTATTCATTCTAAAAGAGATGTAGTTCAGACCTTTTATATGAAGTTTGCGAAGGCTTTGTATAAGTGGGATATGGCGCAGTATTTCACACCAACTACGGTTACGGATTTCCTTGTTGATATTATCAATCCTCAGTTCGGTGAACATATTGCAGACCCAGCTTGTGGTAGTGCAGATTTCCTCGTCGCTGCATTTAGAGCCGCAAGAAAGTTTAATCCTGGATTTGCAGATTGTATCTGGGGTGTTGATAATTCGCCGAACGCCGTTCAAGTGGCAGTGTTGAATATGCTTTTGAACGGTGATGGAAAGACCAATATTATAAAAGATGACTCTCTTGAAAACATAAAAAAATATGCTGAAAAGTATGACGTTATAACATGCAATCCACCATTTGGGACTAAAATCGTAGAAAAACGCTCAATGGTTCTAAGACAGTACGACTTGGGATTTGAATGGTACATAGATGAAGCTGGTGTGCTGAAAAAAACAGATACATTGTTATCTCAACAAGAAACTGGTATTCTGTTTGTAGAAGTCTGCGTTAAAGAGTGTAAACCGAGTGGAAGAATTGCAATTATTCTTCCAAATGGTTATTTAGGAAACAGGTCTATTAAATACAGAACTGTTAGAGAATGGATATTGAGACATACAAAGTTGGCAGCTATTGTTTCACTACCCAGATTTACATTTAAGTCCAGTGGTGCAGATGTAAGTGCAAGCGTTTTGTATTTGGAAAAGCGTGAAACCCCTCTAGAGAATATAGCTGACAGTGAAGAATATCAGTTTGCGGTTGAATTGATCGAAAAAGTTGGCTGGGATGCTGGCAATAAAAAAGCTGCACCAGTTTACAAGAGAGACCCGGAAGATGGCAGCCTCATCATCGATGAAGAAGGTAGCCCTATTTTAGATTGTGATTTTGTTGTTGCTGTTAACAGAATTTTGGCAAGTGATGCTGCAAACTGCTTCGACTGGATATCCAAGGGTAAACATGTAGATCCCGAAGTTAACGGTTGGTCTGTAAATATAAAACATATTTATGATGACCCTGACCTAACGATGGATCCAAAGCGTTACAGTAAAAAAGTCGTAGACTTAAGAAATAAATTAAAAACTCAACCACATGTTTTGTTAGGCGATGTTGTGGATTTTATTCCAGAAAAGCAAAACGCCTACGGCAAAAAGATTACTGTTCAAAAGTCTAGCATATACCAGTATGTTGAAATTCAGGACATAGGATTTGGTGATTTCCACTGTAAAGAAATGCGTGGCTGGGAGTTGCCGAGTCGTGCAAAACATTTTTCATCGGCTGGCGATATCTATATCGGGGCAATTTGGGGCAGTGCAATTAAGTGGTGCTACATTCCAGATGGAATTGATAATGTCGTTGTAACAAATGGTTGCTTTAGATGTAGGGTAAAAGACGGAATGGAAAAGTTTACTCCCGACCTGTTAGCCTATTTGAATAGTGAAGGCTGGGGGGTTCAGATGCGAGCATTTTCTAGAGGTTCTGACGGACTTGCTGAAATCTGTGAAGATGATGCCAAAAATGTTATCATTCCTTTACTCAGTGATGATGTGCGAGATGGATTATCTGAGTATGTAGAAAATCTACAGCGAGGTACTCCGACTATCAATAGCGTAGTAAAGCAACTCATAAAGGACGAACGCGTGGCGTATAATGATCCAGATAAACGTCCTAGCCATATTGTTATTGTATGAGATTAAGAGGCTCCATCCAAATGGATGGAGCCTCTAATTATGTCCCCTGATGAATAAAGCTACATTAGCAAACCCTAATCATACTCTGGGAGTAACCACGCCCGCACTGACAGGCCGCTGCTGCGGCAGTCCTGCGCGGGGTGGTTTGACGGTTACCTTTACACGGTGTTTCAACTCTGCGCTTGTCATTGCAGAATTATGAATGGCTAAATGTTGCCCTATAGTAACTGCGCTATCGGCAGCTAAAGCTATGGCATTTTTGTTCATTATACAAATGCCAGCGCTCATGCAAAATACCCTCCATTATTCTAAATAGCTACAACTATTACAATTATAGCGCAATAACTCGATATTTTCTACTATTATTCAAAGTTAAAAATTAAGAATGTGCTTATCGGCTTCACGCAGCTGAACGAAAAATAGATACAAAGTCCGAAATATAGGACAGCAGAAGTGCTACA
>CAKASQ030000065.1 GCA_916988195.3 Oscillospiraceae bacterium
AATGGAAAACCCGGCTGGTGCCTGAAGCACCAGCCGGGTACCCCCGCCGTTGTTACCCCTGTCAGGGGGCAGCAAATCCGGCGGGCTCTTTCTTATCAAAAGAGCAGGGCTTTTGGAATGCAACCCCTGTTCAGAACGCGTGAAGCAATGCGTGGATTTGGGAAGAAATGCTTAAAATTGCAAAAAAATCCGAGCAACATATTGCACATTGCTGGGCACTATGTTATAATCAATATGCTGAATGTCTGAAAGACTAGCCGCTTTGCGCATAAAAATTGTGTATTCTGCCCGATTTTTTGCGCCTTGGCGACAAATGAAGGAGGTATTCCCAAATGAAGTTCTCCAGCAAGGTCGAAAAATGCGGCCTTTCCCCGATGCGGAAATTCCACCCCTATGCGGTGGCTGCTGAAGCAAAGGGAAAGAAGATCTACCACCTGAACATCGGCCAGCCCGATGTAGAGACGCCCAAGCAGTTCTTCGACACCATCCGTGAGTTCAATCAGCCCGTTCTGGAATATGCCCCGTCCCCCGGTATGCCTGTTCTGATCGATGCGATCCAGAAGTATTACGACGATCTGGATATGCACTTTGAAAAGGACGAGATTTTGATTACGACCGGCGGTTCCGAGGCCCTTCAGATCGTTCTGGAGTGCATCCTCGACGACGGCGACGAGATTCTGATCCCCGAGCCCTTCTATCCCAACTACAACACCATGGTTAACACCTGCGGTGCGCACATCCGTCCCATCCCTACCTGCCCCGAGGAAGGCTATCACTACGCCGACCGCGAGAAGGTCGAAAAGGGAATCAACGAGCACACCCGCGCCATCATGGTCACGAACCCCGGCAACCCCACCGGCGTTGTCCTGACGCCGGAAGAGATGCGCATGATGTGCGATATTGCCAAGGAGCACAACCTGTTTATCATCGGCGACGAGGCGTATCGTGAGTTTGTCTACGGCGGTGAGCCGCTGCAGTCCATGGGTGAGTTCGCAGACGCGGCTGATAATGTTGTCGTTATCGACACCGTCTCCAAGCGCTTCTCCGCGTGCGGCGCGCGTATCGGCTGCATCCTGACCCGTAATCATGAGCTCCTCGGCCATGCGCTCAAGTACTGCCAGGCGAGACTTTCCGTCGCAACGCTCGATCAGGTCGCTTCGGCCGCTCTGTATCAGGTTGACCCGTCCTACTTTGCGGCTGTCCGCGAGGAGTATAAGCGCCGCCGCGACACGGTCGTTGCCAAGCTGCGTGAGATCCCCGGCGTTGTGTTCGACTGCCCGAAGGGCGCGTTCTATCTGATGGCCGCTCTGCCCATCGACGACGCGGACAACTTCCAGAAGTGGCTGCTCGAGGAGTTCGACGACAACGGCGATACCGTCATGTTCGCTCCCGGCGCTCCGATGTACGCAACGCCCGGCAAGGGCAAGAATGAGATCCGTATCGCTTACATCCTCAAGCAGGATAAGCTTGAGCGCGCGATGGATCTGCTCGCCCTCGGCATTAAGGCTTATAACAATAGATAAATGCGATGAAAAAATTGCCGGACGCAAGTCCGGCAATTTTTTTGCTGCTCGCAGCGGCAAGGCTCTTTATTTTTCCTGCCGCCACGGTAAGAAGTAAAAATCAGTTACTGCGCAGCAGCCTTCAGGGTAGAATTCCCCAGCAACGCAGTTACTTCCTCGCTCGAGAGCTCGTAGCCCCAAAGGGTCTTGTAGAGCTCCTGCGTCATGGTCTCCATATCGTAGTCATAAATCTCCGGATAGATGAGGTTTCCGAGCCACCACACGCCGAGGATCATGTTCATCGACGGAGGGCCGGACAGCCAGTTGTAGGGCGAGCTGGGAACCTCGTAGTACTTGCCGGTCGAGATCGCCGTCAGCTGCGACCACGCGGAATCATCTGCCACGGTGTCATAGATGCTGCCGTCTGAAAAGAGAATCACGTCGGGATCAAAGTTGTAGAGCTGCTCGAGGCTGATGATGTTGCCGCCGCCCTTATTGCTCACGTCCTCAACCACGACCGCGTTCTCCACGCCGACCATGTCCAGAACCTGTGCCTGCATGGAGCCCGCCGCGTTCGTGCCGAGGCCATCTTCGCCAGTGGTGTACATGACGCGCACGCGCATGTCGTCGGTGATCTTCGCGGCGTTTTCTTCTGCCATCGTGGTGGTGCGGTCAACAAGCGCGGCGAGGAACTCGCCGCGGTCAGCCTTGCCGGAAAGAAGGCCGCCCAGTGTGCGGAAGGCTTCCGCCATGTGCGGAAGGTCCGCTTCGATGAAGATGACGGGAATGCCGATCTGCTCTTGCAGCGCGTCGAGGTCTTCAGCCATATCGCCCTTCTTGTCGCCGAGGTCAATGACGACCTGCGGGTCGGCGGCCAGCAGCGTCTCGAGGTTCAGATTTGCCTTGCTACCGTACATCTGGCCGGTCTCGGGGAGCGCGGCAAGGTTCGCGGGTAGGAAAGCAATCTGGCTCTCACTCGGGGCAGCGTTGATGGTGACCATGCACTCCGGGGCGATCGCGGCAAGAATCATCGTGGCGACGGCGCCGCTGGGCGCGATACGGGTGATGTCCGCCGGGAGCTCAACGGTTCTGCCGAGGCTGTCGGTGAAGGAAACCGTTTCGGGCGCTTTCGGGGCTTCTTCCTCGGCAGGCACTTCTTCCGTCTGCTCCGGTTCCGCCGTGGTCTCTTCGGCGGCGGGGCTTTCGGTCTGCGCGGCTTCTGGCGCAGCGGTTTCCTGCTTGCCGGATGCGCAACCGGTCATGAGACCGAAGAGCATAATAAAGGCAATCAAAAGCGCAAGGATTCTTCTATTCATTTTCGTACCTCCTATGGTATAGTTATTCTGAACATAGAATAACGGCAGCGGGACAAATTGTCAAGGCGTTTCGACTGCGCCGTCCGGCAAAAACGAAAATATTTTTTAATTTTTCGGTATAGGCGAACAGCAGAGCGCAGTTGCTCGGCACAAAAAGGACGAAAAAAACAGTAGCGCTGGGGCGAAAATGCTGGTATACTATATAATTAGAGATTTGGTGCTTATACGGCGCGGGAAGGGGCAGACGAATGGACTTTGGCGCATTTCTTGGCAATGACGCGCTGAAACGGCGTTTGCAGGAGAGCTTCCGGCAGGGGAAAACCTCGCACTGCTACCTTCTTTGCGGCGTGGAGGGCTCGGGACGAAGAACGCTGGCGCTTCAGATGGCGGCGGCGCTCGAGTGTAAGGATGAACGGAACCCCGGCTGCGGCGTTTGCCCCGCGTGCCGCAAGGTCCTCGCGAAGCAGCACCCGGACGTGATCACGGTCGACGACACGGAGCACAAGAACGTCGCGGTCGACATTGTCCGGCAGGCCAGAAGCGACGTGTTCATCCGACCAAACGAGGGCCGAAAAAAGGTCTATATCATCCCGCGTGGGCAGGATTTGGGCGCGCCGTCGCAGAATGCGCTGCTCAAAATTCTCGAAGAACCGCCCGAGTATGCGGTGTTTCTGATCCTCACGACGAGCGCGGAAAGGCTGCTGCCGACGATCCGCAGCCGCGCCGTGCAATTGCAGCTTTCGCCCCTTTCCTACGAGCAGGCGATCCCGGAGCTCAAACGGCGCTTCCCGGACAAGAGCGATCTGGAGCTCGCGGACGCGCTGGAGCAGGCCGAAGGGTATCTTGGCCCGGCGTGCGAGGCGCTCAGGGACGGACTTTTTCTGCCCCAGGCGCTGGCTCTGGCAAACGGCTTTGCCGCGCGGGACGGACTGGCTGTTTTGCAGGCACTCGTTCCGATGGAAAAAAATAAGCGCGAGCAAATTTTGCCGGTTCTGGAGCAGACAAGGCGGCTTTTGTGCATGGCCCTGCGCGCGAGAGCCGGAAGCATTGTCCCGGGAGACACGGTGCAGGCGCTTTTGCGCGGAAGAACGGGCGCGGAGCTTTTGCAGGCGGCAGAGACGCTGCAAACGGCGGCGGATGACTTAAGCTCCAACGTCGGCGTTGGCGCGGTCGTCGGCGGGCTTTGCGTGCAGCTGAAATAAAATATTGGGAAACCTCAGATAGATGGGAGACACTATGGACGAACAGAAGAAGGAAGTGTCTGCGCAGGTGCAGCCGGAGACGGCGGAGACCTTGCAGACGGATGAAATAAACGAACAGACTGTACAGATCGAACAGGCGGAAGCCAAAATGGCGGCGGAGCAGGCAGTAGAAGCCGAACAGAGCGCGCAGCCGGAGAAAACCGAACCGCAGGCAGAAGCGCCCGAGCAGAAGGCCGAGCCTGAACAGACAGAGCTTTCGCAGGCGCAGGCGGAATTGCAGGCCGTGGCCGATCAAACGGCAAGCGTGCAGGAGGAATTGCCCGAGGAGCCCGAGCGTGTGACGGTGGTGGACGTGCGCTTCCGCAACAATGCGAAGACGTATTTCTTTGACCCGGGCGAGCTTCGGCCGGGCCTGGGCGCGCATGTGATCATTGAGACGGCGCGCGGCGATGAATTTGGCATTTGCGCCGGGATGCGGCACGAGGTGAAGGCGTCGGAAATTGTGCCGCCGCTTCGCAAGGTATTGCGCCTTGCCACCGCGCAGGACGAGCGCATCAACCGCGACAATCAGGAGAAGGAAAAGCGTGCTTTCGAGGTCTGCCAGCAAAAAATCGCGGACCACAAGCTGGACATGCAGCTCGTCTCCGCCGAGGTTGCGTTCGACGGCAGCAAGATCCTCTTCTTCTTTACTGCCGAAGGCCGCGTCGATTTCCGGGAACTCGTCAAAGACCTTGCGTCTTCCTTCCGCACGCGCATCGAGCTGCGGCAGATCGGCGTCAGAGACAAGGCGAAGATGGTGGGCGGACTTGGCGTGTGCGGAAGACCGTTCTGCTGCAAGGAATTTCTGGACGATTTCCAGCCGGTCTCCATCAAGATGGCGAAGACACAGAATCTGAGCCTCAACCCCACGAAAATTTCCGGCACGTGCGGCCGGCTCATGTGCTGCCTTAAATACGAGCAGGAGGCGTATGAGGACCTTCTCAAGACCGCGCCCAAGAACGAGTCGTTCGTCGACACCCCCGATGGCCGCGGCACGGTAACGGAGGTGAATCTGCTTCGCCAGTGCGTCAAGGTACGCATGGAGCAGAGCCCCGACACGATCGGCTGCTACAAAAACTGCGATATCTGCGTGCTTCGAAGCGGCAAGGCGCGCAAAAATGACCCGCCGATCCCGAAGGACCTTGCTCCGATCTCCTCGAAGCCGCGCAAGGTGCAGCCGAAGGAAGAGGGCCTGTTTGAGCCTCTGCCGGAGCTGATTTACCCGGATCAGGTGAGCGAGTTTGACCAGCGGAGCGCCTTCGGCGCGCAGAACGACCTCCTGAGCGGACGGGATATTCCCTTAACGCCGGAGGTGCCGGAGCAGCCGGAACCGGGCGACAAGCCAGCCGGTCAGAATCGCCGCCGCCGCAGAGGAAGAGGCCGCGGCAAGGGAGCCGAAGGTGCGCCGGAAGCAAGAGCGCAGGGCGAAAAGCCTTCCGAGAAGCCCGCCCAGAAGCCGGATCGGCAGCCGGGCGAGCCGAAGCGCGAAAAGCGCCCGAACGACCAGAAGCCGCGTCCCCCGCGCCAGAATCAAGAGCGCAAGCCACAGGGTGAGAAGCAGCCGACAGATAAGCCGCAGGACGAAAAGCCGGAGGGAGCCGTGAATCCTGACGCGCCCAAGCGTCCGCGCCGCCGTCGCTATCGCGGAAACAAGCCCGCAGGCGGTGCGCCGCAGGCCCCGAAGCAGGGAGAATAAAAAACGAAGAGCCTTCCCATGATCGGGAGGGCTCTTTTTCTGCGCCCGGCGGTTTATCGTGTGCGCTACAAAATTTTTAAATTCGCGTAGGGGGCGATTGAGCACATCACCCGCCCCCTACGAGCTTCCCGGAGGTGCACGGAAATTTCGTACGGACGACCGGTTCGGAATCTTCCCGCATTTCGTAGGGGCGGACGACCCTGTCCGCCCGCAGAAAATCCTGTTCTTTCAGAAAATTTTGGCGAATTCGTAACTTCCTCAGGGCGGACAGAGGCTGTATAGACCGGTAAGATAGTTTACAGAATGTACGGGGAGATTGTTTACAGTTTCGAGTAAAA
>CAKASQ030000066.1 GCA_916988195.3 Oscillospiraceae bacterium
CTCCGGAACTTTTGATAACGACAGTACGTTCCCCGCACGGCACAGAATAGGACCGTCTGGCGGAGCCTGAATATAGAAATAAAGTGGAAAGGAGCGCTGTTATGAAGCGCGGTGAGATCAACAAAGCTGCCTGTACGCGACGATGGTCCAGAACCCGGACGTGATGGGCTACGAAGGTATCAAGGCTGCGGTTGCCGCGCTGCAGGGCGGCACGGCTGACGGCGCTGTCACCGACACCGGTGTTACGGTTGTGACAGCTGAGACTGTTGGTTAAGAATAGATTTTAATTCAATGAAAGAGCAAGAATTTTGGGGTAACAGCGGTGAAAAGGAGGTACCGGAATGTCAGTAACAGAGAAATGTAAGCGTCTGATTAGCGGCGCTTTGAGTTTGATATTAGCTTTGGGAATGTGCTCTGGAGTGTCTGTGCAAGGTCATGGACCGGTAGCGGGAACTTTCTCGGGCAGCAATGCAGAAAAAACTGTCCGTTTTACAGCTCACTTTGAAAAGACGGATGCGGCGCAGGTGAAATTTGATCATGCTGAAGCGCAGGGCGTATGTGCAGTTGAACCCCGGGTCGATTCCTTCATGGGGGAATTTACCAATTATTCGTCCGATGATCCGGTCAGTGTTAATAAAGAATTAACCTATGGCAGCGCGGGCGAGACAGAAAAAGCTTTGATCGACGGACGTATTGCCACAAAGCTTTGCACGGTGAATCAGCCTGGACTGCCGCTGGAAATTACATTCCGATTCAGCGAAGGAATTCAGCCTCAGGCCTACTATTTGACAGGCGCCGGGGACGATATGCGGTATCCGGAGCGTGTGCTGTCAGCATGGAAACTGTATGGCACAAATGACGAAGCTGGAGAATGGAGCCTTTTGGATTCCCATGAAGGCGTTACATGGCAGCAGAACAATGAGACGAAGATGTATTCTTTCTCTAATAGCCAGTCATATACTACGTTCAAGCTGGTAATTGAGAAATGCGGCAATACGCCAACAACGAATCCCAATGTGATCCAATTCAGTGGGTTTGGTCTGGGCAAAGAGGTTAAGACAACGGGCTCCGGCGGAAAAGTGAACTACTTGTATACCTCGCTGTCGGAAGGACCGAGCTACAACTGGGCTGCCAGATCAGGCGCCTGGTCTGGTGTGTCCTGCCTGCATATGGAAGGAACCACAACGGCAAAAGCTGCGAAAAATTATGTGGTTTTGTATGATGGCCTTGATATTCCTGTTGGTAAAAATACCAGACTGTCCTACCTGGTGTTTCCTGATATAGGGACAGATTACAATTTGAGTGCAAATGATCCGAACTATGCATACGACTTTGAATACACCAGTATGTATTCGGCGATCGACTTGGAATTTGACGATGGCACTCGCCTTTCTGATTACAAAGCCATTGATCAGTATGGCAATGTAGTGTCTCCTGTGGCCCAAGGAGAAGCGCGCGTAATGGCGACGAACAACTGGCTGCAGATCAGCACGAAACTGAGCACAGATCCGGAGCTGGTTGGTAAAACGATCACAAAAGTGCTGGCTGGTTTTGAAAAAAATGATGCCACGCTTGGCAAGAAAATCTCCGTCTATTTCGATGATGTGGAGATTTTTGAGCAGGCAGATCCGCAGGTCAAAAATCTGGCCGATTATGTGAATATTCTGCGGGGTACGTACTCTACGGGCAATGCTCCCGCCCGAGGCCTGAATGTGCCCATTGTGGCAACGCCTTTCGGCTTCAACTATTGGGTGCCCACGACGGACGGCAGTACAGACAATACGCCCTATGCCTACAGCGGAGCGGAAGCCCGGTTTAAGGGCATCAAGATCTCTCACGTAGCCAGCAACTGGATCGGGGAGAGCGGAACCTACTATTTCTCTGCCGATTCTACCACAACAGACTACAGTGCGGTAGGTAATGCCATCCGAAATAGAGGCTCTGTTTTCAGTCATGAAAATGAGATCGCCAAGCCGTATTATTACGGCGTGACCCTTAATGCGGATGATGCCGCAGCCCCCAATGTCAAGGTGGAGGTCACACCTACTGAGCATGCGGCAGTGCTGCGCTTCACATTCCCGGCTGGTGCTAAGGCGTGCAACATTATGTTTGACCCTGTGAATGCGCGGAGAAACTCTATCATCGAATTTAACGCGGGCAAGACTGAGTTCCATACGACCTCGGAAAACAAGGCAAACGGACAAACCACCATGCACATCGTGGGGCAGTTTTCTCAAGCTCCCGTTGCCTGGCACTCCGCCGGTGAAGGCTCTATGGGAATGTTCCAGTTTGCGCCCAACGAAAACAAAGAAACTGTTATCGAAATGAAGGTAGCTACCTCCTTTATCTCCAAAGAACAGGCACAGCATGCACTGCTCATGGAAATTGCTGGAGATGAAGGCTTTGACAAAGTGCAGGCCAAGGCGTTGAAGATCTGGAACGATACGCTGGGAAGCATTGAAGTTGAGGGTGGTAGCTACCACGAAAGAGTCACCTTCTATTCGAATCTCTACCGGGCATTTGTCTATCCCACAAGCCTGGCTGAGAATACAGGCACCAATGCGCAGCCGCATTGGCAGCATTATTCCCCCTACACTGGAAAAGTGGTAGACGGTCAATTTGTATATAACAATGGTTTTTGGGATACCTTCCGGACCGCTTGGCCGCTCTACTCCATCGTTGCACCAGAAAAAGCAACTCAGCTGCTAGATGGACTGATCCAGCACTACAGAGAGCAGGGCTGGATCCCCAGATGGATCGCGCCTGCGGGCACCGATTGTATGGTGGGCACCAACTCTGACAATATTTTTGCGGACGCGTTGAACAGAGGCGTTACGTTTGATGTCAAGGCGGCTTATGCATCGGCGCTGCGGAACGGATCGGTGTATTCTGTCAATAACAGGAAAAACTCCTACTCTGGCCGTGCGCACATGGATGGTATGGTGTTTCTCGGATATGTTCCTCAGGACGGACTGACTGGCGGTTGGGGAGGAGAAGAATTCAATTTCTCCTGGTCCATGGAAGGCAGCGGAACGGACTTTGCCATTGCGTCGATGGCAAAGTATCTGCGGGATCAGGAAGGCTCTGAGAGCGCTGCCTGGCAGAAGTACAATGACGAATACCTCTATTTTACTGCAAGAGCCACCAATTATGTCCATCTGTTCAATGAGAGCATGGGCGGTTGGTTCCGTGCCAAGAAGTCCGATGGGACGTGGCTGCAGACGGACGAGCAGTTCGATCCTACGGCACAGGGTTACGGCTATTGTGAAGACAATGCCTATAACTATGCATTCCCGCCCTATGATGGTCAGGGCTTGGCCAATTTGTATGGAATGGCCAGAGACCGGGATGGGCAAACGGCTTTGGGTGATAAGCTGGATGAAGCTTACTCGGCGGTTGGCACAGCCAATCCTGGCTCCTGGACCGGCCATAAGGAAAACTGGGAAGGCCGTGATGCGAAACAGGGGCAGATCCATATGACCAACCAGCCTGCGCATCACATTCCTTATATGTATCTCTATACAGACCGTCCGTGGAGAACTGCAGAGTTTGTTCGTGATACGCTGGATCGCTTGTTTGTGGGCGAAGAAGTTGGGCAAGGCTATTTGGGCGATGACGACAATGGCGAATTGAGCGCCTGGTATGTCCTTTCCGCTATGGGTCTGTATCCGCTGACCAACGGCAATGGCGTTACAGCCATTGGCACCCCACTGTTTGAAAAGGTGACGATCCACCGGGACGACGGTCACACCATTACAATTTCGGCGCCGGGTGTCAGCAGAGAAAACAAATATGTGCAGAGCCTGTCTGTAAACGGTGTGTCTCAGACTGCTGCATACCTCTCCGCAAAGGTTCTGCAGGGCGAGTCTGTTACCCTGGAGTTCACCATGGACGCTACGCCGTCCCAAACCTGGGGCATGGCGGACGCGGATATGCCGCCTTCCATCACGAAGGGGACGGGCAGACCGGAACTGCTGGTGGACCATACCAAGACAGATGTTTCCCGGGTGGAAGCGGTCGATGGAAATGAGGATGCCATTGCAACCAATGCCAAAAACACGGAAAAGCTGTTTAACAATAAGGCTCATGACAGCAGAGGTTATGCAAGCTGGGATGGCTCGGAAAAAGGATATCTGACATATCACTTCGCCAGCCCCATCCAGATCAGTATGTATACACTGACCAGCTGGGATGCGGAGCACGCGCCCAAGGCATGGAAGTTCTACGGATCCATGAATGGTGAAAATTGGACCGAGTTGGATGCCAGAAGCAACCAGAGCTTTGCTTGGGACATCAATCCTACCGATGGCGGTGATAAGTACACTCGACCCTTCGCAATTTCTGAAGAGGTTCAGGATGTCTATTCCTATTATAAGATCGAGTTTGAGAATGCAGGCCAGGAGATTTACCTTGCGGAACTGGAGCTGCTGGGCGGCGAATTTGCCGGAGCCACCAAGGAGGCGCTCCTTGCTGCAATTCAGGAGGTGGAGGGGCTTACACAGGCAAACTATGCGCCGGAATCCTGGAATGCACTGCAGACCGTATTGGAGTCGGCAAAGATCGTGCATAAGAATGAAGCCGCGACACATGAAGAAATTGGCGCAGCAATTTCGGCGCTGAACAATGCTGTCTCTTCTCTGGTTCGCCTGAAGCCGGCAGCAGAAAAAATCGAGGCGGTAAGCGCTGAGATTGCATCTGCAGGCGTCAAGTACGAGTCGACAAAAAACGCGACCGGTGAAGTGGAAGGTACGGTTTCTAATCTGGGCGGTTTGACGCCTGGAAGCTATGTGGGCTACCGCTGCGTGGATTTCGACATTCCGAAAGGCAGCTTCAGTACCATAATTCTGACCTATGCGGAGAAGAACAATGATGCAGATGTAGAAAATTCTAAGGTTACCGTTCATCTGGATAATTTGAACAGTGAACCCATTGCTGAATTTGTTCACATTGAGGGAACCGGAAATGAGTGGAATACGTTTAGAGAACTGACTGCTGATTTGAAGCAGAAAGGTATCACAGGTGTGCATGATGTCTACCTGAAATTCCATGGCGCCACGAAACCAGTGATGAACCTGCATTCCCTCATATTTGGCGTGGACGACACACAGGCGGTCATTGCTGCTGATCTGAAGCATCTCAGCGGAGACAAGACGATGGTCGGGATCGGTGATAAGCTGGAATATACCCTGACGGCAGAAGAAGGATTTGAGCTGCCCGATACAATAGTGATCGTCATGGACGGCAAGACCCTCGGTGAGGGTGAGTACACTTACTCCAAGGAAACCGGCACGATTGTGATTGAGCAGGTAACAGGCAATATCTGCATTTCCGCAGAAGCTTCTTCTTCGCACGAGCACAGCTGGTCCAACGAATGGAGCAAGAATGAAACCCATCACTGGCATGCGTGCTCCGGCTGCGACGAGAA
>CAKASQ030000067.1 GCA_916988195.3 Oscillospiraceae bacterium
ATCCTTTTAGAACTTTTGTGCTATCATATCACATAAATTCAAGAAAATATGCTTTTAACATTAACGGACTACTACGCGTTGCTTGAAAAACGAGCGGAATGTTGTCAGTCTTTGCTGGCGGCGGACTCGAGTGTCAGCTCCTGCACGGCCTCGTCGGTGCCTGCGGGGAAGGCGCACACGGTGATGCAGGTCAGATACGGCGCGGGGTCTTCGCCTTTTTCCATCGCGGCGCGCAAGCCGGCCAAATCCCCGCAGGTATAGACCACGCCGGAAAGGCGGTCTTCTCCCAGCATGACGACGGTGCCGTTCTGGAAATCGAGATAGTAGCGGGGCTCGGGAGCCTGACCAATCGGAACGAGATCCTCAATGCCGAGCACGACCTCGAGCTTCTTGGCGGCCTTGTCTTTCATGTGGTAGGAGATCCAGCCGTCAGATGCTTTCTGATAGACGACAATGTCGCTGCTGGCAAACGAGTACACCGGTTCTTCATAGGACGTTTCATCGCTCCAGCCGGGATCTTCGTAATACGTGCCGAGCGTGATATTTGTGACCCCGCCGTTTTCAACCATAATATGCAGATGCACATGACCAGCCTCAAATACGACTGCGCTCAAAGCGCCGTCCGGTCCGTTGTACTGAACCTGCGCGTCCGGGTAAGCGGCAAGCACGTCGTCTGCGCTGCTGCCGTTACGGATGCCGGTGGGAAGCGCCCAGTCGCTGGTGCCGAACGTCATGATTTCATCCAGAACAAGCCCGTCACCCACGTCGGCAAAACGGAGCAATACATCACAGATATAATCCGGATCATTGCTCAGATTGTACGCCCAGGTCGCATAGCGGTAATCGCCCTTGTCCGTGCAGACATAGAACTCGCCGCGGTCCTCCTTGGGCGCGCCCAGAATCGAGCGCACGTCCGCAGACGGCATGCCGAGCGTCACGGGGCCAAGCTGCGTCTCCAGAAGCGACTGCTGCAAAGCTCGATCCACATTTGCCGCCTCGCTGTTTCCGGCCGCGTCAGACCCGGCGGCGCCGGACTCCCGGTTTTCGGCGGCAGGCTCTTCGGCGGGGGCCTCCTCTGCTTCGGCAGGAGCCTCTTCTGCGGCTGTTTCTTCGGTCATCTGCGGCGCTTCGGACTTCGCTTCCGTGGTGGAGGTTGTACTGTCCAGCATCATGCTTGCCGTCTCGGGCGCGGAGCTTTCCGTTTTTGCCCCAAGAAGCGGCAGACGGCTCGCAAGACCGATCACCAGCACGCAGCACGCGGCCAGCGCCGCCCACTTGATCCATGCGGTTTTGACTATTTGCCGCTCGACCGGCGCGTCGGCACGCTGGATCAAGTCGTCTCCCACAAAGCCGATGGCGCGGAATATTTTTTCCTGCTGTTCGCGGTTTGTCATACGGCAATGCCCTCCTTCTGCAAAAATGCGCGCAGCTGTTCACGCGTGCGAAAGAGCACCGATTTGACGGTGTTCTCCTTCATCGAGTAGCGCGCGGCAATCTGGGAGATGGACTCTGCGTACCAGTACCGGCGCAGAAATAAGCTGCACTGCTTCTCAGGCACCGTGCGCAAAAAGCGGTCGATGGCCTGGCCAAGCTCGCGCTCGTCCATCGTCTGCTCTACGCCGCCCATCGCGGGCACGCATTCCGAGAGCTCGTCTAGCGCTGCCGGGAAGCTGTCGCCGCCCCGTTTTTCCGCGCGCGCGGCCTTGTAGCGGTCGAGCGATAAGTTGCGCGTGATGCGCCCCAGAAACGCCGAGAGCACCGACGGCCTTTGCGGCGGCATGGCGTTCCACGCGCGCAGCCACGTATCGGCTACGCACTCCTCGCTGTCTTCAAAGCTCTTTAAAATATTGTGGGCAATCGCGCGGCAATAGCTGCCGTATTTCGTATCTGTCTCCTGTACGGCCTGCTCCGACCTTGCCCAGTACAGGTCAATGATCTGGGAATCTTCCATAGTGCCCTCCTTTTTCTCTATACCAATCCGGACGAGAAATTTCACGTTTGGTTGCATGGCTTTTCTTTTTTTCAGTATAGCATAGGCAAACGGATTTCGAAATGCTATAATACGGGTAAAATTCAGGAAAGAATCAGGAGCGTATGGTATGGAACTTCGTGTATTGGCGGTGGGAGACGTGGTGGGCGTGTCGGGTCTCAAGCATCTGGAAAAACATTTGCGGGGCGTAAAGCGGCTCTACGGGGTTGATTTTTGCGTCGTGAACGGCGAGAACGCCAGCGTTGTGGGCTTGACGCCGCAGCAGGCGGACGCGATGTTAGATGCGGGGGCGGACGTGATTACGCTCGGGAACCACACCTGGAACCGGCGGGAAATCTGCCCATATTTGGATGACAGCGCCTATATTCTGCGGCCGGCGAACTTTCAGCCGAGCCTCCCGGGGCGCGGCTGGGGCGTTTTTGAGACGAAGGCGGGGCCGGTCGCGGTGGCGAACCTCATTGGCAGGTGTTCCATGGACTTCTCGCCGGACAATCCCTTCCGTGTGGTCGATAAAATCCTCAAGGACGTGGGGGATCTTCCGATTTTCATCGACTTCCACGCCGAGGCCACGAGCGAAAAGCTCGCGATGGGCTACTATTTAGACGGCAACATTTCCGCCCTCTGGGGCACGCACACGCACGTTCCCACGGCGGACGAGCAGATTCTCCCGCACGGCACGGGCTATCAGACCGACATCGGCATGACGGGGCCTGTTGTGTCGGTGCTTGGCGTGAAGCCGGAGCAGTCAATCGCGCTGTTCCGCGGAGAGCTCACAAGCCGCTACGAGACGGCCCCCGGCCCGTGCAAACTCTGCGGCGCGGTCTTCACGATCGACACGAAGACGCGGCTTTGCACCAAGGTCGAGCGCGTGACGGTTCTCTGACGGCAATTTGATACTTTTAGACGAAGACGCAGCCTGCGCCTTCGTCTTTTTTTGTCGGAACTGTGCCTAGCTTTCCAGACGGAATGTGTTATAATTTAGTCAGCTAAATAATTAGCGTAATAATTCGTTAGTGAATCAGAAATACCGGCGGCGCGCGCCGCCCATCGAGAAGAAAAGGAGGAAGCTATGAAGAATCTTACCATGAAGCGGGTGCTCGCGGGTGTGCTTGGCGCGGCAACGATGATCGCGTCGTCTCTCACCATGGCCTCGGCCTGCACTACCATCTACGCGGGCGCGAACCGCACGCAGGAAGGCACAAAGTTCATTGCGCGCAGCGAGGACTACGGCTCGGACATGAACAAGCTCTGGTTCGTGAGCGAGGCGGGCGCCTACAGCGGAACGTTCCGCGGCTGCCCGGAATACGGCCCCTTTACCTATGAACTCTCGCACCCCAGCTACCGCTTTACGTACTTCAAAAACGACAACGTGTATAACGGCGTCTGCCCCGAATGTGGCGAGGAGAATGCACAGCACGCCTCCTATACCGAGTTCGGCACGAACGAAAAGGGCGTGTCTGTCTCTGCAACCGAGACGATCTCCGGAACCGACGCAGTTCTGGCCGTTGACCCCTACCGGGACGCGGGCTGGGCGCAGGAAAACAGCAAGCCCGCCGGCATTGAAGAGGGCGATATCCCAACAGTCCTTTTGAGCGAAGCAGCCTCTGCCCGGGAAGCGCTCGATCTGCTGCTCAAGATTTACGACGCCTACGGCTGCGCCGACGGCGCGGGGCTGTTCATCACCGATCAGCAGGAGAGCTGGTACATTGAAAACTGCTCCGGCACGCAGTATGTGGCCATCAAACTAAACGACGATCTATTGTTCTTAGAGCCCAACATGGCCATCATCGGAAGCGTCGATCTCGACGACACGGAAAACGTGGTCGCTTCCCCGAAGCTCATTGAGACGGCGAAGGCCGCCGGAACGTTCACGGGAGACGAGGCGGAAAACGTCATCAACTTCCGCGCCAGCTACGCGGGCAGGCTCGACAGCGCAGACAAGCGCCTTGTTGAGGGCCTCAACTACTTAAACAGCGCCTATTCCTACGATGCCGATCAGTTAGTTGCCGACAACAGCCGCTTCACGATCTCGAACCTCGACGCATCCGGCGCGATTGTTCCCCTCTACACGAACATTTCCGCCGACCGCACGCTCACCGTCGACGATATCCTGAACTATTACAAGCTCAGCACCATCGCGAAATCCGGCAATCAGGAGATCGAGATTTTCCAGATCTTCAAGGACCGCCCCATGGAATACGCAACCGTCGGCTGGGTGGCCGTGGGCGATCTTGCCTGCAACGTCTTCGTGCCGTACTACCCGATGCTGATCGACGCCATGTACGAGGGCTATCAGGCGGGCACGCCCGAGGTCCAATTTACGACCGAAAAGCCCACGGAAGGCCTGTTCTATCCCTACGCAAAGCGCTCTTACAACTGGGAGACCGGCGAGGTCACGACGACCGACGGCTACCGGATTCTGCCCGAGGGCTGGGAAACGTCGTACTATTGGAGCTTTGAGATTCTCAACGACTATGTGCGCTACTTTGTAAACGAAGACGGCTCGCCGATGGTGAGCGATGCAGACAAGACGTACATCAAGGCAAAGCTTAACGCTTTGCAGCAGGAATTTTATAAGGACTTTGTCTCCATGAACACCCTGCAGTCGTCCTCCAATGCAAGAAGCCTCGCGACCGAGAACGGCGCTTTCATGGCCAAGGCTGCGCAGAAGACCGCGCAGGAGCTGATCTCTTACGTACAGGGAAGCGGGACGCTCACCCGCGCGGACGCGATCTACACGCTCTGGCTGCAGGAGGGCTCTCCCAAGGCGAAGTCGGCCGCCATGCCGTTTGCGGACGTTGCTTCCGGCGACTACTTCTATGAGGCGGTCCTCTGGGCCGCAGAAAACGGGATCGTTTCCGGTGTTGACGCGAAGACATTCTCCCCGGATGCCCCCTGCACCCGCGCGCAGGCCGCCGTCATCGCCTACCGCATGGCAAAGAGCCCGGCGGCAGATGCGGAAGGCTACCTGGACGTTGCCGATACCAGTTACTACGCGCAGGCCGCCTTCTGGGCAAAGACCGCTGGCGCTGTCTCCGGCGAAACGTTCGGCCCCAACGCCGCCTGCACAAAAGACCAGCTGGACGCGTTTGTGACCGCTGCCGCATAAGAAATTCCCAAATAGCAGAAACGGCCACAGGCAAAGCCTGCGGCCGTTGTGCGTGTTTCAAAACAACGTGTGGGAGCCTCCTCTGTCCGGAAATTCTCCCGCATTGCGTAGGGGTGGACGACCCTACAGTTCTTTTGAAAATTTTCCGGGACGTCCGTAGGGGGCGATGCCCACATCGCCCCGGCGGAATGCATTCATTTTTACGGAAATTCTGGGCGAATTCGATAGTACCCAATGGGGCGAGTGGGCATCGACCCCTACTAGCTCATTAATTCTAAAATTTTATTTCTGGATAGAGATGAGAAAGCTTAATTCGAGCGTC
>CAKASQ030000068.1 GCA_916988195.3 Oscillospiraceae bacterium
AGGATGTACCCTGAAAACCGAACACCAATCGAACTTTGCGAATTATGGAGGCTTCTGCAATTAGAGCCTGCTTACGAAAACTGTAGGTCAAGCCCTCGGCTTATTAGTATCAGTCAGCTGCACACATTACTGTGCTTCCACCCCTGACCTATCAACGTCATAGTCTACGACGAGCCTTACTCCTTTTCAGGATGAGAGATCTTATCTTAGGGGGAGTTTCACGCTTAGATGCCTTCAGCGTTTATCTCGTCCCGACGTAGCTACCCAGCTATGCTCTTGGCAGAACAACTGGTGCACCAGAGGTCAGTCCATCCCGGTCCTCTCGTACTAAGGACAGCTCCCTTCAAATCTCTTACGCCCGCAACAGATAGGGACCGAACTGTCTCACGACGTTCTGAACCCAGCTCGCGTGCCGCTTTAATTGGCGAACAGCCAAACCCTTGGGACCGAATACAGCCCCAGGATGCGACGAGCCGACATCGAGGTGCCAAACCTCCCCGTCGCTGTGGACGCTTGGGGGAGATCAGCCTGTTATCCCCAGGGTAGCTTTTATCCGTTGAGCGATGGCATTTCCACTCACATACCACCGGATCACTAACTCCGACTTTCGTCCCTGCTCGACCCGTCGGTCTCGCAGTCAACTTGGCTTATACGTTTACACTCATTGCATGATTTCCATCCATGCTGAGCCAAGCTTTGAGCGCCTCCGCTACTTTTTAGGAGGCGACCGCCCCAGTCAAACTGCCCGCCTAACAGTGTCCCCCGACCAGATTCATGGCCGCAGGTTAGAAACCCAGCAATCCAAGGGTGGTATCCCAAGGGTGACTCCGCAGAAGCTGACGCCCCTGTTTCCAAGTCTCCCACCTATCCTGTACATGAATTACCGAATCTCAGTATTAAGCTGCAGTAAAGCTCCATGGGGTCTTTCCGTCTAGTTGCGGGTAACCGGCATCTTCACCGGTACTACAATTTCGCCGGGTAGGCTGTTGAGACAGCGCCCAAATCGTTACGCCATTCGTGCGGGTCAGAACTTACCTGACAAGGAATTTCGCTACCTTAGGACCGTTATAGTTACGGCCGCCGTTTACTGGGGCTTAAATTCAAGCCTTCGCTTGCGCTAAGCTCTCCTCTTAACCTTCCAGCACCGGGCAGGCGTCAGCCCCTATACGTCATCTTTCGATTTAGCAGAGACCTGTGTTTTTGGTAAACAGTCGCTTGGGCCTTTTCACTGCGGCCTCCTTTCGGAGGCGCCCCTTCTCCCGAAGTTACGGGGCAATTTTGCCGAGTTCCTTAACAACCTTTCTCCCGTTGGCCTTAGGATTCTCTCCTCATCTACCTGTGTCGGTTTGCGGTACGGGCACCTTATCTTCGCCTTTTCTCGCCACAGAGCATCGCGGACTTCCCTACTTGATTTCGGTCCCTTTCGCCCGGGTCAACCAACGCCCGGGTCCCGCTATCTCCATGTGTCAGCTTTTAATCGATAAGGTGGCTACGGAATTTCAACCGTATGTGCATCGACTACGCCTTTCGGCCTCGCCTTAGCTCCCGGCTTACCTTGGGCGGACGAACCTTCCCCAAGAAACCTTAGATTTTCGGCCATTATGATTCTCACATAATTCTCGCTACTCATTCCGGCATTCTCACTCGTGTACAGTCCACCGCTCCTTCCGGTGCGACTTCACCCCGTACACGACGCTCCCCTACCACTACGCAAAAGCGTAATCCCAAGCTTCGGTTACATGCTTAGCCCCGTTAAATTTTCCGCGCAAAATCACTCGACCAGTGAGCTATTACGCACTCTTTGAACGAGTGGCTGCCTCTAAGCCAACATCCTGGTTGTTTATGCGATCTCACATCGTTTTCCACTTAGCATGTATTGGGGACCTTAGCTGTGGGTCTGGGCTGTTACCCTTTTGACCACGGATTTTATTACTCGCAGTCTGACTGCTGGTAAGCATTTCTCCGGCATTCTTAGTTTGATAGAGTTCAGTAAGCTCGCGCCCCCTAGCTCATTCAGTGCTTTACCTCCGGGAAACTCATTGCCAACGCTAGCCCTAAAGCTATTTCGGGGAGAACCAGCTATCTCCAAGTTCGATTGGAATTTCACCGCTAGCCACAAGTCATCGCCGGTCATTGCAACGAACGTGCGTTCGGACCTCCATGGAGCTTTACCTCCACTTCATCCTGCTCATGGCTAGGTCACATGGTTTCGGGTCTATGGCCACTAACTTCATACGCCCTGTTCAGACTCGGTTTCCCTACGCCTCCGGTACTGAATACCTTAAGCTTGCTAGTGACTATAACTCGCCGGACCGTTCTACAAAAAGTACGCCACCACCCTTTAACGGGCTGTGACTGCTTGTAAGCACAAGGTTTCAGGTACTATTTCACTCCCCTCCCGGGGTTCTTTTCACCTTTCCCTCACGGTACTGCTCCTCTATCGGTCATCAGGTAGTATTTAGGCTTGGAGGGTGGTCCCCCCGACTTCCCACAGGGTTCCTCGTGTCCTGCGGTACTCTGGATCCAGACTGTCAAGTTCTGCTTTCGACTACGTGGCTCTCACACTGTGTCGCCGGCCTTCCCATGCCGTTCATCTAGCGTCCCTCAATCATGATGTCTGTCCGTAACCCCGGGAATATTGCTACTCCCGGTTTGGCCTCCTCCGCGTTCGCTCGCCACTACTAGCGGAATCTCGGTTGATGTCTTTTCCTCGCCCTACTTAGATGTTTCAGTTCAGGCGGTTCCCCACCTACTACTATTTGATTCATAGCAGGTTCCTGCAGGTTTACTGCAGGGGGTTTCCCCATTCGGAAATCTCCGGATCAAAGCTCATTTGCAGCTCCCCGAAGCTTATCGCAGCTTGTCACGTCCTTCATCGGCTCCTGATGCCAAGGCATTCCCCTTGCGCTCTTTATAGCTTGACCTAATAGAATTCAATCTTTCGATCTGGTTCTCATTAAAGTTTCGAATTATGCAGACTCAATATTGAAAGTTCTTTTACCTTTTGGCTAATTGTATCATTACCCTAAAAAATAATTTTTGTTTCCTTACTGTTGCCTTCTCATAATTTGCATCATTTATCATGGTGTTCAGTTTTCAAGGTACATCTGAGTCTTAAGACTCATTGAAACCCTCTGTTGAAGGCTTCAATCAATCTTAAAGCTTAAATGGTGGGCCAAAGTGGACTCGAACCACCGACCTCACGATTATCAGTCGTGTGCTCTAGCCAGCTGAGCTATTGGCCCGTTTGAGTGGTGGAGATTAGCGGGATCGAACCGCTGACCTCCTGCTTGCAAGGCAGGCGCTCTCCCAGCTGAGCTAAACCCCCATCTTCACGCCCTTCAGGAACCGAAGTGCGCCCTCTAAATTAAACAACGATACTCCATACACCCTGTACTGACCTTAGGACACTACCCAATCTTTTTCAGACTGGAAGTTCTCCTTAGAAAGGAGGTGATCCAGCCGCACCTTCCGATACGGCTACCTTGTTACGACTTCACCCCAATTATCAGACCCACCTTCGGCCGCGCCCTCCTTGCGGTTAGACTACGGACTTCGGGTGTTCCCGACTCTCATGGTGTGACGGGCGGTGTGTACAAGGCCCGGGAACGTATTCACCGTAGCATGCTGATCTACGATTACTAGCAATTCCAACTTCATGCAGGCGAGTTGCAGCCTGCAATCCGAACTGAGACGGCTTTTTGGGATTTGCTCTGCCTCGCGGCTTTGCTTCCCTTTGTTGACCGCCATTGTATTACGTGTGTAGCCCGGGACATAAGGGGCATGATGATTTGACGTCGTCCCCGCCTTCCTCCGTTTTGTCAACGGCAGTCTCGCTAGAGTGCTCTTGCGTAGCAACTAACAATAGGGGTTGCGCTCGTTGCGGGACTTAACCCAACATCTCACGACACGAGCTGACGACAACCATGCACCACCTGTCTCTACTTTCCCCGAAGGGCACCTAATGTATCTCTACTTCGTTAGTAGGATGTCAAATCCCGGTAAGGTTCTTCGCGTTGCGTCGAATTAAACCACATAATCCACTGCTTGTGCGGGCCCCCGTCAATTCCTTTGAGTTTCAATCTTGCGATCGTACTCCCCAGGTGGAATACTTATTGTGTTAACTGCGGCACGGAAGGGGTCAGTCCTCCCACACCTAGTATTCATCGTTTACAGCGTGGACTACCAGGGTATCTAATCCTGTTTGCTCCCCACGCTTTCGCGCCTCAGCGTCAGTTGTCGTCCAGCAGGCCGCCTTCGCCACTGGTGTTCCTCCTAATATCTACGCATTTCACCGCTACACTAGGAATTCCGCCTGCCTCTCCGATACTCAAGAAGAACAGTTTCAAAAGCAGTTTATGGGTTAAGCCCATAGATTTCACTTCTGACTTGCTCTCCCGCCTACACGCCCTTTACACCCAGTAAATCCGGACAACGCTTGCCACCTACGTATTACCGCGGCTGCTGGCACGTAGTTAGCCGTGGCTTTTTCTCCAGGTACCGTCACGTCCTTCGTCCCTGGTAAAAGAAGTTTACAACCCGAAAGCCTTCTTCCTTCACGCGGCGTTGCTGGGTCAGGGTTTCCCCCATTGCCCAATATTCCCCACTGCTGCCTCCCGTAGGAGTCTGGGCCGTATCTCAGTCCCAATGTGGCCGTTCAACCTCTCAGTCCGGCTACTGATCGTCGACTTGGTAGGCCGTTACCCCACCAACTATCTAATCAGACGCGAGGCCATCTTTCAGCAATAAATCTTTGGTGTTCCGGGGATGCCCCCAAAACACATTATGCGGTATTAGCAGTCGTTTCCAACTGTTGTCCCCCACTGAAAGGCAGGTTCCTCACGCGTTACTCACCCGTCCGCCACTAAGTCAAAGCTTCAATTGACCGAAGTCTCTATCCGCAGTGCTTCGTTCGACTTGCATGTGTTAGGCACGCCGCCAGCGTTCGTCCTGAGCCAGGATCAAACTCTCAATAAAATGGTATCTTAAAGCCGAAGCTCTAAAATCAATTTCATCTTGGTTCGCTCTTAGCTTTACTCAAGAATTTTCGTTGGCTATTCAAAGAATCTCATTTCGACATTCATTGAACAACTTAT
>CAKASQ030000069.1 GCA_916988195.3 Oscillospiraceae bacterium
CGACGACTGGATGGACTACTATAATAACGATCGATACCAGTGGGATCTGGCAAAGCTCTCGCCGAACGAGTATTACCAGTACCTGACAACCGGCAGCTATCCATGCTAGCGGAATGGGTCACCTTATTTTGTCCTTGACTTGGGGAGCAATTTATTCCGCGTGTGGGTCACGGTGTGGGTCAGCCGTTTTTGCAAGTCCGCCGTGTAAAGACACCTCCGAAGATGGGCTCTCACGCAAGCGCGATCCTTGCCTGTGCTGAAATTCAGCCTATCCAGATGTGCGTTGGAAAGCTTCTGCGGCGTCGGATACTTTTTTAGGAGCGCCACGGAGGACTTGCAGAAAATCGTATCGAACTGCGCCTCGTATTCCGGAAAAACACGGTCGATCAGAGCGATCAGTTTTCGCTTGAGGTCGCCGGCCATGTCGACCAGATAGAAGCGGTTCCGGCACAGCTCCTTCAGCGCCAGCAGACGATCCTGTGCAACATTGCTTTCGGCATAGCGCCCAAAGCGGATCAGCTCGGCAATGATGAAGGAATCCTTGGCATCGGTTTTGATCTTGCGGATGAACATATCCCTCATGGCGCTGGTCTGGATCGGGTTGAGCAGAATGACGTGGTACCAGAAAATGCGCGGCATGAGCTATCAGGAGGTGTTGCGAACGAACGGTCAGATCTCATTCCCGGAGGTGCTCCGTCAGCAGAAACGGCTCTGAGCTTACAGAGAAAAGCAGCTTGCAGGTCTAAAAACTTGCAAGCTGCCTTCTAAAAAATCCATGCTTTACTGCACCCGATACCCAGCTAGAATCAGGCTGACAATCATCTGCCAGAAATCGTTTTCCCCTGCGCTGTAATATCGGCTGTTTGTAATTTTGTGAAAGGATACAATGCGGTTTTCTTCATCCAGCCATGCCTCAAATCTGCCCGATTCATCTTTGTTCATCCTGCGTTTTCAGCGAGATACAGCTCCATGCGCTTTTGAATCTGTGCAGCTGTTTCTGCCGCAGTTCGTTCTCCGGCCCAGAGTGCGCCGCACTCCGCTTCCAGAATGTTTGCTGCCTGCCACGGATAATAGATTTGAGCAGAAATATTCTCAAAGAATGTTTCATACCGCGCAGCATCTTCTTCGGACAGCGGAACGACCGGGTAAACCGTGCCGTCTACCGTAAACTCCGTTGCAAGATCGGGGTCGTTTGTGTTTCTGGCTTCCATTGCCGCAGCGATTTCACTTTCAAATGCGGATGCCGTCATCGGAAACGCGAAGCGCCCGAGCACCGTCTGGCTGGTGTCCGAAAGCAGGAATTGCAGAAATGCCGCCGCGCCGTCTGTGTGATCGGTATTTTTGAAGACCGCGATCTCTGCATCCGGGCGTATCTTTGTGCCGTTCGGACCGGGCCAGCCTATCCACGCAAGCGGCTCACCGACCGTATAGCTTTCCGCGCTGTGCATCTGCCCGATATTACTCAGAATGACCGGCTCTGCCAGTGCCAGATCCCGCCGGATCAGAAGCATGGAGTTTTCTACTTCAAACCCCAGCTCCTCCGTGTCAGCCAGCGTGGCGGCATAGTCCAGCAGCGACCGAAATTCTTCCGAGTCAAAGCTGCACGTTTTCGTTTCTTCATCCAGGAATGCGTCGAGAAGATGCTGTTCCATATAGAAAAGGAACAGCTCGCGGCTCATGCCTGAGAACATGGAAATGTCAGACGAGTCGGCCAGAGCAAGAAACTCTTGCACCGTCCAGTGCTGGCGGTCTCCGAGCTTTAACTGCTTTCCAACGAGGGTTTCTACGGTGAAGCAGCCCGGAAAGGTGTAATTGGCACCGTGGTAAGAGACGGACTTCCAGAGCCACGGCAGAATACCCCCCTGCGGCAAAATCGTGTTGAGATCGAGAAGCATCCCCCGGTCTGCAAAGCTATGCCACGGAAGGTTTGAGAAATCGATCATATCCGGTGTATCCCCCGCTGCAATGGCAGTATTCCATGTGGTAAACAGATCCATGTAGCTGCCGCTGTCAAGCAGCGAGGAAAAGTCCAGAATTTCCACCTGATATTCAGAATTGCTCCGGTTGAACTCCCGCACCTGCGCGATGGTTTGCCCACCGGGATTGACCGTCGCAAGCGTCAGCACGGATTTTTGCTTTCCTCCGGACGCGCCGGGACAAAGCGCGGCGAGCACCGGGACGTCATAGGAGCGATCCGCAAAGACAAAGCTGCCGTTCGCCGTGCGGCTGAAGGGCTGTCCTCCGCGGACGTTGAGCTTCGCAAGATCTGCGATTTTTTCTGCCACACCGGTCTGAAGCGGCACGCGGTAAAGTGCGGTCGTGTCCGACAGATAAAGTACACCCGGCTCGTCTGCGCCATAGCACAGTACTGGAAGACCGTTCGAGATTCCGGAAATCGGGACCTGCTTTTCACTTCCAACGGCTTGCAGCGCCGCGCCTTCTTCTGTGTCTGCGATAAACCACACCTGTCCGTCAGAATCCGCTGCAAATTTTTCGGTGAGCAACGCAAGTGGCTCCTGCGCAGTCAGATGGCCAGCTGTGTCAAAGCTGGAAAGCATCCCGTTCGAGAAGGTATAAAGAAGAAAACTGCCGTCACTGCCGATCAGGAACTCCGGTTCTTCGTTCAAGTTCATGCCATCGAGCAGAACTTTTTCTGTTGCCGTTCCGTCCGCATCCAGGCGTTCTACCGTAAAATCCGTAGTAAGCGATTCACCGTCATCTGCCCGCCAAAAACGACAGACCAGAGCCCAGAGACTTCCGTCCGGAGCGATTGCCGCAGAGGAAAGCGCGATGTCCCGCGCACCATCCAAGGCAGGCTGATAGCAGAAAGCTGTTTTCTTCTGCGCTTCCAGATCATATTGAATGAGCTGCGTCGGAATGACCCCGTCGTCTCCAACCAGAAACCGGCCGCTTGCATCGCACGGGGTAGCGACCACATAAATAAGGTTTCCGTCTGCTGGAAAAACGGAACGAACACGGTATCCTTCGATTGGCAGCTTTGTGTAGCAATACTCGCCTGCCGCATCTGCGCTTACAACCTCGGTGCTCGGCGCAAAGATCGCACCCGTTTGAACCAAAGATGAAGTTCCCTGTTCTCGTCGCATATTCTCAGCGTTTTTTTGCGATGTTTCTTTGCTGCACGCGCAGAGCGCCAGCAAAAGCAGCGCCGCCAGTGCGGCGCAAAGGCAGTTCCGAAAGATTCTGATTTTCTTCAAGATAACCTCCTTTTGCGCGGGCGGATTGCCGTATCGTCAGTCCCAAGTAAAATCAAAGCCTTCGCCTTGCTTCCTAATATCTCCAACATGATCTACTTCCAAATCTGTGATCCTCTTTACATCGACAGATTTTTCAGACGAGTCAGGCTTTTTCAGAATCAGCAGAAGCGCCAGTATCAGCAGCGCGCCGCAAAGCGCGGCGACCATGTATTTCAGCCATGCCCGTGGACGGTGCTTTTCGGAAATAACGGTTTCGACCGGAACGGCTTCCGGCTCATCGGAAGTGGTCTCCACAGCCGGCTTCTCTGTGTTTTCCGTGTTCAGAAGCCGGTCGATGGACACGCCATAAAGCTCTCCCAGCGCAAGAAGTTTTTCCGTGGACGGCTTCGACTGTCCGCTTTCCCAACGCGAAACTGCCTGCCGGGAAACGTTCAACTTCGCAGCAACATCTGCCTGCGTCAATCCTGCCGCTTTTCGCGCCTGTGTCAATTTTTCGTCGAGTTCCATGCGTTTCTCTCCTGCCTGATTGTATGAAATTCCACGATTTTTGTAAACCAAAAATCGGTTGCTTTTGCGCAAATATTGGTTGCTTTGCAGATTTTTTGATAGTCCAAGCAAAATTCAATTTACATAATACCATTATAAAGCAGACAGGAAAGATGTCAAGGATGAAGATGGAAGCTGGACTGCGCAAAAACTGCGCCGCTGTAAACAAAGAATAGGAATTTCCAAGACACACAAAACCAGCTGAAAAATATTCCGATCTTCCGAAAAAATCAGTAGACTTTGTGCCGGTTCTGTGGTAGTTGTTTGTGTTACCAAAGCGAAGGAGGCACAGACATGGCAAAGAAACGGGCAAACGGCGAGGGCAATATCCGCAAGCGAAAAGACGGGCGCTGGGAAGGACGGTACACTGCTGGGTACGACGAGAAAACCGGCAAACGAATCACCAAGAGTGTCCTCGGCAAAACGCAGGCAGAGGTAAAAGAAAAGCTGGCGAAAGCAGTCGCGGAAGCGGAAAGCGTCGATGTACGGAGAGCAGACGAGTACACGCTCGGCACATGGCTGCAAACGTGGTATGAACTCTACGCAAAACCACACCTGCGATTCTCAACTGCCGAGTATTACCGGCGTGGAATCGAGTTACACATTGTCCCGCGCATCGGGGATATTCCGCTGAAAAAGCTGACTGGGCGCGATCTGCAATGGCTCTACAAAGACCTGCAAGAACACGGACGGCTCCGCGAAGCGCAGAAGGGCAAGCAGCCGGGGCTGAGTGATTCCACGATCCGCGGCATCCACACGATGCTGCACAACGCGCTCGACCGGGCAGTCAAGGAACGCCTGATTGTGCGCAATCCAGCGGATGACTGCATTCCGCCCAAAATCCCGAAGTACGAAATGAGGATCCTGCTGCCGGAACAAATCAAGTCCTACCTGACCGCTGCTGACCAGCGCGGCGTCCTGCCGATGTTCTATCTGGAACTCATCAGCGGACTACGCAAAGGCGAGCTGGTAGCGCTCCAATGGTCAGACTTGGACATCGAAAACAAGACGATTTCCGTCAGCAAGCAGGCGGGACGCAACAGCGCAGGCGAACCCGACATCACTCGTCCGAAAACAGAAAACTCCATCCGCAAAATATCGATTCCGCAGGATGCCGTCGATCTGCTAATCGCGGAGCATCAGAAGCACCCGAGCAACCCGTGGATGTTCCCATCACCTAAAACGGGCGAGATGTACCACCCGGACTCGGTGGTCAACATCCACAAGAAGATCCTAAAGGATGCAGGGCTGGAACACCTGAGATTTCATGACTTGCGACACACATTCGCGACCTTGGCGCTCCAAAATGGCGTGGACGTAAAGACAGTATCCAGTATGCTTGGCCATTTCGACGCAGGCTTCACGCTCCGCACCTACACCCACGTCACGCGGCAGATGCAGGAAAGTGCAGCCGAAAAGATGGGTAATTTCATGGCACAGGTCATGTAAAAACAAAAGAGCGGCGGAGAGGATGAGATACATATCCTCTCCGCCGCTCTTTGGACATTTCGCCGTGTGGGTCGCGGTGTGGGTCAAGCCGGATTTCACAGGTTTTCACGAAGTGCGTTCCCCAAAATGGTATATACATTTATAGGAAAAATTCTGCTGGGTTGATGCCTGAAAAACACCACTTTTCTACAAAATCAGAAATCCGAAAATAGTTGCAAAAACGCCTGATATTCAGAGAATATCAGGCGTTTTGGTGGGGGAAGGTGGATTCGAACCACCGAAGTCACTGACAACAGATTTACAGTCTGCCCCCTTTGGCCACTCGGGAATTCCCCCATATTCAGTTTGCTGCGCTGCGGAAAGATTGGAGCTGGTAGACGGACTCGAACCCCCGACCTGCTGATTACAAATCAGCTGCTCTACCAACTGAGCTATACCAGCAACTCAAACAGCAAGACTGATTATAATGGGTAAAGCTCAAAATGTCAAGCATTTTTTCGTTTTTTCGAAAAAAATTTTTAAACTGCGCCAACCGTCTATGGCCGGTAGCCGATGGCGCGGGAAATGACGCTGCCCGCCTCGCAGACCAGACGCGTCGCCAGGAGGAAATCCTCCGAATAGACCTGCCGGAACATACCGACCACGCCGACAGCGTAGCGCACCTCTCCGGTCGCGTCACGCACCGGCGCGGAAACTGAGCGCAGACCGACCTTGAACTCCCCGTTTTCCACGGCGTAGCCCTGCTCGCGGATCTTCTGAAGCTCGGGCTGGAGCTGCTCAGGGGTAATGAGCGTATGGGGCGTATAGGCCTTGAACTCGGAAATGGACAGGAGCCTGCGGCACTCCGCCTGCGAGAGGTTGGCCAGAAACAGTTTTCCCTGCGACGTGCAGTGCAGCGGCAGCCGCGCGCCGACCTCAGAGACCACGCGAAGGCTCGCCCGGCTCTCTTCTTCTGCCAGCGTCACAACGGCTGCGCGGTCAAAGACCGACAGGAATACGGACTCTCCGAGCTCCGCGCAGATTTTCTGCATATGCGGCCGCGCAATCGCGCCGATGTCCCAGGCATTGGACACCGCACAGCCATATTCAAACAGGCGAATCCCGAGCCAGTAGCGCCCGTTCGGTGTCTGCTCGATGAGACCGGCCTCGCGCATCGTGGAAAGAAGCCCGTGAATTGTGCTCTTCGGCCAACCTGTCGCCTGATAGAGCTCGGTGAGCGTGGCGGGCTTAGTACGCTCGGCGAGCAGGTCCAGAAGCCGGATGGCCTTTGCCACCGAATGTATCGTTTTGCTTTCAAGCTCTGCCATAGTACCGGCTCCTTTTCGTTTATTTTATATAGTGTATCATGCTTCCGGTTCGCAGGCAAGCTTTTACATTCGCCATTGCCGAAATTTGTTCGTGTACCTGCATATCTGCCTCACGCCTCTGCGCACACCGTGCAAAACGGCAAAACCGGGCTCCCGCTTGCGCGAAAGCCCGGTGGGGGGATTCTTAAAAATCAGAAGACGGCGTACGGGATTTCGACCGGGTAGTCCAGATACTTCTTCATTTCGTCGTCAAGACGGAGCAGGGACACCGAGCAGCCCGCCATATCGATGGAGGTGCAATACTCGTTGACATAGCTCTTGAAGACCTTAATGCCGGCGTCCTTGAGCATCTGCGCAACCTTGTTGTACGCGATGTACTGCTCCATGAGCGGCATGCCGCCCAGACCGTTGACCATGACAGCGACCTCATCGCCTGCCTTGAAGGGCAGATCGTCGAGGCAGTTCTGCGTCATCAGGTCGACAATCTCGTCGGCGGGCATCAGCTTCGTGCGCTGACGGCCGGGCTCGCCATGCAGGCCGACGCCGATTTCCATCTCGTCGTCGCCGATTTCGAACGTCGGAGCGCCCTTGGCCGGGGTGGTGCAGGAGGTCAGGCCGAAGCCCATGCTGCGCACATTCGCGTTCACGCGGTCGGCAAGCTCAACGAGCTCATCGAGGCTCTTGCCCTCTTCCGCTGCGGCGCAGACGATCTTATAGCCGAGAATCGCGCCCGCAACGCCGCGGCGGCCCGCGGTGAACGTGCTGTCCTTGACTGCCACGTCGTCGTCAGCAATCACGATCTTGGCGTTGATGTCGTCCATCTCGCACATTTCGCAGGCCATACCGAACTGGCCGCGGTCACCCGTGTAGTTCTTGACCATGAACAGAACGCCGGCGCCGGTATCGACAGCCTTGGCGGCCTCATAGATGGCGTCAGCCGTCGGAGCGGCGAAAACGGGAGAGGGCGCAAGCGCTCCATGCCCGCCTGACGGCGCAATCCGACGCGGGAATCGGGCGCATGGGCGTGCGCGGCGTGAAACTTGGTATGCAGCTGCGCGGCCTTTCCGGAGGGCACGTCCGCTGCCCGCTGCACGACGCGACGCAGGAGGAGCGCGACCTTGTGACGCGGCTTTTCGCGCAGTACGGCATTTCCCGCCATCTCGAGACGCGGTAGCCCAGCATTCCCCAAAGTCCATATTGCATCAAAAAAGGCTGGAACGCACACACATGCGTTCCAGCCTTGATTTTTACTTGATTTCTCAGTACATCTTCGCGCCCGCGGGGATGTGCGGATCGAGCATCAGAAGATGGAGCTTTTCAGCTCCTTCCTCATGGTGAACAGCACTGATTAACATGCCGCAGGAGTCGATGCCCATCATGGGTCTGGGCGGCAGATTCGTGATGGCGACGCACGTTTTGCCGACCAATTCTTCCGGCTCGTAGTATTCGTGGATACCAGAAAGAATCACTCTATCCTCTCCAGTTCCGTCATCCAGCACGAATTTCAGAAGTTTTTTGGACTTTTTGACTGCTTCACACGTCTTGACCTTCACGGCGCGGAAGTCAGATTTGCTAAACGTATCGAAGTCCACAAAGTCCTTAAAGAGCGGCTCAATTTCGACCTTGGAGAAGTCGATGACTTCCTCCTTGACGGGCGCAGTCGGAGCGGCTTCGCTCTTCGCAGCATCCTTCTTCGGCATGTCGAGCGGCTTCATTGTCGGGAATAAAATTTTGCTCTCTCCATCCCGCCTCATACCGCTCCGTAGTGCGCAAAATCCGCATAATTGCTGGGTTTTTGAAACTATTTATCATCCGTCTTGTGTCCTATTGGGCCGTCCGCTTCACTCGAAAAGTTGTATAAAAATTGTAGTTGTTTGTAGGCGTATTTTTTTGTGAAAAAGTGTGTCAACTCCAAAATGTCAAAAATTGGATAAATCTTCCACAAAAAGGACTGGCACATTGTAGAGCCATGAAGAACATCCCTGATACTGTTTCTTTATCGCTTTTAGCCTATATTATAAGGTATCGATGCTAAAACTGCGGAAACCAGCAATGCACAAACTGCTTATTTGCAGCTCATACAAATATGAGTATAACCCCATCAGTTATTCAAGTCAACATTTTTCAATGAACTACTTGTCTGCATAAAAAACTAGGAGGTTCACTATGCCAGAATACCAACTTCAAATTAAACAAGTGGTAGATTACCCACGATGCCGGATTTATCGTGAGTTCATCCACAAACTGATCAACGACCGGAGCATCCGCATAAACGGAGGCTCCGGCCTTTTTCATTTTACTGTACTTTGCAGCTATGCAAACTTCCGCACCTCATACCGCCGTATTGACGGAATCAGTTATACAGTCTCGCCCGGCGAATGGGTGTGCACCGTCAAGGAACTGTCTTGCTGGTTCCGCACCCGCTTTCATCGGCAGGCGCTGTCCATGCTGGATACCCTTCAGAAGCAGCACTTGATTTCCTATACACTGCTGGGCCGTGGCAATGTAGTCAAATATAAAATCCTCCACTGGGCCCGCCACAATTCCGCACTGGAGTACAATGCCCCATGCCAAAAGGATACCGGTTTTTTCTTCCTTCCAGTCTCTGTTGCCCTGGAACTGGTCAGCTCTGCCCGCTGCTCTGAAATGGACATCGTTCTGGATCTGTGGGTATCCGCTGTCTACAACGATACACAGGTTCAGGGGTCAGAGGTCGGTCCGGTAGCCTACTTTCGCAATGGTACAGGAAACCCGCTGGTCAGTTATACCGAACTCTCCTGCCGCTGGGGGCTGTCACGCGCTACCGTATGCCGTATACTGAAAAAACTGGACGGTCTTGGGTATATCTCTATCATGTCGTTTCCCGGCCGGCATGGAAGCGTGATCTACCTGCAGAACTACCTGTCCACCATGTTTGAGATTTCCGATGTTTTAATCGACAAGGAGGAAGTTGCCATGACCTTAAACATTCATCTGGAGCTTCCGGAAACTGCTGAAACCGAAGAGAGCCATTCCATCTCTGAGCATGAGGTCATTGTTTCGGATGCACTTTCCAGCGTTTCAAAATCGCACATTGAAACGATACTCCGCAAGATGGCTGACATCCTATCTACGCAAGGGATTTCCTGTTTTTCTTGCCCGCTCTCCCGCTATAAGTTATATCCCTTATCGGACGACTGCTGGGAAGAGTTGATTCCGCGTGCGCGAGGGAAATCCACAGCCCACTTTGGTCTGACCATCCTCTGCGGCACAAACACTTCAATCGCCACTTTTGAACTTACACTCACTCCCTTTGAGGAGCACGAAAATAGGAGGAACCTGAAATGAGAAAATTTGTTGAACCTGATGTTGCTGATAATCCCCTGTACCATGATACCTGGAAACTGCTGAAAAAATACCGGGATGTTGTGTGGAGCCTGGAGCTTTCTGTCCAGCATGTCCGCACCAAGTTTGAGATCGAGTATGGCACCTCCATCGAGGATTTTCTGGATTCAGTCTATCTGGCTGGCGCTGATTTGGCCGGAAGCGACATCGAGCACCATGCCAAATGCATTGAACGCAGCCACAAAATGCTCAAGCTGCTGGATTTCGCAGTCGAATTGCTGCGTACCAAGCACAAAAACGGTGAGGCATATTACTGGCTGCTGTACTACTCCTTCCTCTCGCCGCAGCAGCTCAAAAATGTTGAGGAAATCATCGAGACCCTACGACCGCATATTCGTGACATCAGTTTCAGAACCTACTACCGCAAACGCCGGGAAGCTATTGAAGCCCTCAGTTCCGTCCTTTGGGGCTATACCTCCAAGGACAGTTTAGACATGCTGGAACAGTTCTTTCCAGAGACAAAATCACCTTCCGGACAATCGGGCAAATAATTGGCACAATTCGGGAACAAAATTGGCATGGTTCTGCTCTTTCAGTGTAAATACCGATGTGTTAAACTGAATATGCTCAAACTTGCACCCAAAACCGAACAGGACAGTAACGGCACCTTTCATCAGGGTGCTTTTTTGCTGCCCAGATGGCCGCCCGGCCATTTGAAAGCCCACATTTGTTTTGACAGGTGTGGGTTTTTCTGTTCCCTATTGAGCATCAAAAAATCATTCAGAATTGGAGGATCGCAAATTGAAGAAAACGAAAACCCCTCAAACTCCGCAGCTTCAGGAGCCGGATACCCAGTCCAAGCGCAGGCTTTCGCTGCCCAAAGTAGCTTACAGCGCCTTCCTGTGTGTGATGATGTCCATGATGTTCTGCCAGCCGGCTTATGCGGCAACAGATGTATGGACCAAGGCCAAAGAGATCATGCAGGATGTATACACCCAAATCCTTGCCATCTCCACTATCGCCGCCATCGTCACTGCTTCGGTAGCCTTGCTGCTCATGAACTTCTCCCGTTCCGGACGGACGGTGGATGAAAGCCGCGCCTGGCTCAAACGAATCTGTATCACCTGGGCTATCCTCAATGGCTTGGGCTTTATCATGGCGTATGTGACGCCGCTCTTTAGTGGCGGACAATGGACAGGCTGATTGACCGTCTGACTGCTCGCCGGAAAGGAGGATTGCATTTATGGGCATTTTAGACGGCATAGTGGAATGGATCGCAGAACAGGTAATGGCCGGTCTTGATCTGGTGACCACATCGGTTTTGGGTGCGCTGGGCTGTGATATGGCTGTATTTCTGCGTTATTTTCCCGCAGCAGAGACTATGTACTCTGTTTTCGTGGCTCTGGCAATCGGGATCATCCTGCTCAACTGGGTCTGGCAGTTATTCAAAAACTTCGGTCTTGGCGCAGGTGTGGAAGCAGAAGACCCGGTAAAGCTGAGTATCCGTTCCGTTATTTTTATCCTGCTGACGCTCTTTTCAGATGAGATCGTCAATATTGTTCTTACCATCGGCGGCACCCCCTACCACTGGATCATGGAGTCCGACCTTCCTGCATTAAGCTTTGCAGACTTCAATTCCGTGATGCTGGTCATCATCGGTGTGTGTGCCAATGGGGCTGTGGCGCTGATTACCTTGATTTTGGTTCTCATCCTGGCCTGGAACTACCTAAAACTTCTGTTCGAGGCAGCCGAACGGTATGTGCTGCTCGGTGTACTGGTCTACACGGCTCCTGTGGCTTTTTCTATGGGTGCCAGCCAGACCACAGCAAACATCTGGAAATCCTGGTGCCGGATGCTTGGCGGTCAAATTTTCCTATTGGTCATGAACGCCTGGTGCCTGCGCCTGTTCACAAGCATGGTGGGGTCCTTCCTTGCGAACCCGCTTTCGTTGTAAGGAGGTCTTATCCTTGAAGAAACTCAAAAAATTTTTGTTTGCGGCCTTTACAGTCGCAATTCTCTCCTGCCTGCTCTGCCAGCCGGCTTTTGCCGCTATCTCCGAAAGCGATGTGCAGGCTCAGGTAGACGCTGTGGGAAAAGAAGCCGTTTCCGGCAATGTGTTTATCTGGTTTCTCTGTGCTATCGGCTTTCTCAAAGTCGGCCAGAAAATCGATTCCTTCCTCTCCAGTCTTGGTGTCAATGTAGGACATACCGGCGGCAGCATGCTGGCTGAGGCTATGATTGCTGCCAGAGGCATCGGCGGCATCAAGAACTTTTCCAGTCACCACTTTGGCGGCGGGAGAAACAGCAGTTCCACCAATGTCAACGCAAACGGTGGTAAAGGCAGCGGCGGCTTTGGGGCAGGGTTTGCCAGCGGCGGTCTTGCTGGAGTGGTGAACCGAAAAGTCACAAACAGCGCCATCAAGACAGCCACCACAACTCCCGGCTCCAAGCCTTCCGGTCTTGGCAGTCTTTTAGGCGATGCTGCAGCCGGAGGGATCGGCGGTCATATGTACGCTTCTTCCGTCAGTAAGGGCGGCAATTTTGCCAACAATGTAATCGGCAGCGTAGCCACGGGCAGTATCAGCCAGATGGGTTCCATTTCCGGTGAAAAAGCCGCCGAAGCCCTGCACTCTTACATGGGATATGCGGCACTGGAATCCGGAGCTGAAAATGTTCCGACCTTCCAAAATGTCGAAATTGGCGGCGGCCGCATCACCGGCACAGAAGTGACTGCGGAACATCCCGAAGGCATCTCCTTTGGTATGTACCACGCAGACCAATATGTTGCCCCGGAAGGCCAGTACACCACCGTTCATGCCGTGGATGGCACAGCATGGTATAAGCAGTACGCTGTGGATGCTGTTGACAAATCGCCCTATATGGCTCCTGACGGTTCTATCGCCTTCAACGAATCCATTGTCAAAAAGCTGCCTCCAGCCCCGAGGAGAAAGGACAAGATATAAATGCCAGAAGATCAAAAAAGCAGTTTTTCCGAAGCTGTGGAGACCGGCGCCTCCGCAGCGCATACCATCCGCGGCGCAATCAAAACCGGAAAAGCTATTTCCTCCGCTGCCAAAGGCGCTGCCGCAGGCGGTCCTTACGGTGCAGTTGCAGGCGCAGTGTGGGCAGGCCGGAAGCATATCGGAAAAATCATTGTGGCAGTCATTGCCCTGCTTATGCTGCCGGTATTATTTGTTCTCATGCTCCCCGGTCTTATTTTCGGCGGACTGACCAATGCCTTTTCGCCATCTGACCCCGAAATTCCGATTTTGAATAGCGAAACAGCGATTATTGAGAACGCCAACGAGATCACCTTTACCCTCAACGGCATCTTGGGCGAGGCACTGGATGATGTACTTGCCCGGATCGAAGCTGACTTTGCGGCATCGGGAGCCGACCATATGGAGGTCAAAAATGCCTATTCCGGCGGTCCCATTTATAACGCCAACCTGTTTATCTCTCAGTATTGTGCGGCCAAAGACAAGGATTTTGAAAGCATTTCTCTGAATGACCTTGCCGCCACCCTGCGGGAAAACAAGCAGCATCTATATTCCTACACCAGCAAGCAAGAGATTCGTGAGAGCACCGTGACTGATCCGGAGACTGGGGAAGAAACAACGGTGTCCGAAACATGGATGGTCTATACTGTCCGTTACAACGGTGAGTCCTATTTTTCTGATGTTGTATTCCAGCTTACCGATGACCAAAAGGAGCTTGCATCTGATTACGCTTCCAACCTAAGCCTGTTCTTGGGCGATGGTCTGCTGCAAAATCTGGAAGCGTGGACCGGAAACAGCATCACCGCTCTGGGCGATGTTACTTTCACCGACGGGATCACTCCTGTTGTTTACTACAATCAACTGGATGAACGCTATGCCGGTAAAGCATATGGTACGGACAATATTGGCGGTTATGGCTGCGGCCCTACCGCTATGGCAATCGTGGTGTCCTCTCTGACGGACGATATGGTTGACCCTGTGGAGATGGCCGAGTGGTCTTACAACAACGGCTACTGGTGTAAAAGCAGTGGTTCTTACCATGCGCTGATACCTGCCGCCGCTGGAGAATGGGGGCTTCCGGTTTCCGGCTGTACCACTGCGGAACCACAGCGCATCACAGACGCACTGGCTAATGGTAAACTGGTAGTAGCAATCATGTCTGAAGGCCACTTTACCTCTTCCGGTCACTTCATTGTCCTACGTGGCGTAAAAGACGGCAAGATCATGGTGGCTGACCCTGACAGTTACACACGGAGCGAACAGCTCTGGGATCTGTCCATTATCTTAAATGAGGCCAGCCGGCGCGCTGGAGCTGGCGGTCCGTTCTGGATTATCGGCTGATGTGCCCGCCCGGCTTCGGAAACGAGGTTAATCATGAATCATAAAATCGACCGAGATACCTACATAATACCACCGAATTTCATCGAGTCAGGCACCTTCTTCGGTGGTATGTTCAAAGCCCGCAATGTGATTGAAGCCGGCATCCTGGCATTTGCCATTGGTGTGCCGGTTTTTTCATTGCTCCCTCTTGGCCTGACTGCCCGTATCATCGCTTTGTGCCTGACCGCACTGCCAGCAGCATTGGTGGCGCTTATCGGAGTTTCCGGTGAGAGCCTTTCCTCTTTTCTGCTGATTTTCATAAAGTACCTGCGAAACCGCCGCATTGTAGGCGGTAACAGCGCAGAAGATGCGGTTCCTGCGGCAGAGCATGGCGGCAAGCATATCAAAAAGAAGGTACACAAGCCCGATAAGGCTCCCCGGCGGTCACGGCGCTCCGGCAGAGAGGATTTCCCAGCGGAGTTTGATGAAGTTCGTGGCTACGAGATCCGCCAAAAACTCCGTCCTGTGAAAAAGCAGAAGCCTGCCAAAGAGAAGAAAGCCGCCAAGCAAAAAAAGAAGGTCTCCAAAGAGCGCAAAGTAAAACGCCCTATCCGCACTCAGGAGCCGAAGCCCGCCTGCCTTAACCCGGTAGCAGATTATCTGCCGATTTCCAAAATTGAAAACGGCATCATCTACACGAAGGACCACCGCTATGTCAAGGTCGTCGAGGTAGTACCCATCAATTTTATGCTGCGCAGCGCCCAGGAACAGCGGAACATCATCTATTCCTTTGTGTCCTACTTGAAAATCAGCCCCATCAAGCTGCAAATCAAGGTACTGACACGTCGGGCAGAGATCAACCGCCATCTGGATACCGTTCGGAAGGAGATGGAACAGGAGACCAATGAACAATGTCTGCTCATGCAGGAAGACTACCTCCAGTTCGTTCAGCAGATCGGTTCCCGTGAGGCAATTACCCGACGTTTCTTCCTGATTTTTGAATATGAGCCGTGGAGCAACACCAAGCGCTCTGATGAAGAAGGCGAGGCAATCAATGCCCTGCAAAGTGCAGTCCATACTGCTACCAACTACCTCCGTCAGTGCGGTAACGAGGTCATCGTTCCGGAAAACTGGGATGAGTTTACGGTAGATGTCCTCTATAACCTGCTCTGCAGAAATGAAAGTGCTGTAAAGCCGCTCTCCGTCCGGGCACAGGAGGTTGTGGCTGAGTACCTTGCCAAAGGGCGCGACAGTGAGATCGACCATATCCCTGCCACCGAATTCTGTGCGCCAAAAAGCATTGACTTCACGCATGGTCACCATATCTGCATTGACGGTCTGTATTATGCTTATTTGCTGGTGCCCTCTGATGGCTACAAAACGCAGGTTCCAGCCGGCTGGCTCAGTCTTATCGTCAATGCCGGTGACGGGATCGATATGGATATGTTCCTCTCTCGTCAGCCCAAAGAAACCATCATCCAGAAAGTCGGACAGCAGCTGCGTATCAACCGTTCCAAAATCAAGGACGCCAGCGACACCAACACCGACTTTGATGACATTGATGGCGCTATCCGAAGCGGGTACTTTCTCAAAGAGGGCCTTGCCAACAACGAGGACTTCTACTACTTGAATCTGCTGATTACCATTACTGCCTCCAACGAGGAAGACTTGGAATGGAAAGTCAGCGAAATGAAGAAGCTCCTGCTCTCACAAGACATGAACGCCTGCACCTGCCATTTTCGGGAGGAACAGGCGTTTTTATCTGCCCTGCCATTGGTGGCAATGGAAAAGAAACTGTATGAGCGGGGTAAGCGCAACCTGCTGACAGGCGGTGCCGCAAGCTGTTATCCCTTTACATCCTATGAGATGTGTGATGATAACGGTATCCTGCTGGGCGTCAACAAGTACAACAGTTCCCTTATTATCGTGGACATCTTCAATTCTGCGGTCTATAAGAACGCCAATATGTCGATCCTTGGCACGAGCGGAGCCGGAAAAACCTTTACCATGCAGTTGATGGCGCTGCGAATGAGGCGGAAAAATATCCCCATTTTCATTGTTGCGCCCCTAAAAGGCCATGAATTCCATCGCGCCTGCTCCAATGTGGGCGGCTCCTTTATCCAGATTTCACCGGCCAGTCCCCACTGCATCAATGTCATGGAGATTCGGCGGGTAGACCGCTCGGTGAATGAACTTCTGGACGGTCCAGGCATCCAGTTATCTGAACTTGCAGCAAAGATCCAGCAGCTCCACATATTTTTCAGTCTGCTGATCCCCGATATGTCTCACGAGGAACGACAGCTTTTGGACGAAGCCCTTGTTCGTACCTATAACACAAAAGGCATCACTCATGATAACGCCTCTTTGGAAGACCCTGCACAGCCCGGCCAGTACCGTGAGATGCCAGTGCTTGGTGACCTGTACGAAATTTTGAAAACCTCCAAGGAAACGATACGCATGGCCCACATCCTAAACCGTCTGGTAAACGGAAGCGCCAGCACCTTCAATAAGCAGACCAATGTTCGGCTCGACAACAAGTACACTGTTTTGGATATTTCCTCCCTCACCGGAGACCTGCTCACCGTAGGTATGTTTGTGGCGCTGGACTTTGTTTGGGACAGAGCCAAAGCCGACCGTACAGAAGAAAAAGCCATCTTCATTGATGAGTGTTGGCAGCTTCTATCCGGTGCCGGTGCTGCTGGTGTAAGATTGGCCGGCGATTTTCTTTTGGAAATTGCCAAAACCATACGCGGTTACGGCGGCGCCTCGATTTTTGCAAGCCAGGATCTTGCCGATTTCTTTGACCTTGACGGCGGCAGATTTGGTAAGGGCATCATCAACAACTCCAAGACCAAGATCATTCTGAATCTGGAGGACGACGAAGCCCAGCGGGTACAGGAAGCCCTGCACCTGTCCGATGCTGAAACAATGGAGATCACTCACTTTGAAAGAGGTCACGGTCTGATTTCTACCAATAACAACAATATTATGGTGGAGTTCAAAGCCAGCCCTCTGGAAAAGGATCTGATCACTACCGACCGCCGCGAGCTGCGTGAAATCGTAGAGCGAAAACGCCGTGAACAATCCACATCTGCCGAACAGCAGATATAACAATTTGAAAGGCGAGGTGATTCCCATGTGCAACTTTCCTGCCAGACGCCGCTATGCGTCTGCTTTGCGTCTGTATTACGCCTAAAAGCCAGTTTTGCCAGCCAGATCATCTTTTGGGCTTACACTGACTGGCTTTCCTTCCTATTTAATGCGTCTTGAATACGCCTATATTACGCCATTGGAGGTGATACCCATGAAGACCAGGGCTGAAATCTATGGAAATGAAGCTGCGGCTCTGCTGCGGATCGTCACGATGTATCCCGGTCTCAATATGCAGCAGCTTCTTTGCTTTCACCCTGGCAAAGAAGAAATCATCAAGACCCTGCTCTCCCATCTGCAAAAGCAGGGCCGTATTTTTCAAACTGATACAGGCGGTTACTTTCCGTCTGGTTGGGCAGCAAAATCGGACAGCTCCCTGATACGGGCTGCCTGGGTACTCTTGGATTTTATCGGGCAGGTGGAATACCATGCTCCCGGTGATTTTCCGGTCAAGCTTATCTTCTTTGCAAACGGTGAACTATACGAAATCGTCTACGCAGCTTCCGGCCAGGAGGCCCTAATCAACCATGCGCTTCGGGATGACCGCAGCGGTGGACGCCGCATCATTTTGGTCGATAATCCGGAAGACATTCGCCGCATTGACTGCCCTGGCATTTCCGGTTTCTGCACCGTGGATGCAGCGGGCCAGGTGCATTACTTTAAAAAAACAGGAGGAACTTGATTGGAACGAAAAATCATCTCACACCGGATTGGAAGCATTCTTGATGATATATCCCGTTTGAGCAATGCTCTTTACGCGATGGATACCACGGATATTCAGCGCTATCCGGACAACTATGAAGTCTTATCCACTGATGCCGCCCTGCGGGCAGAGAAAATTGCCTGCAGGCTGCGGCATTTGATATATTCCAGCACCACCATCCGCAAAGGCGATTACCTGACATCCGCCGGTATTGTACACGGAATTGAGGTTGTCTATGAGGACGGTGTACTGGAGGTCACCCTGCCTGGTCTGCTCCCAAAACGCAAGCAGAGGCAAAACACTGAGTTTCTGCTCGACCCGTTCTACTTCTCATTGGAGCAATACGCCAAAGAGCATCCCATGCCCCACTTCAGCGATTGTGTGGTGTGCTTTACGCAGGTTTATGACCAGTGCCTTCCCACCCGGCGTATCCGTGACTACGACAATCTGGAAGAAAAGCAGCTTCTGGATGTCCTCTCCACCTTCGTCATGGCTGACGATACCGGACTGCTCTGCGATGCCTACAACACCGCTGCGCTGGGCGAAAAGGACTGTACCAGAATCAGTGTCATGGAAAAAAAGCGGTTTCCCGCCTGGCTTGCTGAGCATGAAAACACCCTAAAATCCATCTCGGATTTTTGAGCATTTTCAGCCATTGCTTGTCCGACCTGCCGCAACATCGTATTTCGCTCCGGATTTCGGGGCTTTTTTCTGTCGTTACACCACGGATTTTTACCGAAGTTCCTTGCAGTCTCGGTAAAAGCCACACACCACAAGGAGGTGATCACTTGGGAAATTCCCACAGCCAGACACGATGGCGTACAGGCTTCTCTCTCTGACTGCCATCTCCGGCGAGTTCCCCACAGACCAGCTTAACAGACTTCCCGGCAGTCCGTATTATCTGGAGTCTGTTGTCACTGCACTGAAAAAAGACGGGCTGCTGCGTACCTATTATCGGGATAAACTGCGCGGCTACCGTCTGGGGCCGCGAGCCAAAGCCACTCTACTGGATAGCCGACCGGACAGGTTTGCCAGCTACCTGACGGGAGATACCGACACCAACCGTTTGAAATGCGAAATTGACCGAAGACTCCGGCTACACCGCCTGGCAGAAACCTATGTGACCATGGATAATGCGGGTGTATGTGTGTATCGGGATGAAAAACCGGCAATTTTTGCGCCGGAGGGTTACGCTGGCGGCAGGATTGTCTATCCTGCTTTTTTCAGTTCCAGAGAAGTGAAAGAAATGGGGATTGACACCACGAAGATCCGCAGTTCCCGCTCCACTGGAATACTCCTTGCGCCCTCCGGCATCTTCGTGACCTACAACAGCAGCAGCGCCCTGATGAAGTGGCGCTACAAATCGGAAATGCGGGTCAAGGCATTGATTTGGAGCGTAATCTGCCAACAGCGCCTGTCCCCACAGTTTCGCCATGAGGATGTTCATGGACTGATTCTGGGCAACAGCATGGATCTGGCTTACCAGATTTTGACCAGCACCGGAGGACGCAAACATGATTTCTTCATGCTGGATGGCAGCTATGAGCATTTTCTTTATCTTACCAACGACCATCAGGGGGAGGTGATACTTGCACTGTTGTGCGACCCCGGGAAAACTGCGGAGCTGGATCGCATTCTGCTCCAAGGTCTTACTGCGAGGCAGCCCGGACTGGCTATTGAGCATGACGGCATTTCACCGGATGGCTCACCAGTCCTATTTGGCTATTTCTGCGATCTGCCCCGTATCGCACGCTTTAACACCTCTCTCGAACTATCCGAGCGCCCGGGCACACTGATCTGCTTTGACTTCCAGGCAGAGGTACTTCGCAGCTACTGCGGTTCCCGGATGCGCTTCCAGACCATTGATTTCACAAAATTCGAGGGGAGGTTATTCCCATAAACAAGAAAAAACTGATTGTGAGCCTGATTGCAGCGCCCTTTGCCATTCTTGCAATCCTATACGCAGGCGGCTTTCTGGCACAGCTTTTGGGTAACTATGCAACCTGGAAACAGGGCGGCGGTATTCCCGGCGATGGTACTTCACCGTTGGCCGCTTCGCCCGACTTCCTTCTCTGCCTTTCCTCTGTGCTCCGACCGCCTTATGGCGTGTATGGCATTTTGATCTGCATTGGCTTGTTAGCAGTGCTGCTCATCATGGTCATGCGCATGGGATATGGTGATGCCGGCGAGTATGATGAAGACCGTAATTTCTCCTACTCCGCCAAAGGCACTTATGGCACCTCCGGCTGGATGTCCCGCAAAGAGATGTCCGGCGTACTGGATCTGGTGCCCGATCTGCGCAAACACAAGGGTGTTGTACTGGGTATGCTGGATGGCAAAGCAGTCTGCATACCGGAAGATACCAGAATCAACAGTAATCTGGCAGTCTACGGCGCCAGTGGTTCCATGAAAACCCGTTCGTTTTGTATGAACCGTATCCTTCAGGCCACTGTCCGAGGCGAAAATGGCGCCGGAGAATCGTTGATCATCTGCGATCCCAAATCGGAATTGTACGAGAAGTCAAGCGAATTTCTCCGCAGCCGGGGCTATTGTGTCAAGGTATTCAACCTCGTTTCGCCTGAAAACTCAGATTCCTGGTGTTGCCTTGCCGAAGTTGAGGGACAGGAACTAATGGCCCAGCTTTTTGTAGATGTCATCATCAAGAACACCACGAACAACGGCAAGAGCGACCATTTCTGGGATGCCTGCGAGATGAATCTGCTCAAGGCCTTGGTACTGTATGTGGATCAAGGCTATGCGGAAGAAAACCGCAACATTGGCGAAGTCTACCGGCTGCTGACTCTCAATGGGGAATCCCAACTTGACACATTGTTCGAGGCGCTTCCTTCCACGCACCCTGCCAAAGCACCCTACAGCCTGTTCAAGCAGGCCAGCGACACAGTGCGAAGCGGCGTGATTATCGGTCTGGGCAGCCGCCTGCAGGTATTCCAGTCTGAGCTGATCAAAAAAATTACCGCTAAGAATGAGATCGATCTGGAGCTTCCGGGTCAGCAGCCCTGTGCCTACTTCCTCGTTACCAGCGACCAGGACAGCACCTTTGATTTTCTGGCCTCGCTGTTTCTATCTTTCTGCTTCATCAAACTGGTGCGATATGCAGACCACAACTGCGAGGGCGGCAAACTGCCTGTGCCTGTCCATATCCTTGGGGAAGAACTGACAGCGTGCGGCACGATCCCAGACCTCTCCCGCCGGCTCAGCGTAATACGCTCCCGGAATATCTCCATGTCCTGTGTGTTCCAAAATCTCGCAGGATTGCAGAACAGATACCCGCAGAATTTGTGGCAGGAAATCATTGGAAACTGTGACGCGCAGTTGTTTTTAGGCTGTACAGACCAGCTTACTGCCGAATTTATTTCTGCCAGGACAGGGCTTGCCTCTGTAGCAGTATCCAGTAAATCCAAACAGCTGGGCACCTGGCGTATCTCCAACTATACACCGGAGTTTCGTGAGACCTCCGGTGTTGGAAAACGCCCTGTACTTACTCCTGATGAAGTCCTGCGGCTCCCGCTGGATCAGGCGCTCATCATCATCCGTGGCAAGAAGGTTCTGCAGGTAGACAAAATGGATTACTCAAAACACCCGGAAGCCAAGTACCTGCGTTCCTGCAAAGCATCTGCCCATGTGCCGGAATGGCGCCGCTTGGAAGAAGAAGCCGCCAAAACACCGCAGCCCACGCCGAAACCGGCTCCTGCAGCAAAGAAACCGGCAAAGCGCAAAGCCACCAAGCCAGCATCCCCCACGGATAAATCACCCAAAGAGGCTCCGGCCCCTAAATCTGCCGGTACGCCGGAAGGCATTATCACCACAGACAAGGATTCCATCCTGTCTTGAACAAAACTATCAAATTCATAGGAGGTTTTAATCTATGGCAACCAAGAAAAAAGAACTTCTGGAACAGGACGCTCCTGTTACCGAAACCGTTATGTCGGAAGGCGAAACTCTGCTGACCGATACCGCTCAACCTGAATCCCTTCCTGCTGACGCTGGCGATGGTCTGGATTTGAACGAACTGCTGGGGCAGATGGATCAGCCCCAGGAGGACACCTCTGCCGAAGATATGGCTGAAGATCCCCTTCCTGAACTCACCGAGGAGGAAATGTTCGGGGATACGCCTGCTGAAACAGACGATCAAAGCACTGCTCCCACTGATATGCCGGAAGACTCTGATGTGCAGCCGCCTGATGTTTACGAAGATAACGCCGACGCTGTGCAGGAACCCCCTGCATCTCCCAAGCCCAAGCGTACCAGCCGAAAGAAGAAAGAAGCAGCTGCTCCTGAAGAAACTGTCACAGAGGAAGTTCCTACCAAAACAACAGAGTCGGCGGATACAGCCGAAACCATTTCTGTTGCGGAGGAACCTGCTGTGGAGCCTGACGTTCCTGCCGTGGAGGAAGCCGCCGCTCCTGCCCCCACTCCTTCTCCTCCCCGGCGCCAGCCCCGCCCCCAGCGCGGCGAGGCCCCCGTCCTTACCATCCGCAGCCGGGATGATGTCGAGACTGCCGAAGACCGTGATGATGTAATCTGGCATGAGATCCATAATGCCTACCGTACCCGCAAGATCATCACCGGCAAGCTGGGCGGCATTGAACAGCTGGACAACCGCAAGACGGTGGCAGTTGTGGATTACAAGGGGTTCCGTGTCATTATCCCTATCAAGGAAATGATGATCAATCTGGGCCGCAGCCCTTCCGGTCAGGAATATGCCGACCTTATGCTGCGCCAAAACAAAATCCTCGGCAACATGCTCGGCGCTGACATTGACTTCATCGTGCGTGGTATCGACTCCAAAACCCGCAGCGTAGTTGCCAGCCGCAAGGAGGCCATGCTGCGCAAACGCCAGATTTTCTATCTGGATACGGATGCTGCCGGTATGTACCGTGTCTATGAGGGCCGCATCGTCCAGGCGCGTGTGATTGCAGTGGCCGAAAAGGTTGTGCGCGTGGAAGTTTTCGGCGTTGAAACCTCCATCCTTGCCCGTGACCTTGCCTGGGACTGGATCGGTGACGCCCATGAGCGTTTTTCCGTAGGCGATGAGGTGCTGGTTCGGATTCTCAGCGTGCGGCGCAACAGTCTGGAGGACTTGGGCATCAAGGCTGACATCAAGAGTATTTCCGAGAACACCGACAGGGACAACCTGCAGAAGTGCCGTATCCAGGGCAAGTATGCCGGTCGTGTCACAGATGTCCACAAGGGCGTTGTCTATGTGCGCCTCTCCAACGGCGTCAATGCGGTAGCCCACTCCTGCTATGACTACCGGATGCCCGGCAAAAAGGACGATGTATCTTTTGCCGTCACTCGTCTGGATATGGAGCGGGGTGTGGCCGTAGGTATTATCACTCGGATCATCCGTCAGAACCTGTAAGCAAAGTGCCTGGGAAGCAGCGGCGAACTGTTTCCCAGGCTTGCTTTTTATCATTACCGAAACTCCCGCCGCATATCCTCTCCACACGGCTGTTCTCTTAAATCCTCTATATAGATTTTTATTTTTCGTTTGCGTTGATTTTTCACAAAAATGCGGATATAATATGTTATAGCAAGGATTTAGGAGGTTGTTTTATGCTGATTCAATTTAGTGTAGAGAACTTTCTCTCTATCAAAGATAATGTCGTGTTATCCCTGCTTGCCAGTAAGGATAACGAACATCCGGAGCATCTGATTGTGGACGGAAACAAAAAGCATTTGAAGTCTGCCGTGATTTACGGCGCCAATGCTTCCGGAAAGTCCAATGTCTTGAATGCGTTTTGGTTCATGGTAAATTATGTGCTGACTTCGCATAACCAGCAGCTCCACAAAACCATTGAGCGTTCGCCGTTCAAGTTTGACCGGGAAACACCCTCTCGCCCCAGCAGCTTTGAGGTCATCTTCACCACAAATGGCATCCGATATGCGTATGGCTTTTCTGTAACAGACAAAGCTGTTATCGAAGAATATCTGTATTACTATCCCAATGGCAGGCAGGCACTCATTTTTGAGCGAAAAGACACAAAAGATTTTCGCTTTACCGTTGATATCGATGAACAAAACACTCTCAAGGATCGCACTTCGGCCAACAAGCTCTATCTGTCTGTCGCATCAAACTGGAGCTATTCCAAAGTGATTCCGGTTCTGGAATGGTTTGCTTCCTGCCAGATCATCACGAAAAATTCTGTTGCAGACGCCTACGGCCTTGAAGCAGAACAACTCAAAGATGATGACTACCGGCATGTGATCGCCTCTATGCTGCGTGTTGCAGATTTTGGCATACAGTCCCTTCAGATGCGTGATGCAGAACCCGCTCCTTCTCAGCGTAATGATATCTTTACCAATATTGAGGCCATTCACACGGTACAGGATACAGAGGGAAATACTTCTTCCTACGCGCTGAACATGGCAGAGGAATCTGATGGCACCAACAGTTATTTCAAACTGATCGGTGTTGTAAAAAAGGTGCTGGATGAAGGAACGCTTCTTGTCGCTGACGAGATGGACGCTCATCTGCATCCTCTTCTGACAAAGCATCTGGTCTCGCTTTTTAACAGCGTGGAGTTCAATCCAAATGGAGCCCAGTTGATTTTCACATCACACAACACCAATCTTCTTGACCTGGATGTGCTGAGGAGAGATCAGATTTGGTTTACCGAAAAAGACGAGCAAACAGCGGCTACCGATCTGTTCTCCCTTTACGATTTTTCCATCCGCAAGGATGCCAAGGTGGAGAAGGGCTATCTGATTGGCCGTTATGGTGCGATCCCCTTTATCAAGGGAGGGCTGTAAAATGGCACGTGGAAAAATCGAAAAGCGTGGACAGCGACGCAGAAAAATAAAGCCTGTCATTCTGATTGTGACGGAGGGCTCTCAAACTGAGCCTAAGTATTTTGAACACTACCGCAACCGTCAGACAAACATTGATATTCGTGTGGTCGGCAGCCGTACCAGCGGAGGTGAAACTGATTACCTCAGCCTGATCAGGAAAGCCGTGGAATATCAGAACAAAAATCAGATTTCCGTATCAGAGGGAGACTCTGTATGGGTAGTTGCAGACGGCGATGTGAACTACAACAACCCTGACCCCATCACTGCAAAGGACAGTCTGCTCTCCAAGGCAAGGAAAATGGCAGATGCGAAGGGGATTCAGATTGCACTCTCTAATCCCTGCTTTGAATTTTGGTATCTGTTGCATTTCCAGTACACCACCAAATTTTTCAAAGACTACCCCGCAGTGAAAAACGCATTGACCACTTATCTCCCTGATTATGAGAAAGCTGGCGATGTATATACCCAGTTAGCAGAACATACAGCCATTGCGATTCAGAACGCCAAACGTGTAGAGCAATACCATCTTCAAAATGACAGCAGCAAACCGTTTGGAATTGCTGTCAATCCATTTACCGACATCTATAAGCTGGTGGAATCACTGCTGTAATGTCTCAAAGAAACATGGTTGGCACAAAATTGTCTCTACATTGGCACAGTCCTGCCCTTTCGCCGTAAATCCATATCTGTTATACTTGGTACAGTCAAAACTTTGCATAGCAGCCGCTCCGGTTTGGAGCGGCTGTTTTCAATTTCAGTAAAGGTGGTGGTTTCTATTCTCTTTCAAAAAGCCCGGAAGGTGCTGAACAACGAGCGGGGCGAGGCCAACTATTTCAGTACGGTGGTCTTCATCTTCATCGCTGTCCTGCTGCTGGCCTTCATTATTGACCTGTTCAGCATCATTTCCACCAAGCAGGAACTTGACCATGCTGCCGATCAGATGGTCAAACAGATCCAGCTTTCCGGCGGCGTCAACGGCGAGACCGATGAGCTGTTTGAATTTTTGAGTTCTCAGATCGAAGGAGCCGAAAATATTTCCTACTCCATTGACGCTACCTACACATCACCCAGGCCATCCGGTATGACAAATGCCATCCAGTTGGGCACCCCCTTCTTCATTACCATCGAGGGAGATGCCAAACTGGGCGGGTTCTGGAATTTTGACCTGGTAAACATCACAGTGGTTGCCCGTGGCAGCGGCGTCAGTGAGCACTACTGGAAGTGAGGTGACCTATGAAACGCATATTCCTGCGGTTGAAACAGCCACTGCGAAACGAACGGGGCGAGATCACCTTTTTCGCCTGCTTTTTTGTGGTAGGCATCGTAATGCTGATTTCCTTCCTGCTCCTGTACGCTTCCATCCGGATCACCTGCATCAACATCCGCAACGGCGCTAAAATGGAGTTAAATAACCTTAGCGGCACGATTTATGCAGATACCTACCGTTCCCAGCGTGAAACTAACTTTGAAGAGTACCTAAATACCCTTTACTCCAGCAGTGACTATACCGACATGCTGGAGGCTACAGTGGCAGGTGGCCTGGACTCCAAGATTCCGCTTTCAACGGAGGATTACAAGGTTTCCGACATCAGTCTGGAGTTCAATGTAGAGGATGGACGGGTTGAGTACATCTTTTACTGTGACGTGGAGTTCTATGTACGGATGTTCGGTCACAGTTATCCAGCTATCACCCAACGGGTGGAGCTGACAGGCTACCACAACACAAAATTCTAACCATACTGTTGAAAGCCCGGCACATTCTACCGTATAGGCTTTATATAACAGCAAAAAGGAGTGTATGTAAAATATGAAGAAGTTTTTCCAATCCAAAGGCTTTATTGTTTCCTCGCTGGCTCTCCTCTGTGTCACTATTCTGGGTGTCTGCTGGTTCGTAAGCCGCGACCGTACCGGAGATTTTAGGCCGGATGAATCCCCACCCAGCAGCGTCACCGGCGATTGGTCAGATGGCGGCACACAGACAGATGGTGATAATGGAGCAGATGCTTATGCTCCCGGCCAGTCCACAGATGCCGAAGAAGAATATCCCAAAGTAACCTCCCAAACGGAGGATGAGGTTGTGATCAACTTCACCGATACTGAAAAGCCTGAAGAAACGCCTCCTCCGGTGCCGGAAGGTAAGACCGAAATCAAAGATCCTGGTCAGGAGCATACCGTCAATCCCGACCCGTCAGTTCTGGAGGTTACTGCCCCGCCCGCCGAGCAAGCGCCGCCCAGTAATGAGCCGGCTCCAGGCTCCAGCAATGGAAATGGAGCTATATACGATCCGGTATTTGGCTGGGTTGTTCCCGGCGATGTACAGCAGTCCACCGGTGACAGCGATGGGGATCTGAACAAACAGGTCGGCAATATGGGCTGATTTACTACAACTGAATATGGCACTACTTGGCCGTCACAGGATTGTGGCGGCCTTCCTATTTTCAAAAGGAATGGAGCGTGATGTATTTGAAACGACTTCTCGCCTTCCTATGCTGCTTTACCCTTGTTTTCTGTCTATTCCCCTCCTCTGCCTTTGCAACGGGCGGAAATGGAAACATAGATGGCGGCGGTGGCAGCATGGGTCACGGCACAAGCAGCAACTTCTGGAACTCAGGCAACGATGGCGTCCGCATTACTGTTGTTGACGCATCCAGCGGAACTGCCGTATCTTCTCCGCTAGACTTTTCAAACCGGACGCAGAAGACCAGTCTTCTCCATTTTGGGAAAGTCAACAAACTGCAATACCTGGGCGGCGCCGGCCTGTCCCTCCAGTCCGGCGTTGCCTATTCCTGCATTAGACCTACGCAATCTATGCCCACAATCGTCAGCAGCAAGGGGCAGAGCAACATCGAAGCCATCAAACGGTATTTCTGTTCTGAATATGCGTGCATGATGGTCGCTCAGGCAGCCGGAGTCGATTATGAGCGGATGATTGCCGGCGAGTACAAGCTGCTGATCGAGCCCATTGCCTATTTCACGCACAACGGCCAGTATTACTGTATGACAGCTACTGAAGCCGGCCTGTATGATCAGATGTCCGGCGGCAACCTGCGGAAAACCATGACCTCGCTTACCCATAAAAATCTGCCGCTGTCAATGTTCCTGGAATTCAGCGACCTTGGCATCTCCGCCTGGACAGGCAGCACCACTGGAAAGCAGAACAATTCCGACATCATCAGCACCCTTGGCGTTGGTATCGTCTGGTTTGATGAAGCTCCGCCGGAAGGAGAAATTGAGGCCCCTGATGTCGAATACCGAGTAGATACGGATGTGATCACCGCCGTCACACTGCGGACAGATCAGGATCTGACGCCGGATAATCCGGCATCGGTTACCTTCCATATTCTCGGCACCACCTACCGGGTCAATGATATAGTGATCCCAGCCGGTGACAGCCAGGTAGTCTGGGTCAAATGGCATACCCCCTCTACCCCACAGACCGTGACCATTACAGTATCTGTCAGCGGCGCCTATACCGCTCAGGATACCTTTGTCGCAAAAATCGTGGATCTGAATGAGCACATTCCACCTGACCCTGTGGCAACCGACACGAATCCCGGCTACTCTGTGCCGCCCCTTCCCAGTGAAACGCAGAAGCTCACTGCCAACTGGGGCGTCTGGAGCTGCTACTGGGTGCCTGTATGGGTATGGTGCGACCACGGTGAAGATGGCGGGCACTGGGTGGATGAAGGATATTGGGAATACGAATATACGGGCTACTCCGCTTCCATCAGCGGCGAGATGTCCCTAATGCCAGACGATATTGTACCCACAGCATCCGGCAAGACGATGAAAAGCGGGTACGGCGTTAAAACCGAAGTGCGGGCAACGCTGTCCACAGATGCCCCGACCAGCCACATTACTTATCCCCAAACTGCTTTTTCCGTATTTCCTGAGTTCCAGTATCAGACCTATCTGCGGCTTCTGCAGCGTTCCGGCGGCCAAAGTGCAAAATTCATCTTCAAGCCCAACGAATTTTCCACCTATGACCGGACCGTGCATTTCACACCGCTGTGGTTCCCCGATGCCACCGACTACACCATCTATACACAGGTGTGGGATACCTGGACTCCTGACGGCATGTTATCCATCAACCTAAATGACTATGTTTCGATCCAAGGGAGCCTTTATGATGACTGGTATACCAATCGAGAATAGCCTCTGGACAGCTTACCTGCTTACCATATTTTTTGTGGTGGCCGGCTTTGCTGTCTACGATGTGCTTTACAGACGGGTGCCTGATCGGGCACTCGTCTTTTTTATCCCCTTAGCTGCCCTGGCGCCGGTCCTGCAGGGGTATTTCCTGTTAAATCATGGGCTCCCGCCGCTCTTCCTCTGGCCGGTCGCTACCCATGCCCTGGTAGGCGCCCTGCTCGGCTTTTGTATTCCATTGGCAGCTGCACTGGCAACAAACGGCACCGGTCTGGGCGGCGGGGATATCAAGTTCTGCGGGATATTAGGGCTGGTCTATGGCCCTTCTGGCATGGCGCTGGTCTTTCTGACTGCCGCTGTTACTGCAATGCCTGTGATCTTTCTTCTCAGACGGCTTTATCGAACTGGGCAGCCCCTTGCTATCCCGTTCCTGCCATTTCTCGCCTGTGGCTGCTGTACAGCGACCCTGGCCCAACTATTTTTAAGATAGGAGACAACGCTTATGAAACTGAATAACCGATTCATCTTCGGTATCCTCTCTCTGCTGTTGGCGGCAGTTATCGCCTTTGTGGCACTTCCAACCATCGCCCGTCAGACCAATGGAAAAGAGGAAATCGTCCGTATCACCCAGCCGGTATTGAAAGGCGAGCAAATCTCGTCAGAAAATGCCGAGGTGGTTGAGGTAGGCGGCTATAACCTCCCCTCCAACATCGCCCATCAGCTCTCCGATGTAAATGGTCTTTACGCTACCGCCGACTTGGCTGTGGGTGACTATATCCTTACCAGCAAGATCAGCTCTGTACCGGTTTCGTCCGATGTGGCGCTCAACAGCATCCCTTCCGGTAAGGTTGCTATCTCGCTGACCGTTAAAACACTTGCTTCCGGCCTCTCTGACAAGCTTCAGCCCGGTGACATCATCCGTATTTACCACTTTCTTGATACGGCGGCCGAAGTACCGGAACTGCGTTTTGTCAAAGTATTGTCCGTTACAGACTCAGACGGCATCAATGTGGATAATGCCAAGGAGCCCACGGAGGATGAAGAAAAGCAGCAGTCAGCCACTATCACTGTGCTGGCAAGCCCTGAACAGGCGAAGATCATTACCGGTCTTGAAAATGACGGCGTAGCTCATGTGGCTCTTATCTCCCGCAACAATGACAAACTGGCAGATGAGCTGCTTGCCGAGCAGGATAAGACTCTGCAGGAAATCTACTTCCCCGAAACTTTGATTGAGGAAGAAGCTGCAGATGCGGAAAATTCTGACGCTGAAAGTGAACCCCAGGAAACGGAAACTGCAGAGTCTGCACAATCCACTAATGAAACTGCACCCTCGGCAGAATAATCAAATCAAGGAAGGAGAATCTTCGTTATGGGTAAAGTTATCACCGTCTGGGGAAGCCCCGGCAGCGGCAAATCCATGTTCTGCTGTATTCTGGCAAAAGCCCTGACCCGGGACAAGCGGAAAGCCATCATTATCAATGCCGATATGAATGTCCCTATGCTGCCGGTCTGGCTACCGGAGCAGATCATCCAGACCAATACCTCTATCGGTCAGGTTTTGAGCAGTGTGGAGATTGATACATCTCTGGTTGCCAGTCATGTGACAGTGCTGAAAAACTATCCCTTCATTGGGATGATGGGCTATGCGGCAGGAGAAAACCCGCTGAGCTACCCAGAGGTCAAATATACCATGGTACTGCTGCTCATTCATGCTGCCGCCAAACTGGTAGATTTCGTCATTCTGGACTGCAGCACCAGCATAACCAATGTGTTCACTCCCGCCGCCATTGAAGCTGGCGATGTGGTCATCCGTATCCTCACCCCGGACCTAAAGGGCATCAACTACCTGAAAGCCCATCAACCTCTGCTTGTGGACGAACGCTTCCGGTTTTCTGAGCATATGACATTCGCCGGTCTGGCCCGTCCCTTCCACGCCTTGGATGAAATGGGCTATATCATTGGCGGGTTTGACGGCCTGCTTCCCTACAGTAAGGAGATCGACCGCTGTGCTACCGAAGGCGGTATGTTCAAGGCTATCACCTACTGTAACCCCAAATACACTGCTTCACTGAACAAGGTACTGGAAATTCTGGAGCAGATGGAACTGGCTGAGCAGTCAGAGGAAGATGCGGGGTATGAATGTGAGGAGGATGCCGATGAGTAATTTGAATGATATATTCTTCACCCCGGTCGCCAATCAGGAGCTGACCTATGACCAGGTACTGGAGGATGTGCAGCGGTATTTTGCCGAAAACCATGCTTCCACCATTGCCGAAGCTGGGGAAGGCAATGCAGAGCGTGCCACAAGCCTGCTGAAAGAACTGATGGAACACTACATTGTCAAACGCAAATATGCCCTTGACGGGCTCTCTACAAAAGAACTGTGTTCCAAGCTCTATGAAGACATGGCCGGCTACTCCTTTTTGAAGAAATGGATCTATAAGCCCGGTGTTGAGGAGGTCAACATCAACGCCTACAACGACATTGAAGTGATCGAATCCAGTGGGCGCAGCATCAAGATCCCTGATAAATTCAGTTCGCCCCAGCACGCCATCGATGTGATCCGCCGAATGCTCAACGCCTGCGGCATGGTCATTGATGACACCATGCCCAGCATTGTAGGATTTCTGGACAAGAACATCCGTATTTCGGTGGATAAAACTCCCATTGTGGATGCGGATGTAGGCGTCAATGCTTCCATTCGTATTGTCAACCAGCAGACCGTCAGTGAAGAAAAACTGCTGAACTCTGGCAGTGCCACTGCTGAAATGCTTCACTTTCTGACTGCATGTATCCGCTATGGGGTGTCCGTCTGTATTGCAGGCTCTACCGGCTCCGGCAAGACCACAATCATGGCCTGGCTGCTGTCCAATGTACCCAATAACCGACGCCTTATTACCATTGAAGAAGGCAGCCGCGAATTTGATCTGGTCAAGCGGGATGCGCAGGGCAATATTCTTAATTCCGTAGTACATCTGCTGACCCGCCCCAGCGAGAACCCTGCGTTGAACATCAATCAGGATTTTCTTCTGGAGCGGGTGCTGCGTAAGCATCCGGATGTCATCGGTGTAGGTGAAATGCGGTCAGCGGCAGAAAGCCTGTCCGCAGCCGAAAGTTCCCGTACCGGCCATACTGTATGTACCACCATCCACTCCAACTCCTGCAACAGTACTTACCGCAGGATGATGACCCTTGCCAAACGCAAGTACAACATGGATGACTCCATCCTCATGCAGATCATGGTAGAGGCGTATCCCATCATCGTCTTTACCAAGCAGCTGGAGGACCGTTCCCGTAAGATCATGGAAATCATCGAGGGCGAGGACTACCAGGACGGGCGGCTGATCGCCCATTCCCTATACAAATATGAAGTGGAGGACAATGTAACTGATGACCGTGGTGAAACCCGTGTGGTAGGGCACCATAAAAAAATCGGCTTGATCTCCGATTCCTTGAAGAAAAGGCTGTTGGACAATGGCATTTCCAACAAGGAATTGGAAGAATTCATGCAGCCGCCAAAGGAGGTGGGGTAATTGCAATGGATCTATCTTATCTGTTTTATCCTGATCAGTGCTGGGCTTTTGGCTCTGTTTGGTGTGAAGCCGGGTGATTTTATTGACGCCCTCTTCCGCTCCCAGCGAAAATCCGCCACCTTGTCGGATGAACTGAATGTTCTTCTGGGTACGCCAGCCAAGGGTTTCTTTAACCAGGATTACGAACTGAAACAGATCTTGAAGGGCACCGGACGGGCGGACCGCTATGAGGCAATAAAACGACTGTCCCTGATCCTGTTCGCTGTGGGGGCTGTGCTGGCCCTTTTGATTGGGAATGTGTACATGGTGCCCATTCTGGGTATCGGTTTTTCCCTTATACCGATCTGGTATCTGCGCAGCACTGCCGCCAGCTATAAAAAGCACCTAAATGAAGAACTGGAAACCGCTATTTCCATCATCACGACTTCCTACCTGCGTACCGAGGATCTAATCCGTTCTGTCAAGGAAAACCTGCCCTATATCAATGAGCCGGTAAAAGCCAACTTTGAAGCCTTCGTTTATGAAGCGGAACTGATCAATGCCAACATCACCAGCGCTATCAACAGCCTGAAGATGAAGATTCCCAACCGGGTCTTCCATGAATGGTGCGGCACCCTCATCCAGTGCCAGTCCGACCGCAGTATGAAGAATACCCTTCCTACCATCAACCAGAAATTCTCCGATGTGCGTGTGGTGCAGTCGGAACTGGAGGCAATGATGCAAGGGCCGCGGCGTGAAGCCATCACCATGATATTTCTGGTTATCGCCAATGTGCCGCTGCTCTATTTCTTGAATGAGGATTGGTTCCACACCCTTATCTTCACCACACCGGGCAAAATTGCACTGGCGATCTGTGCAGCCATCATCCTGTTTGCGCTGACCCAGATTATGAAACTGAGCAAGCCCATCGAATATGGAGGTGATAGCGTATGACCTTTCTGGCGCTCATCGCCATCATCTTCTTCGGTTTCGCTGTCTACAACCTGACCTGCGCCTTTGTGGACATCCCGACCAAGAAGACCTCACAAATGATGATGCTCTCCCGCAAACAGCAGGGCACCAAAAACGAAAAGCTGCTTGATGTCTATGTGACAAAAATCGCCGGTTGGATCGCCCCTTATTTGCGGCTGGACCGGCTCAAGCGCAATAAGGTGCAACGCGCTTTGGACATTGCAGGTCTGCAGCTTACCCCGGAGGTCTATACAGCCAGAGCCTGGGTAACTGCCGGGGCAGTTGGCCTGTGTGCCATCCCCATGGCATTTCTTATTCCGCTGCTGGTACCTATTTTGATTGGCCTTGCGGTGGCGCTGTGGTTTTCAACCTACTATGCAGCCTTTGATTTTGTTAAAAAGCGCCGCAAACTGATCGAGGGCGAGATTCCCCGATTTGCTTTGACCGTCGGCCAGAGCCTTGAAAATGACAGGGATGTACTTAAAATCCTGACTTCCTACCGCCGTGTGGCTGGGAAAGACTTCGGCGCCGAACTGGATCAGACCATTGCTGATATGAAGACCGGCAACTATGAAAATGCCCTCATTCGATTTGAAACCCGCATTGGCAGCCCCATGCTGTCCGATGTAATCCGTGGCCTGATTGGTGTCCTGCGCGGTGATGACCAGCGGATGTACTTCAAAATGATTACCTTCGATATGCGTCAGATCGAGCAGAACAATCTGAAAAAGGAAGCTGCCAAACGTCCCAAAAAGATCCAGCGTTACTCTATGATGATGCTGATTTGCATTATGATCATCTACCTGGTGGTGCTCTGTACCGAGGTTATGAGTTCGCTCGGGGCGTTCTTTGGCTAATCGGCATCCGCCACGGTACTTACGGGCGTTTTCATACCTGCTCCTCATATAGAAGACAGATACACAGGGAGGTGAGCGTTTGTACCCAAGCGATTTTCCATAGCGGCAGACACATCATTTCTTTTCATCTGAACTGAGCCGGACTGTTTCATCAGCCCGGCTTCATTTTTTACAGGAGAATGCCTATGCCCAAAAAGAAATTTTATCCGCCGAATGATACCGGCACCCAAAAACGCCGCTTTCGTTGCTTGCTGTTCCAGCGGCCTAAAGCATATCCGAACCGGCCCCGTTCCAACAAAAACAATCTGATCAAGCCTATCCGCCGCGCTTAACAGACGGTGGACTTGATATACCTATCCACTCAATCATCAAACATATAACAGGAGGTTACCCATGAGAAAATTCACAACCCGTATCTATACCAAAGCCAACTATCTGCTCAACCGCGGCCGTATGGCATTGTCCAATCAGCGCGGCGATTTTTACATTTCGGACGCCGTCAAGATCATTATCGCCGTAGTTTTGGGTGCGCTGCTCCTGGCGGCTCTGACCCTCATCTTCAACGATACGGTCATCCCCCGCATCACTGAGGAGATTGAAAGTCTGTTCTCCTAAGCACCAAATCAGGGGCCAGTTTGCAGAACTTCTGCAGCTGGCCCCCTTTTTTATTTGCAGATAACGAATAACGGAGGTGAAAGCATGAATCAAAAACCGTGTCAGTTCTATTCCTTTCTGCAGGCAGTCCGGGGTAACTGGCGTAACGCCCTGTTCATCCGCTGCAGCGGTTCACTTTGTCCAATGATCCGGCAGGCATCCTGTGAGGGGTTCCTGATGGCAGCAGACGCAAGCTGTCAGCCGATCTTTCTGTCCGTCCAGACAGTGCGGAAGCTGAGTGGGGAAGCAGTGGACCCCGAAGAATGCTCTGCAATTCTGGAGTGCCGCTCGTTCCGGACTGCTTATACCAAGTTTCTGGAATGGCATACCTCTTCGGACCATGTATGTCCGTTTTTACAGCTATGCCCAGACCGGGATACCTACTTCGGATGATTCTGCCTGTTAAGACGCAATGCCGCCGTCATCGGCGCGTAATGGAGGTGATTTTATTGAAACAAAAGCAAATCAAATGTCCTTATTGTCATGCTCACGCTTCTCTTCGGCCTGCAAGCCTTGTGTATGGATCTACTCCACAGACCAGAGGAAAATTCCTGTATGTCTGCGACAGATGGCCGGCCTGCAATGCCTATGTCAGTGCTCATGAGCGCACATTGCTCCCCATGGGGACACTGGCGAATGGCGATCTGCGCCACAAACGCATTCTGGCCCATCGTGCCCTAAAAAAACTGCAGCAGGACTGCCATATGGAAAAATGGGAGGTCTATATCTGGCTGCAAGCCAAGCTGGGGCTGGATGCACACCAGACCCACATCGGCCAGTTTTCCGAATATATGTGCGAGCAAGTCATTTCCCTCTGTCAGCAGGCTCCGGCGTACACATCCGGGCGTGCTGCCTGAACGGAGGTGAAGCCTGATGAAGCAAAACTTTAAGCTTACCAAAGACCAGCAGACACTGGTAGAAAAAAACCTATCCATCGTTCACTGGGTCATTGTCAACAACATCCATGTAAATCCCGGCATCTGTGGTCTGGAGTATGGAGATCTGTTTCAGGAAGGATGCCTGTGGCTCTGCAAGGCCGCTTTTACCTACCATGCCGGACAGGCGCAGTTTTCAACCTACGCCAAAAAGGTTGTGAAAAATGGACTCCTCTCCTACTGCCGAAAAATCTGTAGTCAGGGGCGGCACGTCAGTCGGCTGATCATCGGAGAACAGGGCGAGCTGGCCGCAGATGGAGAGCAGGTAGACCAGCCGGATGACCATTTTGACTCCCACCTTTCTCGTCTGGAGACCCTTGATCTGCTGGAAGCCAGCAAACAGAACTATCAGGGCGTTGCCAGACTTGGCATCGAAGCACTGGCGCTGAAGGTTCAGGGAATGCGCATTACAGACATCGCCGCCCTCTATCAAGTCCCTCCTTCCCATGTGGGCGCCTGGATCTCCCGCTCCCTGGAAAAACTTCGCAATGACCCTGACTTTTTAACCTGCCTGCTTTGATCTGTTGAAAATCAGCATCAGCAACAGTAAGGGATATGTATAAGAAGGAGGTATCGAAATATGGCAATCAAAACCCTATACACTGCGGTCGGCCGGTTTGAACGAAGGACAAACGGCTGCAACCGCAGTTGTCCAATCATCCTGTTAGGCGGTCAGGAGTACATGGCCGATATGCAGGAAATGGTGATTTGGAGCATGCTCAACTGGAGAATCCTGCGCTGGGATAACATCGCACAAGAATACGAAAAGCTAGCCACCGCATCCGGTTACTGTACCGAGCGTTCTTGGGAAGACTGTACAAACCGACTGCTTACCCGCGGTCTTCTGGTATCCGGCAGCGGTGAAACAGAATACGATGCTTTGTATGACCTGCTTGGTTCGCTCAGCATTATCCCAACCAGCGGACCGTTCTTCCTCCGGCTCGCCTCTTTTGTCAAGCTGACGCTGCTGGCACATGTTCCGGTATCCGCTGCGCGGAAACTGTTCCAGAAAGATAAACGCACCAAATACGAAGCTCTGGTCATGCGCCTTGCCGGACAAGCCCTGCTCTCCACTGCAGAGATCATCAAGTGCATAGATAAAAATATTTCCCGCCTCCCCAATGAATGTGCGCTTTTGGATTCCCTCTACGGAGATGAAACGACCACCAGTGACAACATTGCCAGCATGGTCAAAATCAGCCAGAGCAGCAAGCCAGTGACATTAGCCGTTGCCAATCTTTATCTGCGGCAGCAGATTATCTTTGAGAGGGTATGAGCATGATGAAACAATGGACTCTTTTTCCCACTGTATTGCAGCGAAAGTTTCTGCTCACTCTGCTGGCCGGAATCGCCAGTGCGGGAATCAGCGTCATCATCTGTGTGGCGACTAAAGATCATATCCTGCTGGCATTGGGGATTGTCGTACTCTGCGCCTGTCTTATATCCTGTCGAGGGATCTGGGCGACTGCAACACATAAGAACTACGAGGTAGTGGAAGGCATCTGCGCCGGTATCAGTACACCTATGCTCCGCCGCTACCGCAAAGTACATCTGATAGACAGCCATGGCATAGAGATCACACTGCTTCTCAGTAAATCGGCCCTGCTTAAAATAGGCGAGCCCTACCGATTTTACTTTCAGAAAGGGTCACGGCCTGTCGTTGGAAATGACTATCTGGACGCAGCACTTTCAACGAACAGCTTTTTGGGCTATGAAGCAATCAGCGAGCCGGAGGAGCATCCCGATCCGTCCTCTGAATCCTAAAAATGCGAGGTGGTTTTGAGCCACCTCGCTTTCTTAAAGGGCATTTTGCAAATCACAATGACCAACGCCTGATTTCCTTATATTTTGCAGAATACATTCCTTCTGTCCCTATTTATTGGGTAGATCAAGGAAAGGAGGGTTTCCTATGTATAAGCCCCACACCATCGAACAATATAAAGTCTATCGCTTTCTGGAAGAAAACTTTGCGCTGGAGCATTTCCTGCTCGCTCCTTTGTCACGCTTCGGACTGATGCTGGAGGACAAAACCGGTGAAAAAATCGCGTTTGCCTTTCTCAATGACTGTGTGCAGGAAATACCTGTACCGGCTCCAGCTGCTCCGAAAACAGTAATCGCTTTTTTAAAACAATTCCGCAGCCTTACGCCCCGCCCAGTCATCCATGACTTTGAAGCGCTGACCCGCTGGTGGCTGGACAATCCCAACCCGCTTACCTACCAGCAGGCGCTTGGTATGTCCGATATTCTTTACCGCCATTTTCTGTCTCATCCTCTGATCAATGAAGATGACGCCCTTCGGCTGGCACGCAAAGGACTCGTTACTGAATCGGAATATAACGACCTGCAGCTATGGTATTTCAACGGCCATACGATGTCCTGCTGGTTTGGTTCCCTGGGAGTGGATGGCACCGGCAGCCTATATGGTCTGATCTTTGACTACCAAACTGCATCTCCTACAAAAACGCAGTTCTACCTATTGGACGACTACTACCGTATTATGAACCATCTTACAGAGTAAGACCTTTTCAACTACTACATATCGTACTTGTCGCTGGCTACAAATCTATATATAGCGTTTTACATCTTGACAGGCACAAGATACAGTGCTATACTGAACTTGTAATTGATTTTTGTGCGTATCCCATTTGGGAATACAGGTCTTTTTGATCTGTACCGTAGGCCAAAAGCCTGCATTGCACACGCTGTTAAGTTTGTATGCAAGTGTCAGTGATTTTTTGCGCCCTTTTAGGGCCGAAAAACTGCTGGCACTTTTTTATATAGATAATAATGCCAATGGCAGAAAGGAGTGTTATGGCACAGATTTTTGTGTTCGGGCGCGTCATGAACGACCTTGTACCCAAAGAAAGCCAGTCCAAACAAAGCTATGTATGCTTTGATCTGATGGAACGCACCAAAAACTGGACGCAGTTCTATCAGGTATGGGCCTGGGATGCAGATGTCACCCGGCTCATGCAATTCAAGGTCAAAAAAGGCAGTATGATCTGGCTTGCCGGCTCACAGCGGCTGGTAGATGTTCGCATGAAGGACGGTAAATTGGAAAAGAAGCTGAAGGTCAGTCTAAATGACTTTGGTTTCCTCCCCAAACAGCCCGCCGCAGCGAACAGACAGGAGAATGACCCGGACATTACTGCGGAACCCGCACCACCTCTCACAGAGGTATTGGACGGCGACCGTGAATCCCTGCCGGAGTAGTTTACTTCGGCGCCCAAGAGGGACCGTATCAAGTTTTTCAGAATGAAACTGAAAGCTTGGTGCGGTCCCTCTTTTTTTGTTTTCCAACAAATTCAGAAAAAAGGATGGTATCAAACATGAATAATGACAAAGGACTTTTGAGCGGCAGCATCACGATCCTGATTGGTGCGGTCATCGCAATTATGGCTCTGGTACGTGGGCCCTGGCAGGTTTGGCTACTTCTGGGCGTTTTCACTCTCTGGGGACTGTGGGTAGTTTTGATCTTGCTTCTCCCCTATATGCAGCAGGCTAAACGGCATCGCCAGCGTCAGCAGCGCACCAGACGGCTCCATGCAGAAGGCATCCAAACAAGAAGTTTTGAGATCCCTGACCTGGGCAGCACCAGCTCCGATGAACTGCTGGTTCGCCACACCAACCATCGTATTCTGGCATATCTGCGCTCCGCTTATCCGCAAGCCACCTTCGAGTGGTGTGAAAAGCAGCCGGAGCAGCTGATCCGCAATGGCGGTACCGGCCGCATCCGTGTGTTTGGCATTGACGAGTTTGATCACGCTGATGTGACACTGGATCAGAACGCCAATATCAAATGCGATATGGTCAAGATCGTTCCGCTATCCAAGGTCGGCGGAGAAACAAACGAGGATGATGCAACACCTCCGAACAGGCAGCCTGTTGATCCCCGTATCTGGTATGAAACGCAGGGACGCTCTGTACTGGAAGCACTGATCTCCGACCTTAATTCCCGTGGACACAGCAAACTGACGCTTCGGGAAGACGGTGATATCTGCATTGAGCAGGACGAAGATGCTGTTTCTCAGGAGCATCTGAACAACTTTCCCCAGAAGGTCTACTGGCCCCGTCTGGCAGAGGTACTGGAAAGCAATGGTCTGGCGGCTGAAGTCACTGCCCAGGGTATTCAGGTATCCTGGTAATGCTTCTGATGCCAAGGAACACAGAGAAAGGAGTGAACTTGACGAATGAAATCAGGACTTACCATCGTGGAAATGGCACAGCAGATTGAACGCCAATCCAAACTCAAGCAAGACTATTTGCTTGATACCAGGCGACTTCAAGTAGAACCTTTTGGTTCTCAACTTTATCTCCACACCTTTGATGACCACGATGACCCACTGGTGGAGCCATTGGAGATCAACCAGATCGCCCATCGGCAGATCGGCACACATCTGAAGATTCCGGCTGCTTACTATGACCGTATGCTTTCCGATTATCCGGAACTGCTGGCAGAGAATGTGAATTCCTGGTTCCAGCGGGAACCGACCCAGCGTATGGTCCGCACCCTGGATGGCACTGTACGGGCGTTTTTGAGCAACCGCTATCGCCGCATTGACAATCTGGACATTGCAGAAATCGTCCTTCCTGTCATTCAGCAAATGGAGGACGCCTATTTTGAAAGCTGCCAGATCACGGACAGCCGTATGTACATCAAGGTAGTCAACAAGCGGCTTGAAGCCGAAGTTGTACCCGGTGACATCGTACAGTCCGGCGTTATCATCAGCAATAGTGAAGTTGGACTGGGTTCCGTCAACATCCAGCCTTTGGTCTATCGGCTGGTATGCAGTAACGGCATGGTCGTCAACGATGCCCAGACTCGCCGCACTCACATCGGCCGGGTCAATGAGGCAGATGAAAACTTCCAACTGTTCTCACAGGAGACGTTGGCCGCTGATGACCACGCATTTGCCATGAAGATCAAAGATACCGTGATGGCCGCCGTGGATGAAACGCGGTTTACACGGGTAGTTGGCATGATGCGTGAAGCCACAACCGTTCAGATGAATACCACTGATATTCCCGGCGTTGTCCGTCTGGCAAGCAAGGATTTCAATATCACCGAGGAAGAAAGCACCGGCGTTCTGCAGCGTCTGATTGAAGGCAAAGATCTGACCCTCTATGGGCTATCCAATGCCGTAACACGCTTTAGTCAGGATGTGGACAGCTATGACCGCGCCACTGCCCTGGAGGGGATCGGATACAATATCCTGTCCATGCCCCGACAGCAGTGGAACCGTATCAATCAGATGGCCGCCTGACCATCTGCAACCATCACAATTTTTAAGGAGGAACCACTATGTATAATCAGAACAGCGATTTGATGAAACAGGAAAAATTCATGCTCCCCACTATGATCGAAGGCGATTTCAGCGCCGAGGAACTGGCTGAGGACGCCGATGGTCTGCAGATGAGCTTTCAGCGTGTCAAGATTCCCGCCGGCGGCACACTCCAATTTGAGATGCCGTCCGATGATCCGGACAATCCCGACTATGAAAAGAATCTGGTAGGCGTCATTCTACATAACCACGCCACCTGCGCCTACTGGCCGGCTGGCAGCGAATATGACGACGATACCACGCCGCTTTGTTCTTCTGTGGATGGCAAGGTTGGCATCGGCACTCCCGGAGGCGCCTGTGCTGCCTGCGTGATGAACCGCTTTGGTTCTGCACCTGATGGCAGCAAAGGAAAAGCCTGTAAAAATATGCGTGTGCTCTACCTGCTTCGCAGTGGTGAGTACATGCCTCTGCAGGTAAATCTGCCTCCTACCAGCATCAAGCCCTTCAAGGAATTTCTGAACCGGGCCTTCATGCTCCGCCGCCGCGCCACTTACGGCAGTATCGTGCAGATTGGTCTCAAGCGTGAGAACAACGGCACCAATGACTACAGTGTTGCTACCTTCAAACTGCTGCAGGATTTCCAGGGCGAGGAGCTGGCTCAGATCCGGGCTTACGCCAACAGTTTTAAGGAGCAGATCAAACTCCTGCTCCAGCAGCGTGCCGAGATCACTGAGGAGCAGCGCGACACCGGCTGCGATTATGTAATCGAGCCTGGCGCCATGACCAACGAGCCGGCAGACGGTCACTATACTGTCAGCCAGATCAATGGTGACTGCGAGCAGCTGCCCGCATAAGTATTCTGATGTGGCCTGCGCCACATGACACATGAACAAAGGGATGCCTTCGGTTTAACACACCGGAGGTATCCCTCTTTTTTTATTTAAGGAGGAAAACACAATGTTATGTGAAGTACCATTAACCAAAGAACAACAGGCATTTGCCACTGATCATCACGGACTGGTCTACAAGTTCCTGAATGAAAACCATCTGCCGGAAGATGAATTTTATGATGTGGTTGTTTTCGCATACTTAAAGGCAGTAAAAGATTACTTCAACTCTCCATCTGCACAAAAATTCTCTTTTAGCACAATCGCCACACGACAAATGAAATTCCGGCTCTATGATTACTTCCGCACCCAGGAGCGCCGCAAGCGCAATATGGAGGTTCTCAGTATTCACGTCGGATTATATCCCGATGGTGCACCTTTAGAAGATACCATTCCTGCCCATGACCCAATCATGCAGCAGTTGGAAATGGATCTTCTGCTCCACGAGCTGGCCGGCAGAGTCTCCAAGCAGCAAATGGATATTGTTCATCTGAAACAGGGCGGCTATGGTCTCCGTGAGATTGCCCGCACCCAGAAGGTTCCCATGCGGCGCATTAAAGAGTTGCTGGCTGAAGTCCACGATGTACTGCTGGACATTTGCTATGGATGAACCCATTACAGATAAGAAATACCCTTACATCCACATTTTCAAAAAGATTGGAGGTCAAACCGAATGAAGAAAGAAAAGAAACAGATCGTTTTGAATGGCTCTCTGCTGCGTCCGCTGTCTGTTGGGCGTGGTGCGCTTCTGCACGCCGGAGGAAACATCTACCATACTTCGCGTGTGGTGACGATTCTGGAGGAGTCGGAGGATTGCGTCCGTTTTGAAACGCAGAACTCCCACTACCATCTGTCCATGTCCCCTTTTCCGCTGGCGGCTGTCAGTCCGCTCCCTGTGAGATTGGCCGCATGTGCGTGAAGGGACTGTAAATGGTTTGGAACAGCCGGCTCCCGCTGACTATTCCACAAGTTCTGGCCGTGGCGGATACCATTCCGTCACGGCTCTTTTTATGGAGGAACAAAATGAATGAAGAAATCATGAATGAGATCCAACCAGTCCGCCCCAAAGACCAGTTTCCCTTTTCCTGCCGTCAATGCGGGGCATGCTGCCGCAATATTGAAGGCTGTGTAATGGTGGAAAGTCTGGATGCCTACCGTCTGGCTCGCTATCTCCGAACAAAAGGTGAGCTCATCGAAGGAATAGAGGATTTCCTGTTCCGCTACTGCGATCCGGAACCTCTGACCGAAGAAGGCTTCCCTATCTATATGCTCAAGACAAAAGCCCCAAACGGCTCCTGTATCTTCCTTATGGATGGTCGCTGTTCCGTCTACCCTGCCCGTACCCGTACCTGCCGTATCTATCCTCTTACCGTAGGTCCAGGGGAGCGTGGCCGTGATTTTGAATACTGCCTGTGTCTGGACCGGCACCGGAGCCACTTTACCGGCAGCCGGGTATCCGTCAAGGACTGGTTGTATCAGAATTTTAAGAGGGAAGACAAAGAATATGTAAAGCGGGAATATGAGATTGCCACCGAACTGGGCAAACTGATGCGCGCCATTGACCCTGCCATGCGGCAAGGCATTGTATTCAAGGTACTCTACTACCGCTATTACAATTTTGATTTAGACCAGCCTTTTCAGCCTCAGTATGAGCAGAATAACCGACACCTGTTAGCAGACCTGCACCGGATTGCCGGGGAACAGTAAAAGGCAAATGGCTTTTAGAAAGGGGGCCTTATTTTATGAATTTACACGAAACAGCAATGGGGCAAAGATTTTTTAATGTTCAGCTCCCCGCACTGATTAACACACTCAAAGACATTGCGGCGGCGCTTTCCCGCCCTGCACCATCTGCTATATCCTTTCCGGCAGACCCACGCTTTCTCACTTCGCTCTATTACGGCGAATATGAAGCAGATGTGTTCAAGCCCGATAAACGCTTCACACCTTTTAACCAGACAGTACAACAGAAAGAAAAAGCTCTGCTTCCGCTGCTCTCCAGCGAGGCGTCCATCGCTTTTGAACAGTATCAGACTGCGGTACAATGCCGCAATTCTGCTGTATTGGAGCAGGCATACGCCTCTGGTTACCGTACCGCTGTGCAGATGTTTGCGGCAGGCTTAGGCCCACAGCCGCCAATACCGGAACATGAGGAGGATAGCAATGGATGAGAACAGACTGCCCGAACTGCCCCAGGAATCTTTTCGGCCAATGATCGCACAATCAGTCCAACTGGAACAGTTTTTGGGGGAAGAACTGATTTTTTGCTTTCGGGATCTTGATGGCGTCCATACCTTTACTACCTGCTATGGCGATATCTACAAAACAGTCAACGCACTGCGGGACTATGTCCGGCTTTTGGAATCGGTGTGCGATCAGTGGGAGCTGACTGGATTCCATCGTGCTACCTATGAGTACCATGCCGAAAAGCTTCGTAAAATTGCGGATAAGCTGCAAGCTGGTATCGGCTACGACTATGACAAAGCCGTGGAAAGATGCAAAAAGAAACGAGCCAAAAAGTCCCACAGCAGCGATGTCGGGGAAGATGCCCTTCTGCTGACAGTACAGGCTGCCAACAAGTCCGCTGACAATAAAAAGGAGGCTGCGCCTTATGAGGAAGATACCCCTTGGGAACCTGAACTCGAATAACCCTATAAAAACATCTGTTAAAAAGTATCATGCAAGCGTTGCCCGGCAATCTTCCAGAGAACGGAACCGATTGCTGGCCTGCAAGAGCTTTGCGTTTATCCACGCCAATGTGCATAAGCACTGCCGCCACTTCCGGCGCGGATAGCCGCCCGGAAGCTACCCACGGAGGATGCCTATGGAACGAGATGAACTACGCACCACTTTAGTGAACCATCTGGAAACCCTGCGGCGCAATCTGCAGATCGTATCCATGGAGGTGCTGAAAACCAAGTACAAAAAACCATTTGATGCCCTGCGGCAAGACATCTGTAAAGCCGCTACCGCCTATACCCGCTTTCTGGTATTTGACGGTATGCGGATCAAACACAAATACTTTGATGAGGCTGTACCCTATATCGATACAGCTGTGAAGCAAACCAAGCGGCTCAAACAGATTTCAGATGCTGCCTTTCAGCGTCAGGATATTGACGAGATCGAATCCCTCGCCCTTGCCTTGCGCAAAGAGATAGAAGCAGCTCTGCAGCCCTTCTATATGGGACATATGTGCCTTTATGTGACGCCGGAATGCTTTGACGACCCGCCCAAGACGCCGGAAGTCTACAACGATGCAACCGCCTGCGTCTGGCGGGATGGTACATGGCAGCTTCTGGAGGATACCAGCAAAGGGTTCCTGCTCTTTGTTCAATCCAAATCCAAGGAGGAAGCTGCCGCATGAAAAATACATCCCAGCAATATCTAAACAGCGAAGCACACGGTTATCTCATGGAGGCCAAAGCCTGCAAGCTTTTGCTCAAAGACTTGGAGCGCATCCGCGCCAAGCTCAAGCGGCACATCGAAAAGGAAGCCGCAGACCGCGAGGCAGAATTTGAAGCAGCTATGCAATACCATAGCGAAAGCGACATCCAGGAAGCCTACGGCTGGGAATTTATCAGCGAACAGCAATATGAACGCTATCTGGAATTGTTCCGTCAAGGCCGCAAGGCACTTGATGAACACAGCCCCTCTGTTACAGAGCTGGCTCTCTCCATCCTGAACCGCATCTTTCAGGATATTGATAGAGACTGCCGCCAATGCGAGTTTGAAGCCCTGTCGCCGGAAGAACAGCTTGCCGAGTTGAAGCGTGCTGAAGAATCCAAGCAGGCATGGAGGCAGTATATCGCCAGTCTGAAAGAAATGGTCGGCTCTATGACTGGAAAGACCAATGACCACACTGCGTCAAAAAATGCAGCAACTATACACAAGGAGGATGCAAAATGAAAATTCACGAAGATCGTTCTCATATGAATATTGATACCAGATGGTTTGAAAAAGGCTATGCCAAAGAAGACGTCCACTCCCTACGCCTGCAGTCTCTATGCACCGAAGCAGAGGCAGCAGCAAACAAACAGTTTTATGACAGCCACACCCGCGAAGAATGGGAGCAGTATATCCGTCAGGCAAGTTTGGAGAGCAGCGCAGCAATGAAACCCGTCATGGAAGCCATCGCACAGGACTTTGTCTGCTACCAGTATGACGAAAATATCCCTGTGTCCTATGGCAGCGACCGATGGGATCTGTACTTCTGGTGTAATCCCTTTAACGGCGCCGCAAACGCATCCGAACGGGATTTCTCATATTTCACGCTGACCTTTAACGAACGTCAGATGCTGGAGAAACGAAGAAAAATCTGTCAACAGGTGCTGGATCTCCTATGCTCACGCTTTCAGGAGCATCCTAATCTCGATGTAGCCGTACAGTATTCCATATGGTTTGACCATCCAAAGATCCACGATGCGGTGGAGCGCGCAAAGCCCCGTCTGCATGGCCTGCGCTGTATTCAGGACCAAAAAGAAGGAAAGCTGCTCCTGCAGGACGGTGCCCTGCTCTTCAAGCCAAAATACGCAAAGAAATATACCCGCACGCTGAGCCAGAGCCAGATTTTGTCCCTTAGTTGGGAACTGGGCGTAGAGGACGGAGAGCCTGATACCGATGCTGCACCTGTTACCTTGCCTTACAAGAAATTTGGTGCCACGCACCCCATCCAGCTGCAGGTGACTTCCTACCTGAATGGAAACCTTGCCATACAAATGGTGACATTGGAAAGCGGTGACCCGGAACCCTGGGCGACTCTCACCGTCAACCTGCCCGGCCAACGGCAAAAAGACCATGCCTTTATCGACACCAATGCCGATTCGGAATTTCCCACCTGGCTCATACGACATGGTCTGGCTATCCCAACCGGTCACACCATGCAGAGTGGGTTCTGCACCTATCCTGAATATCGTTTTCGTGCCAACCGGCTGCAGGAACTGGATCCGGAAGGGTATGCAGGCTACCTGAAAAACTTTGAAAGGCGGTGCAGCGCATGAAATATAAGGCAGTTTATGATGTACTGAATGAAAGGCGGCAGACTACCCCCGGTTTCTGTTACCATGACCGCAGCGGCTGGCGTGCTTACCCCAAAACCTACATGACCATGCAGTGCCCTTTATGGATTATTGCTGAAGATGCTGCCACGGGCAGGCGTCTGTGGATCACCCAGGAGGGCACCCGATTTAGCATTTCCATTCGAAGGATGGATGAACAGGGGCGTAACTATGGCCCTACCTATCGCATTACTTGTGAAAACAGGACAAAGCTGGCTCAGGTTCTGCGCTATCAGTTCGAGTCAAAGACTTTGGCTGTGTAGCTGACGATGACCAGAGAGGAACTGCATTCCTCTCCCTGCTCCGGTTTCCTTGTTCGGAACACACACTAAGAAGCACCGGCAATCTGCATTTTTGCAGGCGTCCGGTGCTTCTTTGGAGGAAAACGCTTATGAATACTCTCGCATTTACGCTGGGCGAACACCGAGCCCAGCTGACTTTGAAAATCAGTACATATCCCAACGGCAATCTCGCCATCAAACTTTATGAAAAGGATCACGGCATCCTAATTTTTTGGGAAACCCTTACCACCAACTTAACCGGATTCCGCCCCGACCACTGCGCTTTCATCAATATAAAAGCCGCAGACGGACTTTTTCCGGTCTGGCTATCAGACAATCACCTTGCGGAACCTACCGGACAAATTCTTGAATCGAATGGCCGTCTTTACCCTGAATACCTGTTTTATGGCAAAGAATTGGACGCCCTGGACCATGAGGGGCACACCCTCTACATCCGGCATCAGAAAGGCGAGCTGGGGCGCCGCTTTGAGCGGCTATATCTTGCCCTGCGCCGGCTGGCACGAGAAATCAATGAGTTCAGCTACACTGATTACAGCGGCTGGCGGTGTCCAGATGGGGTTTCCACCACCCTGCCCCTCTGGATCGAGGCGTCTGACCCTTCTCATGGCCGCAAATTCATCTTCACACAGAAAGGACCCGCACTCCAGACTACCATCCGCTATGCCGATGGTACGAAAAAGCAGCGCATCTACCGGCGTAAAGAGGACATGGCTGCCGAACTGATGACCATGTTTCAGGAGGAATTGCGTGTCTACCCTCCCTGGTCTGAAGACCGGAGGAATCGGTACGAATATTAAAGGTAGTAAAATAGGAGGACATCATCATGAAGATCCGTATCTATCCCCAATCCCTGTTGGAAACCGTATGGCAGCAGGACAAACTGCTGTTTACCCCAGAGGCAGCGCAACCACCCTTGTGTCTTCGGTGTGGTCAGCCGCTGGACCGCAGGCTGGTCATCAACGCCCTGAGCCGCTATGCAGATGTCCATATCTGCGAGGCGTGCGGTATGGATGAAGCCCTGCGTGATGCCAACCGTTGCCCACTCCCCCTAACAGAATGGGCAGCTGTCAAAAACGGTTTGAGCCAGCAGCGGACCGATTTTGAAGATCCGCTGCTGACTACTTCCTGCACCTTTGAATATCTGTTTCAGCAAGGCTCCCGTCCTGCCAGCGAGATAGCCTATTCCCGTTCTGATTATGATGGATGGAAATGGTGGACCACCTGGCATCAGTGCCAAAAGGATACGCCTGTTCTGGAAGTTGCCCGTGAAATTGATGCTTTTCAGAATGCGCTGTTCCAACTGCCGGAGTTTCGGAATTTGGACACGCTGACACGGTTCTGTCGAGGGTACGCCCAGCCCACCAGCGAGCCCACCGAATTCAATCTGTATTCGGAAACTGCCCACTTTTATATCTGGCTGCGGCTAGTCACCCGGCATCGAGATTATAATGCCTATGTGCATTATTATCTGAAAGGTTAAAAGTTTGCAACGCACTGGATACAGTATGCCTATCAGCTCTGTATTCGGTGCGTTTTTCTCTATGAAATAGTTATTTATTTTGCTATGTACTTATAAAAGCTTGTTGCAAAAGTCAACCCGCTATATAATTATGAAGAAATATATTTTTCAAAATCTGTCCGTTGTAATATTTCGCAGACATTTGCCTGTTATAATATCCGCAAAAGCAAAGGAAGTTGAGGATTTTTTGAGATTTACCATATATCATATAAAGAACGGAGGTGCATGATTTTGAATCCTAAATTACTGATCGTTGATGATGAACGCGGTATTGTTGATATGATACAGAGTTATTTTCAAACACAATATGATATTCTGACTGCTTATAGCGGACAAGAAGCGCTCAAAAAAGTAGCCTGCAAACCAGATTTAATTTTATTGGACATCAATATGCCGGGAATGGATGGTCTGACTGTATGCCAGCAGATACGGGAACACATTGCCTGTCCCATTCTTTTTTTGACTGCTCGTATTGAATCCAGCGATAAGATCATTGGATTTCAGGCTGGGGCGGATGATTATATCGTCAAGCCCTTTGATTTGGATGAATTGGGGGCGCGTATTGCCGCACATCTGCGCCGGGAGCAGCGACGCCAAAATAATTCGGCAGTGCGCTTCTTTGGTGAATTGATACTGGATTATTCCGCCCGAACAGTTACAATCAATAATCTGAACATCCCTCTATCTAAGAGGGAGTTTGAGATTGTAGAACTTTTATCCCTCAATGCAGGACAGGTTTTTGACCGCGAGCGAATTTATGAGCTTGTGTGGGGCTTGGATGGGGACGGAAACAGCGATACAATTATGGAGCACATTCGGAAAATACGCGCTAAATTTGCAGCACATACATTGCACAATTACATTGAAACGGTTTGGGGGTGTGGTTATCGGTGGAACGCCTAAAAAATATGGGACTAAAGAAATCTTTCCTGCTATTATCCCTCTCCTGTTTGGCAGCGGCATTTCTCCTGCTTGGGGCAGTTATCTTCCTTTGCCGAGGCATTGAAAACCATTATCCTTTAGGCGGTGTAGAAATCTTGTCGGATGGCTCTGTTGTACCTCTGCCGTCTCCTACGGTGTCACAACAGCGTATTTTAGCTACCCTAAACATTGTGCAGACGGTTTCCTGTATTCTTTTTCCAGTAGGCGGATTGATTGTTTCAGTCTTTCTTTTTTATTATCTCAAATTGAAACAGCCTATTTCCTGCCTACAAAATGGCATTATGCGGATTCAGAATAATGATCTGGATTTTTCGCTGCCGATTTTGTCTAACGATGAAATGGGACAACTATGTGCTGCCTTTGAAGAAATGCGGAGTGAACTTCTGAAATCGAATCGGCTGTTGTGGCAACAGGCCGAGGAACGCAAACGGCTCAATGCCGCATTTTCCCATGATCTGCGTAACCCGATTACGGTATTAAAAGGAAGTGTAAAACTTTTGCGGCAAGGTATTCAGGACGAACAGACCATAGACCGGCTGGAAAGTTACACTTTACGGATCGAGCAGTATGTAGAAGCTATGAGCAGTGTTCAAAAGTTGGAACAACTCTCTGTTAAGCCAAAAGAAATCAGACTATCAGTTTTGCAGAGTGAATTGCAGGAAACAGCACGACTGTTAGCGCTATCCAAAAAAGTTTCTGTTTTAGTACCATCAGGCGGAACAGTTTGTATAGATCACGGGCTATTTCTTACCGTAGCGGAAAATCTGATTGGAAATGCGGCGCGATTTGCAGAAAAAGCAATCTCTATTCAAATAACGCTGCAAAATGATTCTATGACCTTGAATATAGAAGATGATGGTGCTGGTTATCCGCTGTCTCTCATGCAGAATGGGCCAAACCCCTTTGAAACGACAAGTAGTAATTCCTCACATTTCGGAATGGGGCTTTACAGCAGCAGAATTTTATGTGAAAAACATGGTGGCCGATTGATTTTGGAAAATCGGGCCAGGGGCGGTGCATCCGCAACGGCTATTTTTCATTTCGTGTAATCTTTGAGCGATTTTTGAGATTTATCATTTACACTCTCCTTATACCACAAATAAGGAGAGTGTTTTTTTATGAATATTGAGGCAAAGAATTTATCAAAGATTTATGGTGACGGTGAAAACCGAGTAGTGGCTTTGGATCATGCAAATCTCGAAATTGTATCCAGCGATTTTATTTCTATTATGGGACCATCTGGAAGCGGAAAAAGCACCTTGCTTCATTTGCTTTCCGGCTTGGATAAGCCATCTTCCGGCTCGCTGACCTACGATTGTAAAGATATTTACAGTTACAGCGATAAGGAGTTGTCGGCATTCCGCCGGAAACGGATTGGATTTATTTTTCAGCAATTTAATCTGCTTCCGGTTCTGACGGCGAAAGAAAATATTATCATGCCTCTTTTGCTGGATAAGCAAAAACCGGATGAAGCATACCTGAAACAGCTTACAGAACTGCTTGGCATTCAGGGCCGCTTGGAACATCTGCCCCATGAGTTATCCGGCGGCCAGCAGCAGCGTGTAGCCATTGCCCGCGCTTTGATTGCAAAGCCGGATGTAATTTTTGCGGATGAGCCTACGGGAAATCTGGACAGCAAAAGCGGCGGCGAAGTCATGGAACTGCTTCAAAATGTATGGAAAAAGATGGGGAAAGCTCTCGTTGTCATTACCCATGACAGCCATATTGCACGAATGGCAGACCGGCAGTTTCAGATTGTAGATGGTGTGCTTACGGAGGTGACAGCGAAATGAAATCTTATCGTACATTAGCATTGAAAGAACTGCTGTCCCAAAAAGTCACTTCTATTCTTATTTTGATTGCCGTTGTGCTGTCTACTATGATGACAACCATTGTAGGACAATCCATTGGCGTACTTAGTGCAATGCGGGAACAGCAGGCCATCGCTATCGGAGGAAACCGATATGCCACTTTTTTGCAGATGAATGCAGATCAGCTTCACGCACTGGAACAGGATGAGCATCTTTCCTATGTAGGGAAATCTATTTATATGGGAAGTTTAGAACTCTCCCCATCTCTTACCCTTGGTTTGATGGAATATTTGGATGACAATGCCGCTATCTATCCGTCCAGTACCAGTGTAGAAGAAGGTCGTCTGCCGGAAGCCCCGATGGAAATAGCTCTTTCGGAAGATATTCTGAAATATCTTGGCTTTGAGGGCGGTATTGGAGATAAGATTACACTTTCACTGCAAAAAAATCTTCGCCACAACATTGCGGACAGCTATTCCTATACAGCAGAATTTGTTCTTACAGGGATATTGAAAAATAACTACTTGGGATATACAAGCGGCACTGTTACAGGAGTTGTAGGGGAAGGAACTGCTGAACAACTTCTACCGGAATCTTATATTTATTACAATGTGGATATTCGGACTGCCGATAAAAAGAGTTTTCAAGCAGTTGTCGATGACATCAATAAGGAATTGAACATCCATGAGCTTGATACCAGCTACAATATTGTATATTTGAACGCTTTGGGAATTTCCTATACTGCAAATTCCGAGGGTGCTAATGATAAGGGATTCTCTTTTATGACAGTCGCAGGGATATTAGTGGGTACTTTGATTTTGCTGGCTGCTGGTCTTGTGATTTACAACATTCTGAAAATATCTGTATCAAAACGGATAAAGGGATATGGAACACTTCGGGCTATTGGAGGCGAAAAAGGACAGCTTTATCAGATCATTGTAATTGAAGTAATCCTATTATGCCTGATGGGGATTCCTATTGGTATGCTTCTTGGCTTCTTGAGTGCCAGAGGAATTTTAGAGGCAGCTACCGGCTTGGTTTCCCCTGAATTGTTCTTGGTTCAGGATGCTTCTGAATTGAAAACTCTAATAGCAGAGAACAGTTCTTTGAATGGAACCTTACTGGTTTTAAGCGGAGCAATCACTTTGGCGTTTGCGCTGTTTGCAGCATTGCCAGCAGCCAGATCAGCCGCAAGGGTATCCCCCATTATGGCGATGTCTGGAACAAATCTGAAAATTCGCCGCAGAAAGCGTAAAACAAAGAAAATCCATAATTTTGAAGCATACTATGCCCGTCTGAACTTAAAGAGAAATAAAGGCCGTACTGCAATTACAATTTTGTCCCTTGTTATGAGTATCACGGTTTTTATAGCGCTGCAAGGGTTTTCCTCTCTCCTGAACGCTGCAAGCGCACTGCAAGATAACCATTTAGGAGATTATCAGATCACAAATGAAAGTGTTGGATTTACCACAGATGATCTGAACACTTTGCGGAAAAATGAAGCTGTGCAAAGTGTAGCCGCCATACAATTTTCGCTTTACGAACAAAATGAAAATGGGCTGCTCGATGAAATCAGTCTTGAATTTCAACTGAAACCCGGTGAAACTTTTCAGGTTGTCGGATTGAACGATGAATATTGGGATTATTTTATGGGGGATCAATTACCAGAAGAACAGCTTGGACAACTGAAATCAGGGGACGCCTGTATAGTAAGGAATCCTATTCCCATAAGCTACGGCAAAGATGTTCTTGAATTTACAAATATAGAGGCCGGAGAAAACATCTGTGTTGCGGGAATGGAGCTGAATGTTTTGAAAACCTTGGATGGCTATGACGGTTATCTTGGTATTGGAAATGGCGGTTTCACAAATGGTGTTCAGGTGATCGTTGATGATGCTATCTATGAACGCCTGACGGGAAAAGATACCTATTCAGAGTTTTTGCCTACGCTGAACGAGGGCGCAGACAGGGAAATTTTTGATACATTTATCGAGGCATTTTGTGATAGGACGCCGGGGACAACATTCTTGTCGTATGAAGAAAGCGACCAGCAACTGAAAGAGAGCTTTGCACAGATTCAAATGCTGGCATGGGGGCTGATCCTTTTCGTTGGCCTGATCGGTATTCTTAATATCATCAATACCGTTTACACAAATATTCACACCAGAGTAACAGAAATCGGTATGCAGCGGGCCATTGGAATGAGCGCCGGTAGCCTTTATAAAACTTTTCTTTGGGAAGGTGCATATTACGGAATCATTGCCTCTGTGATCGGAAGCGTACTGGGATATGTTTGTACGATCTTCATTGAGGCGGCCACGAGCGACACCATCCAACTTGTTACAATCCCTGTCATGCCCATTCTTGAAGCAACCCTCTTGGCAGTAGGAGCTTGCTTGCTGGCAACAGCAATTCCGCTACGGAAAATTTCAAAAATGAATATTGTGGATTCGATTGAAACGGTTGAGTAGAACACTATTTTTTGAAATGCCCGAACTTTCTAATATTTCGTGGACATTTAGGTTTTAGAATGACCTTATCAGTGAAAGCAGATGGATAAAGGAGCTTTTGTCTATTTGCTGTGCTGATTCTGGTACTGTTGGCGGCCACTGGCGCAGCAGTTTTCCGCATTTACCCCAAGCAAAGGAGGCGAACAATATGGGCAAAATTTTAATATTATCCGTCACTGACCACGAAGAACATATACTCAATAAAATTATGGAAACTATCGCAAACGAGCCGGAGCTTAACCATATTGCGCCTCCTCTCCCTTGCAACATTCTTTCTTTTACAAATCTGGAAATCCGGCTGAAGGAGCAGACAGTGTCCTGCAGCGGTCAACTTGTTACTCTGACTCACCATGAGTTTGCTGTCCTTACATATCTGGCTCGTCATCCTGGCTGGGTATTCTCAGCCAGCCAGATTTATGAGGCCGTATGGGATAGAGACGGTGAACGCTGCGGCACTGCCGTTGCCAGTATCATCAGTCAGATCCGGCGCAAGTTGACGCCGGATACACCAAAGGGTGGCTATATTCGCACTGTACTGGGCAGTGGATATAAATTTGAATCCGTGATATAGGAAACGCCGGACATATGCTGATTGGCTCTGTCCGGCGCTTCGTTTTTTAGAAACAAGGCCGCAAGTATTGCTTCCTGTGTTACTTGAAAAAAACATATATAAATTCGACAAATGGCAGTCTACTCTTCCCAAAATAGACTATTTACAGTTTTGAACCACAAGGCGGTGTAATATCCAATCCTTCAAGAAAGTGTATTCCCCAGTTACACATAGAATCTAATACCGGAATGATACTTTTTCCAAAAGCGGTAAGAGAATACAAAGTTTTAGGTGGTTTTTCTGGAATTACTTCTCTGTGAATCATGCCGCATTCTTCCAAATCGCGAAGTTGTTGTGAAAGCATTTTAGGGGTGGCTTTTGGAATTAAGCGTTGTAATTCCATGTAGTGCAAAGGTTTTTCTATCAAATGCCAAAGAATGAGCGGTTTATATTTTCCTCCGATTAGAAAAAGTGTGGCTTCCACTGGACAACTAAATTGATCTTTTTGATAATTCATTTTTATGAATTCACTCCTTTTTGGGTACTTTCTTTGAGGGAAGTATCTACCTGAAAAGTGCAATCTTGTTATTCTGCTGCACCATGTTAAAATTAGTACGACGATTGAACATGTCAATTAAATTATACAACACCAAGAAAGGATTGACCATGATGAATTTTATTGAGATTGCAAAAAAACGGTATTCTGTACGCAATTACAGCAGCAAAAAGGTGGAAAAAGAGAAGCTTGATAAAATTTTGCAGGCTGCTCATGTTGCACCAACAGCAGCAAACTTACAGCCGGTTCACTTAATTGCAGTAGAAAGCAAAGAGGGACTGGAAAAAATCAGCAAAGGGGCAAATATTTATAATGCTCCTCTTGCAATTATTGTATGCGCAGATCATAACAAAGCATGGGTTCGCCCATTTGACCAAAAGCAAACCGGAGACATTGACGCAGCTATCCTAACAGACCATATGATGTTGGAGGCAACAGAATTAGGTTTAGGTACCGTATGGGTATGTTACTTTCAGCCTGATGTTATCCGAAAAGAATTTGATTTGCCCGATAATTTAGAGCCAATCAATATTTTAGTAATCGGTTATGGAAATGAAGAAGCTGCAGATACAGAAAGACATGACCATCTGAGGATTCCACTCACCGACTTAGTTTCGTATGAAAAACTGTAACTGAGTATAAGATGATTTCCGAAATGCTTCCGAACTTTCTTCAACTCATTGCTTCCAAAAGTGGTTGATGTTATAATTGCGGGGAAACAACTGAATAAAAGTGTCTTCGGGGCAGGGTGAAATTCCCGATTGGCGGTAAAGTCCGCGAGCGTAAAACGCACGATTTGGTGTAATTCCAAAACCAACAGTATAGTCTGGATGAAAGAAGATATGGTTAGATTTCCGCAGATTTTGAGAGGCTTACTTTCTTTTCTGTGGCCTAATTATAATGTTAACACCTGAAAGACCTTTTCTTTTGGGTGTTAATTTTTTGTCACGGAGGAAAGCAATTATGAACAGTAAAACAAAAAGAATCACCGCTATTGGGATGCTATGTGCAATCACTTATGTCACCATGGTTGTTGGCAGGATTCCGATTATTCTATTCTTAAAGTATGACCCATCAGATGTTATTGTAACTTTAGGCGGCTTTATTTGGGGACCGATGACTTCCTGTATCGTATCTGTCATTGTGGCAACCCTTGAAATGATTACAGTAAGCGATACCGGAATATTAGGTTGTATCATGAATATCGTACAAACACTATCTTTTGCGTGTACGGCGTCTATCATTTACAAAAAAAAGCACACTCTATCTGGTGCACTGATTGGTCTGGCATCGGGGTGGCTAATAACGGTTATTGTTATGCTGCTGTGGAACTATTTGGTAACACCACTTTATATGGGGTATCCAAGAGAAGCGGTTGTGGAATTGTTACTCCCTGCCTTTCTTCCATTTAACTTGTTGAAAGGCGGGTTAAATGCATCCATTACCTTTTTATTGTATAAGCCCATAGTTACCGCTTTAAGAAAAAGTGGATATATTTCTACTTTGGAAAAAGACACAAGGCAGCAACATACCGGTCTGCTTATACTGGCAAATTTCATCATTGTGACTTGTGTTTTGATCATCCTTTCAATGAATGGGATTATATGAGGATCGAAATGAAAGAAAATACGAATGCGCCTATTTACACACTAACAGGAATCGTTATACACGGCCGAGGTATTGGAAAGCATGTGGGGACACCTACCGCAAACATGGAAATAGCAAAAAATACATTTTTGCCAAAGACAGGGGTATATGTGGCAGATATTCTTTTAAGTGACAACAGATATTATGGTGTTACTCATATTGGGGCACGCCCCACACTTGATAATGATGATTCTGTTTCAATCGAAACACATATTTTTGATTTTGATAGGGACATATACGGGAGTACGATAACTGTCAACCTATATAAGAAATTGAGAGAAGTTAGAAAATTTAACGAATTATCATTGCTGCTTGCACAAATTGCAAACGACCGGACAATGGCACTAAAATTTTGGGGATTGAAGCAAGCAAGTCACACCTTACACATTGATGTTAACCGGCATTGTGTAATATTAGAACAGAAGGAAGTTTATTTATCAACAAACGAATTTGAAGTTCTTTATCTGCTACAACAGTCTCCTCAAACCACATTCACAAAAGAGCAGATTTATGAAAAGATTTGGCATGAGCCTACAAATAACCATTTGCACGCAGTAGAAAATACAATTTTCCAAATACGCAAAAGGCTAAAACCATATTGCAAGGGGCACGAGTATATAAAAACTGTAATTGGCTACGGTTATAAGTTTAATTCTGGGTAAGGTGATATTTAAGCATTAGAACAAATGGCCCCAGTCCCAGAGTTTTGAAGTCTCTATATTCAGCAACCTTTTACAAATAGAAAAGGCTCTGGCACTATATCCCCATCTCATTTAAGATTTTCCAAAAACAGAACCACTGCTTATGCACATAAGGAGAAGAAAGGATGTGAACAATATGGGCAAATTTTTAATATTATCCGTTGCAGACCACGAAGAACATATACTCAATAAAATTATAGAAGCTATTGCAAACGAACCAGAGCTTGACCATATTGCTCTCCCACCCTCTAACGCCAGCCTCTCCTTTCCAGACCTTGAAATTCGGCTAAAGGAGCAAACTGTATCCTGCAACGGTCAACTTGTTACTTTGACTCACCATGAGTTTGCTGTCCTCGCTTATCTGGCTCGTCATCCTGGCTGGGTATTTTCTGCCAGCCAGATTTATGAGGCTGTGTGGAATGTGGACGGTGAGCACTGCGGAACTGCCGTTGCCAGCGTCATCAGTCAGATACGACGCAAGTTGACGCCGAATATGCCCAAGGGTGGCTATATCCGGACTGTACTGGGCAGCGGATATAAATTTAACAGTTCTCCCTTTTAAGTCAGTAAGAAAGGCTCCGAGGCCGTAAGAATCTCGGAGCCTTTCTCATTGACTTAAATCTTAAATAATTTAATCGCCTTCAACAAAATAATGCTCAATTCCTGGTACAGATCCTCATCCAGTACACCATCAATAATGGCATACTTGAGCAGCAATGGTCGATACATCTGTAAAATCGCCGTAATGGCATCCTCGTTTCCGGCTTTGGCATTGAGAAGCAGACATTCAAAATTCATCTCTTGTCACCTCCTTCAATGCTCTTTCTGATTTTCTGAATCGTCCTGTAATAAAGTGCAGCCACCCCTTTGTAGGACAGCCCAAACCTTACTCCCAGAGTCTCGAAATCTTCCTCCTCCAGCGTTCGAGCCAGAAATATCTGGCGTTCCCGTTCATTGAGTTTCTGCAACGCCTCCAGAAGCGCTCCATTCTCAATGACATCCATAAGCGGTAATCTGTCCAAGACCACTTCCTCTGAGCTGGGTTCAGACTCATAGACCACTTCCACAGTACTCTCTATACTGCTGCGCTTATAAAGCTGGATCAAATAATCTTTTCTGCGGCGCTTGACCGCCGAAACTAAATATGCTGTAAACCTGAATTGCAGGTCATCTTCTGCCTGCCCATTGTTCCGTTGCCACATGGCTTTACCTCCAAAAGTCTCAAGAATTCCGATGGATTTCCTGAGCTTCTGGCGGTGACCTGCACCGGACAAAACCTGGCTGTGATAGAGAAAAACAGCCAGCTTTGTACCAATGGACAAAACCAGCTGTTCCTTGAATTGCTGCATCGAGCAGTTCAATAGATTCCGTCCGAGCAGGTGGAGGTTTTTCCTTATGTAGAGAAAACTCCCTTGTCCTGCCGCGACGATATATCCCTATTGAGAGCCGTTCATGAAAAGCCGTGTGTCCTGGAGTTATGAAAGCAATGAACTGCTCGATGTTGTGGAATCCTTTCTCCATAACATCGTTACTCCCTGTCCGCAGTTATGCGGACGGCACACAGGCGGCCTGCATCATCCCCTTTCTTTCGCGATATGGCAGCGCAACGCTGCCGCCCTGCTAATAATTATTAAATTGTGAAATAATACTTTTTTCAAATGCTATTCCAGCTATTCTATTAAATTAAAACAAAAGGCGGCCTCCATCCTTATTGCCAGGATAAAGACCGCCCTCTTCTTCCGATTTTCATTGGGTACTGTACTGATCTCATACCCCCACCTCCACTTATCGAGTTTTCATTGGTTTTGGGATCACTGCCATAATCATAGTGTAACTGACAGTTTTCGGAAACTCTTGGAGTAGCATTGGAATCGCTTTCGAGCAAAAAGAAAATCATTCGACATTATATGACAAAACAAGCTCTAAAACGGACACACTACTTTGCAATCTTTCTTAGTGTTCCGCTTTAGAGCTCTTCCTTTATTTTTTCCATAAAGTTGTATCTTCCATCGCTACCTGTGCTGTATCTGGATGGATATAAATGATTTGGAGTCCTTTCTTCTTGGCGTAGTTGACCGCCTGCTGGGTTCCAGACCGCATATTGTGTGCATTATCATAGACAGCTATCATATATCCGGCCTGCTCCACCATATAATAATTGCGTTTCTTATAGCTTTCACTTGATGGCGTTTCACACAGTATTAAGACCTTTTCAGCATATCTGCGAATAAAATCCATCCTCTTTCGGTGCCAGTCATCCCAGTCTGAATCGTAACCCTCAAAAGGGAGCGCCAAGCACAATTCCACATCTTGATATGTTTGCTGTTCTTTCATGCGCAGCAGTATCTCCGCTGCCCACATATCAGCGCCCATTGCTCCTCCAACCCAAAAGCATCGTACTCCCTGGTTATAAAGTCGTATGAGTTGCTCCTGCAGACACTTTTTAATCCGTTGGCAGCGTTTATCCTTTTCATTATATTTGAACTTAAATCTGGTCGGCCTGTGGCCTGTAATCACACACGAAAAACTGTTCATATGGCTCTCCTTTCCCGTCATACTCCTCTGCATATTATACTTGCCATAGACGAGATAAATCAACCATGACCGCTTAATAATCCATGTCATAGCGGATAAAATGTAACTATAGCATGGAGGTGGCGCATGGAAAATCTATTGAAAGATATGGGTAAACGGATCTTCGACCGGAGGAAACAACTGAATATGACCCAAGAAACTCTGGCAGAGCTGGCTCATGTCACACCACAGACCATCTCCACCGCAGAACTGGGGCAAAAGGCTATGCGGCCTGAGACAATCCTCAAAGTCTGTGATGCACTTCACATCAGCACCGAGTATTTGTTGCGAGGCGTCATCACAGAAGCAGATTCTTCTCTTCTTATGAAGAAGATTTCCACACTAACGCCCAAACAATACAGGCATTTTGAAGATATTTTAGACAGTTTTATCGCGGCCATACAGGAAGAGGCATAGGAGCATCACTGGCTCCCATGCCTCTTTTGATTATCCCCTGCTGCGGAACGCAGATAAAGTACTGGCAATCAGGCTGCGTGTCCTATCGTCCATTTCCGGATCATCGTCCACTTCCTGTGCAGTCGAAAGCATCACAGGCGCTGCAGGCTTCTCCACCAATCTGGCTGTGGGAATCTGCTCTTTTGCTTTTTCCTGTCCCATACCTTCCTGCCGCAAAATCTCTTTGACAATAGCCACCACCGCTTCTTTGCTGATGATCGAAGCATTTAGCGGCTGTGGCTCTTGCCCAAAGTGCTCATTATAGTAGACCACTGCATTTGCCACATATTGCGCTTTTGTGCGGGGACTCTGCAATTCCAGTAACCCAATGGCCGTCTCGTGTATGGGATCGCCCTCATTAAAGCGCAGCGTAAACCGTCCTCGTTCTTTTTTCTCGCCCATACCATCACCTGCCTGCTGTTTCAATCCGATACAGATACTCATAGCCATCCGCATTTGCATTGATTTTCGGTACGAAGAATGGTGCTCCCACCTTGCCCGAAGTTTCGATCTGCCGCTTCAAAAGAATGGCACCGCCGCCTACAAATACTACCTTGCAATATTGCAAGTCCAACATTCGCTCCCGCAACGTGCTGAACAGGTCATTGATAAATTCCTGCGCCATCTGTTCTGTCAGCCGTATGGCTGCATCCGGATATTGAGTCTTTTTTCCCATCAGTATGGCATCCACATCTCCTTCATCCAACAACAGATCCAGCTCCGAATTCACCTTTGAACGCACCTTATTGTACAACAGGATCACGCCATTTTCTAACGAATCACAGGAGGTAAGGTCAATCTCTCCGTTTTTCATCAGCAGATAGTCAGCAGTAAACCCACCAATATCCAAAATTACCGCCTTTGGCTCTTCAACAAGCGTGTGAAGCATGGTGGCCGCCGCTGCATATGCCTGTGGAAAGCAGGCCACATCTTCAATATAGATGGAATACGGCTTGCCCTGCACCTCAAATTCTACCATTCCCCGCTGCCCAAAGTATTGTGTAAACCGCTCCACCTGGGCGCCAAAGTGTGCCGGCGGCAACCCTACTGCCAGTTGGATACGCTGAACCTCTGAGGAATATGCTCCCCTCGCTTCAATCTCACCAGCCAGAGCAAATAGGGTCAGGATAAAGAAGCGATCGTCCTCCGTTTTATCTTTCCGATAAGGAATCCGCTCAGTAGACAGCGTATAGTAGGTATTCTGATACCTCAGCACATTCTGTCCAAAGGGACGGGTGACACTCTGCTTCAGACCGGACACAAAGGGGTTGCAATGAACCGTTTTAATTTGTTTGTTGCCATGATCAACGCCAATAAGCATATGTAATGCCTCCTTTTTGCTTTATACATATCCTTTACGCCTATATGACGCCTATTCTCAACAATCACACACTATTTTTATGAAAACAAAAAGCAGGAGACCCATCATAAAGGTTTCCCGCTTTTGGCTGCTTCATAATGTGCGCAGCTAATATATATTTGATTGTTCTATTCTGCCATACCCTGCGGAACTTCAAATTTGTATCCGCTCCCCAAAACAGTACGGATATAACCCGCTTTCGGCATATCCGGAGTCAGTTTTCTGCGGATCTGACCAATGACGCTGGCAACGGCTGTTCCGCAGTTTTCACCATCCTCACCCCACACTTCTTCATAGATCTGCCCGGCAGAAAATACCCAGGATGGGTGGTTTGCCAAGTATACCAATGTCGCAAATTCCCGATGGGTCATAGAAATCAACTCGCCGTTTCGGTGTACAGTTCTCTCCTTCAGGCGAAGCTCCAATCCCGGAAAAACAAGAGTATTACAAGGGTGAGATGACACAATATGGTCAAATCCCGGCTCGGCTGCAATAATCTCCATAATTCTGCTAAGTATATATTCTTCATGGTCTGTTACCGACAATACAAAGATTTTTCCCATATGTCCCTCCCTTATTCATAATTAGAATGCTGATACCCTGCAACCAATATAAAGTTTACTTGTTTATTTCAGTAATAACGACTGTTCCGTTTTTATCCAGCAAAGGGGTAATCCCCGTATCATGGACAAGGTAGTTTACACCTGTTTCGGTGTCTACAACAATACTCAAGGAAGTTCCCTGTGTATAGATTGTTTCAAAGCGCTTTTCTTTGTTTGCCATAGTAATCCACTCCTTTGCATGGTGTAAGGTATCAGCATTTCTAATTTATTACTCTATGATAAAGGCCAAATGTTGCAGAAATCTCCTAACCTCTTTCTTTTTCGGCAAGAAAACAGGCGGAATTGCTTCATTTTTGTAGCAATTCAATTTTTATCTCATTTCCGGTCGAAGAATAACCCGTTTGAATAAGAACATTGTTGCACCAAAATAGGTCAGGTAGATTGCACAGAATAGCAGGATCGTCACCAGACCATAAAGAGGTACAAGTCCCTGCTGCAAGATTGCCTCTCCGAAAAAGAACTGTGCCCCTGTGATCAGTAAAACCGTCAGCAAAAGAGGGAATAGCAGTGGGATCAAAAAGACTGTGGACAGTTCCCTGCGGATCAGGGAAGCCTGCCTGTGGCTCGGTACACCCAAACGGTCAATGACTGCATAATTCTTCTGGTTTTTGTCTATGGCAGAAAGCTGCTCAAATGCAAGAACCGAGCAGGATAGAATGATGAAAATAATGCTTAAATACAATCCGCAGAACGAAATAGCTGTAAATCCCGTCAGCGAATTGGCAACGCCCCACGCCTTTACTGTAACACCCATCGTTACTTTTTCCGGAAGCTGTTGACCGGACTGCAATTCCGGCTGCCATTTCCCACTGTTCAGGAATTGCTTCAAGTCGCTTTTCAATTCCGGGTATCCGCCATCTTCCAGTTTCATCGCCAGACGGATTTTTTCTCCGACGAATTGTGAAGCTGCTTCATCCGGCAGAACAAGTACATATCCCTTCGTTCCGGCCATTTGATACTGCTCCATCGGCTCCGTCAGGATCGGCGTTTCCGCAGCAGACAAGGTCCGACCATTGAATGTGATCTCCGGCTGCTGCGCCAAGCCCTGTCGGATTCCGTCCATATAGTTCCATGTATCGCAATGAACCAAAAATTCGTTGTTGCTCATGGAAACAGGAGAAAGCCCCAGGATTTCACGCAAATGGTTATAGTCGGACAAGGACAAGGCTTCGATCGGTTTTTCAGGAACCGCATACAGATAATAACTCACAGAATCCTCGACTCCACAATGCTCCTCTGTAAAGGAAACGATGGAATCCATGTTGGATTTTTCCAAAGGTGCATCAATCGCCACGCCTGCATCATAGGGATAATAGGCTTTCATGTTGGCTTTGTAGCCTGCTCCCATGGTAAGCCCCACAAACATGGTTGCCAGAGATATGGTTAAAAGAATCGCCACCACAGCCATTGTCCGGCCAGCAGAATGGATGCGCCGCCCAATCTGCCCCAGGAAGAACAGATTTTCTTCTTTGTACTTATGGCGCAGATTTTGTTTTGCAAATCGGTGCAGCAAAAGCGGAATCTGGCGATGCAGCTCGTAAACCCCCACCAGAATGAGCAGGCAGGCTCCGCCAAGGTACAAAAATGCTTCATTGGTTTGTGTCTGAAGCATCCGCCCAAGCAAAATCACGCCTGCAACCATTGCGGCTATTGAAAGCAATACTACCAGAAGACTACGACTGCATGATTTAAAACGGTATTCTTCATTCTTGCGGTTATCATACAGCAAATCGATTACTTTCTGATGCCGGATAATCTTTGCTGCTCGGAGCATCCCAAAACCATACATCAAGGCAAAAAACAAAAATGTTACTGCCCATGCCTGGAGAGAAAAGGAAACCTGATAGGTATGCGGCACCTCAAAGATATTTTTTACCACCTGATTCAGCAAACCGGAAAGCCCTGTGCCAACCAAAGAACCAAGCAGAAAGGCTCCTGTACCGATGATACTGTTTTCAGCAAGGAACAAATTCCGTACTGTCTTTGCTTCCATGCCAATCAGTTCGTAGGTTGCAAACTCCTTCCAGCATAAAGCGGATCGCATAACCGATCACAAACGAGGACAGAAAAGCAACCAGAGCTGACATAAGCAAAATTCCAGTAGTCAGCATCGACATATTTTCTGCCATAGCAAGAACATCTGATGAAAAGCCCAATGCCAAAAATGAGTACATCAATGCCGCAGTCAAGGTAAGCGTCACAAAGTAAATGATATAATCCCGCAGGCTTCTGCAGATATTTTGAATTGCTAACTTCCAGTACATATCTTCCTCCCATCACCTTACACTATCGGAGTTGCTGCGAATTGAACGCTGGAACAGCAGCCATGTACTGAGAAAATAGCAACTCAGCAGCAAAGCGAAAATCCCGACAATGATACCTATTTGCCGCATCAAGGCTCCGCAGCCAATATAAGCTGAGATTTCAGCAGAAACACTTTGAAGAAAATAGCCAATCACAATCATTGCTAAAACGATTGCCGCTGTGATCGGCATTCCAAACCAAACACCAAGCTGTTTTAGAACCAAAGTATGCAGGTCCTTCTCTTCCACTCCCATTTTTCGCAGAACCGAAAATCTGTAGTTGTTTTTTTCTGCATCTAGGAGCTGCTGAAGAGCCAGCACGGTAAGACACATCACCATCAGCACAATTGCACCATAGATCAAGGACGCTTTTAGGATAAAGTTAAGGGCGATTATACGGTTCACTTCCGTAGTATGGACAGTTGTACTGTATCCTGCCAGATTGTCTTTATCAGGATCTTCTGGATAAGAACGCCCAAGAAGCTGTTCCAGCATTTCTGCCGTTTTGAAGGGAAGCGGATATTGGGTCATCACAAATCGGTTGCTCTGTACCGGAAGCAAGACTTGCGCTATCTCGTCAGGTATGATATACACCACATCTGTATAAAGATTATAGATAGATTCCCCCACAGGCTCCTGAAACACGGCGTTCTCACTGAGTTTCAGGGTGCCTGCGTCAGTTTCCAGTAAGGTATGCTTAGCGATGTAGTTTTCAATATCCTTGTCCTCTGCCGCACGATGCCAGTGGGTAGCAAATTCATCCGTTTGTAAGGTAATAGGTTCATATCCCAACATTTTCCGAACAGCGTTATAATCCTTCAGTGCAATTGCCAAGGGAGGAAAATCGTACTTTACCCGCTGGTGAAAGTCGCTTTTTTGGGGAAGATATTCCGAAAAAGTCAAATCGTCCTTTATCGCTATGTTGTTTTGTTCTATAAACGCAGTAATTTCCCCATAGTCTGTATCCGGAAGATTTTCCACTTCATAAACATCGTTGTAGCGGCTTGAAATTTGAATATCATAGACTGCCCGACTATCCAAATAGCCCAGACTCCATCCTGTCAAAACTGGCGCAATGACAAACAAGCAGATAGAAAAAGTCAGGGTCACACAAATTATCGTCATCGTTTTCGTATTGGTAGCCAGCTTAGAGGAAAGCTGTCCAAACAGAAATAAACTCGTATTGTGATATTTGCGGGACACTTTAGACTCCTTCCAGTATAGGAGCGCCGCATTCGATAAATAAATGACTGCGGAAATGATAAACAAAATATCCGCAACCCCAAACAGCAAATATTGATTCAGAGTTGGGGCGTCAAATCCAAGGAAGTAGGCTTTTTCCAGTTCTGCGATGGAAAAAATCGGGATAGCGGTCAATACAGCACCAGCCAGAAGCCCACAAAGATATCGGGAAAATCCTATTTTTCTGTGTAAAACAGCACCTGCGATTGCCCAAAGCAGCGTCAGTGCAGGGAAAAGGACATTCCCCCAATACATGAGCTTTACAGGAAGCGGATGTCTGGGATCGAAGTAAAAATGATATTTTACAGCACCTACCTCCAGCATCCACAGCAGCATAATGCCATAGAAAATACAGATCATCGGCATCCATCTGCTTTTATGAAGCGGTTTTTCATTCTGACGGTTTGCCGTCATAAGTTCAATAATCCTGCTTTTGTTGAGAATTCTGACATTCCCGACTCCAACCAGAATCTGACAAACAACAAAGAAGCCCACGGTCAGCAGCACAGTATCTGGAAAAAAAGACCAAGAAAAAGCGTAGGGTTCCCCAAAAGAAGCAAGCAGCATAGCCGTAATGACCTGAGAAACGATCATCCCCAGAAGGATTCCCACCGACACAGAGAATATGAGCAGGAAAAAAGTCTCTCCAAAAAAGAGCAGTCCTATGGTTTTTTGCTCCATTCCCAAGGTTGCCTCAACTGCAAACTCCGATTGTTTTTTTCTCAGCATGAAACGATTGACATAGTGGATCAGGAACAAAAGAAGCAGACTAATCCCGCAAATTGCCAGTTTCATACCTCCAGCCAGCAGGGAAATATTATATTCCGCACCAATGGTCGGATGATAATGGGTGCTGCTGATAGATAAAAACGCATAGAACAGGGTGACACAGAGTGTCATGGTCACAATATAAATCAAATAGTCCTTCACAGACCGCTTTGCATTTTTGAAAATGAGTTTAGCGTACATCACTCATGCCCCCTCCCATCATGGTGAGGACATCCAGGATTTTTTCAAAGAAAGTCCTGCGGGAATCACCACCCTTACGGATTTCCGTAAAGATCGCCCCGTCCCTCATAAAGAGAATACGATTGGCATAGCTTGCCGAGAAAGCGTCGTGTGTCACCATCAGGATTGTGGCTCCGAGATCTTCGTTGATACTCTGGATCGTAGAAAGCAGCATCTGGGACGAATGACTATCTAATGCGCCGGTAGGCTCGTCCGCCAAAATCAGCTTAGGCTGATTGATAATGGCTCTGGCACAGGCGCACCGCTGCTTCTGGCCGCCGGACACCTGATATGGGTACTTATCCAGAATATCCATGATATTCAGCTTTCCGGCCATTTCCCGCACCCGTCCATCAATCTCGCCTGCTGGAACCTTGTTGATGGTCAGCGCCAGGGCTATGTTTTCCGAAATGGTCAGCGTGTCCAGCAGGTTAAAATCCTGGAACACAAATCCAAGATTTTCCCGGCGAAACCGGGCAATCTGTTTTTCATTGATTTCCGTCACATCGGTTCCATCCAGATAGATATGTCCCGCACTGACGGTATCAATGGTGGAAATACAGTTGAGCAGGGTGGTCTTGCCGGAACCGGATGCTCCCATGATTCCTACAAATTCCCCCTCCTGAACGGAAAAGCTGATGTCCTGAATTGCTTTTGTAACATTCCCACTATTTCCGTAATATTTTTGGATATGATCCAGTTTCAAAATTTCTTTCATTGTTATCACCTCTGATCTCTATTGTAAAATAAGAGCGGCTTCGTTTGTATCAAGTTTTCTTACAAAGTTCTAACAAAAATGTAAGAAGTGCAGAACGGTTCTCAGCTCTGCACTTCATGAATCAAACAGTTAATATGAAAAGAAAGGGAAATTGCTGTGCCATGTTCCGACGACTCCGCCGTAATGCCAATGCCCAGCTTTTCACAAAGCCGTTTGCATAGGTACAGGCCAATGCCTGTGGACTGCTGGACCATACGACCATTCTGACCGGTAAATCCCTTTTCAAAGATACGGGGCAGATCGGACGCAGCAATCCCGATTCCATTGTCCTCCACGACAAGAACAACCTGATCCTGCCGTTTATGAGTAGAAATGCGGAGAACCGGCTGTTCCGTACGATACTTGACCGCATTGGCAATCAGTTGGTTCAGAATAAAGCGCACCCACTTTTCATCTGAATAAACCGTGTCCTGCATTTCCTCCACTTCCAGACGCATACCACTTTGGAGCAGCAGATATTTATTATCTGCAATCGCCTGATGCACCACTTGGGACAGTGCCATTTCCCGGACAGAATAATCTTTCTCTGTATGCTCACTGCGGGCATAATAAAGAGCCTGTTCGGTAAAGCGGTTGGTCTTTTCCAGTTCCAGCAGAAGTTCTTTTGTCCAGTCCATCCGATGGTTTTCACATAGAAGTTTCATGGCAGTAATGGGCGTTTTGATTTCGTGAATCCATTGTTCAATGTATTCCTTGTACTCCAGGCGTTCCCGCTCGACCTCCCCGATCTGCTCCAACATGGATTTTCCAGCCATTTTCAAAAGCTGATAGTAAACCTGATCCTCAGCCTGTTCCGGCAGCTCCATCACTTCGGAAATAAGGTATCTCTCGGAGAGCTGCTCCGCCATATCCAGAAGTTTTTTCATCTGCCGCTTTCGTTTCCAGTAAGTGAGGATAAGTCCTGTCAGCAAAACCAATGCCCATACGATCAGGATCAATAATACTGCGGAAACCGAATTTCCGCACACCAGCAGAAATACAGTGAGTGCAGCCATACAAACAAGGTTCGTCAGCAGAAATGGCAGCCTGTTTTTCCAATATCGTCTGCTGTTCATATCGTGTACCCCTGTCGGTGCTTTGTCTTAATAAAATCCGTCAGGCCGATGCCCACAAGTTTTTCCCGGATGCGGTTGATATTGACGCTCAAAGCATTGTCATCCACATATAACTGATTGTCCCACAAATACTCAATCATATCTCCACGAGAACAGATTTTTCCACCGTTCCTGAACAGGTAATAGAGAATTTTCAATTCGTTCTTAGTAAGTTCTACGCTCCGTCCATTATAGTCCAAACTGCTGGATTCCAGATGCAGCACCGCATCTCCATAGACGATCTGCTCCCGTTGCTGTGCGGGATAGGCTTTCTTCAGCAGAGAAGCAATTTTCGCAAGCAGGATTGCTGTGTTATAGGGCTTCGTGATAAAAGCGTCTCCACCCAGCATGATGCTATTCAGCTCGTCCATATCCGTGTTGCAGCTTGTCACAAAGATGATTGGCACTTCGGAAAATGTGCGAATCTCGGTGCAGAGAGAAAAGCCACTGGTCCCCGGCAGTTTGATGTCCAGCAAAATCAAGTGTGGCTGTTCGGCTTTGATCCGATCAATCACATCAGAAAAATCTTCCGGAGCCGCCGCTTCATAGCCATTGCTTTGCAGCAGCGTTTTCAATTCATTCCGTATCAACGGATCATCTTCTATTATCAATATTTTTTCTTTCATATCAGCCTCCGTGAAAAAAATAATATTCTATGATATAGTCGCTCATGCTCCCATTGACATTTGCATCAGGCGAATATAAAAATGCAGCCTTAATGCGTTAGGAACCTTATCCCTCAACAAATGAAAAATGGTAAACTTATATTTCTTCAACATCAATGACATGATATCCTTTTTGTTTTAATGCCTTTGCAAACAAACCCATTCCAGAAACTAACTTTCCAGTGAAGCTACCATCATATATCTGATTAACACCACAGGTAGGGCTTCTGGATTGTAATATAACTAAATCAATCTCTTCATTCTGAATTTTCGATAATGCAACTGCCACTGCCTTATTATATTCTAAACTAACATCATTTCCGTTTTCATCAACTACTCTCCCATTCACAATTTCTGCGCAGGGTCTGGGAGTTTCCATTCCTGCTAATACTTCCGGGCAGATAGAAATCACTTCTTTATCTTTTAAAAAATGGATAGCTGCTGAATTTTTGTTGTTTTTCCCATTATATTTACAGTTCTCTCCCATAATACAGGCACTGACCAATACTTTCATATTTGTCACCTCAAAGCCCAATGGCTTGCTCGAACAGTCCACAATAAAGTCCTTTAACGAATAGTCGAGATTACCAGTCTGTCAACGCACCATAGACGACAGTTCAAAAGCAAACTATGTGTTAAAGCAAACTACCCTTTAACCCTTTTTTGAAAACCAGTACAGCTCTTTCGGTTCCCCAAAAAGACATCGTAACAAGTCGATAGCTTTCCTTTTCCATTTCTTCTATTTTTGCATTGATTTTCTCTGTTACATTTTCCACGGTAATTCCTTCTACTAATTCTGTCCGATACATCATATTTTACCTCCATAAGCACTCAATTCAAAACCAATTCGCTTTTTCTGCTTTGAATTGAGGGGTATCGCCTTCCTGGTATGGATTATAGGTATTGCGATTACACCCAAATTCTTTTAATGCCTTTATTTTATTATCCTCTGTCCATTCAACCAGCGAGATTCCATCAAATTCCTCTATACTTCCATTGTTCATTTCATTTTTGAAATACCACTCCACAATCGTTTGATCTCCCTTATGAAAAAATTGCTTGATTTCCCAAATGACCACCTTGCCACGGGTATTCCATTCCTGAAACCAATGCTTTACTGTTTTTCGGTTGTTATACTGGGGACTCCAGCTTTCTGTATAGATTACATCTTCTGTAAAAATATCATCAATGCCCATATCCTGCTGATTGAGCCACATATCAAACCATAATCGGATTGTTTTTTCTCGTTCATTCATGATATAAACACCTCACCATTCTTTTGTCTTACCTTCGCGTTTGTTCTGCATAACCTGGGTTTGATATACGAGAACAGGAATCAGAGAAACCAGGGCAAGCACACCAAAAACTACCGAACATTTTGCAACCGCAAATATTGCGAACATGAGCAATATCAGCAACCACGGATTACGCAGATTTCTGTAATAGTTTTCCTTGTCCTCATAAGAAGTATGAAGTTCAAACGGCTTACCGTCATTATCTTTTTCTACGATCAACAGTTCCCGATTAAAGGTGGTGGCATTTGTTGCTATGCGTCCGCCTTTTTCAGCCCATGGCCGTAGGCGTACTTTACCAACAGAGTAGTTCAGGTTGATGTTTTTATAAAATACTTTGTAACCCATCCCCTCTAAAAACTCATGATAATCGGATGCGTTGGCCTTCGATTTTTGCCCGATAAACTCCACGCAGTATTTTACCTGATCCGGTTTACACTCCTCAAATTCATACAACATTTTTTCCGCCCGAATCAGACGATAGCCCTTTTCAGACATTTTATTCAGCCAATGTTCCTGGGCAGTCAACAAACCGCCAAAGAAACGATAATACTTTTTGCTCATACCGCACCTCCAATAATTCCATTAGCCACGCCTACAAGTTCATTGAGCCTTATCAGCTCCTTTTCTGCAATTTCTTTTCCTTGCGTTGTAATGAGATATTCTTTTTTCCGTCCCGCACTATCTCCAAAAGGTGCAATCCAGCCTTTTTCCTGCAACGAGTTCAACGCACCATATAAAGTACCTGCCCCCAGCGTGAGCCGCCCTTTTGTATTGTCTTCAATAAATTGCATAACAGCATATCCATGTTTCGGGGTATAAAGGGAGAGCAAAATAAAGAATGTCACCTCTGTGAGCGCACCGCCTTTCGCATTGTCTCGCATAACACCTGCCTCCTTATTACGGTTACTGTAATAAATATATCACTAACCGTAATAGAAGTCAATAATGATCCAAAATATAACAGCAAACTTAAAAAGCGGGGCAGCACACGCCGCCCCGCCGATCCTATATGCTTATTCCATCGCTCGCATTTCTTCCACAAGCGATTGATTTTTCTGCCTGCGCATTGTCCAGAAGGACAGGATGACCTCCAGGCCAAACAGCACCAGAACGAACAGCCCCATTTGCAGGAAGGGGAAGGAATATGGCATGATCGCTCCATGGAAAGTCATTTCGCTGAATTTTCGAGCAGCTATCATTGCAATCGGGAGGCCGACTGCCAGAGTTGCCAGCGCAGCAGAAAACGCATAGCAAATTCCCTCATAGATGGTCATTTGACAGAGCTGCTTTCTGGTCAGACCGATGGCGCGAAAGACGCTGTTTTCCCTCTTTCTGGACATCTGATTGGAGAGGGTGGTGTTGATGAGATTGACCACGCCAAAGAGGAACACCAGCCAGGACAGCGCCTGAAAACCTCCAAAAACGACCCTGTTTTCCATTTCCTCATAATCCTTATGTATCCCAATGGTATCCAAGTCAAGATCCGGATTGGAAGAAATGATCGCACTCAGACTGTTTTCAATCTGCTCCGCCTTTTGGGGATCGCTGACAATGCTCCAGGAATAATCAAAACAATCGATCATAGGCATTGCTTCCTGAAATAGCTCTTTGGTTGCAACAATGCAGGTGCTGTCCAATGCCAGAGGACCATGACCATTTTTAAGCCCATCGTTTATGAGCAGACCGGAAACAGTGACAGGAATCTCTTGATCCCCTATGGTAAGTTTGATAACTGACCCCACATCTACACCGATCATATCTTCTGCATAAGCCATATCAAGTGCAATACTATGGGAATCTTGAGGTAAAGTTCCGGACACAAGCGCCGCTTCCATTTGATCCCTGTTTCGGTCACTCAACAGATCACACATTCCGCCGGAAGAACTTTCCTCATTTTCAAACCGCACATGAACCGCCTGACGATTTTCTATCACATCTGTTACGCCATCCACGGCCAGCACCTCCTGCCGAAGCGCTTCATTCAAAGGATTTCCTTTTGACATCACCTCATATTCTGTTTTTTCAGAATGGATATAGATTTTATAATCCCCATCCGGAAAATACTGTCTTGCGATCCGCTCCGGCGAACGAACCAAAAGAATAGAAGCTGTCACCAAAAGGATCACCCCGCCCAGACTCAGGGAAGCCACGATACTGATCGTCTTTTTGCGGTCACGCCTGAAATTTGCAATTCCCATGGAGAGGGGATTTAACCGCATATTCTTCTTATGTGTGTGGGCCTTTCCGCTCTGATTGCCGGTAAAGCGGACTGCTTCAATCGGGGAGATACTGGCGGCAATCTTTACCGGTCTGCGGATCGCAATGGATACCATAAACCAGCCAAGCAGTGCAGTCAAAACAATCGCGGCTGCATAAAATAGCAGATTAAACCCACGGGGAAACAGTGCAAACCCGGCTGCACATCCCAGCAAAATACCGATACCAATGCCAGCCCATCCTAAGAAACGGCCTTCTTTTTTGACAATACGGCGGATCTGTTTTGGCGTTGTGCCGATGGTCCGCAGTTGTCCATAGCTTTGGATTTTATCATTGATAGAAATTCGGAAGATACTTTGTATCACAAAATACCCTCCGATGATGACCAGAACTGCAATTCCGGCAACCAGCGCCAGCATACTGACATTCACAGGCTGCTTATAGAACTTCATATAGCTGAGGTTCATGATCGGCATTTCCAGCTGATATTCCTTGGCAATCTCCCTGCTGCGGGCAGTCAGCTCTGTTTCATCCATTTGCTGCTCATTCTTAAAATGCACATAGGCTCGATAATCAGCGGGGTCATAGCCGCTCCATCCTTTCAGGGCTTCTTTGGAAAGAAGGATGGAAGATCCATTTACCTCTTTTTCCTTATAGCCTTCCATAATGCCAGTCACCGTGTATTCTCCGTGAAAGCTCTCGCTGCTTAGCATAACCTTTTCGCCAATCCCGGCGTCTGCAGCATAGTTGGAAAGGAAATAACGGCTCACCACCACCTCATCCTCCTTTTGGGGCAGTCGGCCTTCCAGCAGCTTCATCTGGTCACGGGCAATATACATCGTTTCCTCATCACAATAGATATAGGAGGCATTGTATCCCTGCTCCGCAGGTTCCACAGCCAGCATATAATACTCTCCTACCCTTGAGAAGTCATCCAGCCCCTTCAGGGTGGACACATCTTCCTCAGTAATCCTGGTATAGACCGCCTCATAAGTATCCTCCACATGATTTTTCTCTATCTGCCGGGTAGACAAAGCCATCACAATCGAAAAACAGATCAGACAGGATGCCAGCGCAACGGCGATCACCACCATCAAATTCCGGCGTTTTTCGCTTTTCAAACTTTTTCTTGCCAGTTTCCTGACAATATTTCCTGTATCATTTTCAAATGGTACTGTCATTTTGATCATCTCCTTTAAGTCTTATATTTCTGCTGTCAGCAAAGCGGCGGCTTCACATCGGAAGCCGCCGCTTCTGGTTAGTCCATGGTCTTGATCCGCTCTACAAGGGAAAGCCGTTTAGAGTAACGGACAGCAACCACAGAGAAAATTCCGGTCACGACCAAAAGTGCCAGAACAAAAACAACCGTTTCCATCAAAGGGAATTGATAGGACAGTTCCCCAAAAATATTAAAGCTGCTGATCACATAGTCAAAAATCCAGCCCAGGATTCCGCCAATGCCAACTGACAAAAATACCGTAACCCCTGCGTACCACAGGCATTCTGCGATCAGCATACGGGAAACCTGCTTTCCGGTCATTCCCACAGACTGCAAAATCCCAAGCTCCTGCTGCCTTGCCAGCAGATTGGTCATCAGGGTGTTGACCAGATTTACCATGGAGAACACAAACAGGAACGCCAGCAGCAGATAAACACCGCGGGTCATCATCTTTAGCTGCGATTCCAGGGATGCCGCATGGTCTGCTCTGGAAAAGACCGTCAGCACCGGATTTTCCAGCAGGCTGAAAATAGACGCCCTGAGCGCATCCGAGTCCTCCGAGGTATGGACATTCCAAACGGCCTCCCTGTTCTCAATATCCGGGTAGAGTTGATCGGCCAGTTCTTCTGTAAGGGTAAACAGGCCCCATGCGCCGGTGCCTGATGTTACTGACGGTTTCGCAATCCCCATGACCGTTACTTCTATGGCCTTACCGTCCATGGATTCAAAGGTCAGCACATCCCCGACCGCAGGCGTATAGCCATAAAACATACTTAAAAGATGATCTTCCGAATCAGTCACGATCACACCGTTGTTTGCGGCAAGCTCCTCATAATCTACGCTGCCCTGTTCCAGATTTTCCTCCGGCAGCCATTGTTCCATCTGCTCTCTGTCAAATACAGGGAACTTTAATGCAACACTTTCCTGGGGGAATTTCACCGTTGCGGATGTTACTTCATGGCTGGTGATAGATTCCACACCATCTATGGCAAGAAGCTCCTGACGAAGTTCTTCTGTCAATGGATTTTCACGCGCGATGGCAGGCAATCCTTCCGCGCCTCCCGAATCCATCCAGCTGACCTCATAGTTGCAGTGATCTCCCATGGCTTCTATCGCCATCTTTTCGGGACTGATGGAGTTGAGTACCGTAGCGGCTGTTACCAGAAACACACCCGTCAATCCCAGAGATACCAGAGTGATGACCGTCTTTTTCCTGCTCCGCCTAAAGTTCATCTGTGCCATGGAGAACGGCGTAATGCGGTGGTTTTTCTGATCCTTCCGGTCTGTTGCCGTTTCATAACCACTGGAGCGGACCGCTTCGATTGGGGATACCCTCGCCGCCATGCGGACAGGCGCATGAATGGACAGAAATACCGTCAGGGCGCAGGCTGCTGCGGTCGCAGCCAGATAGGGCAGATTGCCCATCCAGCTCCAATGTGCCGGGAAAATAGCAAACCCGATAGCCCCTCCAACCAAAAGCCCCAGTGGGATACCGCAAAGAGATAACAGCAATCCCTCCCGCCGCACGATCCGCCGGATCTGTTTTGGTGTTGTGCCGATCACTTTCAGGCGTCCATATTCCCGCATTTTGCCCTTTACGGAAATGAAAAAGATACTGTAAATGACCACGGCACAGGCAACCAGCAAAAGGATTGCCACGGGAATGTAATATTTCATCACACCGGACTTAAAGCCCTGCATATCGAAATAGTTGGAACTGTAAAAAATCTGATCCTCTGAGACATCGTTGGCAGAAAGGAATGCTGCAATATCCGCCTTGAGCTGCTCCAGCTCCATACTATCAGCACCAGTATAACGAAGCCGAAATTCAAACAGCGGCTCTCCCTGCGCCATCTCCTCCACAAATGCTTCAGATACATAAAGCTGGAACATACGGGAGTCATTCTCCACATCCATGATACCGCTGACGGTATAGGTCTGCTTTCCGTTTCCAAGATTCACTTCTATGGTCTGCCCGACTTCTGCGGGGATTTCAAAATAATCAAGAAATGCCCGTTCTACCAGAATTTCATTGGCAGCCTGCGGAAGTGTCCCAGTAAAGGAAGGCTTCTTACCCAATTCCATCCAGTTGGCATCCGCATACTCCACAGTCAGAACGCTGTCACCATAGCGGGCAGAACCGTAATTCTGGGAAAGGCCCCAGCGTTCCACTTCCGGGCAGTCTTTCAGTCTTTCAATCGTATCACGGTCACAATTCACCACAACCGCCTGATACTGTCCCCGAATGTCCGCCTCCAGTTTTCTGTCACTTCCCGCTCCTGCACAAAAAATCGCTGCCATCAAAGCGGCTGCCAGAGCGATCGTTACGATCACAAACAGGTTGCGCCGCTTATCTGTCTGAATGCTTCGTGACGCCAATTTTTTAATGACCGGCCCTGTATCATTTTCAAAAGGCAATGTCATGTCTGCCACCTCCTTTATCCAACGATTTTGCCATCCTCAATCCGCACGATACGGTCTGCAAGCTGGGCAATGGCATCATTATGTGTGATCATCACCAGCGTCTGGTTAAATTCACGACTCGTTCTCTGCAAAAGCCCCAACACATCGGCGCTGGTCCTGCTGTCCAGGTTTCCAGTGGGTTCATCGGCAAGGACGATAGCGGGCTTTGACACCAGAGCGCGGGCGATAGCCACACGCTGCTGCTGGCCGCCGGAGAGGTTGTTTGGCATATTCTTCAGCTTATCCTCCAGTCCCAGCATGGACACCACATCCGCCATGAATTTCTGATCCACCGTATCCCCATCCAGTTCCACGGGCAAAACGATGTTCTCATGAACATTTAGGATCGGCACCAGATTGTAGTTCTGGAAAATAAAGCCGATATTGCGACGGCGGAATATGGTAAGCTGCTCGTCGTTCATCTTCGCCAGCTCCTTATCCCGCACCATCACGCTGCCGGAGGTGGGGGTATCCAAACCGCCCATCATGTGAAGCAGGGTGGACTTACCGGAGCCGGAAGTGCCGACCACCGCCACAAATTCGCCCTCCTCCACAGAGAAGTTCACGCCATCCAGGGCGCGGGTAATGTTCGGCTCTGTGCCGTAGTATTTTTTAAGATCAGTTGTCTGCAAAATTTTCATAACAGTTACCTGCCTTTCTTAATTTGTTGAGTATAGAGTAAAGAGCAAATGTTGCAGAATTGTCCTAAATGGCATGAAAATCTATGGTGAATTGCTTCAATTTTAGGACAATTCATATTCTTATTGAACAAGCAACTTTTTTATTGCATTGCTTCATGTATACGCTTGCTTTTGTTGATAAGATCATTATAAAACCCAAATGTCCGAGAAATGTTACAACGCTCGGACATTTCAAAAAAATTTACAGCGGGCATCCAGAAATAACTGTCCGCCGAAACATACTACACGATTTTTTAGATAGATTGATTGTGAAATAATTTCAATCCAATCACCACATTTATCATAAATTCCACAATGAGAATTATACTAATGGCAACATTAAAATTACATAAGTTATATAACCCGATATAGATTTCACAAGTAAGAAATACAACTTGCAGACACAAATTTAGGTATGCCACTAAATACTCGTTAGTTCTATTCCACAATCTAAACAGGAACCTTGTAAAAATAGGTTTTCCAGCAAAAGCAAAAAGCACTGACAATACCGGTACTAAAAATATATAGTAAGAATCTACTGCATTTCTGGGGGATGTACCTGCCCATTGAATTGCTATATTATCAGGAACAACGAAAAATAAAACAATAGATAAAATAACATTGATTATTAAAATGATTGTTGTTGCTTTGCAAAAATTGATTTTTTTCATGGTGTTTTCTCCTGTTATAAGTGTGCTTTAATTTGTTGAGTAAAGAGTAAAGGGCAAATGTTGCAGAATTGTCCTAAATGGCATGAAAATCCATGGTGAATTGCTTCAATTTTAGGACAATTCATTTTGCAGTAAGACTCACACATTTTCATCCTTTAAGGCTTCTACAATAATGTCCCTGCGGATTCTTCTGGAAGCCGCCCTGTAAATCCCACTGATGACCATTAGTACCAGAACAATATAGGCTGCCAGCCCTAATAACGGAAATACCTGAATGAACTCCATAAAAGTCACATCCTGCATCCACATCAAAACTGCGACAATCAAAAACAGAATCGGCAATCCAATGACCAAAGGTTTTCCTCCAAGGAAGAACCCTTCTATATGCAGTAAACGGTCAAGACCTTTTCTATCCAACCCCACAGAACGCAGCATGGCAAATTCCTTTCTTCTCTGATACAGACTGTTCAGGATCGCCACTGCTGCCGATGAGATTCCAATGATACCAAATAGTGCAGTCAGACTGTAAACGATCAGCATGGTCGCATCGGTCAGCCGTTCTCTGTCCAAAGCGCGCTGTGTCTTGCTGGAGGTATAGAAATCACTCGTCCCCAGATAAGTACCACAGATCTGCTCTGCCTGCGCCTGTACTTCGGCATCCAGCCCATCTTCCACGAGAAGATTCATGTAAGTCCTGTAATTGTAAACTGCACGATCTTCTCCGAAATTCTGGATAATCTCATAGTATTGATCCATCGGCACCAGAATGGGCAATGTATAAAAGGCCATATTACGCCCAATCTCCGGCATTTCAGAAAGTGCAGATGATACCGTCACATCAAAACGGTAATCCCCCTGAATGGAGTCCAGAAACTTCTCTGTTACTTCTAAAGATTGACCTTCTTTGAGTTTTAGATATGGAACCATATCTTTTTTGGCTTCATAACCTCTGGAGTCAGGATTTTCACAACAGAATTGACAATGAGCGCAGCACCCTGTTCAGAATAAGTCACCCCTGACTGCATGAGATAATCTTCATAGGCATCCTGTTCCAAACCGATCAATACACATGGGATACGGTAACAGCCATCGCGCTTTGCTACATACTCGCCAGCCGCTTTTGTGTCAAATCCTCCAGAGGAAAGAAATTCTTCCGACAGCTCACTTTCTGAAACCCAGAGCGCACAGTTCGCCATTGTATAGGTGGCCTGTTCCTCTATGTGAGGCAGCTGCTTCAATTCCTCCATAAGCGCTGGCTCTATTTTCTGACCAGACTCCATTGTAAGATTGACATTAAAGTGGCTGTCCTGTTCTGCTTTTGTATTGTTAATATCTGAAACGGAAAAACAGCCAGAAAACTGAACATCAAAAGCATACACAGACTCAGCGTTACCGTACAGGTACGAAACAGCCTCTTATTAGCCGTCATGGAGTTTGCAGAAATATTTCCAAGAAATCCAAAGCACTTTTTCAGGATCGGATGCTTTGCTGATTTTTTCAAAGAAGGATTGCTCCAACTTTCTTTGACCGCTTCAATCGGGCGAAGTTTTCCCATCTGCCGGGCAGGACCAGATGCAGCCAGGCAAACCGTCAGGAACGAAAGAATCATGGAAACCACTGCGACCCACGGGGAAAAGGAAGCGGTTATCCGGCTCCCTGTCACTTCCTGCGTCAGGTCAGAGTATGCTGCCAATACGCCATAGGAAAAAAGGTATCCAAGTCCCACGGAAACCAGAATGGGAAGCACAGACAACCAGCGCGCCTCATATACGATCATCATGTGGATCTGCCTTGGAGTCATTCCAATGGATTTTAAGATTCCCAGCTCCTTTACCTTGCGTTTCGCAGAAATAGAAAAAGCGCCCCGAATGATATAGGCAAATACCGCCATAGATGCTGCCATGACCAAACCGAGCGCAAGCGCAAGTTTGGGAAGGTCACTGCTTAGGAAATGTCCCGGCGCATAAATTCCATACATCCCAAGCAGGGCTGTGTGGTAACGGAAGGGATAGTCACCAAATTCATCCGGCTGCAAGCCAATGTCCTCTGCTATCTGCGGGATGATTTCATAGACTTTTCGCGGCTGCGTCACTTGAAGATAAGCAACGATCCCCGTGTCCTCCGATAATGCGGTCGTGTCCAGCCACCCATACGCAGGGTAGCCATTGTATGCGCTGGAAACAGTCATATCAATCTCACCAACGATGGTGTACTGCACTTTTCCTGTTTTCACAAATTCTTCCCCGCTTTGAATGGGGGAAAGAAAATCCACAGTTGTATTTCCTTTCCTGCGTTCGCCCAAATCCAGGTTCAGCCGGTCTCCAATCTCAACAGATGGATTCTGCTCAAAAAAGCTTTTTCCAACCACAATCTCTCCCGGCGCCTGGGGAACCCGTCCGCGCAGGATCAGATTCTTTTCCCGCATACCGCCCCAATAGGCTCCATCACAGTTTTGGATCAAAAGATAGGGCAGGCCGGATGCAGCTGGCAATAAGGCGGTCTGATTATCTCCTTTTACCATGATGGTCTGGACATTTTCGTTATTCTGAATCAAATCCAGCTGGCCGGCATGAATCTCCAAAAGCTGTGCATCCCAATCACCGTAGGCTGCGATCTCCTGCTGCACACTTTGATTCCAATAGCTTTGGACGAATGTGCATAACGAACACAAAAAAGTTGATGCGATCAATATGGCTACCATGATAGAAATGGATGTACGCCGGTTTGCTTTCATATTCTGTTTCGCCAGCCGCTTTACAATCCGGCTGGTATCATTTTCAAATGGTAATGTCATAGTCCTTCACTCCTTTCACTATCATCCTAACCCCCAAATGTTGCAGAAACATCCCAAAAGCTCAACAGTTTAAGGGTGAATTGCTTCCACTTTAGGATATTTCTATTGCTTAATCTATCTCTCTCAACTGCTGCACAATAGACTTTTTCTCCAAAAGATGGATCAGAGCGGCAGCAATTAAAACAGGAAGCAAAATTGCCACTATCATATATCCAGCAAAATGTACTGCTGGGAAATGCCACACCCAAGTATCGTCGCCAACATAATTCAGATAGCGAACAATTCCATAACCGACCGCAGTTCCAATTAGGACAGCGATACAAATGTTCCAAAAAGCCAGCAAAATGCCTTCACACTGTACTGTCTGCCGTAACTGCTTTTTCGCCATACCAACAGAGCGCAGAACAGAAAATTCGTGTTTGCGGGAGAGTGTCGTAGCAATCAGTGTATTTACCAGATTGATAACTGCAAACAGCATGATGAATCCACACAGCCCCCATATCACAAGGCTGGTGCGTTGATACATAGCCTCGCTGTCTTGATAGTAGTCATAGAGAGATTCCATTGTTACCATCGGTGTGGTATCAAGCAGATCATTCATAGTTTTCCGAAGGGCTGGCTCTTGTAAAAGGTCATCCATACGAACCAGCAACTGACTGTTGAAGTTAAAGCCAGATGGCATCATTTGATTCATTAGTTCTTCTGGCAGTAGGAAAAATCCTGTTTTTCCAAAAAGTTTACCTCCACCATCATCTTCAAAGATACCATCGCTGATTTCTCCAGCAATTCTAAACTCTGTCTCCTGCTCCCGTATCCCATCAAACCAGCGGAACTTCACCGTATCTCCAACATGAAATGTCCAGTCGTAGATGTAGTCTGCATATTCATTTCGCAACACCAGAATCTCATGGTTTTCAGACATAGTTGAATAATCAGCCGTGCCAGTCACCAAATATTTTTCCAAGAGGGCCTGCTGATCTGGTGTGAATGGGGTAATATTTTCTTTTTTAGTCACTCCGTTGTATTCAAATTTTGCCTCTAATGTTTTATATTCCGAAACTTCTGCAACCCCCTCCATCTGCGCAATGGTCTGTATCAAATCTTCATTCAAAGGATTCTTTAACTGGACTCCAGTTTGTCCATGCGGGTCATTCTTGATCGCATTTCGGGAAAGCTCAACTTCAAATTCTCCATATTCTAAAAGCCCATGTCTTGCAAGGCGCTCCATATCCAGAGAAGAAAGGAGTGTTGTTCCGCCCATAAACATGATTCCTGCAATACCTAACGAAAGAACAGTTACAATCCACTTTTTCCGGTTGCGGGAACTTCCCATAATAGCCAGTGAAAAAGGGGTGATTTTCCGATGTAGTTTCTTTGAAACAGCAGGAAAACTCTCATATCCGGTGTTTTTTGCTGCCTCGATCGGTGAAATGCTGCCTGCAATTTTTGCAGGCTTGCTCATAGCCAGCCATATCATGCCATAGACAAGAAGGAAAATTACAATACTGGTTATTGCGGTATTACCCCAGCTCCATCCGTTTGGCTTGAACAGAAAAGCTGCAATCCCACCGATTACCAGCCCTAAAGCTGTACCATAAACACAGAAAATCCTACCTTGTACCCGAAGAATTTTCTTAATCTGTTTTGCAGTTGTTCCCATTGTACGCAACTGCCCAAATTCCCGCACCTGATTATGCACATAAATATAAAAAATACTGTAAATCACCAAATAACTAACAAAAAGTACAGCAAAAGAAAAGATCATAACAATCTGAATATCTTCCCAATTCGGCTCCAGAGAGGAAAGAAAACCATCGTTCGGATCAGAATTTTGCGCTGGAATACCATAGTCAGCTTCAATCTGCTTGGTCATGGCTTCAAATACCTGCTTGGACATTTCATCCGCATGAGCAAATTGAACAGCCAGCGCTGTTACAGAATGCTGGAATTGGCTTCCCGCTTCTGTATATTGTTTGGAACAGAAAAGGGAGTAGACCCGTTCTGTGGAACCACTGTCTGTAAGGCCTACCACAGTAAAGTTTTCCGTATTTCCATCATAAAACGGGATTGTGATTGTTACCCCCAACTCCACCGGAAGCCCCAGTTGCTCCAAATATGCCTTATCCACAGCTACATCATAAAGGTCTATGGGATACTGTCCTTCCACAATTTCATCCATAACGATTTGGCTGTTATTTTGCTCGATATAGACAGGGATCACCAGATAGTTTTCAATCTGCGTATTGGCCGCCTGCATATATATCTTTGAATCCGAAATTCTTTCATCATGCCGCAGGGTCTGCATCTGTTCATCGTTCAGATTGTGATATAACATCTGACTTGACACAAGCAATTCTCGTTTTGCTTCGGTTTCCATCCCAATCACAGACAAAGCAAAGCCAGACAGCAAGGCAACTGCCAACGCGATGGTCAAAACAGATAAAAATGTTTTAACCCGGCTTTGACTGATACTGTGCTTGGCATACTTTTTGACAATCCGGCTAGTATCATTTTCAAATGGTAATGTCATAGTCATTCACTCCTTTCGCTGTCATCCTAACCCCCAAATGTTGCAGAAATATCCCAAAGGCTCAACAGTTTAAGGGTGAATTGCTTCAATTTTAGGACAATTCATTTTCGTGTGTCTTTTTTATAAAGCCGGATAGATATAAGCAAAACCATTGCTAACTGAATTACAACAAAAAACAGCGTCAGCCAAACGCTCTCATAATAAGAAATATCTGTCCAGAAGACCACCAGATCTACCAGAGCCACCACACCAGCCGACCATCTGATTTCTCTTGGAAAGAAGTGCCGGAGCAGCAGAACAACAACGACCGGCGGGATCAGCAAGCAAGCTGCATTGATGAGTAATGTCTTTGTGATTTCCATAAGGCCACCTCCAATTTCATAATGTTGCTGTCAGCATAAATCCCAAATGTTGCAGAATTGTCCTAAAATCCATTGCCCTCTAAAAATTTTTCAAAAAAAAGGCAGCCTGCCAAAACAGACTGCCTCAGAATTATTTTATGGGCAGGAACACGGAAAAAGTTGATCCTTCCCCAACTTTAGACTCAACGGTAATATAGCCCCCCTGCATGGTAATGATCTCACGGGCAAGGTATAAGCCGATTCCGACCCCATCTATATCATGCACCGCTTCATCCCGATAGAAGCGTTTGAAGATCGTGCCCTGAGAATGCTCCGGGATGCCTCTGCCTGTATCTGTCACATCTATCCTCAAATACATTTCCCAATCCCGTACCCTCACCTGGATGCTGCCACCGGCAGAGGTGTACTTTACCGCATTATCCAGAATGTTAAACAATGCTTCGGAAGTCCAGCGGCTGTCATGGGATATTGTCAGATCAGATGGGCAGTCCACCGACAGGCTGATCTCTTTTTGTTCCATCGGAGCCAGAACACCATTGATGGCGCTCACCAGCGTATCCCCGATCACAGCATCCTGTTTCTCCAGCGTAATGACACCCGTTTCCAGGCGGGAGGTTTTCACCATTCCCTGAATGAGAAAATCCAGTTTATCCAGCTGTGTGCCTGTGGCCTGCAAAAACTCCTTACGCTTTTCTTCTGTCAATGGCCTTGTCAGCATCGTATCGTTGATCAGCTTCAAATTTGCGATGGGGGTTTTGGTCTGGTGGGAAATATCTGATACCAGGGATTGCAGTTCTTCCTTTTCTCCCTCTGCCGTATGTCTGGTTTTCTGCATCACATTATAGAGCCGTTCCAGACGATGGCTAATCCGAGACAGCAGTGTTTCCGCTTCATAGTCTACCTGGGGCCAGTCTGTACTGTCCATCATGTGATCCAATGTCTGGCACAAACCATCGGTGAACAGAGAAAGTTTCTTTTGAAAATAGTGCAGAAAAACCATGCCCCAAATGTAAAATGCAGCTGTCAAAATAATGCCGCAGATGACAACACGCACATCTTTCGTCAATAGGAAAAAAATCAACAGCAGCAAAGCGGCAGTGAGCAGAGTCCCCGCCACAATTTTTCTCAAAAATGCCCTGACAGATAAATTTTGCAGCTTCATCGAGGCTCACCGCCGATCCACTGATAGCCCATGCCGTAAGCTGTCTTAATATATTTCCGCTCGTCTGTTTCGATTTTTTTACGGATACGGCTGATGATCGTCGTCAGAGTATGCTCATCCACAAAATCCCCATCAATGTCCCACAGCTTCTCTAAAATCTGCCGCTTGGTCAGAATAATCCGGGGGTTCTTTACGAACAGGAACAGGGTGCGGTATTCCTTCGGTGTAAAGTCCAGGGATTCTCCGGCAAGGGACGCACTTTGTTCGGAGAAGTCAATTTTCAGAAAGCCATCATCAAACAGATCATGCCGGGGTGTCCGCAGTTCCAGATTTGCAAAAACCGCCGCTACTTTTTTGCAAAGCACCGTCACAGAAAAGGGCTTGGTCACATAATCTGCGCCGCCGACTTCATAGCCCTTGAGCATATCGCTCTCCTTATCATTGGCTGTGATAAAGATGATATAGGGATGCTGACCGCGATTCCGGATTTCTTCACACAAATCCAGTCCGCTGCCATCGGGCAGGTTAATATCCAACAGTGCCACATCAAATTCATTTTCCCGCAGCTTTCTTACCGCGCTGTCAAAATTAAAAACCGAAATGACCTCATATCCGTCAGAGGTCAGATTATATGCCAGGGTCCGATTCAAAAGCTGATCGTCCTCTACAATTAAAATCTTCTTCAAAGCCTTCACTTCCTTTCCCAATTTTCCGATCATACTGATATTCTAAACATCAAATGTTGCAGAAATGTCCCAATCCGATATTTTTCTTTTTAATTATAGGATAGCCTACTTTTCAGCACAAGAATAAAAATATGAATTTCAATGTCATGTTGGACAACAAGAACACCGCCGCAAACTATACGATTGCGGCGGTGTTGACTATGTATAAAATCTTCCTATAGATTTTTATGTATGTATCCCGTATTTCGCCGTTTGGATGTTCTCTTCGCCATGCAGGATTACTCCACCGCAAGTCTTTGCGCCCTGTACCATGTAGCCCTCAAAAAAGAAGCTGTAAGGCAGGTAATCATCCGTCAGGACGATGCGCTCATAGTTGTACCAGTTAAAGTGCTGGTCCAGAAACTTCCCCAGTTTGTGCCGAAGGATAGGATTTTCCACTACGGCCTTGAGATTTTTCCGGCTGTGAAACTCTAGCTTTGGCCGGTTCTGTTCCGGAATGGACAGCAGCCGCCACCGTGTTCCATCAACGGTTTCTTCCTCACCTGCCGCATATGCGCGAAACGGCTCATAGGGCAGCCTGATCCGTTCGGTATAGCCGGAAACGCTGTCTCTGCCAGCATCCTTCAGCCATGTGAAGGAAAACTCCAGCACTTTGACACCGTCTACGGCATCACACAGCCGCAGTTCTGCATAGGAATGAATATCTTTGGCGATCAAATACTTCTTCTCCTCCAGCCGCTGCAGTTCCTTTTTCAAAATAATAAATTGCTGCGGCGAACAGCCATTTCTGGAGCGGGTCTTGAGGGAAATACTATCCCGATCCACATAAACCGTTGCCATTGTCCTATTATTCATAATCCACCTCGTTTCTGTTATTTGCCCCTGTATGATGCATGGCAGTCTGTGTGACCAGGAATGGATGCTCTACATACTCCTCTTTTGCTGAGGTATATGCCGCTCCGCCCAGAGAGTCCAGATACTGCCATCCGTTTTTGGATTTTGAGATGTACACATAGAACGGTGCAAGCACATACTCATCCCGTTCATAGCAACCAAGATACTTTCTTGCAAGTACCGCCACAACACCCAACTCTGCCGCTTTCTGTGTTGTCAGGGAAACTGCCAGTTTCATTACTTCCTCTTTTTCAATATCATTGAGTCTGGAAGTATAAACACTCTCCAGGAATAACACAGCCTTCTCACCTGCGGCAGACTTTCCGGTAGCCGTGTTCTCCTGCGACAAATCAGCAAAAGAAAAATCGATGGCAGGTGGTTTTTGAAATGCACCTTTTGTCAGACGGAGGCAGGCGCGAGCCACCACTGTTTCATCCTTTTTCACAAGAATAATCTTCTTGTTAGAGTCAAAGGCGGCTAACAGGCACTCTCTCTGGCTTCCAGTACGGTAAGACAGGCAGGTACCATGAGGAAGCTCCCCAAGCCGCAGAGTGTGGTAAAAATCATCCACCTCTTCTGCCAGAAATGCACCTCGGGCCAAAGAAAGATTTTTCTTCCAGAGGCTCTCCTGCATCTCGCTGACAGGGTAGCGGATCTCACGCTGCAGGTCACCGGCAAAATATTTGAGTTTATAGAACTGGCCCATCAATTCAGCCTGTACGATCCGTCGCAGCGCTTCAACAGCCAACTCCTGCCCGTCCAGTTCCCCATAGAGAGCGCGTACCATAGCCGCGTCACCCCGCAGTAAAAACTCCGTGACAGTCTCCCTGTTCTGCTCCACAAAATCATCCGAGAAGACCAGCTTGTCTTTTAGTTCCAGCCAGTCTGCATCTGTTGTCAGAATATCTTTGCGTACCTGCTTCCAATCCGTCCTTTCCAAAAGAGCCGTCATATTGTTGAGGGCAAATACCGCATCCGGCTCCGCAGTGAAAGCCGGTATGAATGTCTGCAGCTTCGTATAGTGTTGTAACAGTTCCATGGCAGTCCTCCGGGTCAGTCCACGGATATGTCCAAATGAACTCCGGTACCATTCGCTAAATGGCCTTTCCAACAGACATTTTCCAAGCTGCTCCAGCTCTGTATCTCCTGTATACTGGCTGACCAGCTCCCGCTTTATCAGCTGCCGAAGTGTCAGCAAACGCTGATCCACAGGAAGAGGTGTCAGCATGGTGTATAGCCGAACGTAAACCTCTTTCTGATGCCAGAGCTGATACATTTCCTCGAAGGTGTACTGCTGCCCTTCTTCCAGAAGCGTAAAAAAGCTGTCATTGCGGTTCACAGAATCGCTGGCTTTCAAATTCTTCAGCGTCAGAGAATTGATGTTGCAATGCTCACAAAAGCCTGGCTCAAACAAAAGTGAGTATCTCCCCAAGGACAGGAACACTTCACTGTTCTGATCCACCAAATCCAGAAAATGCTTTTTTCTATGCTCCACTGCATAAATGAGAATTGAAAACTGGAATTGTCGGATTGCATTAAAATCCAAATGGAGCCTGCCGGCATACAGAGCATTCAAATAACTCAGTTGGTTGCATAAAATTTCTTTCCTTCGTTCCTTGCTTAAAGGATGTGGCTGGGAGATAAACCAGTTGAGGTCGTATTGTCCGGCATGGTTGTCCAGCCAGAGGTCAAAAAAAGCAGACAAATCCTCTGCATCATATTCAAATACAGCCAACAGCCGGCGGAATTTTCCCACATCGGTCATTTTCATCCACCGGAGATCTTTCAGGCGCTCTACTGACAGAAACAGCCGCACACCTTGCCGATAAAGCAAGATGCAGACTCTCTGGAGCGGACGATTCTGTTCCAACAGTTCCAGAGCTTTCCGCTCATTTTGATGCCAGCAAAACAGATACGAACCAAGAAACGGCTGCCGCATCATATCCCGCTGGTGCTCCGTCAGCATGGAAAGTCCCTTCCACTCCGCAATGGGAAAAGTCTGCAGGTTATCCAATATGACCTGCTCCTCTTCTTCATACATCACAAAGGGAAAATAGTATTTCAGGTATTCAAACCGCAGGGAAGGCAACAGTTCCAATTCCATGACTGCCAGCACCTGCTCTTGGGGATACGCTGTCAGTCTCTCTCCATACCCGTCTGCCGACTCTAAGACCGAAGCAATTTCTTCATCACCAATCTCCTGCCTGCACAACGCACCATAGAGTGCTGCAAAGTTCGGCACCCGAACCAGTTCTTCCTGTATCCGCTTTGTCTTTCGGATGTGCAGCCGTTCCTGTAATTGAAGTGTCTCCACCTGTCCACATGCCTGCGCTATGGCATCCTCTGAAAAGCTGCCTGTAAGCGCCGGGAGCAATCCGTCATCTTTCATTCTGGTCAATAGGGTCAGATGTTTTAATGTATTTCTCATGCTGCTTCACCTCCGATCAGTGTCAGTACCATATTCAAAATCTCATGCCTTGGCCGGGGTTCAGACTTTACCAGTTCACCACACAGTTCAAAAAAGGCATGTGCGCCTTTGGCTTCCATCGTCCGTACACAACCGACAGGCCATTCCACCAGCTTGTCAAACGCCATATTCAGCACCTCGTTCTTCTCGTCCTGATGATAATATCCCCCAATGAATTTAACCAGAGATTCGGCGCTGCCGTTATAAAGCTGCTGCAGCTTTTCCCGTTTCTGTATGGTTCGTTTTTCCTGCTCCAGTCGTTTTTCCTGCTCCTTTCTCTCAGCTTCGACTCTGCGCTCATCCTCCAACTCTTCCTTGGAATAGAATGTTTCCTTCAGCCGGTTGATTTCATAGCCGTTATACTCGCTGTGGAGAAAAAACTGCCGCAACACCGCTGCCAGCGCTTTTTTATCATAAAGGCGTTGGATCTCCGGTGCTTTTAAGGCACTTAAAACGAAGTCCTCATATTTTTCCGGCTCAGTTTGGAAAAATGAAAGCTCCACCCAGTCATAAAGCTGTCGCTGCTGCTCTGCAGTTAGGAATGGCCGGCTGATGTATGTTTTATATTCTCTTCTGCTGTAATACCCCTCACTTCTGACAAAGCATTCGTGAAAGTAAAACCGCTCACCAAAAATCGTTTGAAGATGGGGAAAAGTATACTCAGCCAGCAACCTCTCTACAAACCGGAAACATCTCCAGCTCGAAATTCTTAGGGCATACTCCCGCAGCAGTTTCAGTTGTGGCGCGTATTCGCCACCATCCCTGTGCTGCTCAAAAAACTCCCATAAATCGATTTCTTTCCTTTCCACCAGAAAGGCAAACGCCCGCCCACTGTTCTTATGGCAACTTCTGAAATATTCTCCATAATCGGCTCCGGTTAGTTCTTGGTATCTGGAAAGCCACTGTTTCAAAGGGATCGCCTGCCTGGAATGCAGCATTTGCAAGGTAAACAACTCCATATAGTTATCCCGCTCCAGTTCCTTCGCGAGATCATCGTACTGAGGATCAAACACATCAAATCGGTACGGAAAATCTTTCTGTATCGTTTGATTCATCCATAACAGTGTTTTCGGCGCTGTGGGGTTCAAACCATATTGAACCGCTTCCCAGAGTCCCTGAAATCCTTCGTACTTGACCGTAAAGCTGTCATAGAACCGAAACAGCCAGCCAAGATACTCATAAAATTCTTCCGAAAGATCCTTTGGAGCATTCAGAAGCATCCGCCCACACGCCGCTGCGATTTTCTCGGCAGTGATGCTCTTGGAACTCAACCGATCCGGCAGCCTGTCCGCCCATACAGCGAGAGAGTTTGCCAAAATGATTTCATCGCAGCGATACCCTGCTTTAGTCAAAACCGAAAATTCGCGGCTGTCGGGCTTCACATTCATATACGGCAGTTTCATCAGCGTGCGCAGCACCAGGTCGGCTTTCCCGCGGTATTTCTTTGCCTGCTCTGCATAGAACCGGATGAACCATTCCAGCACACCAAAATCATATACCAGAGAAAGTGTTCGATTTTGTGTAAACAGGCGGCTCAGCTGGGTATGCATCGCCTCATAGCCGCGTTCCGTATCATCAAATAGCGACAGTACAAACAGGGCTTCTTCCGTTCTCATATACTCTCTTTCTGCCAGTTTCTCCAACAGGGCATGGCGCTGTGCCGCATCTGTTTCCAAAAGATACAGAGCGCCCTGCAGGTACACATCTTCTCCGGCAGACCGTCGCAATTTCTGGAGGAATGCTCCACGCTGGTTACCCACAAACATATTGTCAGACTGGATCGCACAGGTATTTCCCAGCGCCAGGGCCAGAGCGCGGAACACCTGGACATCATCGCCCAGTTTTTCCTCAAACCGCTCCAACACCTCGCCAGGGTAACGCAAATGGTATGGTTCAAAATAGCCGGACACATCCGTTTCCACCTGCCATATCTGCATCGCCCTTGTTTGTCGGTAAGTCCTTCTCGCCGTATCGTCCTGAGAAGTCTGTACTACCAATTCGGCAAAGGAATGGTAAAGCTCCAAATCAATAGCCCTCTGATATACCCGGTAAACCGGTATCCTGTCGATATGCATTAAAATCCCTCCTACTTGAAATCTTCCATAAAAGATATGGGGAGAGAGCCCTGTTTCGGCTCTCTCCCCATTGATTAACTGACAGCACACCGATGGTATGCTATATTATCTTACTCAGCACCAGCCATACTGAAAAACTCCGCAGGCGACAGCACTGTAACGCCCAAATCCCTGGCCTTGGATAACTTGCTGCCGGCATTTTCGCCGCAGACCAGATAATCCGTCTTCTTGGACACCGAGCTGCCGGCATGGGCGCCCAGTGATTCGATCAGGTCATTGATTCCGTCCCGGGTGTAGGGTTCCACCTTGCCGGTAACTACGATAGTCTTTCCTACAAAGGGATTATCCTGCACCCTGTCTTCGCTGTGTTCTGCCACAGCAGGCTTTTGAATATTCATCATAGTCTGTAACTCCTCCCAAATACAGAAATTATCTTCTACACAGAACCAGTCGTGGATATTGTTATGCAATGTCTCCCCGAAATCCGGAAGCTGCCGAAAATCATAGCCTCCATAGACCGCATCCCGAAACTCATCCAAATCATAGTGGAACACACGACCCAATACCTTGCTGGCAGTGTTGCCGATCATAGGGATGTCCATAGAAATCAGATACCGTTCAAAGGTGGTATTCCGGCTCTGCTGGATAGCGTCCCAAAGGCGCTGCCAGGACTTTTCACCAAACCCATCCATGCGGACGATTTCAGCCCGGTAGCGGTCCAGACGGTAAATGTCCAGATAACTATGGATAAATCCCTGACCAATGAATTTTTCCAGTGTAGCCTCCGACAGCCCTTCAATGTCCATCGCCTTCTGGCTGACAAAATGAACGAACTTCTTCAGCCGGCGTGTTTCACAGTCAGGATTATCGCAGTACAGCGTCTTGATGATGCGATCCTCGCTCTTTTCGCCCTTTCCGCTTGATTCATGGATGCGGGTAGGCTGTCCGCAGCAGGGGCAAACATGGGGAATCGTATCCGCCATAGAGAAACCGCCTCTGTCCAAATTTTCCTCCACATGAGGGATGATCATATTTCGCTTGCTTACCAGAATCCGGTTTCCAGCCATCAGTTCCAGATCCTCAATAAAGGACAAGTTGTGCAGACTGGCCCGGCTGACCTCGCAGCCATCGATTTCCACCGGTGTAAACACAGCTACCGGAGCAATCTCTCCAGTTCTGCCCGGTGTCCATTCAATGTACTGCAGCAGGCTCTCATGCAGGTCATCTTCAAATTTATAGGCCAGACCGTCCTTATAGTGATGTCCGGTGTGGCCGCAGCTCTGGGCATAGGCGATGTCGTTAAACGAAACCACGATACCGTCAATGGGGATATCTTTGTCAGTGGCATATTGCCTCAGCTGATAAATACCGGCTTCCACATTTTCCAATGTCAGTTTCTGCTTTGTGACCAGATACTTGCAGGGCTGGAACCCCAGCGCACGCAATTCCCGCAGCTTATCTGATTTCCGGGTCAGGTGCGGAAAGCCCTCCAGCACACCAAACGGCATGAAAACCAGCCGACGCTCCTGGCATGTCTTGGCATCCATCAGACGGATGGAACCAGCAGCCAGATTGCGGCCGTTTTTATAGGGCTTACCGCTGCTGTCCTGCAGGCTGGTCTTCAGTTCCTCAAAATCACTGGGTCTGATAAAGCCCTCACCCGTCACAACCAGTCTCTCTTTGTAGGTAATGTGGGAAGGAATACCGCTGATGGCTCGGGTGTTATGGGTAATGATCTCCCCTTCGTCACCATCGCCACGGGTAGCCGCCTCCAGAAGTTCTCCATTCTCATAGGTCAGCTTTACAGTCAGGCCATCCAGTTTGAGCATCAGCATCACCTGCTGCTCACCCATGAAATTCAGAAGAACCATACTGCTCTTAGTCTTATCCAAAGACAACAGCGGGATCTCATGTCTGGTTTTCTCCAGTCTGCTTACCGCAGGATAGCCTACTGTCTGGGTTGGCGAATTTGCCATTTGGATTCCCGTTTCCTGTTCCAGCTCTTTCAACTCGTCAAAGAGTCTGTCATAGACCTCATCTGACACACTGGGCGCATTGCGGTTATAATACTCATCCCGATAACGGTTGAGCCGGTCATTCAATTCTCTCTGCTTTTCAAAAATATTCCGTTCCATTATGCTGCCTCCTTTTCAAGTACCCGGAAGGACATAACCAGTTCTTCTTCCGTATGCTTCTGTTCACTGTCGAAAACACTGCAAACACCGTCTGTAAACTGCCAGTGGGCGGCTCTGCCCCACCAAAGGATTGGGCCGCGGCCGCCGTTCCCTCTGTTGGCAGACGCATCTGGCTGATTCGCTACGGTACTATAAAAGCCCTGCGTGTTTACCAGCGTAATGTTCCGTATCTGTCCAATACATTCCGGCCGGCAGTGATCCAATATCTCCAACTGCGTCCCTTCCCGAAGTGTCCTGCGCAGCTGATTCAGGTTTTTGATCATGCGCTTTTCTCCTTTCCCCGCCCCACAGGGCAATCCTGCTGTGCGGTATGCAGCCCATTTCTGCCGGCTGCATACCTGCCAAAATTCAATTCATGGACAATACGCTGAATGGCGTCATCATCGTCCCACGCTGCGTGAAGCGTATTCCGCTCTGGTCCGGCTCCCACATGGACACATACCTTTTCACTGCCAACCTGCAGCAGCACATCCTGTCGCCTGGCGCAAACCACTGCCAGATTTCCAATTTGTTTCATGCTCTGCTCCTTCCTTGTTCATCAATAGCCGGACACCCAAAGGATGCCCGGCCATTCTCATTTGTCACGCTGCAGCAGCCAGCGCCGGAGACTGGATGCTATCCGTGTTCTCCATCAGATCTGCCATCAGCACATCCACCAAAAGTTTTCCTGCCAAATGGCCGGTATGGATGATGACCCGATCCTTCTTCAACTGGATAAACTCCTTCTCACGAAGGACACGGCTCTCTGCAGCCAGCGCCTTGTCGCTTTCTGTCAGCCTGGCGGTAACCACCCGCTGCCACTTCTGCAGGAACTCTGTTGCCTGCTCAATGTCCTTCTTCTGCCGGTCATATTCCGTCCGTTTCTGCCGCACTGTTCCATCCGGCTCCACTTCCAGCGTGTAATAGGCATGGAAAGGATCATCCGTTTTACGCAGAAACATCACAAAGCTTTCTCGCCGCTCAATCCGATCCCAGTAGCGGTCGCTGCTTCCTACACAGTGATGGAGCGCACGCCCCTCGGTAATAATATCCAGAATACCGCTTGGCACCACTACCATATAATCCGCATCGGCGTACTCATATTTCGTTTTGATTTCCTGACAGATGGCATTAACATGGGGGAATTTCTCCTCCATCTCCTCGGCCTGCAGTTCAATATCCTTCTCCTGGCATTTGAGCACCAGATCATCATGGCGCCGCCGCAGCTTTCTGGTGCGATATACGATCTCATCATAAACATCCATGTGCAGTTTCTTTGCCATGGAAAGATAATCCTCCCATGTACGCAGTACCTCATGGCTGTTTCGCCGGAAAGATGGCATCTGACGCCGCACATAGTTATAGACCTGCACCATGCTCATGCGGTCGGCAATGAACTGGACATCCCTGGGCTTAATATCCTGCTGATACATCCACAAAAGGACATTATCCGGGATTTCCCTGCCGGTGCCCTTTTCATATTGCAGCCACCGCAGCAGATCACAGCCTCCATTATGGAGCCGAAGGCGCTGAAACCTTCTGCTGTCAAGTCCCAAGGCTTTGATCAGGCTCCCTGTACTACGGTTTTTGATAAGTTCACTGACCGTTCCGCAGGAACTGAAACATTCTCTGGTAAGCTTCGGCAGGCTCGCCTTGCTGATCTGTTCCATTTGCGGTATCCGTTCGAGCACAGCCAGATATTTTTCCGGATCAACGCTTTTCTGCTTCCGAATCCAGTTGACCAGCCCTGTGCATCGAAGTTCCTTCTGTTCCAGAGTTGGCAGCGTTTTGCCATAGACCCGTCCATTATGCGAACCAGACCAGTTGTAAGAACAGGGGGATCCGGAAATCCAACGCATATTGCGCTGCTTATACAACCCCCAATAGTAGGTTCTTGGCTTCCTTTCCTTGTCATAAATCGTGCGCCGGATTTCCTGGCAATAAAGTCTGGAGTTTGGAAGGCTTTCTTTTCTGTATGTCCGGTCAGCCTGAAATTCACGAACTACAAAGCCAACTTTGCATCGCTGGATCAGGTAGGCAAAATGTTTTTCTGTCTGCATATACCCCGCTCGTCCATAGGCTTTGAATACCACCGAATGGCGGCAACAACTACAGCGGCCTTTTTGATTGTGATGTGGATGTACCTTGATCGGTACTTCCTTTTCGCAGTAGGTACAATAACCTGTTTTGGCGCCGCCCTTTTTGTAGTGGTAGTAAATGTAATTTTGCCGGATGGCAACCTTATCCACCCATCGACTCCAGTCCTTCGGAAGTTCCGGCACCTGTTCCATATCTTTATCCCATGGATCAGTTTCCCGCCGGTGCCGCTGTTCGAGCTGTTCATCGCGCACATCCCGCTGAAACTGCAGGATGGCCTCTACCGCTTTTTTATCAATGTTCAGATATGTCTGTATAGATGTCTCATCTTCCTCGCTGATCCAGTAGGCTTTGGTATACCAGTATTGCCGCTTCCAGTCCAGTCTGTCCAACTTGGATTCGCACCATTTCTGTATCAGGCTGTTATAGGTAATAAACTGCCGCTTTTCTTTATCCAGATACACTTCATAGGCCGGATTACTCCCATCCAAGCGAAGATGCTCTGGGAAAAAGAAAGCCACCTTCAATATTCCATCCTGTTTGATACATCTCAGATAGGTATAATACTCACAGACTTCCCGAACATATCCGTAGTCAGTTTTTTCCTTTCTTGGCAGGTCTGAAGTCGCGATTTTCTTCATTTCATCCGTCGCTGTCAGATTGGGAAGTGCCATCAGGGCTCTTTTTTTCATCTCAATTCACCATCCTCTTTGTCAAATCTACGCCATACCACACATCAGGCAGTAATGTAACGCCGTCAATCCGGCCCACTGCAACCTGTACGATACTTTCCGAATCCGGAGCTTCCTTCGCAAAAGCAAGGATGTCTCCCAGTCTTCCGGTAGCAACGGGGTCTTTGCCCCGTACCACCGCATAACCGCAGTTCGCCATTGCCCGGTTGGCTGCCACATGGGAGCTCCACACCCTGCGCGGATGATCTACCATGTATGCCAAACCATGTAAAAACAACTCCTCTTTGGTTAGCCGCTTAATCACAGTCAGCTCCGTACAGGCGATTTTGGAGTCATGCTCATCTTCATCGATGTCGCCGCCGGCGTTGACGATATAATATTCCGAATGCTCCAGGCTGGAATAATAACTAAGGCAGTCAAGCGGGTCCTCCGCGCAGTGAAATCCATTTTCCCTGCAATTTGCTTTTTCAGTCGTATTGAGCCCCATCACAAACTGATAGCCACGGCATATCAGCCCGGGGCGAAAGCCCTTATAAGCAATCATTCTGCATTTTTCCTCCTTTGCCGGTTCAGCCTGCCTTTGCCATACCAAAATCCAGCAGCGACATCTGCCCATCCTGAGAAGGCTTTTTTTCCTCCTGCTTGGGTGCCGACTTGGGTTCCGTCTTTTTCTTCTCTGCCGCCTTCTTGGGTTTGTTCTTTGCAGAGGACTTCCCAGCATACGGCTTGGGAACAAACTTTTCCTCATCCTCATGGTCTTCCTTGGCATCAGGGTCACGGAAATAATCTTCCGCCCACTGATAGCACAGATCATCCGGCACATCGCAGCCATACGCCTGCTGTCCGGGACCAGGGCGGGTTCCGCTTGCTTTTAGTTCATCCTGTACATAATCCCAGGCTTTCCGGTTGATGTACTGGAAACAGCGAATCATGTTCTTTTTCGGATGCATTGTCAGACGGGCAAACGCCGTATCTTCCATACAGAGCATCTGAATATGCTCGGACACACACTCCTTCATATTGCGCCGCGTCAGTTTTTCCACATCAGTACTTACCCGCTGGGTAGAGGCCGCGATTACTTCTTCATCACTCATCGCTTCCAGACGGGCGATCTGCTCCTGCTCTGCGGCTTTCTTCGCCTGCTGTTTGGCGTCAAATTCCGCTTTGCGCTGGGCTTCAGCCGCCTCATGCTCCGCACGCTTTTTTTCTTCATCTTCTGCGGCGGGCGGTTGTGCCGAATTCCCCTCCTCAGCAGACTTCTCTTCCCCAGCAGGCGCTACTTCATCCGTAGGTTCCTCCTCTGCATCAGCCAAAGCAGTCTCACCGGCACAAACCGAAGCCGCCGATACTGGGACAGTGTCTGTACCTACAGGCGGCACAGGCAAAGATTCCATCTCCTCCAGCTCAAAGGCTTCATCATCCTCAAAGGCTGCAGACGAATCGAACATACCGTTTTGCTGCTCCATTGCTATTTCTGAAAAAACACCCATTGTAAAATCTCCTTTCGCAAAAAAGGCATGGAGCAGGCCGTTATGATCCTTTCCATGCCATTGTGTGTTGCTCACAGCACATATAAAAGTGTGCTGAAGCTGTCAAAACAGTAGCAGACCACGCCAGTATACTGCCTTGACCATTCCTTGATTTTGTCCTGCACCTCCTGCGCAACCTTTTGATTGCTCATATTCCATGGCGGAGGTACCGTTACGGTAAAGTAGCCATTCTCCAGACAACTTCTGACATCTGCCGGAAGGCCGGAACACTGCTCATACAGTGCTGCAATCTGACTTTTCTTCTTTTCTGCAATACGCATCTGACCCCTATCCCTTCATTCCTGTTTTTGAGCAGGCTCCGGAAGTCTTTTACACAAGAATGGGGAGAAGCGTACCGGTGCAAAATCCCGGCAGTCATTCACATAGAAGTATGTGCGTTTGCCTTGGCAGTCCAGTTCCACCACATCAGATGGAGCCAACGGACGACCTCTGTAATCTTCCGGCAAATGTTCATTGTAGTCCAGGAACAGACGCCCCAGCACTTCCATGTCATTCTGACCCTTTGGGCAACAGACCTCTGCGCTCCATACCGTCTGATAGGCGGCGGCAGGCGGCTGTTCATATCCAGCCTTACGCAGTGCATCCAGTTGCTTGAACGCGAAAGGTACCGTCTGTGTCTCACCCAGGCAAAGCTGGTAAATGCAAAATCTCCGGAAAACTCTCTGGCTGTCCAGAATATCCTTCAGCGCCTGATTGCCTTGAGCAAGAAATATCTGATACTCTTCCTTTGTCAGCCCCAGATACTCTGTCAGGTCCAAATCTTTCTCCGCTCTGGTGTGCCAAAGCTCGACGCAGCCATCTATATAGGTAAAATCACACTTACCGCACAGATATTGCTGCTTAAAATTCATTCTCTGCACCTCCTTTTCCTTCTGTTCTTTCTCCCGAAGGGCAAGCTGCCAATCATCAAACCCTTTATAATTCGGATTCCAGGTCAGCCGACGACATGCCATTCCATTTTTTCGGGCCATCAGATAGATCTTAGATGCCCCATTAGAGGTCATTTGGTTACTGTACTTATCCATATCATGAGCCTCAATGATCTCCTCAGTGCCATTCTGTGCCAACAGTGCAAACAGCGTATCCAACTGGCTGGTGTTGTTTGCACCGGCAATCGCCACAAAAGTCCGGTTTGTCAGGCAGTGTGAGATGTCTGCTTTCAGCAGTCCTTCAATGACATAGACCACCCGGGCAGATGGATCTCCTATAAAATGTACCGGACTCCCGGATGTAACACCCATATTTTTGGACGAGGACGAAAACCAGATGTATTTGGCTCCTGCCTTATCCGGCGGATCATCTTTTTGCTTGAGCGGAATATCCAAAAGGATCTGCAGGCCGTGTATCATACCGTCGTATCCCACAGCCGGAATCAAAATCCCTGCGTTTTTTCGGTAGAAGTTCATGGTCCAGCGCCCGCTGTCATCCAGATAAAAGCCGGGCACTCCCTCCACCTTGCATCCCTGTTTCATCAGCCGCTCGGTAATGGAGCGGCAAAGGAATGGGGGTGGAGTGCTCTTGAACCCGATCCTATCAATCTGTTCATCCGACAGTCCCCGTTTTGGGGAGTGCAGATGGTTGCGGTGGGCAGGCTGAAGAGGCAGCATAGCGAGCAGCAGCGAAAGCGTTTGATGGATTTCCTGTCCGCTGGCCCGTTCTGCTTGCTGCACTGTTTTTAGTTCGCCCCTCCTCTCATATCCGGCAAGGTCGGTCTGAGTCCCCGAAACCGGGGACCCAGTACCAGCCTGCTGGTTTCCTGCCATCTCATATCCAGAGTTCGGCCGTTCCCTGTGAAAATCGTTGCACAGGGCTTCTCCTATCTCCCAATACGCATCGGATGTAGTCGTATTGTTTAGCCGCGCATAAAGCGCAAGCATACCGCCATGCTCATCACAATAATTGCACCGCCAGACATTTTTGACGAAATTCACATTCATCTTGCCGCGGCGGTCACCACAAAACGGGCAATCCACATATACACTGTTTGCCTGTCGGCGTCTGATTCGCAGATGTAGAAGTTCCACTACATCCATAATACCGAACGGAAAATCTCCTGGATATGAGTCCATCTGTTCTCCCTCCCTTCTTGGCCCCATAGATGGGGCTGCTTATCATCCGGCTTTCTGTGCGGCCATACCATCGAGCATGATCTGCGCCGCAGCACGAACGATATTGTTGGTACTCTTGTTACCAGGGGTGAGATAGAATTTCAGACTCACCGGACGCTCCTTGGCAACTGTTGCCATGGTTTTTCCTTTGCTCAGACCGCTATCCACCACCACATTCTGCGCTTCTTCAAAGGTCATTACCTTCAAGATATCTTCTACCGGAGTGCTCTCCGTATAAGAAGGCGCCAGGGGCTGATTAGGTGCTTCCTGCTGAACAACAGGCGCCACAGGCAGTTCTTCCGGTTCATCCGATTGGAATACGGGTGCGGCCGGCTGCTCAGACACATCATCCTGTTTTGGACTGCTATCCAATGTAACCTCACGGTTGGGTACCGGCAGCTCCATATTGGGAGCATTCTCCTCTACCTTGCCGACAGGCAGCGTATCCATATTCTCCTTCTCTTCTGCAGCCATCTGCTGGACAGTGGGCTGTACCGGAGAAACCGGGGGCTGTTCATTCTGAACCGGCTTTGCCGCAGGTTTCTGGATAGAGGTCGGACGCGCAGGCGCATTACGGCGCTCTACGACGCTCTGAGGCGCTCTTTCCAGTCGGGCATGAACTTCCCCCGCCAGATTGCCGCAACGCCGCTCCAGAGGCTTCTACGGGCCTCTGTGCCGCATCCGGCATTGGCTGCTGGATAGAAGCCGCCCCGGAAAGCGGAATACTACTTCCAAACACCTTGCCCGTACTGTCAACAGCAACATCGGCAAACTGCAAACCGAAACCGGCATCCGACAGCGCAGCACTCAATGCCTCATCCTGGGCAGCCTGCACATAATCGGTACCTTCTTCCGCACTGTGCTGCGAGATGTAACTGCTGATAGGCTCTGCATCACTGCGGTCCAGATAAACTCTGGCCTCCATAATCGCAAGCTGTTCCGTGATCCTCAGGGTAGTCAGTTTCATGCGGCCCTGGGGGTGGCGCAGACGGAACCACAGTTTCTGATAGGGCAACTCCAACTGCAGCATTTCCTCATTGGTCTTTCTGGACACCTTATGGCGCAGAAATTTGAGCGGATCAAAGCCAGGTACCTTGTTCAGTTCTGCCACTGCCGGAATTGTTTTGTACATCATAGGCATCGGATTACTTTTTTCATTCATGTTGGAAACTCCTTTCTGACATAAAAATAGGAGACGCCAAGTGCCATTTCTGCACCTGACCTCTCTTTTTTAACTTGCGTTCTTTAATTGCTCTTCCAACGCAGCCGGAATGGGGATGCCGGCTTTCTTTGCGTAGGCTTTGAAATACATCTGGATGCGCATACCCAGTAGCGTATTTCGCTTGCCGATCTCATTACGATGGATTGCCATAAACAATACCTGTTTCTGCCCAATCAGCACCACCCGCTTTTTGGCACGCGTGATTCCGGTGTAGAGCAGATTACGGTACATCATGATGGTGTGCGCTTTGAGCAGCGGCATAATGACGGTCTCATACTCAGAGCCCATAGCCTTGTGGATTGTAGTGGCATACGCCAGATCCACATTGCTCAAATCATCTACGCCGTATTCCAGTGTTCTGCCAGCGCCAAAATCCATGCCGATTTTTTTACCCTGGTCAGTGTCCTTAATATACCGGATGAAGCCCAGATCTCCATTAGAGACCTTTTCTGTGTTCTTGGTCTGCATGATGCGGTCATTGACCCGGAAGATCCTGGGGCCAAACTTGATTTCTTCCTCCGCAGAGCGGAATGGGTTGACCAATTCACGAATGGTTTCATTCAGCTGTTCCGACGACGCGGCGCCTTCTGAACGGAAAGGTGAAAGAATCTGCACATTCTCAATGCCACTCTCCTGTATCTCCAAACAATACCGTTCTGTAATCTTTTCAGCGGTGTCTTCCTGACTATCACCAGACACGAAAACAAAATCCGGTCCATAAAACAGTTTGGTATTGCCCTCGTTGATAAATTTGGCGTTATAGGCAATCAGACTGTCCTTCGACTGACGGAAAATCTGATCCAGCACCGTTACCGGGACGATTTGGGTCTCGATGATCTCACGGAAAACATTTCCGGCTCCTACGCTGGGAAGCTGATCTGGGTCGCCTACCAGCACGATTCTGGCATTTGCCTTCATGCGCTCAAAGAATTTCTCGGCAAGCCACATATCCACCATGGAAAACTCATCCACAATGATTAAATCGGCCGACAGTGGCTCTGACTTTCTGTTCCGGCTACCCTCATCCTCTTCACTGGTCAGTCCCAGACCACTGTGTAATGTCCGGGCATCCTCAAAGCCGGTGCTCTCCGACATCCTGCGGCTTGCCCGACCGGTAGGCGCCATAAGAGCAATTTTGCCATCAGGGTGCAGCCGCCGGTAAACCTCAAGTATCGTCCGCAGCACTGTTGTTTTACCAGTACCAGGAGAACCCGTAATCACTGACAAGCCATGCCTAAATGCTGCATAGACCGCAGCCTCCTGCTGTGCAGACAGGCGCAGCCCCATTTCAACCTTGACCTGTTCCAGCACCGGCGCAATATGCTCTACTGGCATCTGGGCGACCAGACGCTGGGCGATCCGGCGCGCCGTTTCGTCCTCTTGGGCAAACACTCTGGGAAGATAGATATTATCCTTCACAGAAACGATTGCTCCATTCAGGATCATTTCCTGCATCATATCCCTGACTTCCTGCTGATGCAGGCGAAGCTCCGGTACAGGTATCTTCTCATTGAGCAGCTTCAGCGCTGATTTCTCCAGTTCTTCAGAACTGATGTACAGATGGCCTCGTTTACTCTTGCCTTCATCTAACGCACAAAAGACAGCCCCTTTGATACGCATAGGGTCATGGAGATCACCCCCGCTCTTTTGTACGATTGCATCTACCCGCCGAAATCCAAAGCCGGAGATCTGGCAAAGCTCAAATGGGCTCTTTTCCAAAATCTCTACGCTGGTTGGGCCGAAATATTGATATATTTTCAATGCTGTCTTGGGAGTAATCTTAAATGGCGCCAGCAAAGTCATAATTCCTTGGAGCATACGGTTTTCTGCATAAGAGGCTCTGATGTCCTCCAATTTATTTTCCGTAATACCCCGGATCTCCAACAGCCGCTCCGGCTGGTGTTCCAGAATATCCAGTGTGGCCACACCGAACCGCTCCACAATGTCTGCGGCAGTTTTAGGACCAATCCCTTTGATAAGCCCGGAGGCAAGATAGCCCTCTACGCCGTTTTTTGTTCTGGGCACAATTTCACGCCACTGCTCCACCTGGAGTTGGACACCATACTTGCCCTTTGTCCATTCACCATCCAGTTCCAGCTCTACCGCATCTGTCCGTGGAATCTCATACCCCACAGCTGTAAAGCGGATCAAATGGTCTTTGTACCGTCTGTTTGACCTGGCCTCGGCAGGCACGCTCTGGTCTGCGGTCTTTACACTGACGATACAAAACTTATTGGCAGGATTATAAAAAATCGTCCCGTCGTAGGTTCCAATACAATTCATCCTTTTTTCACCTCACTAAGCGGCCTCCATAATTGAGGCTCTAACGCTGAACCGTCTGGATTCGGATACTGTAACAAACTGCTCGTAAATATCCGGATGCTCCAGTTTCAACCGAAGCAGGTTATCCTTGTCGATGATGGACTTGCGAACAGGGGTATAGGTAACCGTATAGTTCACGCCCTCCTGCTCACAGATCGCAGTACAGCTGGTACCCATTTCCGCAATCAACAGGGCCTTCAGACGCTGAATATCCTTGTCGATTTCTTTGGAGTACACCTCTGCATTTTTCTTTTCATCCAGAAGACGCAAATACTGCATGAGTTTTGCAGTCATATCCAGGTCGAGTGCAACGGCCGGAGCATTTTTATCTGCCGGACCAAAGTGTTTGCGTGCGCTCTCAATGATCAAGGCCCCACTTTCTGTATAGGGCGGCGGCACATGGCGCTGCACATGGTTTTCCCAGAAATACTGCTCCAAAAAGACCATCTCAGCCTCGTACTCGAAATCACGTTTGACCTCCCGGATAATAACTTCTTCCTCGTTGTTACCATACAGGCAGCAAAAGAAACATCGGTCAAGATCCGTTACCGCCATATAATGACGCCCCTGAGATTCATAGTAGACTGGAACCGTCTCCTTCCCATTCATCCACCAGTTATCTCTGGCATTATAGTTTGTGGTCTTGATCTCAAGGATTGCTGTGGTGCCATCCGGCAGTTCCACAAAGTAGTCCACATCAGCCAGCATCCAAGGATACTGTGGGTGCTGGAACATCTTTTTGATCTGGTAGACCCGATATCCAGTTTTCCGCTCGAATATCTTTGCTACCAGAGGCTCCAGCAAATGCCCCATTTCCATGGCAACCCAGTTGCCCTCATCATCTTCCACTGACGCTATGTTCAGTTTGTCGTAGTACAGATCCCTGGCTGTCCGGAATGGAGAAGTGCCAAAAATCGCCGATACATCGCTGCCGCCGATTCCACGGCGCCGGTAATCCAGCCAGTCTTCTTCTGAAAGATCTGCCGTTTCTACCAGCACCAGCGGTTCATACCGCTTTCGTTCAGCACTATTGCTGCCAGACATATCAAATCCCCCTTCGTGATCTTCGGGGCAAAATAACCGCCCTCGTCATTGGTGCAACATTTCGTAGCCGGAGCGAAGATACTGCCTGTCTCTTCATCTTCCAGTCCGTGGAGTGTGCCGACTTGACCCGCCGACCATTCTGCTTTCTTTTCTGCTTCACATTCATGTACATGACCTGCCTTTCTCAGTTTTGATTTATCCTTAAAGCCCTTTCAGGCTTACAGGCAATAAAAAAGCGAGAATGACAGACGGCATAAAGCCTGGTGTCCATAGTTGCCTATGAACCGGTGTCATTCTCGCAATGGTGGGTAAATCCCGTAAAATAAAAAAGCCAGTAATATACCGGCCTGAAAAGGCGCAGTGATACTACTGACACAAGTACAAACTTAACAGCGTGTGCAATGCAGTCATTACTCCGCAACACAAGCCCTAAAGCCTGTGTACCCTGACGGGCAACGCACAAAAATCAATTACATTGCAATTTTAACACAATATATAGTGTTTGTCAATTCCAACATTCTATATATTGATTTTTGGATTTTCTTTAAATTTTCTTTCCTCTTTGCAGAAGTTCTTTCTTCCCAGCCTATTTATAGGATGTATCGGATCATTTGGTAATACCGGATGATCCCTACGCTCTTTTAGTACCTTGACAAGTTCATAACCTCTATGGGGAGTTATACAGGAATTCTGGACAGTGTGCGATGACCACAGAAGCGCGCCCATAATCGAAATGCTGCACAGCAGCAGCCTGAAATACACGGCAGAACCGTTCTGGCGTAGGAAATGGCCCCATTAGAGTTCTTTTGTTTTTCAATACCTCCTGACCTCAAGACCGTTTTCATTGTTTTTGTTGAAAACCTTCTTCTACAAATCGTAAGGGATCATTGTAATCGAAAAAAGGAGGACGATTATGGAGAAAAGAAAACCGAATGACCTACCGCCGGAGCAGTGCTTGGCTGTTGATACCGATACCCTTTGCAAACTGTTGTGCTGTGGAAGACACACTGCGGTACAGATTGGGGATCTTGCCAATGCACGCATTACCATGAACACCCGTGTCCTATGGAGTGTCCAGCGTATCAAAGAATATCTTTATGATATTTCCGGCTAAATAACCATGCCAGTAAGGCGCACTACACTTTTATAATCAGGAGGTACCAGTAATGGCAAAAGTGAGAAAAGACAACAAAGGACGAAATCTTCGGCCCGGAGAAACACAACGGGCAGATGGCAGCTATATGTATGTCTACAAATTAGGCACTAAAAAGAAATATCTTTACGACTCCGATCTCGCAAGTCTTCGTGTCAAAGAAAAGCAGATCAACAAAGATAAGGATGATGGCATCCGTACTCAGGAAGCCATGAAGCTTACCCTGAATGATATGTTCAAGGTCTACATGAATAACAACATCAAACTGAAGCCCTCCACCAGAGCAAATTATCTTTACCTGTGGGACTTCTATGTGAAAGAAGAGCCTTTCGCTAACATGCCTCTGCCACAAATCCACAGAAGTGATATTCTCGCGTTTTATACCAAACTGCTGAAACACGGTTTTGCTATCAACTCACTGGAGAGCATCAACACCATTGTTCACCCTACGCTTGAAATGGCCGTGGACGACGATTACATCCGCAAAAATCCCAGCAAGGGCATTTACCGCAAGCTCAAGACGGACGGCAGCGCTCCAAAGCCTAAACGGCGGATCGCACTCACTAAAACGCAACAGCAGAATTTCCTGCGTTTTATTGCCAAGTCCCCTACATACAGCCATTGGCTCCCCATCATGACTGTGCTCCTTGGAACAGGAATGCGTGTAGCAGAATGTACCGGCATTACCAAAAGCGATATTAACTTGAGCGAAAACACAATCTCGGTCAACCACAACTTAATCTACCGGGTCATTGACGGAAAAGCCGGATTTCACATTACCACTCCCAAAACTGAGAGCGGTACACGAATTATCCCTATCCTCTATCCAGAGGTGGCCGAGCAGCTTCGCCTCCAGATTGAAACCATCGACGCATTGTATCCAGACGATCAACTGGTGTTAGGAGGAGTTCACGGTTTTGTTTTCCGCAACCGAACCGGCTCATTCATGAGCGCCCACAATATCAATCGGGCGATTGAGAGAATCAGCGTAACTTACAACATGGAGGAAATGGATCAGGCTGAACTGGAAGACCGTGAACCGGATCTGCTCCCTCATTTTAGTGTTCACAACTTGCGGCACACCTTCTGTACCCGGCTCTGCGAAAGCACCAACGATGTTAAATTCATTCAGCAAGTCATGGGGCATGCCGATTTCTCTACTACAATGGACATCTACACCCATATCACACAAGAGAATATGCAGGAGAAGGCAAAAAACATTAGTGTGAACATGAAGCTGATGTAAAAAGAAAGGCGAATCTGCATTTTATAAGCAGATCCGCCTTTCATATTGCTTCATCCGGTTTCGTAGGGTCTCGCGCAAAAGTTGTAGAAAAGTTGTAGTAACGCGATTTTTTGTAGTAAATGACCTCTTTAGTACAGCTTTGCTCCTGCCGGAATACTGTCATCCAGCATCAAAAGATTTAAGCCTTCCCGTCCGTCATACTCGTACACTGCGGAAATCAGCATACCCTCGGAATCAATACCCATCATCTTTCTCGGCGGCAGGTTTGTGATTGCCACACAGGTCTTACCAACCAGCTCTTCCGGCTCGTAATACTCGTGAATACCGCTTAAAATGGTGCGTTTCCGGTCTGTTCCGTCATTCAGTGTGAATTTCAGGAGCTTCTTGGACTTCGGCACTGCCTCACAGGCTTCGATCTTAACCACTCTGAAATCAGACTTGCTGAATGTCTCAAAGTCTACATCATCTGCAAACAAAGGCTCGATTTTCACCTTGGAAAGATCAATCTGTACGCTTGGCGCGGACACGGTTGCAGCCTCTGCAGAACCATTTACCGCTGCTTTTTCGGCTTTGTTTTCAGCCCGCTTTGGTTCCAGGGTCTTCATTGTCGGGAACAGGATCACATCGCGAATCGTGTCCGCGCCGGTAAAGAGCATGACCGCGCGGTCGATGCCCATACCCATACCTCCCGTGGGGGGCATGCCGTATTCCAGAGCGGTGAGGAAATCCTCGTCGAGCATTTCGGTCTCATCGTCGCCGCGCTCACGCTGCTCGACCTGCTTCATGAACCGCTCGCGCTGGTCGATCGGGTCGTTGAGCTCGGAGTAGGCGTTGCCCATCTCTGCGCGGCAGATGAAGAACTCAAAGCGCTCGGTGAGTCTCGGGTCGATTGGGCTGCGCTTGGTAAGCGGCGAGACCTCGACCGGGTACATCGTGATGAACGTCGGCTGCACCAGCTGCTCTTCGACCTTCTGATCGAAGCAGGCATAGAGCGCGTTGCCCCACGTCTTTTCGGCAGCCTCCGCCAGCTCCACGCCGACTGCCTTTGCCGCCGCAACGGCCTCCGCATCGTCGGAAATAGCGCCGAAGTCAATGCCGACGTACTTCTTGACGGCTTCGATCATTGTCAGCCGCGGCCAGCCGGGCGTCAGGTCGACCTTTTCGCCCATCCACTCGAGCTCATACGTACCGAGATATTTCTGGGCAAACGTCGTATAAACGCCCTCGGCGATGTCCATCATGTCGTGGAAGTCGGCGTAGGCCTGATAGAGCTCGACAGTCGTGAACTCGGGGTTGTGTTTCGGGTCCATGCCCTCATTACGGAAAATGCGGCCGACTTCATAGACTCTGTCCATGCCGCCGACGATCAGGCGCTTCAAGGGGAGCTCGGTTGCGATACGCATGTACATATCGATATCGAGCGTGTTGTGGTGGGTAATAAAGGGTCTTGCCGCAGCGCCGCCCGCAATGGTGTTGAGAACTGGGGTCTCGACCTCGATATAACCCATGTTGTCGAGATAATCGCGCAGGTGCTTGATGAACTGCGAACGGATGATGAAGTTCCGCTTGACCTCGGGGTTCACAATAAGGTCCACATAGCGCTGACGGTAGCGGGTCTCCTTATCCGTGAGGCCATGGAACTTCTCAGGAAGCGGAAGCAGGGACTTCGAAAGGAGCGTAATTTTCTTCGCGCGCACGGACATTTCACCGCGCTGCGTCCGGAACACCTCCCCCTCAATACCGACGATATCACCGATGTCGTACTTCTTGAAGCGGTTATACTCCTCCTCATCCATCTCGTCCTTGCGGGCGTAGAGCTGGATGCGGCCCTCCTTGTCCTGCAGATCGCAGAAGGAGACCTTGCCCATGCCGCGCTTGGACATGAGCCGTCCGGCGATGGAAACAGGCTTGCCCTCCATCTCGTCAAAATGCGCTTTGATTTCCGCGCTGTTGGTGGTCTGGACAAATTTCGTGATCTCAAACGGGTTTCGTCCCTCGGCCTGTAAGCTTGCCAGCTTCTCCCGGCGCACCTTGATCTGGTCGCCGACGGAAGGCTCCTGCGCGGCAGGCTGGTTCTGGTTCTTCTTTTCCTGCTCCATCGTTTTCCCTCAATTCTATCGTAAATTCTGGTTCTTTTCTTATCGTTCCACGCTCAAAATCTTATAGCGCAGCGTGCCGATCGGGGCCTCGACCTCGACGATCTCGCCGACCGTATGGCCAAGCAGCGCCTTGCCGAACGGAGAGTCGTCCGAGATGCGGCACTCCATGGGGTTTGCCTCCTGCGAACCGACAATGGCGTAGATTTCTTCCTCTTCGGTCTCCATGTCGAGCACCTTGATCGTGCAGCCAAGGCCGATCTTGCCCTCTGCGTCCTCGTTCTCGTCGATGATCACAGCGTGCGCAAGAATGTTCTCAACCTCCGCAATGCGGCCATAGAGCTTGGCCTGCTCGTTTTTGGCCTCGTCGTATTCGCTGTTTTCGGACAGATCACCGAACGAACGCGCTTCCTTGATCTGCTCGGCAACCTCTTTTTCGCGGGTCGTCTTGAGATAGAACAGCTCCTGCTCGAGCTCCTTGAGCCGCAGTGTGCTGATTTTGAATTCCTTTGCCATTTTTATATCAACCTCCATGGTAAAAATCCGCTTTTTTCGCGGTTACAAGCCTGAATTGACAGCGAATAGATTATATAATCCGCACTACGCGATGTCAAGAGATTTCGTCCGTCAAAATGCCGATTGCCGCCTGCAATTGCGTATCCTCTTCGTCCGGCAGCTGGCCATAATAGAGCTTGGCGTACGTTTCGTCGTCATACTCAATTTCCTCGTCCGGGGTCACGCCGATATCGGTCAGGCTCCTTCCCTGCGGGGTGTAATATTTGCCGATGGAAATATTGAGATACGAGCCGTCGGAAAGCGGGAAGCCGGTCTGGAAATTGCCCTTGCCGCAGGTCTTCTCGCCCACGACCTTCGCCCAGTCGTATTCCTGAAGCGCCGCAGCGAAAAATTCCGCCGCCGAGTAAGAGTCCCGGTTCACGAGCACGACCATCGGAAGCTCGATGCACGCGCAATCCGACGTATCAGTCTGCGTTTTGCCCGCGTAGTCCTCGCTCTGGAAGACGGTTCCCTCTGGCAGGAGCTTATCGAGAAGCTTCACCATCTCGTCTTTATATCCGCCGCCGTTGAAGCGCACGTCAAATAAAAGTGCCTTCGCGCCCTGCGATAGCAATTCGTCGATGCACGCGCTCGTCTCCTCGAAGCAGCGCGTATCGAAGTTATTGATCTTCACGCAGCCGATATCATTGTCCAGCATCCGGCAGGTCGCCACGTCGACCTTGATGCTCTCGCGCAGCACGTCACACTCGAACGTCTCGTCTTCGCGTTGGACCTTCAAATGCACGCTCGTTCCCTCTTCGCCCCGGACAATGTCGCGCGTGCCGGTCGTGCCAAGCTCAATGGTCTTCTGGCCCTCGGCCTCGAGGATGATATCGCCCACCTGAAGACCCGCTTTATACGCAGGGCTATCCGCTGTGACCGATTCGATGCGAAGCCCGCCCGCGTCCTCGTCAACAATAATCGTAATGCCGATGCCGACGTAGGCGTTGTTCATGGTCTCCTTGTAGGTCTCGTATTCCGAGGCGCTCAGATAGTAGCTCCAACGGTCGCCCGTTGCTGTGACCATTGCGCTGGCCGCCGCATCGGCGAGCGTTTCCTCGTCGTAGCTGTCAATAAAGAACCGGTCCAGATACGCGGAAATTTCGCTCGTCTTATTCGTGACGGGCATGGCCTGAAGCTCCCCGTAAATCTGCGCGGAGGTCACGCGGGACGCCGTCATCCACGTAATCCCCAGAATCGCCGCAAGCGCGAACACGCACAGCACAACAAGCAGGATTTTCTGCGATTTTTTCATAAGCCCTCCCGGTTTGAAGAATATATCCCAGTAAAAATCTGCCCCACAGCCCGAATCCGGGCTGTGGGTGCGGAAAAAGCAAGGTTCTCGTTACGGCATGGACACGTAGTTCATCGGGTTCACGTCCGAGCCGTTGTAGTAGATCGTGAAGTGTAGATGTGGGCCGGTCGACCAGCCGGTCGAGCCGACGTAGCCGATGGTCTGACCCTGCGTCACATAGTCGCCCACGGAGACGATGTAGTTCGTCATGTGACCGTACAGGCTCGAGTAGCCGTTGGCATGGTTGATCGTGACCATGTTGCCGTAGGCTTCATTGTAGCAGGCGGAGGTCACGGTGCCGGACTGCGTGGCATAAATCGCCGTACCGGAGCCTGCCGCGAGGTCCACGCCGTTGTGCCACTTATACGTGCCGCTCAGCGGGTGGATGCGGTAGCCATACGCGTCGGTGATCGGAACCGCATAGGGAAGCGGATACAGGAAGCCTCCTGTCGAAGATGCTGCGGAGCCGGAGCTTCCGCTGTTCGACGGGACCTTATTGTTGTTCTGCCGGTTCAGCTCTGCCTGCCGCGCCGCCTCTTCCTTCGAGAGCGCGTTAAAGTAGTCCGTCTCGGTCTTCTTGATCTGCGCGGACATCTCGTCCTCGAGTTTTTCGTAGTTCTGATACTCTTCCGACATGGAGTCGTATTCTGCGGCCATCTGCAAAATCAGCTGGTCAGACTCGGCTCTCTGCTTCTCCATCTCTGTCTGCTGCTCAGCAAGATCGTTCTTTGCCTGCTCGAGATCATCCATCTGGGTCTCGAGCTCTGCGCGCTCAGTCGCGATCTGCGCGGCAACGTCTGCCATCTTTTCGAGCATCAGCTTGTCGGACTCGGCGATCTCGTTGATCATATTGACCTTGTCGAGAAGATCGGAGAAGCTGCTGGCGCCAAACAGGATCGACCAGTAGGAAATTTTGCCCGTCTCCTCCATCGAGCGCAGGCGGGTCTTGTACTGCTCGTTGAGCCGCGCCTCCTCGGCCTCGGTTTGCTCGAGCTCGTCCTGCTTCTGCGCGATGAGAAGGCTGTACTGCTGGATCTGTTCGTTGAGGTTTTCGATCGACTGGCGGGACATCTCCATCTGCTGGTCGATATCCGCCTTCTTTTCTACGAGCGTCTGCGTCTTGGCCTGATTGTCCTTGATGGACGACTGGAGCGCATCGCTCTGCTTTTTGAGCTCGGCCTGCTCTTCGCGCAGCGCAATAAGCTCCTTTTCAATTTCCTTTGAGCTCGCCGCACCAACCGTCATGATAAGTGCGCCCGATACCAGCGAGCCAAGGATCAGGACCGCCAGCACAAGGCAGATGACCTTTCGTGCCGTGTTCCGTTTTCCAGAATTCATATTGTTCCTCCAAATTACCCATTACACCCGCAGGAACTTGCGGATGGAAAGCATACTGCCGAACACGCCGACGACAAAGCCCGTGATGGCGTAGGCGATCGCGACGATCTCGATGCACTCGGCAAAGGGCACAACCGTAATGAGCTGCAGGGTGTCGATCTGCGCGATCTTGGACGCGAGGAAGTCATAGAGCCCCCACTCGAGAAAGAACGCGACAAGCGAGCTGATAAAGCCCAGAATCAGGCCCTCGACCACGAACGGCAGCCGAATGAAACTGTTCGTCGCGCCGACCATCTTCATGATCGCGATCTCCTGACTGCGCGAGTACATGGCAAGCTTGATAGTGTTCGAGATGATGAACATCGACACGACAAAGAGCACCACGATGATGACCATCGCCGCGATGTTCAGGACCTTCTGCACCGTCTGGAAGCCGTTTGCGATCTCATCGTGCGCCACGACCTCCGACACGCCGTCGATCTGCTCGAGCATCTGCTTGGTCTGCGTGATGAGGCTGTTGTCCTCCAGCGTCACGACGAACCGGTCGCGCAGGGTGTCGGCCTCGATGCCCGCGAAGAGCTCCGCATCATTCTGCGTGGCGACGAACTCGTCGAGCGCCTGCTGGCGGGAGACAAACTTTGCCTCGTGTACGTTTGAAATGAGATTGATCTGCGAGCCGACGGATTTTGCCTTGGCCTCGGAGTAATTCTCGTCGATGTAGACCAGAATTTCATTTTCCTGCTCGAGGTCCAGAATCATCACATGCAGGTTATAGAGGATGAGGCTGAACGTGCCCATGATAATCAGACACGCCACCGTCACGCAGATGGCCGCGAAGGACATGAAGCCGTGCAGAAACACGCCCTTGAATCCCTCTCGCAGCAGATAACCAATATTATTCTTCTTCATTGAGATAATACCCATCCATTCCGTCGCTGATGATTTTGCCCTCGTTGATGGCGACAACGCGCTTTGTAAAGCGGTTGACAAGCTCCTTTTCGTGGGTAACCACCATGACTGTCGTGCCGAGGGCGTTGATCTGCTCCAAAAGCATCATAATCTCCAGCGACCGCGCGGGGTCGAGGTTTCCCGTCGGCTCGTCGGCGATGATCATGCTGGGGTTATTGACCAGCGCCCGTGCGATGGCGACTCTCTGCTGCTCGCCGCCGGAAAGCTCATTGGGAAGCCGCCGGCCCTTATTCTCCAGACCGACCAGCTCCAGCACATACGGCACGCGCTTTTTGATCTCGCGCTCGGGCGCGCCGATGACGCGCATGGCAAAGGCCACGTTGTCATAGACGGACTTGTTTTCAATCAGCCGGAAATCCTGAAAGATGACGCCAAGCGTTCTTCTCAGATACGGGATGGCGCGGTTTCTGATTTTCTCGAGCGCGAAGCCGTTGACATTGACGCTGCCCTCGGTCGGCTGAAGCTCGGCGGTGAGGATTTTGATAATCGTGGACTTTCCGGAGCCCGAGGGGCCGACCAGAAAGACGAACTCCCCGTCTTCAATTTTCAAAGACACGCCGTTCAGGGCTCTTGTGCCCGTGTCGTATGTCTTTACCACATTTGTTAACTCGATCATATTCTTCTCCAGACGTAAGGCTTCCGGGCGCACGCATCAGATGATGCGGTTTTCCCGCGAAACCAGATACTTCTTGACCATCAGCGCGACCTTGAAGATGATTGCGTCGTCAAATTCGCGCAGATCGAGCCCGGTGAGCTTCTTGATCTTCTCGAGACGGTAGACCAGCGTGTTTCTGTGAACGAACAGCTTTCTGGACGTTTCGGAGACGTTGAGGTTATTCTCGAAGAACTTGTTGATCGTAAAGAGCGTCTCCTGATCGAGCGTGTCGATGGAGTTCTTCTTGAAGACCTCAGAAAGGAAAATCTCACACAGGGTCGTCGGCAGCTGGTAGATCAGCCGGCCGATGCCAAGGTTCTCATAATTGATGATGGTTTTTTCGGTGTCGAAGACCTTACCGACCTCGATGGCGACCTGCGCCTCTTTAAACGAGTCCGCAAGCTCTCTCAAGTGGCTCGCCACCGTACCGATGCCGATGACGGTTTTGATGAAAAGCTCAGAATGCAGCGTCTGCTCGATCGTCTGGGCGATCTTGATGAGCTCTTCGCGCTCGGTGTTCGGCTGGATCTGCTTGACGACCGCGATGTCCGTCTCGTTGATGGACAGCACGAAATCCTGCTGCCGGTCGGGGAACATGCCCGCCACCACGTCCACGGACGCAACGTCGGCTCTGCCGACCTGCCGGATGAGGAACACCGCGCGCGGCACGTCAGTCACGAAATGCAGCTCCTTGGCGCGGATGTACACATCGCCGGGCAGAATATTGTCGGTGATGATATTTTTGACAAACGTTCCCTTGTCATGCTTCTCTTCATAATAGGTCTTCGCGCCGTTGAGCGCCACGTAGGCCATGACGCACAGGCTTCTTGCGATTTCGTCGTCGCCCTCGGCGAAGACGGCGTAGTCGAAATACGCGCTCCAGCTGACCAGCGGCTTGAAGGTCTTCTTGTCGACCACGACAATGGAATCCGGCGCGCTGTTGAGCCGGATGACCGCCTCCGGCCATTTTTCGCCGATCAGGGACGTATCACTACAGGAAATGACGTTGCTGTCGGCGTCGATCACGCCGATCATACGGTCGGTAGCTTCCTTCATCTGTACGATGACACTCTGAAAAATGCGACTGGACATGGTGAGCCCCTCCTAATTGATTACCTTTTACACAAACAACCATTGACATAATACTACGGATTTAGCATTTGCGCAAGAGGGTCTTGACATTTTATTTCAAAATGGCCGCTCTTTTTTGTATCTTTTTCATAGTTTTTCGTCATTCCCGCCAAAGGGCTGGGAATTTCTTACGCAATTCGCAAGCAGCTTTTTTTCGTCAAAATCACAAGAACTTGTGATGCGCCGCTCCGTTTCCCCCATATCCAGTTCCAGAACGGCCCCGGGCGCGAGGCTCTCCAGCCAGAGCCCGCCTTCGGCCACGCGCTTGAGATAAAAAAGCGGAAGGCCCCGCGCGGCCATCATCCGGCGCACCTGATGGAACTTTCCCTCCTGCACGCGCACGGCGCTTCGTCCCGCGCCAAGAGGAATGAGCACAGCCGGAAGACACGAAAGCCCATCCGCGAGCTGCAATCCGTCTTTAAACGCCTGCACGTCCGCCTCGCTTGCCTGCCCCTCGTGCTCGCAGTAATAGGTTTTCCAGACGCCGTGTTTGGGGCTGATGATGCGGTGGGCCAATTGGCCGTCGTTCGTCAGAAGCAAAAGCCCCTCCGTGTCCTTGTCGAGCCGCCCGACCGGCATGACGCCGAATTTCCGGTAGCGCTCTGGGATGAGCTCCATGACGGTTTTCTGCCGGGGGTCGTCCGCCGCCGTGAGGTAGCCCGCGGGCTTGTTGAGTAAAATCAGCGCCGGGCGCAGAAGCTCGACCGCTTCGCCATCCAACGTAATTTCCGCCGCCTGCTCGTCAAATTTTGCGCTCTCGTCGCGGCACACTTCGCCGTTTACCCGCACACGTCCCGCCCGGATGGCGGCGCGCAGGTCCTTTCTCGAGCCCGCTCCGGCGCTCGATAGAATTTTATCCAGTCTCTGCATGTTTGTCCCCTTCTCCCGGAATATTTTTGTCCATGCGGCAATAGGTTGTACCAGACTGATCTTGAAAAACTGGAGGGAACCGTATGGTAATCATGACCGCCAAAGTCTCCAAACGAAAGATACTTCTCATCGGGCTGCTGATCATCCTCGCCGTCGTGCTGCTCATTACGTGTCTGAAAAAATCGTCAGGCTCCGATACCCCGCCGGATACCGCCGAGGAAATCACGGAGGTTGCCACCAACGAAGCGCGCGTCGCGTTTCTGGAGCAGTTCGGCTGGGAGGTTCAGGTGGAGCCCGTCCAAACCCAGCAGGTACGCGTGCCCGAAGACCCGTCGGAGGTGTTTCTTCGCTATAACGATCTGCAGCAGTCGCAGGGGTACGATCTTCTTTCCTACAGCGGCAAAACCCTTACGCGCTACGTCTATCAGATCACAAACTACCCCGGCAGCGACGGCGTGTATTTTGCGACGCTTCTCATCTACAACGACAGCGTCGTCGGAGGCGATGTGGCCTCCAGCCGCCAGAACGGCGTGATGCACGGCTTTTCCATGCCCGCCGCCCAGCCCTCGTCCGGCGCGTTCTTTTCCGAAAGCGAAGAAATTTCTGAAAATCTATCTTAACAGAAAAAATACCTCTTTACAACTGGCCATATTAGAAGTATAATACGTGCAAAGAAATTTAACATGGCAGCGCAATGCTGCCACCATATGTCTTCAGGGCAGGGTGCGATTCCCGACCGGCGGTAAAGTCCGCGCGCGCAAGCTGAACCGGTGTGATTCCGGTACCGACAGTATAGTCTGGATGAAAGAAGATAGCCGCAGGCCGGTTCTGGATTTGCATGCATCCAGTTTCTGCCTGCCTATTGAGCGCCCGGAGAAGCTTCTTCGGACGCATATTTTTTTATTGTCAGGTGATACATATGAAACCATCAACCCTCCAGCTGCTTCAGGAAAACCTCTCGTTTCTCGGCGTAAGCCTCGCGCTTGTCGCGGTGATTCTGCTCGCGGCGCTCGGCTCCGAGTACCTCGTCATGAAAAAGCGCCACCGCCTCAAAAAAACGCGCGCCATCACATTCATCGCCATGTTCTCGGCCATTGCGGCGGTTCTGCACATCGTGGACATCCCCCTTTTCTTCGCGCCGTCGTTTTATAAGCTCGATTTCAGCGAGCTTCCCGTCATGATCTGCGCGTTCTACATGGGCCCCGTCGCAGGCGTCACTTGCGAGTTCGTGAAAATCGTACTCAAGCTTCTCATCAAGGGCACGTCGACGGCGTTTGTGGGCGATCTTGCAAACTTCCTGGTTGGCTGCTCGTTCGTCCTGCCCGCCGCCATCTGCTATCAGGCGACGCTTTCCAAAAAGGGCGCAATTCTCTCGCTCGCGCTCGGCACGGCGGTCATGAGCGTCTTTGGCAGCATGTTCAACGCCTGGTATCTCATTCCGAAGTTCTCCGAGCTTTTTGGTATGCCGATGGACGCGATCATCTCCATGGGCACCGCCGTCAACTCCGCCATCACGAGCCTTCCGACGCTCGTTCTCTTCGCCGTCGTCCCGTTCAATATCTTAAAGGGCGTTCTTGTGTCGATTCTCACGATGCTTTTATATAAGCGCGTGGAGAAGGTCTTCTTCCGCCGCAAAAAGTCCGCCTGAGATGCTTGCAGGGCGTATGGTTTTTTGCGGTTCCGGACAGGCTATTTTTGGTTTGCATTTTCCTCCTTCTTCGGATATAATTTAAAAACCGATAATGCACTCAGCCTTGAAAGGAACTGCCCATGAAAAAGCCGTCCAAGCCCCTGCACGCACGCGGCGAGCTCAGGTCCGCCATCCGGCGTCAGCCCGTCGTGTTTGCCGTCTATCTCGTTCTGCGGCTCATCGTTCTTGTGTCGCTCGTGTCGGCCATCCTCCGGCAGGAATATGAAAGCGCGTTTGTGTGCGTGCTGGTGCTGTTTCTGTTCATGCTCCCGTTTTTCATCCAGAAAAACTTCGGCATCTGCCTTCCGAGCACGCTCGAAATCATCATCCTGCTTTTCATCTTCGCAGCGGAAATCTTAGGCGAGCTCCAGAGCTACTTCATCCAGTACCCCTACTGGGACACGATGCTCCACACGACGAACGGCTTTCTCTGCGCGGCGGTCGGCTTTTCGCTGATCGACATTCTGAACCGCGACGCGAAGATCAAGTTTACGCTCTCGCCCGTGTATGTGGCGCTGGCCGCATTCTGCTTTTCGATGACGATCGGTGTTCTGTGGGAATTTTTTGAGTTCGGGATGGATAGGCTTTTCCACATGGACATGCAGAAGGATACGATCGTTCACACCATTTCGTCCGTGATGCTGGACCCCACGAACAGCAACATTCCCATCACGATCGACGGCATTACCTCCGTCGCGGTCAATGGAAGGGATCTCGGCTTTACCGGGTACCTCGACATTGGCCTGTACGATACGATGGAGGACCTGTTCGTCAACTTCATCGGCGCGACCGTGTTCAGCGTGATCGGTTACTTCTATCTCAAGCACCGGGGCGAGGGCAAATTTGCAAAGGCCTTCATCCCAACCATTGAAGAAACGGACAAGGAGACTGATTCTGACCATGTCAAAGAGCCCTCGCAGGAAGCTGAAAATCGGGACAATTGACGATTTTCACCATTTCTGGTACCTTCTCATCTGGATCGTCTATCTGTCTTTGTTCTATCTCGCGGAGCATCTCGTGACGGAAAACTACTGGGTGTCGTATCTGCCCATCGACGATCAGATCCCGTTCTGCCGGTTTTTCATCGTTCCGTACTGCCTGTGGCACCCGCTGTTAGTTTTAATGACGGCGTATTTGATCTTCACCGACCCGCCCGCCTTCAAGCGCTTCATGCTCTACATCGGCTTCGGCTTCGGCGGCTCGATCATTTTCTGCATGCTCTTCCCGAACGGGCAGGACCTTCGCCCGACGGATTTCCAGCAGAACGACTGTTTCATCTGGCTGGTGAAGAGGATCTACGCCGCCGACACGAACACGAACGTCATTCCCAGCATGCACGTTATCGGCTGCGCGGCCTTGGCCCTTGCGTGCTTCGACGCGCCGCGGCTGCGGGCCAAAAAACTTCACCTTGTGATGCTGCCGTTCGGCCTTCTTATCAGCATGTCCACGGTCTTTGTCAAGCAGCACTCGATGCTCGACGTTCTTGTCGCGATTCCCGTGAGCGCGCTTTTGTGCGTCCTCATCTACAAGCCATTCCCGCGCAATCGCTTGCAGCAATCCGCATAACCCCGCGCCCGTTCGTCAAAGCATGGCGAATGGGCGCTGTTTTTGTTGTGTTTTCAGGAAAGTCATGATATACTATGCTTACTTTTAAACATTGGAGGCGCTTTTATGTCCGACTTTTCCCGATTCCGCACGGCGGTCGGCGGGTTCTCCCGCACAGACGTTGTCAATTACATCGAAGAAACCTCTGCCGCGCATCAAAAAGCGCTCCGAAAGCTGGAGGATGAGAAGCAGGCTTTCGCAGACGAAAACGACCATCTGCTGGCCGAAAACACCCGCCTGCAGGCAGAGCTCTCCGATCTGCGCGCAGAGCACGAGAAGCTGAAAGAGGAAGACAGCGCGCTCTCGGCGCAGGTCGTCTCCCTTTCCGATGAAGCAAGCTCCCTTGCCTCCCAGCTGGAGATGGCCAAGCGGGAGCTTGAGCAGCTGAAGCTGGAGCAGGCCGCTCTGGACGCTGCTTCCGAAGAGGACGCGGAAGAGGAACCCGCCGACGAAGATACCGCACAGCCGGAAGCAGCCGCGCCGGTCAATCTCAGCCAGCAGGAGCTTGCCGCCTATCGCCGCGCCGAACAGGCCGAGCGCAACGCCATGGTGCGGGCAAGAAAGCTTCGTGAGCAGCTGAGTCTTCTTTGCGAGCAGTCCAAGGACCGCTACACCGACGCGGGCGAGGAAATTTCCGCGCTCACCGCCGACCTGTCCTCCGGCCTTTCCCGTCTGCAGGAGACGCTTGCCGACATTCAGGCCATCTTCGACGACGCGGAAAGCGCGTTCGACGAGCTCCAGCTCCCGGACGATGATGAAATCTGACTTGTATCACAAATGCTTTCAGCCGTCACGCTTCTGTGTGGCGGCTGTGCTATGAGGGATCAACTTTGGAAAAACGGACGCTGCTGAAAAAGTTCTTTGGTCACAGCGCCTTCCGCGGCGGGCAGGAGGCGCTCATCGACGCGATTTTGTCCGGCCGGGACGTTCTGGGTGTGATGCCGACGGGCGGCGGAAAATCGATCTGCTATCAGATCCCCGCGCTTATGCTGCCGGGGCTCACGATCGTCGTCTCGCCTCTCATCTCACTCATGAAAGATCAGGTCGCGGCGCTCACGGAGGCGGGCGTTCCGGCGGCGTTCCTCAATAGCTCCCTGTCTCTCGAGCAGCTGCGGGAGACTTACGCCAAAACCGCACGCGAGCAGTATAAGCTTTTGTATGTCGCGCCCGAGCGGCTCGAAAACGAGAGCTTTCTGTCTCTTATTTCGCACGTTCCCGTGTCGCTTCTCGCCGTTGACGAGGCGCACTGCATCTCACAATGGGGGCAGGATTTCAGGCCCAGCTACTTGAAAATTGCCGACTTTATCGCGCAGCTCCCCACACGTCCCGTTGTCGCCGCCTTCACGGCCACCGCGACCAAGCAGGTGCGCGCGGATATCATCTCGCAGCTGGGGCTCCGGAACCCGCTTCTCAACATCACGGGCTTCGACCGTCCGAACCTCTATTTTGCCGTCCAGCACCCGACGAGCAAGCTGGCTGCAACGTTGCAGCTTGTGCGCGAGCGGGACGGAAAGGCCGGCATTGTCTACTGCAACACTCGAGCTTCTGTTGAGCGCGTGTGCGAATTTCTGAATGACAAGGGCATTGCCGCCACACGCTACCACGCAGGACTCTCCGAGGAAGAGCGCCACGCCAATCAGGACGATTTTCGCTTCGACCGCAAGACCGTCATGGTCGCAACGAACGCCTTCGGCATGGGCATTGACAAGTCGAACGTCAGCTTTGTCATCCACTACAACATGCCGAAATCCTTGGAGGCCTACTATCAGGAGGCCGGGCGCGCAGGAAGAGACGGCAGCTGCGGCGAGTGCATTTTGCTCTACGCTCCCGGCGATGTGCAGACGGCGCGCTTTCTCATCCAGAACGGCGGCAACGAAGATTTAAGCCCCGACGTGCAGGAGCATGTGCGTGAGGGCGAGCTTCAGCGCCTGCGGCAGATGACAGGCTACTGCAAAACGACCGACTGCCTGCGCGGCTACATCCTCTCCTACTTTGGTCAGAGCCACCCAGAAAGCTGCGGCTGCTGCGGTAACTGCAAAACAGAGCGGCGGCTTCAGGATGTGACCGTTCCGGCGCAGATGGTGCTGTCCTGCGTGTACAGGATCTATGAAAAGCTCGGCTACTTTGTGGGAAAAACGATGGTTTTGCGCGTGCTGCGCGGCAGCCGGGACAAGCGCATTCTGGAGCTCGGGCTCGACCAGATTTCGACGTATAATCTCATGCACGAAAAGCGGCAGGAGCTGAATGCGCTGTGCGATTTTCTGGAGGCAGACGGCTATCTTCGCGTCAATCCCGAGCACAGCACGCTGGAGCCCGAAGAAAGGGCGCGCGACGTTCTGTTTCGCGGAAAGCAGCTTCTCATGCCGGTATTGGCCTCGCCGGAGCCCGCGCCGAAGGCTTCTCAGAAGGGCGCAAAAAAACAGACCGCTTCCCTTCCCTCCGGCGCAGACGATCTATTCGGCGTGCTGCGCGAGACGCGCATGCAAATTGCGCAGCGGGAAAACGTGCCCGCCTACATTGTCTGCTCGAACTCAACGCTTCTCGACATGGCGGAAAAAGCGCCCGAGACCATGGACGCGCTTCTTTCCGTCTCCGGCATCGGCGAGGTCAAGGCCTGCCGCTACGGCGAGGACTTTTTGAGCGCCATCCGGAATTATCAACGTGGGAAATAACAACACCCCTACGGATTCTGCGTCCATTCGTGGATGCACGTTATGAAATTTCGAAAATCCTTCAAATCATGCGTATGGGGCGATGCCTACATCGCCCCATTGGGAAGTTACGAATTCGCCGTAAATTTTCGCGTTTTGGAAATACATTTTGCCAGGCGGAAGCCGCGTCTGCCCCTACGAAGCCTACTGGAAAAGCGGGCTCCCGGATGACCGGGGGCCCGCTCGTTTTTTATTCCTCGCCGTCCCACCGGCACGCCGGAAGGTCGACCCGGCCGTCCGGCAGAAACGGCACGCCCTCGGCCTCTAGCAGCGCTCTGCGAAGCTCCGCATAGCTGCCGCCTGCGATGGAGCCGTCTGATTTTACAACACGCTGCCAGGGAAGCTCCTCCGGACATTTGCGCATGGCCCAGCCGACCTGACGTGCTGCTCTCGGCGTGCCCAGCATCCAGGCAATCTGGCCGTAGGCTACGCATTTTCCGCTTGGAATTTTCCGGACAACGTCATACACGCGCGCAAAAAAGCTGTCTGCTTCCTGCATAAAAGCCTCCCACCGTTCAGGAATCCTTTTCGGCCTTATGATGGTGGCGCTCGCCGTAGAGGTAGCGGTAGTCCTGCCGGAGAATGTTCTTGACGAACGGAATGCTGAGCGCGATATCCGCCACCAGCCACGCCGCCGGGTCCGCCGCGCACAGGCCGTAGAACGCAAGCGGGCTTGCCGACGCGCTCACCGCGCCGCCCACGATGGCTGCGGGAAGGTATGTGCTGACGACGATTCTTGCCACAAGCTCTGCCGCGCCCGCGATCAGCGCATAGGAGGCCTTGCCGATGCCCTGGTCGCAGTTTCGCATCAGGAAAATACCGCCGAGCATCAGATAGGTCGCATAGTCGACGTACAGGAACGTATTGCCGTAGCGGATGGTCTCCGGCGTAATTTTGTCGGCGCTGAGAAAAATGTGGAAATATGCGTTGTCGATGGTCATAAGAAGCCCAATGGCCATGCTCAGCGCGCAGAGAATCGCCATGATCAACGCTGCCTGCAAAGAGCCCCTCCTGATCCGGTCAAATTTACTCGCGCCGAGGTTCTGCGCCGTGAAGCTGGTCATAGCCGTACCGAACGCGTTGAGCGGCGTCATTGTCAGCATGTGGAGCCGGTTTGCCGCGCCGAAGCCCGTCTGCGCCGCACTCGAGACAATGCGCCCTGCCTCCATGTCAAACTGGACAATGACGCTCTGCATCGTGATGATGCCGATCGAGAGCACAGAAAACTGGAGTCCCAGCGGCACACCCTGTACGATGTGCTGCGTAATGTCGTTTTTCGTGATGGCAAAATCGGGCCTGTGCAGCTGCAGTTCGGGGTATTTGGAAAACGCGTAGAGGAAGCAGCCGACGGTGCTGATGAGCTGTGCGAGCACGGTCGCGATGGCCGCACCGGCCACGCCCCAATGGAAGCTGAGGATGAACAGAAGATCAAGTCCGACATTTAAAATCGTTGAGAACAGCAAAAACACCAGCGGCGTGACCGAGTCTCCCATTGCACGCAAAAACGAACAGATGAAGTTATAAAACAGCTGCGCGCCGATACCGGCAAAGATGATCGCGCAGTAGGTAAAGGCCGCCGTGTAGACCGCGCCGCTGTCTTTTGCAACGTTGATCCACGCGAGCATCGGATTTAACAGCAGCAGCGCAAGGCCCGTCAGAAGCACCGTCAGGACGCTCGAGAGCACGATCTGCGTCGCAAGGGACCGGCGTACGCCCGGCTGGTTGTGAGAGCCGACGTTGCACGAGGTGATGACGCAGAAGCCTGCTGACACGCCGAAGGCAAATTGCAGAAAGATATTTACGATCGGCGCGATGTCGTTCACGCCCGCGACCTCTTCTGCAGAGAGCGTCTGGCCGACGATGGCGGCGTCGCTGATGGAATAGACCTGCTGAAGAAGATAGGACAGGATGATTGGGAACGAAAAGCGCAGAATGGTCTTCCAGCACGCGCCCTCGGTCAGGTCGATTGGCTGGAACAGCGCGGAAAGCCCACGCGGGGCTGTCGAATTTTTCATAAAACAGCTTCCTTTATTGCATCGTAATAATCGTCTCATTTCAAGTTCCGAGCAATTATACGCTTGGATGCGGAAGATTGTCAAGAGAAAAGCCGCACGGTGATTGGTGAAAATAGATAACAAAAAGTATACAGATTTGTGCAAAATAACGGCCCCAAATTCACTTTCCAAACACACGGATTTTTTGGGCATTCGTGGCAAAATGACCGGAACGATTTTGGAAATTCCGGTTGAAAAACGAGGACCTGTCCGGTATAATAAATCCCAATAAGGGAGTAGTCGGCACCTTGTGCGGCGCGGTCAACAAGCTGAGCATCCGCTCTGGTCGCGCCTGAAATGACGAGACTTATCTGCAAAGAGGGGCAGATAGGTCTATTTTTTTGCCTTGCCGACAAAATTAAAAAATAGAAGGGTTGCAAGGAAAATGAATTTTGCAGAATTGCTGGTTCTGGCAATCGGCCTTTCGATGGACGCGTTCGCGATTTCCATCTGTAAGGGCTTGTCGGTCGAAAAGCTGGAGAAAAAGCACATGGTCATCACCGGCCTCTGGTTCGGCGGCTCGCAGATGGCGATGCCCATCATCGGCTACTTCGTGGGCGGAAGCTTCTACGAAGCCATCCAGAGCGTCGACCACTGGCTGTCGTTTGCGCTGCTTTTGCTCATCGGCGTCAACATGATCCGCGAGTCCATGGGCAAAATTGAAACGTTAAATGCGTCGTTCTCGCCGAAGGTCATGTTCCCGCTCGCCATCGCGGACTCGATTGACGCGCTCGCTGTCGGCGTGACGTTTGCCTTCCGGCAGGTGCCGCTGGTTCCCTCGGTCCCGGTCATCGGCCTGACGACGTTTTTGTTCTCGGCCGCGGGCGTGTGGATTGGAAACCGCTTCGGCGCGAAATATAAGTCCAAAGCGGAGCTCGCGGGCGGCATTGTGTTAATTGGCATCGGCTTTGTGATTTTGCTGCAGGACCTCGGTATTCTGGCCGGATAACAGAATAAAAAAGAGCCTCCCGGAGACGTAATGACACATCGCCTGGAGGCTCTTTCGTATTTCTGTAGGGGTCGATGCCCACATCGCCCCCTGGGGAACTTTCGAATTCGCCGAAGATTACCCGTAAAACCGGTACATTCTGCCGGGTCGATGTGGGCATCGACCCCTACGCAATTTTGGGGCGAAGGGCAAATAATGGGAAGCGTCCGGTTACCGCGCGCCGAGCTTGGTGCAGGCCTCGATGATGCAGTCGATGCCGAGCAGCAGCAGGTAGAACCCGATGACAAGGTTCATGGACAGAAGCGTCACCTGCGGGGTCAGGAGCATCAGCACACCGAGGATGATGCCGAGAATGTTGATGATCATGTCAAAGACATAGAACGTCGTGCCCGCGATCAGTCGTACAACAGACAGGTGTGTGAGCCTTGAAATGCAGTGCGCGATGAACCAGAGCGGGAAGAAAAGCCCGATGGCCCAGCGCCCTGCGCCCGGGTGAACCATAAGAACGAGGCCTGCCATCACGCCGAGAACACCGGTAGCTAGCGAGATGGTCGGCGCAAAGCCGATATGCCGCTCCATCTTGCAGTAGAATACGATGTCGGCGATACCGGTCACCAGCGCGGCGATGCCGTAGATCACGATCAGTGTCGTGAGATAGTCGACGGGTCTGAAAAAGCTGTAAATGCCAAGCACGGATAACAAAATGCCGATGACAAGCTCCAGCCAGCCATAAGAAGAACGCTGCCTCATTGTTTTTCTGCCTCCGTTTCCTTCTTCAAAACCTCCATGAATTCTTCGCCGGTGATGGTTTCCTTTTCGTAGAGGTACTTTGCCAGCGCGTCGAGCGCCTTGCGGTTCGATCTCAAGATGCCGATGGCCTTTTCGTGCTGCGTCTTTACAAGCTGGACGACCATCTTGTCGATCTCCTGCTGCGTCTGCGCCGAGCAAGCCAAGGACGTATCGCCGCCGAGGTACTGGTTGTTGACGGTTTCCAATGCGACCATGTCAAACTCGTCGCTCATGCCGTAGCGGGTGATCATGGCGCGCGCCAGCTTCGTGGCCTGCTCAATATCATTCGAAGCGCCCGTTGTGATCTCGTTGAAGACGACCTCCTCGGCAGCTCTGCCGCCTGTGTAAGTGCAAATTTTGTTGGCAAGCTCGTCCTTCGTCATGAGGTACTTGTCCCCGGTCTCGACCTGCATCGTGTAGCCGAGCGCGCCGGAGGTCCTGGGAATGATCGTGATCTTCTGGACCGGCGCAGAGTGCGTCTGCATGGCTGCAACGAGCGCGTGACCGATCTCGTGGTATGCGACGGTCTTCTTTTCCTTGTCGGAAAGCACGGCGTTCTTCTTCTGGTAGCCCGCGATGACGACCTCGATGGACTCTTCAAGGTCCGCCTCCGTCACGACCGTGCGGTTATTGCGCACTGCGCGAAGGGCGGCCTCGTTGATCATATTCGCCAGCTCTGCACCCGAAGCGCCGGAGGCCATACGCGCGATGGTGTGGAAATCCACATCGTCCGCAGTCTTGATCTTCTTTGCGTGAACCTTGAGAATTGCTTCGCGTCCGGCAAGATCCGGAAGCTCGACAGGGACGCGGCGGTCAAAGCGTCCCGGGCGGGTCAAAGCCGGATCCAGAGACTCGGGCCGGTTCGTGGCGGCGAGGATGATGACGCCGTTGTTTCCTTCAAATCCGTCCATTTCTGTGAGCAGCTGGTTGAGCGTCTGCTCACGCTCGTCATTCGACGATAACTGGTTGTCGCGCTTTTTGCCGATCGCGTCGATTTCGTCAATAAAGACGATGCAGGGCGCTTTTTCCTTGGCCTGCTTGAAAAGGTCACGGACTTTGCTCGCGCCCATGCCGACGAACATTTCGACGAATTCCGAGCCGGACATCGAGAAGAACGGCACGTTCGCCTCACCCGCGACAGCCTTCGCGAGCATGGTTTTACCGGTTCCCGGAGGGCCAACGAGCAAAACGCCCTTCGGCATCGACGCGCCCACGTCGGTATATTTCTGCGGATTGTGAAGATAGTCGACGATTTCGGCAAGCGACTCCTTTGCTTCGTCCTCGCCTGCCACATCGTCAAAGCGGATACCCTTTGTGGACTGGACGTAGATTTTCGCATTCGACTTGCCCATACCGCCGAACATCAAGGAGTCCTTGCCGCCCATCTGGTCGCGGAGCTTCTTTGCCATGTACTGGCCGAGGCCGATGAAGATGAGCATCGGCAGGATTCCCGTAATCAGCAAGCTCAGAAGCGGCGATGTAGATGCGTCGACATCTTTTGAAAATTTTGCACCCGATTCATACAGCCGCTCGGTGAGCTGCGGGTCATCCATGGCGTTTGTCTGGTAGACGTTTTTCTCGTCTTTGTCGGTAAAGACGATCTGCTGGTCCTCGACCTGCACCTGACCGATGTTCTTGTCTTCCGTCATGGACATGAACGTACCGTAGTCCACCTCCGTGACCTCTTCCTTCAGAAGCAGCGGCGTGACGATAAGGTTGAAGACGAGCAGCACCAGAAGCACCACACCATAGTAATAAAGCAAGGGCTTCTTAGGACTTTTGACTTCCTGCATATGGATTCCTCCTTATTGGTTCCGGCTCTTCCTCCTGAATCGCACTTGCGAAACGGCGTGTCCTGCGATATGATAGGGAAAACCGGCAAATTGACAAAATTACGAGGTGATTTTTTGTGAAAACAATCGAAGCGCAATCGAAACTCAAGCTGATTGCGTCGCTGTGCATTTTCGGAACGATCAGCCTTTTCGTGCGCAATATCGCGCTTGGCTCCGGAATGATCGCGCTGTCGAGAGGCGTTCTCGGCGCGATTTTCCTGCTGTTGTATCTTGCGCTGCGAAAGCAGAAACTAGACCTTCCGGCGGTTCGGAACAATCTCTGGATCCTGCTTCTTTCCGGCGGTGTGATGGGGCTCAACTGGGCGCTGCTTTTTGAGGCGTACCGGTACACGACGGTCGCGACGTCGACGCTCTGCTATTATATGCAGCCAGTGTTCCTGACGCTGGCGGCGGCAGTTCTGCTGGGGGAAAAGCTGAGCCTTAAAAAGGGACTCTGCGTACTCGTCGCGCTTGGCGGTATGGTGCTGATCTCCGGTGCCCTCGGCGGCGCACTGCCGGAGGCAGGGGAGCTTCGCGGTATCGCATTGGGGCTCGGCGCGGCGATTTTGTATGCGTGCGTCATCCTCTGCAACAAAAAGCTAAGGGACATCGGAGCGTTTGATAGGACGATCGTCCAGCTGCTGGCGGCAGCCGCCGTCATGGTCCCCTATTGCGCCATTACGGGCGAGCGGGTTACGGCGGAAACGTTCCGGCCGGTATCGCTTCTCTGTCTTCTCGTGCTCGGCATGCTCCACACGGGGCTTGCCTACGCGCTCTATTTTGGCAGCATGAAGGCCCTTCGCGCACAGACCATCGCGATTTTCAGCTACATTGACCCCGTCATCGCGATTCTCATTTCCGTGACCATCCTGCACGAGCCGTTCACGCTCTGCAGTGCCATCGGCTCCGTCCTGATTTTAGGCGCCGCTTTCGTCAGTGAGAAAGGCTGAAATTCGAATAACGCTGCATCGAACCCCTACGCAAAATCGGGGGATTTCAAAAGAACCGTAGGGGCGGGCGACTCTGCCCGCCTGGCAAAATATGCCTCCGAAACGCGCAACACTTCGGCGAATTCGTAGCTGCCCTTGGGCGGACAGAGTCTGTATAGACCGGTAAGATAGTTTACAGAATGTACGGGGAGATTGTTTACAGTTTCGAGTAAAATAAAGGCAGAGGAA
>CAKASQ030000070.1 GCA_916988195.3 Oscillospiraceae bacterium
TCTTCGATGATTTTCCGATCTTCAAGCCCGATATTGTAGCTGTTCATTCCGTATCGCCTCCGTTTCCTGCGTTTTTGTGTATAAAAAATAAGCGCGTCAGAAGTAATAACTTCTTTCGCACTTAATAATAAACGGCGCAAAAATTTCCGAATGCGGCACAAAAGATTGATTCTTTCGGCGAGATGTGCTAAAATACTTTAGTCTATGCAATATCCACATGAAACAAACATCCATACTGGAGAGATTTTATGCCGCAAATGAAACTGTTTGGCAATTCCCGGTCAGCCGCCCGTGTGGCAGGCCGCCGCAAGGCAGAGCCGGAGAACGAGCCGAAGGAAAAGAAGCAGAAAAAGAAAAAGCCTCTGAAGGTGCTTGCCATCTGGCTGACGGTTATTCTGTGTCTGGAAGGGCTCTATTTCTTCCTGTGCTACACGCAGAACAGCTTTGTCAAGCGCTGGCGCACGATCTACATCCAGACGGCCATGTCCACCATGCGCCACCAGTGGATGGCGACGTATCTGCTGCCCGAGTCCGTCATTGACGAGGTCTTGCAGATGCGTATTCAGGCGGCAGAGGCCGTCGGCGATAAGGAAAGCTCCTGGAGCACGAAGCCGGAGACAACGCCGACCGAGCCCGCAGAGCCCGACGTGAAGCCTGTTGACACCGAAGTCACCGAGCTTCCGACCGAGACAATGACGCAGGAAGATGAGCAGGAGCTCGCCCGGCAGGCGTTCTATGAGCTCTTCTGGGAGCTCGACCAGACGACGATGGAGGACTACGTGGCGCAGAACCCGTCGGTTCTCGATAACGGCTGGGAGAATATCAACATCAACGAGGCCGGTTTGGATGACAACGGCACGTCCATCATGACGACCATGGGTGAGCAGGTGCTCGCTATCAACGCCAAGGAAGAGATCATGCTCGTGCGCGTCGAGGGCTCTGGCTATCGCGGCATTCTGGCCATCGCGAAGGACCCTGCGCGGCTGAACGTGGAAAACTCCTCCGGTGTCGGCCAGTTCGGTCAGCTCACCGGAACCATCGCGCAGGCGCACAACGGCATTCTCGCTACGACCTGCTCGGGCTTCATTGATATCGACAGCCAGGGCAACTGGGGCAACGGTAACGGCGGCCTCATTGCGGGCTACGCGATGTCGAACGGCCACGGCTATGGCACGCACTATGTTTCAAACCCGAATTTCCAGTATTACCGGCTGGAGATCCACACGGACAACCTCATCTACATCAAAAAGGTCGACAAGGAAGTCAGCGAAGATTGCCGCGACGCGACCGAGTTCCAGCCGCCCATCATCATCGACGGCGAGGTGCTGCAAAACGACTACTGGGTCGAGCTCAATCCCCGCGTCTGCATCGGCCAGTCGGATAAATACGAAATGCTGCTGCTCGTCATTGAGGGCCGTCTTTACACCGAGGGCATTCTCGGAACCGACGTTAACGAGTGCGCAAAGATTTTGCAGCGGCACAACGCTGTGCAGGCCATGAACGTCGACGGTGGCACAAGCGCCATGATGTGGTACGACGGCGAGTACGTCATTCGCGGCTCCAACCCGCCGACGCGCTATACCGGCTCCCGTCCGGTCCCGAACGCGTTCGTCTATCATAAGGTCGAAGAATAACACAAAACCGAGGCAGATCGCTCTGCTTCGGTTTTTTCTTATCGGATAGCAGCATGTTTTGAATTCTATTATGGGTAAAGCTTGTTCTTGTCCGATCGTAAGCAGCAATTCTCTTTTCAATCGTATCGCAAAAATCTTCCGCGAATTCAGAAAAGAACAGGTCTTGAGGATAAACAGCCCTGTATACGCCTAATTTCTGCAAGTACAATCATTCCGGAGAGAGGTCCGAATAGCTTTCATCTGGAACAATTGACGGCACCTCATCCCAATACAGAATTGCATTTCTCAGCCAGGCACCATCTAAAATATTGATCTTTGGGTAATACAGAATCGTTTGTCTCATAATTCCACCTCATGCAGATACATCGAATGATACGTACATTTCTTTAAGAAGCGTTCCGCTTTTCGACAACCTATGCCTTGGGCCAACGAAAGCGCCATCCCTCAGCTGCTATTATTTTGCTTGTTTCATTATAGCAGATTCCAGAATGGAAGCGAAGTAAAAGCAGTATTGAGTATGTGAACTGCATCCCGTCAAGAGGACAGAAAAAAATAAAGGTTCCCCGGCCAGCAGCGAGTCGCTGCTGGCCGCTTTTTATGCGGCAAGGCAAAGCGTGTGCTTTTCCATCGGCATCAGGACACCCAGATTGCGCTGAACACGTCTCGTGTTGTAATAGCGAATATCCTGCAGGATCATCTGGACAAGCTCGCGTTTACCGGTGAGAAACGAAGGAAAGCAAGGAAGAATACGTGATTCATCTGCAGCATATTACAAAGATATTCCCCGGTATTGCCGCAAATGATGGCATCAGTCTGAATCTGAAACGGGCGAGGTACATGCGCTGCTCGGAGAGAACGGTGCCGGAAAGTCCACCCTGATGAGCATTTCATTTGGTTTGTATGAGCCGACAAGCGGCAAAATTCCGGTGCGAGAAAAGCAGACGAAAATCGCAGACCCCAACGATGCAAACCGCCTTGGCATTGACATGGTGCACCAGCATTTCAAATTGGTGAATGTCTTTACAACGCTTTAGAAAATTGTGCTTGGCGCTGAACCGGCCGAGCACGGCATTTTAAAAATGGATCAGGCTCGCGCGCGTATCGAGCAGTTAATCAGGCAATACAGTCTTGCCGTTGATCTGGCCGCAAAGGTGGAATCTATCACAGTTGGAATGCAGCAGCGTGTGGAAATTCTGAAAATGCTCTATCGGGACAATGATATCCTGATTTTTGACGAACCGACGGCTGTTCTGATCCCACAGGAAATTGAAGAGCTTATGAAAATCATCCGCGGGCTGACGAAAGAGGGAAAATCGGTTCTGTTCATTTCGCATAAGCTTAGGCTCACAAGGAAGTATTTGCTGGAAAGACGGGCGGGAATACCGCCAAAGTGCCGTTCCAGCAAAAGCTGCTGCAATCGCTAGTCTCGAATCCCGCGCCGCGCCGTCCATTCCATGGCGAAAGGCGGTACCATGGCTGCCCCTATCAGAAATGGAGCATAATATGCTATACCTTATCATAGCAGCCCTTAGCTCCAGCGCGAAAGTGTCTGTGCAATTAGAAGTCTTTTCCACTTTATCTGCTCGCTGCGATGCTTGGCTTTTTTATGATTATGAACCTGCGTTTTACAAAGCGCAGCACCGACTGTAACGGGCTGAACAGCACTACTTTCTTTTGTCGGATCGGATTTCTTCCCTGTTTGTTATTATCGGCTCTGATCTGGAGGGAAATTCCGAGCCTGAAACAGCTAATCGGCATTATCCTTTTGGTGTTCGGCATGATTGAAATGCTCAAAAGCATGGGATGCATTCAGATTTCGAACATCATTATGCTGTTTTTGCTGACACTCAGCGGCGGTATGATTGCACTTTTGAACGCAGTTTACAGCCACTGCTCCCCCCCCCCCCCGCAGGCGCAGCTTTGGTTTTTGTGTATCATGTTTATCGCGGCGTTTGCTTGCAGCGTTTTTCTGCTTGCCCGAGATAAAAATGTGTTGCGCTTCACGTCCAAAGATCTCTTATGCGGTCTGCTGATCGGTGTGATGAACGCTGTAAGCAATCTGTTTATGCTCAAATGTCTCGACGTGATAAGTGTCAACTCCGTCATGCTAAGCGTACCGGCAAGCAACATGCTGATTGCTGCGTTAATCGGACAATTTTTCTTCAAGGAAAAACTGAACATACATACATGGATTGCTTTGGTGCTGACTGTTATCAGCCTGATTCTCACAAATTGGCTCCGGAAAAAGGATACCCAAACAGTGCAAAAGCTGCGCCGCTGTAGACAAAGAATAGGGATTTCCGACATATGCAAAAGCGGCTAAAAAATATTCCAATCTCCCAAAAAATCAGTAGACTTTTTCCTGAAGTGTGGTAATTGTCTGTGCTACCAAAACGAAAGGACGGGCGCTGGGAAGGGCGGTACACTGCCGGGTATGATGAAAAGACAGGAAAACGGCTGATCCAAGAATGGCGGCAAAACGCAGGCAGCAGTGAAAGAGAAGCCGGCAACGGCGGTTGCGGAAGCAGAAAGCGTGGATGTGCGGCGAGCAGATGAATGTACTCTTGGCACTTGGCTGCAAACTGGTACGAGCTGTACACAAAACCGCATCTGCAATTCTCGACTTCGGAATGCTATTCGCAGAACATCAAAAGCATCCCAGCAGCCCTTGGATGTTCCCATCCCCGAAAACGGGCGAAATGTATCACCCCGATGCAGGTGATGTGAAAAAAGCAACAAAAAACACGGAGCGGCGGAGAGGATACGACAAATATCCTCTCCGCCGCTCTCTAAATCTTCGCCGTGTGGGTCACGGTGTGGGTCAGGCGGTTTTGACACCTGAAAAACCGAACAAATAAAAGAGAAAACCGGTGAAAATCTCACGATTTTCACCGGTTTCTGGAGCTAGTGGCCGGACTTGAACCGGCGACCTGCTGATTACGAATAGTAGAAAAGCTATAAAAACAACGATTTTTAGACGTTTTCAGCACTTTCTGCTCGGAAATCAATGCTCTTTACACATCTTATTTCCACTGTTTCCGTCCGCTCCTTTCTAAACTATACCCCAAGAAGTGGACAAGGAAAAGACCCATAGCGGCGCGAAACATGGTATACTGAAGGCAGGAAGAA
>CAKASQ030000071.1 GCA_916988195.3 Oscillospiraceae bacterium
CTCATTTCAAACATCTCGGCTCCCATGTTGCCCATCTCTGCAAAGAAGTTTGCAAGGAAGCCGATGATCTGCTTGTAAACCCAGTCCATGATCTGCTCCAAGATCGTCGATGCGACGAAATCCCAGATAAACAAGCCGCGTCACCTGCCTTTCCTTTCTGAATTGATCACAGTCCGACGATGCCCCAGATGTAGGTCGGTGCGGTCAGCGTAAAGACCAAGCAGGCAAAGAGGATGGCGGGAGCGGTCCACTCGAACTGCCCGGATTTCCGATAGTCAAAATATGCGGTACCGAGTTTTACAAAGAAAGCAATGGCTAAAACCATATCAATTACCGGAAAAACCACGTTATCCACAACAGTTTTGATCTGTGTGGACGCTGTGGTCCAGGTGCTTTCAACAGCGGATGCCACATCGCCGCTGCCGGCTGCCGAGGCAAATGTTGCAAACATCAAGCAGGCGAGTGCGCAGAAGACGAGCAGTCTTCCGCGCTTCAGAATTTTCATCATAAATTATTCCCCCTTCCATTCCAGCACGAATACGACAGACAGGACATCCTGCTCGGTAACGGGCTGCGAGACCGCCGACACAACGGCGTCGTAGGAGAGCGGCAGTTTTCCATTTTCCGCAATCGTCCACGGTGAGGTCAGCGAGAATGTTTCTGCATCACCGGTTTTCGTCGTTGCAGCATTGTTGATCTTGAAACCAAGCTGTTTCGCATCGACTTTGGCGTGCGCCATATCGGTGTCAAACGGAACGAGCTGCCAGCCGTTTTTCGTGTTGATGCTGATGGAGGACACGACAACCTCGCCGGTAGAAGCGTTGATAATCTCTGCCGATCCGGTGTGAACTTCTCCACCCTCGTCAACGACGAGCGGCAGTGTAACCGGCACAGTCACGGAGAACACTTCGGTGATCTCCCAATGCGCATAGTAGGTGCTGTCAGCATCCGTCTTGTAGATGGTGTTGGCATCGACCTGTGTGCCGCCGTTCGCTTCTGTGAACCAGCCGAGGAATTCGGCGTTCTTGCGCGTCGGCTCGGTGGGGAGAACGAGCGCTTCACCGTAGGTCTGCTTTGTTTCCTCTGTCGTGCCATTGCCAAGATCCCACGTCAGCGTATAGCTGTTGGCGGTAAACTGCGCGTAGAAGGTCTTGGCTGCCGTAATGGTCACGGTGTTGTACAAGCTGCCGCCAGAAGCGGCGGTGTACCAGCCCTTGAACGCATGACCGGTCTTGACCGGCGTGCTCGTCGGGGCGGTTGCCGTCGCATTTGGCTTGCCTGTCGTGATGATGCTGGCCTTGCCGTCAATGGTGCCGCCGTTTGTTCCCGCGTCCCAAGTGACGGTCAGGCTGACCGTTGCACCGCAATCATCGCACTTGCCGTCACCGTTCGCGTCGGTGTGGTTGGCATATTCATCAGCAGTTGCCTTGCAGACGGAACAGGTCTTTGTGCGCTTATGCTGGGTTTCGTTTACGCTTGACCACTTGCCATAGGTGTAAGTATGGTCAGCGTATTCATAGTCACTGGTGGAACAGGTTGCGCAGCTTCTCGTGCGCCGATGCTGCGCATCGCTGTAATTGCTCCAACTGCCATTCTTGAAGCTGTGGTTGGCATAGGTGTAACCGGAATACCCGCAAAGGCTGCACGTTGCGCTTCTTCTGTGCTGGGTATCCGAGTCATTTTCCCAACTTCCGTATTTCAGAGAATGGTTCTGCGTAGTGCTGGAGCCGACGTCAGAATTACAGATGCTGCAATGCTTTTCCACGGAGTGCTTCGTATCGTCGTACTCATAATACTGCGTGCTTGTGCTGTGGCGACCGTACTGATATTTTCCCCCGCCACCGCAGTCGTCACAAGTGCCATAGCGTCGATGCTGGCTGGTTGAGTAATATTCCCAGTCACCATAGGAATACGAGCCGTGGGACGTGCCCCAGTCAACGACCTCTCCGCAGTCCCGGCAAATTTCTTCCCAATCGCAGCCATCCCACGACGTATAGGTATTGTTGTGCTGACAGGATGTATCTTCTTCGTAGCCGCACTTTGTGCAGACACCTCTGGAATTGAAACTATGGGATTGCGTGTGGCGATACGCATACTCGTTTGCGCTGCAATTCGTACAGCACTCCCAGACGTAATGCTTGGATTCATCCTTCTGCTCATAATCGTAGGTGAAGCTGCAAGACGAGCAGTTGCAGCCCGAAACGCCGCAAGCGCCGGAGGAAATCATAAGAACGGGGTATGCCGCGACAAAGGTGATGCCTTTTGCGTCAAGAATGCCCATCGTGACCTCATCGCAGGTTACGATTTCGAGCGCAGACATATCTACGCCCGAAAATGCAGTGTCCGAGATGTAAAAACTCTCGTCGTTGTAGTGCAGCTGCAACCGGTTCAGATTTGCGCAATCCTTGAACGCATCCGCGCCAAGATTTGCAAAGGATGGCAGGACACAGCTTTTCAAATTGATGCAGTCTGCGAACCAGTACGCAACGTCGGGAACAACCATATGTGCGCCGGGATCAAACTTCACGCTTGTGATGTTTTCCCGCATTTCGTGCCACGGCTGGTCGTCTGCGCTTGTGAATGCGGCAATTCTGCCGTTGCCGGAGATAGAAAGTGTGCCGCTGTCATCCAGCGCCCATGTCAGGTAGCCTGTGGGTGTTTTCTCCGCAGCAAACACGGAAATGCTCAGTGAAAACAGCATACAAAGAGCCAGCACAAATGCGGTGAATTTTTTGAAATTCTTCATTATGCAGCCTCCTTTTCATTCACAGCAGCGATGGTGAACACAATCGTCGCGGCGTTGATGTTCGTGACGGCTTCACTCGCGGAAACCTTTGCCTTGTAGCGGATGGCGAGATTTTTCTCGGCGGCAATCGCCGGGAACGCACCGCCCACAAGCGTCAGACTGCCCGCGCCTTTCGTGCTGCAACCATTGATGGACAGCGCGATACTGTTCTTCGATGCCGTGAAATCGTCAAAATTGCCGATCTCAAACGTGCCTGCCTGCACATCGACCTTGGTCACGCGAATTGCACCGGTTTTGCCGGTGTTGGTAATTGCCGCATTATTTGCGCAAACGACGTAGCCATCTACCAACGAGACAGGCAACGCAGCAGGAACCGTGCAGGAAATAGGCGAAATCGTGTTCACAACGGTCAGCGTAACAGGAACCTTTGCTTCAGTAGTTTCCGCTGCCGATGCGCCCACGCTCAGTGATAGAATCATTGTCAGTGCCAACAGAAAAGTGATAAGTTTCTTCTTATTCATCACTGCACCTCCTTCGGCCAGAGATATGCGGTATGGAGCGTCAACTCCGTCTGCATAGAGCCGATCTGCTTGCCGTCGCGGAACGCCGTGACTGTTACGGTACAATCTACATTGCCGAACTCTGCCGCTTCGAGCAGCGTAAGCGTCGAAATGCTCTTGCCAGCGGCAAGCTCGAAAGCATCTGCGATCAGCGCGTTATCCTTATTCTTGCGGATTTCCACTTTGTAAGTGTCCGATTTGCTGTTGTTGATGAACTCAGCTTTCACGTTGGTTGCCCCGACAAGTGCGTAAAGATGAGCAGGAGCAGTAACAGCCAGAAGATTGTTCTCGACGATAGAGTTGAGATCTTTCTGGGCTTCACGGAGCCCGGAGACGTCATAAAAGATAACCTCGGTTTCTTTGAACGCCTTTGCTCTGTCCGTAATGCGTACCTTGATGGTGTCGATGACCGCGAGCGTAGAATCTCTGTCGTAGATTACTTTTACAGCATCATCTACACGCGCCACCACAACAGCGGGCATATTCGTCCCAGCGTTGCAGTACACGGCTTTTGTACCGCCGCCCCAGACGAGTAGCCGACCTTTGACGGTCACGTTATCGAGCGTGATTTTTCCATCCGCTGCGCCGCAGCCGATGATGAGGTCGCCATCCACGGTCATATCCTTGAGCGTCACTTCGTCGGTGCGAATCAAAACGCTGCCCTTGATGTCTTTGTCGTAGGTTCCCTTGGACACAATGTAAGTGCCGATGATGTTATGGAAAATCTGCGCAAATTCTGCGCGGGTGATATTATCCAGCGGTTCCAGCCCTTTGGTTCTGCCGTGGATATAATCCGCGCCGACCATTGCCCGGACATAGGGCAGCGCCCAACTGGAAATGTTCTTTTCATCTGCAAATTTGGACAAGTCCGTTTTGGCATATGCGTCGTAGTCCAGTTCCAGCGCACGGGCAACAACCGTCATGGCTTCCTGCCGCGAGATCGGCGCATCTGGGGCCATTGTTGAGCTGCTGCGCCCGTTATAAGTACCCATCTGGACGGCAAGCGCCACGTCCTTGTAATACCACTTGCTCTTGGATACGTCCTTATACTGCGAAAT
>CAKASQ030000072.1 GCA_916988195.3 Oscillospiraceae bacterium
TTGCACATCCTTTTAGAACTTTTGTGCTATCATATCACATAAATTCAAGAAAATATACTTTTAACATTAACGGGCTAGTAGGGGTCGATTGAGCACATCGACCCAAGGGAAGTTATGAATTCGCATTGGATTTTCGTAAAAACGGTTCGTATTGCCGGGGCGATGTAGGCATCGCCCCCTACGAACCCGACGGGAGGCCGCGGAATCGTTTCCCGCGAAAGCGGTAGGTAACGCCCATTGGAGCAGCTTGCAAAACGATCGGAAGTCTGGTATGATAACAGCAAAGAATCCGTCATGACGAGACAAAGGAGAGGCCATGGCAAACTTTACGAAGCAGGCGATCAAGGCGGCGTTTCTGGAGCTGCTGGACGAAAAGCCGCTGAACAAAATTTCCGTGCGTGACATCGTTGAGCGCTGCGGCATCAACCGCAATTCGTTCTATTATCATTTTCAGGACATTCCGTCGCTGCTGGGCGAGATCATCGTCGAGCGGACGAACGATCTGATGGCGCAGTACCCGACGGTCGACAAGATCGAAGAGGCGTTCCGCACAGTCGTGGATTATGCGCAGAAAAACCGCCGCGCGATCATGCACGTCTATAATTCCGTCAGCCGCGACACGTTTGAGTCGAGCGTTATGAAGCTCTGCGCATATATGACCGAGCAGTATCTGAAATCGGCTTATCCCGACGTGTGCATTTCCCCGGAGGACCGCGAGGTGCTGCACCGGTTCATCAAGTGCCAGCTCTTCGGCCTATGCATCGACTGGATGCTCGGCGGGATGAAGCAGGATGTGGGCGAGCAGATGGCGCGCGTGCTGGAACTCTACCGGGGCGTAGCGGAGCTGATTCTGGAAAACAGCCGCGCGTCCGGCAAGAAGGCCTGACACCTGCCCAATTTTCAGACAAATGAAGCCGGATGTCTGTCTTTCAGACACCCGGTTTTTGTTGTCCATGGCAGGAAACAGAGCGCTCTGGTATACTCCCTTTTGAAAAACAGGAACTGCGCAGGATTTGCGCGAAAGGGGAGCTTGCAATGCGTTCTGTCGTGCCGATGAAAACAGCTAAAATTGGATATTTTGTCATATCTGTCTTGTTCTGTGTGCTGGGGATCGTGCTCATCACCTCTCCGGGCACATCGGTTGTTTGGCTGGGAAGGCTTCTCGGCGTGGGCATGATCGTCTTTGGGGCCATCAAGCTGGTCGGCTATTTTTCGCGCGACCTCTTCCGGTTGGCGTTTCAGTATGATCTGGCGTTCGGTATTTTGCTGATTGCGCTCGGCATTGTGACGCTGGCAAGGCCGAACGGCGCAATGAGCTTTCTTTGCATCGTTTTCGGCATCCCCGTTCTGGCGGACGGGCTATTTAAAATTCAGATTTCGCTCGACGCGAAGCGTTTTGGTATCGGCCAATGGTGGCTGGTGCTTCTTCTGGCGGCGCTTACGTGCGTAATTGGGCTCCTGCTTGTCATCCGGCCGTCGGATGCGGCGCGGGCGCTCATGGTCCTGATGGGAATTTCTCTGCTTCTCGACGGCATTTTAAACATCTGTGTCGCGTGGTTCTGCGTGAAGATTGTCCGAAACCAGAGGCCGGACGGCATTGACGAGGAATACGAAGAGCTGAAGGACGAGTGAGGAAGCGGCATGAAGACAATCGAAACATGGTTCCTCTGGCTGATGATCTACAGCGTCATCGGCTGGGTGTATGAGAGTACCATCTGCTCCATTGGCCAGCGAAAGCTCATCAACCGCGGCTTTCTGAACGGCCCCTACTGCCCGATCTACGGCACGGGTGCGGTGCTGGTGCTGCTGGTGCTGGGAAGGATCCAAAATCCCGTGCTGCTCTTCTTCGCGGGTGCGGTTCTGACGTGCAGCCTGGAATACCTCACGTCGTGGCTGATGGAAAAGCTGTTCCACGCCAGATGGTGGGACTACTCGAAGCGGAAGTTTAACATCGGAGGCAGAGTCTGCCTCATCGGCGCGATCGTGTTTGGTGCGTTCTCGGTGGTGCTGATTCTGGTTTTGCACCCGTTTATCAAAAGCCTCACTGACAGGCTGACGGACCCGGCGCTGAACATCATTTGCGCGATGCTATTTGTCGGTATTGTATCCGACCTCATCGTGACCGTGAAGGGGCTTCTCGGCACGCACGCGGTTTTTGCCGAGTACGCAGTGCTCTTGCAGCAAAAGCGTAGAGAGCTTTCCGAAAAGCTCCGTCTTGGGGCAGAGGAGGGCCGCGAGCGCATCCGCGAATTGAGCGCCGAAGAGCGTATGAAGCTTCGCGAGGCAGCAGAGCTCGGCGCGGAGGAGCGCGAAAAGATCCGCCGCACGACGGAGGAAGAGCGCGAACGGTTCTATGCGAAGCTGCAGATGCGCCTGAACGCCCAGCAGCGCCGCACGATCAACAGCTTCCCGCAGTGGAAGCTGACGCGCAACAACGAAGTGCTCGACGGTCTGCGCGAGGCAATGGAAAAGGCGAGAAAGCGCCGCAGCTCCGGCAAGGACGAACCGGCAAAAACGCACTGAACTCCATAAAAAAGACGCACAACCGGTTGGCTGTGCGTTTTTTTGTGTAGATTTTAGAGAGTGCGAATCAGGAGCATGTAGACGGCCGTGCCGAGGATGATGCTGAGGAACGTGTTGTGCTTCCACTTATGAACGAGCGCCGTGACCGCAACGGCCAGCAGCTGGCAAAGACCGCCCGGGTACCATTCATCCGGCACGCTCTTAAGGCAGTAGACCACCAGCACCGCCATGATCGCGGGCGGCAGCGCGTGACTGAGCTTTTCAAGCCATGGCGGCATGGATTTTTCACCCGAGAAGGCCAGAAACGGCAGTGCCCGCAGGAAAAACGTGCAGGCAAAGGTCACCAGAATGACAAGCAGAAATCTTCCGGTACTCATTGCGAGCCCTCCTTCTGCCCTGCGAAGACGAGAATGGCCGATGTGATGAGAAGCGCCGGGAGCATGAAGCCGTTCGCGCCGAAGACGGCAAGCGCCACGATGGCGACCGAGAGCCCCGCGAGCGCCGGCATGTGCTTTCTCGACTTCTCCCACTGGTCGACGAAAATCGTCACAAACAGCGCCGTCATGCAGAAATCGATGCCCGTCATGTCGAAGGGAATGATCTGCCCGAGCATGCCGCCGAGCACGGAGGCAGCCGTCCAGTAGAAATGGCTGAGGACGGCGAGATAGAACATCGTCTCGCGGCGCTCGGCTGGCGGGAGGCTCTCGAGCGTACAGTTGACGGCGTAGGTTTCATCTGTGAGCGCGTGGATCATATAGAGCTTGCGGCGGCCCATCTGCTTAAAATCGCTCAGGAACGTCAGCGCGTAAAAGCTCTGGCGGCTGTTCATGAAAAGCGCCGTGACGGCGATGGTGAGGATCGACGCGCCGCTGGAGAGGAACGTAATGAGCACGAACTGAAACGCGCCCGTGTACACGACTGCGCTCGTGAGTAGACTCGCCGCCCATCCGAAGCCCGCCTCCTGCATCAAAATACCGTAGGCCATGCCTAAAAACAGGTAGCTGCAAAGAATCGGAACGGATGCAATAAAGGCTTTTCGGAAGGCTTCTTTCTTGGGGTTCATGGGGAGTTGTCCTTTCTTGGAAAAAGGCCGCCGCATGTGCGGCGGCCTTTGCTGGTAAGCTGTACAGATTTCTAAAAAACGCGTAGGGGGCGATTGAGCACATCGCCCCAAGGGCACCATCGGATTCGCATTGGATTTTCGTAAAATCGGTTTGTGCTGCCGGGTCGATGTGGGCATCGGCCCCTACGCATTAATTTCAGAAATCCCGTAGTAGTCCGTTAATGTTAAAAGCATATTTTCTTGAATTTATGTGATATGATAGCACAAAAGTTCTAAAAGGATG
>CAKASQ030000073.1:0-2301 GCA_916988195.3 Oscillospiraceae bacterium
ATTTGCTGCCCCCTGACAGGGGTAACAACGGCGGGGGTACCCGGCTGGTGCTTCAGGCACCAGCCGGGTTTTCCATTGGCGTATAACTGGGAATAGTTCAGGACACTTTCGGGATCTCATTGTGCTGTTCCGGTTCGGCCGTTTGTCCGTTTTCCATGTAGCCAATATCGGCGTAGTGAATTTCCACCGTCTGTGGTGCGTGTTTGGACCATTTTACTTCCTTTTCATGCACCACAATCTTCTGGATGAAGAGCCGCAGCAGCTCCGGCGTTAGTTCTTGAATGTCCGTGTACCGCTTCGCTTTATCGAGGAAGGCTGCCGTATTACTAACCGTTTCTTTCAGCCGCTGGATCTCTGTTTCTCGCTGCGGAAGAGCTTCTGTCAGCTTTGCCTGCTCGTCCGTGTAACTGACGGAGAGCATCTGGAACTGTTCTGCCGTGATGCGCCCCAGCACACTGTCCTCATAGAGCTTCTTGAAAATTGCATCCAGCTCAGCTTTGTGCTTCTGCATGGCGGCTTTTTCTTTCTCCAGTCTGCGGATCTCTTTTTGGAGCTCTGCGGACTGTTTGCTGTTCAGATATTCGGCAAATTCCTGCGGATGCTCTCTGGCTTCCGCCGTCACCCGGCGCAGATCTTCCAGCACGATCTCATCGAGGATGCACTCTCGGATGTAATGTGCGGTGCAGGCTTCGCCATCCTTTTTGTAAGTACGGCAGGTGAAGTGGTTGTAGTCGGCGGACATTGTATGCGCCCGGTGGAGCACCATCGTTTTCCCGCAGTCCGCGCAGATCACAAGTCCGGAATACTTGTTTTGCTCATCCATCTTTGTTCTGCGGCGTTTGTTCTTCCGTACCCGCTGTACAATATCCCAGACCTCTTTGCTAATGATGGCAGGATGCGTATTTTCAAACACAAGGCATTCCTCACGCGGATGTTCAATTTTGCGCTTGTCCTTGTAGGATTTGGTGCTGAACCGGTAGTTCACAGTGTTGCCAAGATAGAACTCATTTTCCAACAGGTTTGCGACTGCGCTGTCTGACCAGTGATACGGCTTCGTGATGTCCAAGGCGGAATGCGTCAGGCCGTATTTCTGGTAGGTGTAATAGCTGGGACAAAACACCTTTTCTCTGGTCAGGATCGTCGCAATCCGGCTGGGGCCATTGCCCGCAGCACACAGGGCAAAGATCCGTTTGACAACGGCAGCGGCTTCCTCGTCCACGATCAGCTTTTTGGTTTCCGGTTCTTTGGCATAGCCATATGGTGCGCGGGTTCCAAGCCGCTCGCCGCGCTCCGCTTTGGCCTTTTGAACTGCACGAATCTTTCGGCTGGTGTCCCGAATAAACCACTCGTTGAACAAATTTTTGAACGGCATGAGATCATTGCTCTCTGCATTTTCCGTATCCACATTGTCGTTGATCGCAATATACCGAACGCCGAACATCGGAAAGCGTTCCTCAATGTAGAGACCGGTGTGAAGCTGATTTCTGCCAAGGCGGCTGAGGTCCTTGGTCACGATGATCCCAATCTCCCCGTTTTCCATGTCCGCGATCATCTGCTGAAATGCAGGTCTTTGGAAGTTACCGCCTGAAAAACCGTCGTCCACATAGAAGCACGGATTTGGAAAATGATGATCTTCTGCGAACCTTTGCAGGATGCTTTTTTGATTCTGGATGCTGTTGGAATCGCCATCTAAGCCGTCGTCCTGACTGAGCCGGCAGTAGAGGGCGGTTTTCTTCTGGTTTGACATTTATCTGTCCTCCTTTAAGTCAAACCGCTCAGAGCATTGTGAGCACACAATACTCCAAGCGGCGCGAGAAGTCTAGCCCTTATGCCGACTTTTTTCGCTGAAGTTCCAACGCGGCCAAAACCCTGAGTTTTTCTTCCGCTGTCTGACTCGCGTTTTTCGGAAAAACGGAGACGACGCGGATGGCTCGCCCGTGCGAGATCTGAATGCGCTCAACACGGACGGAATCAGGGCAGGCCGCTGGTTTTGTAGTTTGGTTCATGACGACCTCCCTGATTTGATTTTCAAAAAATGTACTTGCAAAAAGCAGCCAGGAGAGTTAACATCCGACAAAACGTTTGAGGAGGATTGCCGATGTTAACTGCCTGTTTTTCCGTGATGATTCAACTGCTGCGCTTGCTGATTCGTATTGCGATGAAACTGAGATTATCCATTCCGCTGGTGTACCTGGTGCTGATGCTCACAGCATTTCAGCCATGGTATCGCACGCACACGGCACTGGCGGATGGGATTTTTCTAGCACTGGTGGGCTGCGTGATGCTGTCATGGATCATCTC
>CAKASQ030000073.1:2401-3843 GCA_916988195.3 Oscillospiraceae bacterium
GCCTTCATGATCTCTTTTCGCAGGTGCGGCGACATGCGCGGCGGGTACTGCCGTTTTTCGATCCGACCGAGCAAATAGCAGTAATGAAAGTACAGCGCAAGGAATCCTGTGTACTTTGGATGTGGGCGGTATGACGGCGGCTTTGGCTTCGGCGTGAAGGCAGGTTTTCTTCCAGCTTCGATTTGCTCCAGATTGCCCAGAATGGCCTGCTCGATACGTTCTTCCGAGAAATCAGGATTTCTGCGTTCCGGACACATGAAATGTTCCTGCCCGCGCAACCGGAAGCCAAGACGATTGCCGTGATGGATCTCGTAGCCTTTATGTTCCATGAGCAGGAAAAAGTGACCGAGATCGTTGGTATCCTCGATGGTATCACGCAGATCCGCTTCCAACATGGAACGGAAGGTCGGCTGGCTCTTTTTCTGACGCAGCCACTCCGCATAGCTGACGGCTTTCTTTTCACCGTTTTCCAAAACGATGCTCAGACCATGCGCTTTGCACAGCCGATCTGAAACACCGCGAATCTGTTTGTAGTAATTCTCGCGGGTGCTGTGATACATTTTCCCAGTGACGGCATTGACCGAGTTGAACACAATATGTGAGTGAATATGTACTTTGTCCACATGGGTCGCAATGACAGCTTCATATCCCGGCAAATGCTCGGCTGCGAATTGCTTGGCGATCTCATGTGCCAGCTCCGGCGTGATCTCGTCCGGCTTGAAAGACTGAATGATGTGATAGCACTGCCGTCCGGCGGTTTTGCCAAGGGCGCGCTTTGTGTCCATCATCTGCTGTGCAGCGTAGCCGGGATCGCAGCGGACATAATCGGTCAGCAGGTTTTCATCTGTTTTAACAGGATTTGTGATGTAATCGATCGCCTGCCGCAAGCCGCCGTTCCGGTACAGAATCTTTGTAATTGCCATTATCGTTTCGCAACCTCATAGAGTAGACCATAGACCTCGTCCAGCATTCGTAACGCTCGTGTGGTTTCTTCCCGAGTGGCAAATCCGGCGTTTGCTTTGCGGGCGATCTGGTTGATGTTGTTGCCGATCTGATGGATTTCAGCACGCAGCGCTTCCAGCTCTGTGGACGGTCTGGGTTTGAGATCATATCCGTTCAGCAATCTGCGCAGGTACGCGGTTCGTGTCAGGCCGCAGGCTTTGGCATTCGTGATCAGCTTTTGGGCTTCATCGGTGTTCAGCCGCAGACAGATTTTGTATGGTTCTTCGTTCATCGAGTCTCCTTTCCACCGTCAAAGGGCAGCATATTGGGGGCAGGGTTCTCCCTGCAAGTGCCGGTTTGATATCAAACGGCGATGCTTGCGCTTTTCTTGCGCAGCAAGAAAAGCCAAAAGTGTAGTCCGATTCTCATTCCGCTTAGAAGATTTTTTTGATTTTCATTTTGCACAAGCCATGAGATTCAACATTTTTGCGCTTCGGATG
>CAKASQ030000074.1 GCA_916988195.3 Oscillospiraceae bacterium
TGCTTGCGCTTAATGTCATCCGTGTTCGCCTTGATATAGCCGATTTCGGTCAGCACCGTCCCGGACTCCTTGCCCGCATCGGCGCTGTCTTTTTTGCTGTTCCTCGCAAACGCAAGATATGACAGCGCAAACCCCGCAAGCGTTCCAAAAATGCCGATAATCACGCTCCAATTCATAATGCACCCTCCGTTATTGTTCGATGTAGTCAAGCGTCACGGTTTCTTTCCCCGGCAAAATGGGACAACCGCGCACGTGGTAAATCGTTCCGTCAATCAGAACGCCCTCGCCGTCCGCTTCTCCGCAGACGGCATACATACCGGGCGCGGTCAGCCGCACCCATATCAGCGCGTCGCGCTGCGCAATAACCTTGCCGTCCTTTGCGGCGGTGTAGATTGCGCGGGTCATGCCGTGACCTCCTGCCATCCGGCGGGGTATTCTTCGGGAGTCCATGTGTTGCTGTCAAGCAGCGATTCGTAAAGCACGTCGCCCCAATAGCCGCGTTCACCCTTTGAAAACGCAAGCCCCGCCGTAATGGGTGACGGAATAACCCGCACGCCGTTTTTATACAGCACGTCTTCCCACAAGTTCGGCGCGGCTTCCGGCGTGTTTTCCGCCGTGTCCCACAAATCGACTGTCGCGCGCTTCAACGCGCCTTTCCAGTTGATGCGCGTGCCGGACTTCACAAGCGCCCCGCCGCCGGTCAGCGTCGGAAACAGTTCTACGGCGGTCGAACCGTCTTTGTTGTCAAGTCCCGCGCCCGCCGCCTTTTCGATCATTGCGCGCAGTTCCCGCGCCCGCTGGACAGTAATCATTCGTCCGCACCTCCTACCAGAATGTCAACGACTTTATCGGCTTCGGCAATCATCAACGCGCCGCTGAATTGCTCCACGGTCGCCGTCGGTTCGATGCCGAGTAGATCATCGTCAGAAAACTTATACACGAAATCTTCAAGGCGTGTTTTCGTTTCCCCGTTTTCTTCTGTGTAGTCAACCGGGACTTTCACACAAAAGCCGCCTGCCTGCGCCCGCTCACACGGGACATAGCACCCGTTTTCATGCAGGCGGACAAAAATAACGTCATCCGAATAACCGATGACGCTGCCGTTCTGTTTGATCTGATACATAGGTTATCCCTCCATTTTCGGCGGCTGTCCGAGCCGCGCAGAATAAAACGCCGTCAGCTTCGGCGTGGGCATTGTGCGCAAGAGGCTTTTCCAGTAATAATTATCAGCGTCCGGGAAGCGTTCGGCGGTAAAATCCGCCGCCGCGTCGCCCTTGCCGCTGATATAGAATCTGTACAGCTTGTCAAGCAGCTTTTGCCGGTATGCGCCCTCCGGCGTGTCTGGTCTGAAATGTTCCCAGCCGTCCTCGCTGGTCACGGCGCAGATACCGCGCCCATCCGGGGCGTGAAGGAATCCGCCGTTTTCCGTTACCTTTGTGCCGTGGCGAAGGTTGAAATAGCCGCCGATTCCGCTGCCCTTATACCGTTTGTAAGTGATGTAGTCCATACGTACCTCCCGGAAACAGTTGATTGTACTGCCGCAATACCTTTTGTACGGCAAAGTAGGAGTGAAATCTTCTCATGTGACCGAGCCATGATGTGACGGAAGCTGCTACGTCCGCCGCTGCCATCCTGCCCCGGTCTACCCATCTTCGGAAAATCTTCAATTTCTGCATCATGTGCCGAACGCCCTGATACGTCGCTTTGCGGACGATCTTGCCGGTTCTTCCGTATCGAAAACGGACTTTTACAAAAGAGAATCCGCGCGTCAATTTGATGATCTGCGTTTTCTTTTCGTTCAGGCGGATACCGTGCGCGGCGCAGAGCCGCCGCAAATGATGCAGGCAGTTTTCGAGCTGCTTCTTTGAACGGTCGATAATGCAACCGTCATCCATGTATCGGACGTACTGTTTCATGCGCAGAACGTCTTTTATGAAATGGTCGATCTTGTTCGGCAAGGCAAGCGCGGCAATCTGTGAAACCTGACTGCCAAGCCCTAGCCCCACGTCCCCGAAGTTGGAAATAAAATATTCCGACAAGCGGACGAGGTTTCCGTCGATTCCGCTGCGCCGGAATTGTTCAAATATCGGTTCGTGATGCGCTGTGTCAAAATACTTTGAGAAATCGAAAATCAGGGCATAGCCCTCGTTTCCGTACCGGCGGTAATGATCTGCAAGAAACCGCGTCACGCGGGATACGGCGAAGTCATAGCCTTTTCCGGGCAGGCTTGCGCCATTGTCGTAGATAAACGACTTTGATAATGCAGGGACGAGGCAGTAATCGCATAAGCAGCGCTGTACGACACGTTCGGAAATGTGAACGCTTCGGATGTGGCGCGGCTTGCCCCGTTCTACAAGATCAAATTCGTAAAATCCACGCGACCGATATTTTCCGGTCAGTAATTCTTCCTGCGTCTTTGCGATGTGGGCGAGGGCAGACGATTTATAACGCTGTGTGCTTGCTTTCCACCCAACGCCCTTGATAGACGCGCGGTATGATGCGTAAAGATGGTCAAAAGAAAACACCGCGCCGAAATCCCCGAATTCTTTCAACGCTTTTGCTTTCTTCTCTATGCGCGCGGCTTTGCGCCGCTGATACCGCGCTTCGTGCCTTTCTGTGCTGTTCATGGGAAAATGATACCTCGTACATTTCTTTCTTGTCGCGCTGTCTAAAATGCGTAACGGCGTAGCCATGAAAACGCGGGGAACGCGCGCCCCGCGTCCATGCAAGTAGCGTCCGGCTTTCCGTATCGTGGTATATGTTTGTCCGGCGGCGGATGCCGTCAGAGGGGTTATATTCCCCTTTTGTATAGGGACTGCTTTTGCCTGTCGGCTAATCGGTCTGCCCTATGTCCATACAAAATCCGGGGGCAAAGCCATTCGAGTAGTTCGCGTTGTTGTTGTTGACCGTGCCGTCAGTATTCACATTCACGAAATTCGTGGAATTGCTGGCATTCGGGGAACGGAGCCACCAATTAACGGCTGTACGGAATATAACCCAAATCATGCAGGGCGGCGCGCTATCGCGCTTTGTCGCTCCGCTTGATCTTTGATATTTGTGCGAGTTCGTCGGTTATCAGCTTGACCCATTCTTTCAGGACGTTCGACGGCAATTTTTCATGGTTGACATTCATATACGCAAGGTCAAGCACGTCCA
>CAKASQ030000075.1:0-68125 GCA_916988195.3 Oscillospiraceae bacterium
CCAACGGAAAGCTGGAAACCGAACTTGTTGGAGTCAACTTTCTCGCGAGCGAGGGTTGCCTTGTCACCGAACGCGGTTAGATGCCAATTCTGCGCGGCTTCGATGCTCACAGAATTGACCTTGACTGCGCCGAAGGAGTTGTTGACGATCTTCGCATCGGTGGCGGTGCTGACAGTGCCGTCGGTGCCGACCGCAATCGGGAGGACGGTAGGCACGGTGACGCTCATTTTGGTAGCTGCGGGATCGCCGCCAATGCTGCCGTCAGCGGTAGAAGAGAGCGTGACGCTGGACGTGCCGGTGCCGCCCGAAGCGTCAACGGTGTTGGCGGCAGAAGCGGAAATGGCGAGGGACGCGATCATGCAGACCGCAAGGATGAGGGAGATGGTCTTCTTAAAGTTTTTCATGGTGTTTACTCCTTTTTCATAATAAAATTTTAGTTTTTAATGGTGATTGTGATGATGGCCCCAGCCGTGCCGATAATATCGCCGGTTTCGGGGTCAAGGTTGTGGAACATAGCCGTGCATTCGTATGTGCCAGCCGGAAGCTCCACATCGAGGGCAGCACGTTCGATTTTGCTACCCACTGGGATCGCTTTGCTCTGGTAGATATGTTCGCCGGTATCGTTGCGGATGAACTCGACCTGCTGGGGATAGTTGTTGATCGATTCGTTGACGATCATGACATTGCCCTCAGCCTTGCCATCCTCGAAGTACGGCGCGGTGTTCATAGAAATGTTGATCATGCCCTCCGCGACCTTTTCGTTCAGCTTCTCCGCAATTTCTTCCGGGCTGAGATTATCCCAGCCGCCCTCGACGGCGCTGGAATCGTAGACGATACCGGATTTGCTGCTTGCAAGCGCCGCATCTGCGGGCTTATGCAGCAGCTTGACCGCGAGGAAAATACCCGCACCGACCAGCAGGACGAGGAAAATAATCGCGTAGACGGTGATGTCCTTCGAGCGCGTTTCACGAGGGACGTCAACGTATTCTTCTTTGGCTTTCATAGAGAAAACTCCTTTGTATATTAGTACCGTCAGGGAGGCACCCTCAGACGGCGCAGCAGCGGTTCCAATGTGGACGCTGCAAGGAATGTGAAATTGGTCATAGGCAGAACGCTGCCAAGTTACAGGTTCCGCTTGATGATCCGTGTGATAATGCCGACGGCAATGCCGTGTTCTTCATCCAGCCGTGTGACCGCAAAGCTGACATCGTCCTTTTTGCCGGGCATTCTGGAATCATAGCAGGTGTGCGCGATGGCGTTGACGCCGTTGTTCAGGCGGATATACACAACACCGCCGCGAAGATCTGTTACCTTGCCGGCGTACTTGCTCTGTACTTGACACTTCTTCAAATTGTCCACGCTGGTTTCGGAAAACGTGCTGCGGATATCTGCCCGGATGGAAAGATGCTCGGCATCCTCACCGCTGATCTCCTGCACGCGGACCAGAACCCGGTCGCCGACACTGTAAAGGTCGCGGACGTCGGACACCCACTGCCAGGAGAGGTCACGCGCAAAGATGGCACATTCAATGCCAAAGGCTTCGACGCGCAGCACCTTCTCTGCGACGGCGATCACGCGCGCCTCGACCAGACGGCCGGGATAGATGTAGAGGTTTCCGGAAACGTCTTTGCCGAGATAGAATGTCTGCCGTTTTCGGAGCATGGCTTCCCGGCGGCTGGCAACGGCGCTGTGTGTGGTCGAGTCAATGCCCTTGACGATGAAGTCGATCTCCGCGCCGAGCATCGTGCCAAGAATGCGGTTCAGCCGATTCATGTAGTCGGCATATGCTCTGCCGGACAGCATACGTTCCTCCAGCACAAGCATCTCACGGATCGGGATGGCGATGCGGAAGCCACGGAAGCTGACCGTTGCCAGCGTCTTTCCGCCTGCCGTCTGCTCAATGCCGTCCAGCGTGCCGGTCAGGATCCGCCGCGTCCGGTAGGCGTTGCGGATTTCATGCCAGAGTTCATCCGTGGCTTCGGCTTCGCTCTTAATGCGTGTTCTGGCGGCAATCGTCAGAACTGCGTCATTGCGCGGCGCGGGCAGAGATTCCGGGGGATCGGATTCACTGGGCTGTTCTTCTGCGGAGATGGTCAGCGCCGGCTCTTCCTCTGCCGGCGGCGATGCCGCTTCGTCAGATGGAGCAGGCTGCGGTTCTTCTTGCGCAGGAGCTTCGTTCAGCGCCTGAAGAAATTCCGTGTATTCCTCCGACGGCGCATCGTCATCCGGTACGCCCTCCTCGGGCGGGCTTTCTGTGGGGATGGGTTCCTCCTGTGGCTCGGTGAGCGGCGCATCGGGAGACTCCTGCGGTTCAGTAGAAAGCAGGTCGTCCTGTTCGCCGCTGTCCGGAACAGGCAATTCCTTTTTTCTGGGCATGGGTCATTCCTCCTTTTTTGGTTTGGATAAAATGGATTCCTTGCTGGTGGGTATGATCTTCTGCTTTTTTGCAGGAGTATCCTTTTGGGGCGCTGGGGTAGTGCGCGGAACAGGGGCGGCAGGTGTTGGAGACGCTTCGCTTCTCCAGTGCGGAATATGTGCCGCCGCTTTGTCCGGGCGCAGCTTCTTTGCTTCATAGTGCTTGGAGTAGTCAAATTTATCGACCTCCAGAATATTGCGCCCACGGATAATGACGAGCGCCTTATCCACGTCCAGCCGCAAAACTTCATCCATCGTGAGCAGCCGCCTGCGGCCGACACCGCTCGTTTCGCGGTATTCCGGGGTGTAGTTGGAAATGCGCCATGTACCAAGCTGTTTGGCCTGACTGGTCACGGCGACACTTGCCTCGCCGGAGCGTGAGGAAATGAACTCCGCCGTCAGTGCGTCCGTACAGCCGAGAAACAGCTGCACGTCGCAGTTGCCGAGAATTTCCTGCCATTGGTTGTTGGGATAGCGGTTTTGCAGACCGGCGAGATTCTGAAACACGCAGGACATACTGATGTTCCGGGAACGGATCACGGAGATTTTTCGGCTGAGATCGGGGATAACGCCGCAGGCGCAAAGCTCCTCGCCGAGCACATGAACAGGAACCGGCAGACAGCCGCCCGGACAGTTCTGGTCGGCGTAGCGGACGAGTTTGATAAAAATGAACGACAGAAACAGCGAGGACAGGAAATCAAAGGTACTGTCCTGATCGCTCGTGATGCAGTAATAAGCGCACGGCTGCTTGCCCGGCAGCTCCAGATCGATCTCATCATGGCTGGTGATGGCGCGAATGTCCGCATTCTGGAACACCTGCAGCCGGGAGCCGAGACCGATAATGACGCCGCCGCGCACGCTCTCCGACGATTGCCGGAAGATGCTGTACGGCGCTCTGGCTGGATGCCCCAGCGGGAGCGCGTCAAACAGTTCGTTCAGTTCCTTTTCCGAGCAGCTTACAAGCAGCTGATACGCTTCGCCAATGTTTCGCCGTTCCGGTGGATAGCTGCGCTCGACAAACAGGACAAGCGCCTTGAGAAGATTCATCTCAGCGCTGTCCCAGAAATGGTCACCCCGGTCGCTGCCCGTATTGCGGATGATAACATCGCAGAAAAGCTGCGCCATCAGTTCCTGTCCGTCGATCTCAGACAGGCAGTTCCACGAATCCGACGACGCGGGTGTGACCAGATTGAACACGCGCACGGTATAGCCCTGATCGCGCAGATAGGCGCTTGTTTTTTCGTATAGTTCCGATTTCGGATCACAGATGACCAGTGAGCTTTTTCGTGCCGCGCACTGCAAGACCATGTTGACACAGAATGCGCGCGTCTTTTTCGAGCCGCTCGCGCCGTAGATCGCGAGATTGCCATTGAAGCGCGTCTTCTCCGGGATGCAGACCACGCGGCCATCCACTTCGCCGAGAATGGTGCCGTGATGCTTGCGCAGGTCCGGTACAAAGTCGAGCACCTGCCCGGCTTCTTTTGGATTGAGAAACCCGGCGGTTCCGTAGGTTCCTTTGTGGGAATAGGTCAGGTTTCTGGTTTTGTCGTACTGCCCGTCGCTGCCGGCGCCCATGTGCATGATCGCCACGACAAGAAGTACGATTGCCGCCAGAAAGATGCCCATGCCGTACAGACCGTATGGAAAGCGGAATACGAACCGCAGGCAGACGTCGAACGCGGCGTCCGGCATCGGCGGCGAGGTGCCGCTATACGGCGTGCCGCCTTCGGCTGCCCATGCCTGATAGTTGTAGATGAACTGCGCAAGATAGCCGCCCGCATAGAAAAGCGCGGCCAGTGCGACAGGCAGAAAACAGGCCAGCGTGATCTTCTGTTTCTTATTGATGGAGCAACACCCTTTCATAAGCGGCAAAGTCGATGCTTGTGATATTGACCTGTGCGCCGAACACCGCCTGTAGCGCATCTGCCTGATAGTCAAAGCAGAGGATGCTGCCAGTCTGGTTCCGCAGCGTCAGCGCACAGCGAAACCGGTGCAGCCTTGGCAGATCGCAGAGATACGAAAACAGGACGGGCGACCCGTCCTGCTCCAAAGCGTCATGTTCGATTGGCATTGAGGGGGACGGTGGCAGGAGGTTTTCCGAGAGGATTTCATTCAACTGCTCCTGCATATCTGGTTGACATAATTTGATTGCACCGATCTCACCAAAGTGGTCGAGCGTCAGAAAATAGAAATGCGGATAACTGCCATCCAAAAGGAAATGGTTCTGCGCCATGTCATTCAGGATCGCAGGTATCTGCATGGAAGAGCTGCCGAATACAATGCCGCTGATCGCGAACTGTGCATTGCGGCAAAATTCTGTCTGTAAGACAGCCTTGAGCCGGATCTCGGCATTGTACGCCCATCTCGGAAAGGTCGAAGCCATGTTGTAAACCGGGAAGATGGCCTGTTCTGTGAACAGCACGCCCGTCATGCGGGAATTGCGGATTTTGGTGCAAAGACTGCCGAGAGATTTGAACTCGCGGGAGGAATAGTAGACCGGAAATAGAGTGGGATTTGAGAGCCAGTCTTGCATAGATGGCTTTTCCCACGGCAGTGACGGGATTTGCGCGTTGTGCAGGATCTGAAGCGCCTCGGCCATCCGGTGCAGCCGCAGCCGGCGCTCTGGTTCTGACTTCAAAGAGTTTGTTTCGGACGTGCCTGTAAGATAGGGCGCAAGGTCAAATGGATATTTTTGAAGCAGCAGCCGTTTGGCGCTTGCGGTCAGCCTGAGTCCACGCAAACCGTTCTTGGTATACGAACGGAGCAGCCCGTCCTTTTTGAGCTTGCCGATCACGCTTCCAATGTAACTGCTACCGCCCGGAAAGTGACCGGAAAAGGCAGGCGGGAACTCACCGGAGACGGCGATGATTTGCAGCACAAGAAGCGCGAGTGTGCCCTCGGCAGGAAGTTGCGTCGGATTCATAAAAGTGACCTCTTTTACCGTATCGGCTCTTAACTTCGGTAATTTTTGCGCTGTCGGTCAAGCGAAAACGCCTGATGTTTCAAGGGAAAACACCATGCGCGGCGGTATCTGAAAAAGAAGGACGAAAAATGCTTAAAAATCCGACATGGTTTCCAGCGCATTTTGATGCTCTTCCAGCCAGCCCGGAAACATATCTTGATCCATTACAAAGAGCTTTGTGACATCTTCCTCGCCTAACTCCGTGGTGTTATAGACGTTGCACAAAAGTCCATTGTCATCCATCATAAGATAGGCGCAGACAACGTCCAGAATCTGCTTCATTTCCAGATTGTCATAGTCCCGGATGCGGCCGCGTCCGCCAGATACCGCATAGATATGGCAGAAGCAGATGATACACGACTCAAAATGGGAAAGAGGATGATCTTTGACAAACTGCCCGAGCGCCTGCCCCAGCGGGTCGGTCAGATATTCGGCGCTGCGCTGCTTTTTCTTAGGCAATAACCCCGGCAGCGTGATCTCTACCAGCCCCGGCTGCGCAGTGATCGTGATGCCGAGAACGTTGGCGGCAGAGGTCAGATATTCATGCTTCTGCACAGTGGTAAAGCCGTAGACCAGATGCCGCATCCGGCAGGCGATCTGCTCTGCGCGGAGCGCCGCGTCGGTGGAGAGCAGCTCATAATTTTCCGGATAGCGCTGCAAGTCCATTGTGTTCATGGCGCAAAGCGCGTTGCTCAGCCGCGAAACCTCCGCCAGCAGCGAAGATATTCGCTTGGATAAAAGCGCACGGTTCATAGATAACCTCCATAGTGTGAAATAGAGCTTCAAAAAAAGAAAATTGATTTTATTTAGAATCTAGGCTATACTGAACTGAGAAAATACGATGTGTGAAAGGAGCGGTTGTTATGGATCAAATACAAAACCGCCGGATTGCTGCTGTCAAGGCAGCCGACGCGATCAATGCGATTGAAGGCGTTCCGGTTTCTGACTATGCCAAAACGCTCTCTGCTTGTTGGGCAAGGGGCGAGATCACAGATCAGCAAATGAAATCTGCGCTGCTTGCTTCCCACAGAAAGCTTGCAGCAATGGTGATGGTGCGCAGCCGTGTCTGACATTTATTTATACGAGGATGTTCCTGTCCTGAAAAACAAACTGGACATTCGGGATGAGAAAACGCTTGATCTGATCGAGGCGGAGCAGTCCCGCGCCAACATGATGATCTTGTATGAGCGCGGCTTTTCGGATTTTACACCGACCGGACTGCGCAAGATTCATCAGTTCCTGTTTGGCGATATTTGATTGGGCCGGTCAGTATCGGATCATCAATATCGAAAAGCGGGAGCATTTGCTGGGCGGGCGCAGCGTCTGGTACAGCAACGATGAAGCGATCCCAGATGATTTGGAGAAAGCATACACCGCTATTTCAGAGAAACAGTGGGAGCAGTTCTCCAGAGAAGAATTTGTACATGATCTTGCAAGGCTGTTTCCGCGTGTATGGCAGGTACACCCATTCCGTGAAGGCAATACGCGAACGGTGGTTATGATGATGACGCTGTTCGTTGAGCATTACGGCTATTACATGGATCACGAATTGATGGCTGCGAGCGCTGGATATGTGCGCGATTCCTTTGTTATGGCCTCACTGGATCAGATTTCTGAGTATGAGCATTTGGAGCGCATTTTGATGGATGCGGTCTGCACCGAGCCGATTATCTATGACGAGCAGACTCTTGATTCTGGTGGACAATCGGAAAGAACGGGAAAATATCAGAAATACCAAAAAGAAAAATACGAGCCACAACCCCATCATAAGCGAGAAGAAAATTGATGTAGTTTATTTACTGGACGGATGCAGACTTTGCATCCGTCCTTTTACACACATTCCTGAAGGTATTGAATATTGCCATAACTATCCAACAGGCAGTATGCACGCATGTTTGGGATGGCAAGCAGATCAGCCTGCGCAGCGTCTTCCAGAATGACCAGCCGCACGGGTGGTTCCTGTTCCGGACGAACAAGTAGCAGGTTCAAAATGGCTTCTTTGCCCGGTTCGGCGTAGAGAATTTCATAGACCTCGCCGCCGGCAAGGAAGATGATCTTCACGGGATATTCTCCCGCAGCATGGTACTCGACCTGCTCCATAAAGTCTGCCAGGACGGTCACCGCTGCTTCCAAACCACGGTCGCGGTCTTTTGGCAGCTCCGGCGTCAGGGAATAGAAGCCGTCCACATGGAACAGACGCTTTTGCTTGCAGAGATAGGACAAAAGATTTTTGATCTGCTCGTCTTTCTGCGGATACAGACCAAAAATCTGTTTCTGTGTCAAGATGCCATAGGTGGAAATATCCCGCAGGATGCCGCTGGCCTCGTGTGAGTAGATCTGTGCGCGGATTTTCATAGTTGTCACCTCTAATTTTTGTGCGTATAACTGCCGCACAGAATACGTACAAACTGTAGCTGTCAGATTTGAAGATGGCAGCTGTACGCATAAAAGACGCATTGTGTACGTCTTAGCCTGTTTTACCGTTCCGTTTCAGCAGTTCCTGAAGCTCTCTGCGGTCGGTGGTGATGAGTTCCTTTTCCAGCTCGCTGCATTTGATCTCGACGGCAACATTATTGTTGTTCGTGCTGATAAGGGCGCTGCCGCGCTCAAAGTGCGTGATCTCCATCAGCTCTGCTTCAGAAAGATGCAGAATGGAGCCGACGCGCTGGGCTTCCTCATCCTCCAGATTCAAGATCACCTTGGTCTTGGAGTTGTTGATGATGCCCTTGCCGTATTTGCCGTCCTCCAACGCGAAGAAGTCACCCAGATCCTGCGTTGCACAGACGGCCGAGCCGCCGTAGCCGCGGATGATCTTGAAAATCTCCAGCACAAACTCCGCTGCCAGACGGTTGCTGCTGGCGCCGATGAGCTGCCAGCACTCGTCAATGAAGATGGCCTTTTCTTCGGTGCGGTTCTCCTTCGCCTTATCCCAGACAAAGTCCAGCGCCATAAACATGCCGACGGTCAGAAGGTCGCCGGTCAGCTCCGAAATATCCAGAACGATGTATTTGTTATCGAGAGACACATTCGTCTGTTGGTTGAACGTCTTGGCAGAACCGCTGACGAGCCGGTTCAGAATGTTTGCCAGCCGCAGCGTGGAGGAAGATTCCTTGAGTACCGCGTACAGATCGCCCAGAATTGGCATCTCGCGGTATCGTTCCGGGTGCTTGGGGTCACGGAGTGTTTCATTGTTGTGCGTAATGCCCTTTTGGGCGTAGGTGCGGATCATGGCTTCATCGAGAAGCTGCCGTTCCTCATGGTTCATGTCGGGGATCAGCAGGCTGAAAAAAATATGAAGCCGCTGAATTTTGGCGGCCAGCATGGAATGTTCGACCGTACTGCCGTCAAGCTGCTCGTCGACCGAGCGGTCTGTCTGTCGGATCTCCATGACGTTAATGCAGTTGGGTGATGCGGGCGAGATCTGGATGAACGCGCCGCCGATGTTGGAGCAGGCCCGATGAAATTCGTGCCCTTTGAGCGGCGCGACGATGAACACCTGGATACCCTTACGCCGCATCCGCAGCGCCATGAGCTGCATAGTAAAGGTCTTGCCGCTGCCGCTTGTGCCGAGAATGGCGATGTTGGCGTTTTTGTAGATACGCGAATCAAAGATGTCCACGATGATGAGAGAGTTATTGTGCTTGTTGACGCCGAGCAGAATACCGTTGTCGTCGCACAGCTCATACGCCGTGAACGGATAGCAGCTTGCTGCGCCCAGCGTCAGCACATTCCGCTTACTGCGCTCAAAGAGCGATCTATCCAGCTTCACGAGCGGAAAAGAGGATCGGAGCGCCTGTTCCTGACAGAAGTTGCAGCTCTGGACGTTCATGTCCTGCGAAATAAGCAGCTTTTTCATCTCCGCACATTTCCAGTCCAGATCGTCCGGATTGTCCGCAGTCACGGTGATGAGCAGATTCAGGTAGTAGAAATCTTCATGGTTGCTCAGACCGTCTTTCAGGAAATAGCCGCTGCGGATGGCACTGTCGAGGTCGTCAAAGTCTGTATTGGTGTCGCTGGTCTCCTTGATCTTGCTGCGGTTGATGCGAAGCTGCTGGCCGAGCTTGCGGATCATGCGATCCTTTGGCTGGCGTGTCAGAAATACATCGAGATCAATGCCGTCCCCGGCGTTGACCAGAAGACTCAGCCAGCCCGCGGGAACCTCGGATTTATAACCGTCCGACGGCACCAGCAGATACGCATAGTACGTTCCGTCGATGCAGAGATAGCTGCCATGCGTAAAATCCAGCTGCGAAGGCACAAAAAAATCACCGACGGGGATATTGTCGATGGAGCAGCCTGCTTTTATGTAGTTGGATGTAATACGAGAGATGCGCTGCAAAAACGGAACATCCGTGCTTTCTCTGCGGCAGAGAAATATATAGAGCATTTCGGCGGCGGCTTCATCTTCGTTTTCGTGCTGGACGACGCTGTTGCCGCATTGCCGAAGATAATTTGCCGCCGTCCGTGCTGCTGTTTGCAGCGACGAAATAGCGTCCGCTTCCTCGCGGTCTTTCTTCGCGCCGGGGAGTGGTTCATACTCCATGATGAGAAAAAATCTTCGCGCAATGGCTTCTCTGGAGCCGAGCTTTTTGAGCAGCTTCAGATAGTCCTCCTGCTGCATCCGGCAGCTTTCGTTCGTCTCCTGCGCCATCTCCCGGCGCACGGTTTCGATATGCCGGTTCATATCTGCACGCTTGGTGATAACCTTGATTTGCAGCTTCACGGGCGCGATTTTGAGATAGATGAACAAGTATCATGACGTGATGTCAGCTCATGTCGGAGAGATTCGAGTTCGATTCGTCTATTAGCCGCGACAAATGCGCTGTTGAATTCCAATTCGCTGCAAAGTGCCCAAATATTCATTTCCTCAATCACATTTGGATCTGAAACGACGGCGGTCATCCCGGCGCACGCCATTTCCCGTGGCATCAATAGTATGGCGCCTTTCGGACAAACCGGCGCAACTATATGTGGAACATCTTGCGATGTTACAAGATAAAAGCAATTACGTGGAACAACGAGCATTCTTTCTGTCTTATTTATCAAAACCGATACATCCATCTTTTCCAGATTGCTTTCAATCGGCCCATATGAGCGCAACCCAAAACACGCCAGCATATCATGATTACTTTGCTCCGTGCAGATACTCGCAGTAACAGAGTGCTTGTTCATTTCATCCTCCGCCATTTTGCTTCGGATAAACGCGGCCTTGATATAACGCTTGCATGCATCTGCGTCATCAGCAGAAATCTGCAAGCACGGTACTTCACCTGTACAGTATTTTTGAATTTTACGGCTTATGATCGATAATGGGTTTTCAATGTTTTCCGCCCAAAACCTTTCGCCTGTCTCAGAATAGTATCCCTTGCGTGTTCCGAGTTTTTTGGAAGACTTGCGCAGAATATCGCCTGTCCGCACATCCAGATACCAGACTTTCTTCTCCGGATCTGTTTCATCCCGAAAATTCCGTAAAACGCAGTTGGGGAGTTGTACATGTGAATTGATATTCATTTCAAGCCCTCACTCACGCGCAGTCAATAGTGCGTGTAAAAACACATTTAGATTTTCGAAACGCTATGTTTTTTACTTCTCAGGATTATCTCCCTCCCGATATTGAACTACCGCAGAGGGAACAACCTCTGATGCAGGGTCTGCATGAACATGTTTATCGTCAAAAAAGATATGTGCACCAAATGCCGAAAGCACATCGCGCTTACTTACTCCACCAAGAAAAAACGCCTCATTAATATGTACATTCCATTTTCGCAGAGTTTTGATTGCACGCTCGTGTGCGGGAGCATTTCGCGAAGTAACCAACGCCGTCCGAATAGGTGAATTACCCTTATCCTTAAACAACTCTTGAATATGCGCTATGGTCAAAAGAAAATTGCAAAAGGCCCTTTTTGCAGCGGAATATCCGCCTTTGCTCTTTCATTGTCCATAAAGGCCTGTATCCCTTCATGCTGATATATACGCTCTGATTCAGATACAAACAAAACTGCATTTCCGTCAAAAGCAATACGTATTTGGTCAATTTTTGCTCTTGGAAAAGATCGCATTCAGCCATATTATCTCACCTGCTCTCTGCCTAATGACAACTTCAGCAACAGCATCTTGAATTCCGGCGATATCCATGACGCGAATTCGCAGCCAATCATCGGATGCGCAAATGTTCCGCCGCCTTTACCTTGTTTGGAAGCGATACCGGTCGCCTTTGTTTTCTCAATCCATAGCTTTGGTGTCAAAGTAAACGAGGCAGTTTTCTTTTTCTCTAAAAGTTCAATGTAGCCCGCTTCTCTATAATCGGGGTTATTTTCCTGCTCCCACAGATTTAAAAAGGCTAGTGTATTTTCACTGCGCAGCCAGCTCTGTATCACATATCCCGGGGTATTCTTGCTGTGATTTCGTGCAAGCTCAGTCAGTGAAATGTAACTATCCTCCTGCTTTTGGGGCTGAGACTTCGACTGCTTTCTCTGTTCCATGCGGGCCAACACCTCCGCCTTACTTCTCTTATATCCGGCAAGAACAGAAAGCCTGTATTCGTCGATCTCATTATCCTTCGCAATTCGCAATATAATTCGGTCCCGCTCCTCGCAGGTGATGATATCCTCAGCTACGAGGGGCTCCAGTAAGTTTCCGATACCGATCATATCCACCAAACTAAGTTTCTCCGCCACACTGATCACCTCTTAAGGTCATTGTAGCATAATGCACAGAAATATAAAAGATGGATCATTTCTGAGCCATAATATGCGAAACATAGCGCGTACTTTTTCTCGGCAAGCCCTCTTTGTCATAATCAATGTTACAGCGTGCCGCCTTTTCAAATTGCACATCCAGAAACTTCTTTAGCCCGATGATCGCCGCATATTTTCCGTTAGAGAGAAGGTGGTCTACCGCGGCACGAGTCCATTTCGCCTTTCCGGTCGGAGACGGTATTTGTTTTGCATAAAGCATATCCACAACCTTTCCCAAACTTGCCCCTGCCATATAGAAGTTAAAAATCAAGGCAACATTTTCTGCTTCGCTCTTATTGGTTTCAAGTCCCCCACTGTTGGTCAAAGTAAAACCATATGGTATTCTCATGTTTTGTTCCTCCTAAAATAAAAATTCCTATGTTTGCTATCTCATCCAAGAGATAAAACATAGGAATAAATGATATTTTGTTACCTTCTGCGTTGCCATTCTGCACAGCTTTTGAGTTATTTCATGTGATTCTCCAGCAGAAAAAGCAAAAGCCGTGTATAACTCAAGTTATACACGGCTTTTGTCTAATTTGGTGCGAGAGATGAGACTTGAACTCACACGACTGTTGCCACACGCACCTCAAACGTGCCTGTCTACCTATTCCAGCACTCTCGCATTGCATCTTCAATGCTCAATTATTATAACCTTGAACGGGCAATTTGTCAACAAGAATTTTTGAACTTTTTATTCTGGATGACATTTTCTCTTGCGCATCGGGTAAGATTCTGCTATAATACAAAATGATCGTCTATAGGAAAGGCAGGAAGGCGCGATGCCCAAGTTTTTTGTTCCCGAGGCTGCGCTGGGCGCGAGGTTTCTGGTTCTGACCGGTGAAAACGCCGCGCATGCCAAGGTACTTCGATTGAAAGCCGGCGAGTGCGTTACGGTCTGCGACGCAAAAGGTACGGACTTTCAGTGTACGGTGAGCGACGTTGCCCCCGGACAGATTTCGCTGGTCGTGCAGTGCGAGGAGCCGTCCCGCGCGGAACCGGCGGTTTTTTGCAGCGTCTATATGGCGTTTGCGAAAGCCGAAAAGCTCGAGCACGTCATCCAGAAGGCGACGGAGCTTGGCGCGGGCGAGATTGTCGCGTTTCCGTCGAGCAGATGTGTAGCCAAGCCCGATGATAAGGCGCTTTCGAAAAAGCTTGAGCGCTGGCAGAAGATCGCGGCCTCGGCCGCCGAGCAGTCCGGGCGCGGAAGGATCCCGCAGGTGCGGGCGCTCGGCTCGTTCCGGGAGGCGGTTCTGGAGGCGTCCGGGTGCGATCTGGCGCTTTTTCCGTATGAAAATGAGAAGACGCTTTCGCTTCGCGATTGCCTGAACACGGGCACGTACCGGAGCGTCAGCATCATGACAGGGCCGGAGGGCGGCTTCTCTGAAGAGGAGGTCGCTCTGGCCGCAGAGAACAATATGAAGATTTGCTCACTCGGGCCGCGGATTTTGCGCTGCGAAACAGCGCCGCTTTGCGCGCTCACCGCTGTTTTATACGCATCGGGCGCGCTTGACCGGAGTGCAGATGAAAAGGATGGAAGTCATGGGAAAGAATAAGAAGTCCACTGTCAATCAGAATACAAACGACCTGACGGTCTACAAGGTTGGCGCGGCGTTTGCGCTGCTGGTGCTGTCGCTGCTGGCGCTGGGGCGGATTTTAAATGTATACGCAACGGGAAGCACGTTCGACGTTGTCTATCGCGCGAGCCAGACGGTCTGGACGCTCTGCGTGATTCTGTGCGCGGCGTCGGTCGCGGCGTTTATCGTCCTGCGCAAAAAGAGCATTCGGAAGGTGTTTCCGTACGTCTTCGTGCTCTCGCTTCTGGCCGGTGTAACGGCGCTTGACCTGCGCTACTTCTGGACCGAGCATGCTACGGCGCTTTACATGCTCCATGCGGCGGTCTATTGCCTGTACATCATCTTTTGCCTGTACCGGAGCGAGTTTTTCTGCTTCTCGCTGGCGGCTGTGTTCGCGGGCTTCAGCTTCTACTTCTACTCCAAAGGCCTCGGCATGAACGCGAGAACGGCGATCATCGCCATCGTCACGGCGCTGGTTCTGGCGGCGGTTGCGCTGCTTGCCAACCGCGCGGCAAAGAGCAAGGGCAGCGTGAAGCTGTTCGGCAAAACCGTCAAGGTCTTCCCTGCGAAGTTCAGCGCGACGGCGCTTTACGTTGCGTGCACGGTGCTTGGGTGCTGCCTCGTCGCGTGTCTGGTTCTCGGCTCGGCGCTGTTCGCCTACTACTGCATGTTTGCAGCCATCGCCATCGAGTTCATCGGCGCGGTGTATTACACGTTCCAGCTCAAATAATTCTGCTTGTTCTAATTTCACCTTCTTGTCCATACGCTGGACGGGAAGGTGATTTTTTTGCGGCCAAATCATTCCATGCTCTATAATGCGTTGCTGCTGACATTCGTCGAGCTGCTGCTGCGCGGGGTGACGATGCTCTTCCAGCGCGTGCTCGTCGCGAAAATCGGCGCGGCTGGGCTGGGGCTTTTGCAGCTTGTCTTAACTGTCGGCGGCTTTGCGATGACGCTGGGGCTGGCAGGCCTCCGCGTGACGGCGATGTATCTCTGCGCGGAGGAATACGGGAAGGGGAGTCTCAGCGGGATGCAGTGCGCCATCCGGTGCTGCCTGAAAACCGGGACGGTCATTTCGGCGCTTGCGGGGCTCGGCCTGTTTTTTCTGAGCGATTACGCGGCGAAGACCTGGATCGGAGACGCGCGTGCGGCGGGGGCGCTGCGGCTGCTGGCGATTTTTTTGCCGGTCAGCTGCCTGTGCGCGATTTTGTCCGGCTTTTTCACAGCCTGCGACCGGGTGCGCGAGCTGGCGAAGGTTGAAACCATCGAGCGGCTGGCGGGGCTTGCGCTTACGGCGGCGCTTCTGCGCCTTTACGCGGGGCAGGACGCGGGGAAGGTTTGCTGTGCGATGGTGCTTGGAAGCTCGATTGACTGCCTTGGCAGCACGCTCTATCAGCTGCATCTTCTGCGCCGGACATTTTCCGGCTGCCGGGAAACCGGCGGTGGGGGAGACATGGTGCGGCGCATGGTGCGGCTTTGTGTGCCGCTGGCGCTCAGTGCGTACCTCCGGTCTGGACTCGTGACGCTCGAGCAGTTTCTCATCCCGTGGGGGCTTGCGCGCGCGGGCGGCTCTCAGGCTGCTTCCATGGCGGCCTACGGGACGATTCATGCGATGGTTTTCCCGATTCTCATGTTCCCAGCAGCCATTTTATACACGGTGGCAGACCTCCTGGTGCCGGAGCTGGCGCGGTGCCGCGCGGCTAAAAACACCGAGCGCATGCACCACCTGACGGGCACATGCCTTCGTATGGGGTGCCTGTTCGCACTCTGTACAGCCTGCCTCATGGGCGCTCTCTCCGATGGACTTGGACAAATCGTCTACAAGAGCGCGGACTGCGGTCGGTACCTTCTCGTGTTTGCACCGGCGGTTTTGATGCTCTACTTAGATGCGATGGTCGACGGCATGCTCAAGGGCTTCGGCGAGCAGACGGCCTGCGTGCGGTACAACACGCTCACGTCGTTTCTGGACGTTGCGCTTTTATATCTTCTGCTGCCGCGCTTCGGTTTAGCCGCGTACGTGCTGACGTTTTATCTCACGCACGCGATCAACTTCTGGCTCAGCATCCGGCGGCTTCTGCGCGTCACCGGGTATCCGGCAGACGGGCGATTTCTCTTGCGGTCGGCCTTCTGCGCGCTGGCGGGGCTCGGCGCGTGCTGCTGCTTGCCGGACAGAGGGCTGCTTCCGGCGATGGTTCTGCGCGCAGGACTGTTCGTCTCAGTGTTTTTGCTGTTTCTCGAACTTATGGACACGGTTCCGGCAGAAGACCACCGCTGGCTGCGGCGGAGCCTTCGGCTGTAGGGTTGACTTTTGAAGGGGGAACTTTTAAAATATACCTGCAAAAACGACTGAAAAAGGAGAGATCGTCATGATTTCGTTCCGCAATGATTACTCCGAGGGCGCGCATCCGTCCGTTCTGGAGGCCATCAGCAAACACAATTTTGAAACGACCTGCGGCTACAGCATGGACCCGTTTTGTCAGCAAGCGGCGGACACCGTCCGTGCTCTTACGGCCTGCCCGGACGCGGACGTTCACTTCATCGTAGGCGGCACGCTCGCCAATACCATCGTCATTTCTGCTGCCCTTCGCCCGTGGGAGGGCGTGATCGCCGCGACGACGGGACATATCAACGTCCACGAGACCGGCGCAATTGAGTCCTCCGGGCACAAGGTCTGCTCGATCAAAGCGCCGGACGGCAAGCTCACGCCCGCGCTCGTGCGCGAGGTCATGCGGATTCACTGCGACGGCAAGGACGAGCACATGGTGCTGCCGCGTATGGTCTATATTTCGGATGCAACCGAGCTCGGCACGATCTATACAAAATCGGAGCTCGCCGCGCTCCACGACGTGTGCCGCGAATTCGGGCTCTATCTCTTCCTGGATGGCGCGAGAATGCCTGCGGCGCTGGTTGCCGAAGGAAACGACCTCGATATCACGGATTTCGGAAAATACTGCGACGCGTTTTACATCGGCGGCACGAAAAACGGCCTCCTGTTCGGCGAGGCCGTCGTGATCACGAACGACGCGCTCAAACCGCACTTCCGCAACATGATCAAGCAGCGCGGCGGCATGTTCGCCAAGGGCTTTTTGTTCGGCGTGCAGTTCTGTGCGTATTTTAAAGACGGCCTCTGGCTGGATCTGGCGCGTCACGCGGTCTCGCTGGCGCAGAGAATCGCGAAGGCTGCCGAGGAAAAGGGCTACACGCTCTACGCCAAGTCGCCGACAAATCAGGTTTTCATCGTCTTGAGCCACGAAAAGATTGCAGAGCTCGAACAGAATTTCGCGTTTGAGGCGTTTGGCCACGTGGATGACGATCACGAGGCGATGCGCTTTGTCTGCTCGTGGGCAACAAAGGAAGAAAGCGTCGACGCGCTGATCGCGAGCCTGTGATGGAGCAGGTCACGCACCCGATTGCGCCGGTATTCGACAAAAGCTCCCGGATTTTGATTCTCGGCTCGTTTCCGTCGGTCAAATCGCGCGAGGCGGCGTTTTTCTACGGCCATCCGCAGAACCGGTTCTGGAAGGTGGTAAGCGGCGTTCTGGGCTGCGATTGCCCGCAGACGATCGAGGAGAAGCGCACGATGCTGCTTGCGCACCACATCGCGCTCTGGGACGTGATCGCCTCATGCCGCATCGAGGGCTCGAGCGACAGCTCGATCCGGGACGCAGTTCCGACCGACCTTTCAGTTCTTCTGGCGCACGCGCCCATTCGGGCTGTCTTCTGCAACGGCCAGACGGCCTTCCGGCTCTACGCGCGCTATCAGGAGCAGGAAACCGGCCTTCCGGCGATGCTCCTTCCTTCGACCAGCCCCGCGAACGCGGCCTACAGTGTTCCGCGGCTATTAGAGAGCTGGAGCGTCATTCTTCCGGCGCTTCAAGAATAAAAAGCTGCGTGCTCCGACATTGCACCGGGGCACGCGTTTTGCGGAAAAATCCCGCTGGCGAAAGCCAGCGGGATTTCGGTTGTTATGTCAATGGAAGTGTTCCGATTAGAACACACCCTGCTCGTACATAGCCTGTGCGACCTTCTTGAAGCCGGCGATGTTCGCGCCTGCGACCAGATCGTAACCCAGACCGTACTCCTCAGCAGCCTCTGCGGAGACCTTGTGGATGTTCTTCATCATCTTGTGAAGCTGTGCGTCAACTTCTTCCGCCGTCCAAACAAGACGCTCGGAGTTCTGTGCCATCTCAAGACCGGAGACGCCGACACCGCCAGCGTTGACAGCCTTGGAGGGAGCCACGATCATGTGCTTCTGCTCGCGCAGGAAGTTCAGTGCGTCGTTGGTCGTGGGCATGTTGGCAACTTCGATGTAGTACTTCACGCCGGAAGCCGCGATCTTCTCTGCGGACTCCATCTTGACGTCGTTCTGCATGGCAGCGGGCATGTAAACGTCAACGTCCTTGACGCCCCAGCACTTTTCACCGGGAACGAACTCGACGCCGAACTTGTCAGCATACGGCTTGCAGTGCATCGGATCCTTTGCACGCATCTCAAGGATGAAGTTCAGCTTTTCGTCGGTGATGACGCCGTCCGGATCATGGACATAGCCGTCAGGACCTGCGAAGTAGGTGACCTTAGCACCGAGCATGGCAGCCTTCTTCATGATGCCCCAGCCCACGTTGCCGTAGCCGGAAATGGCAATGCGCTTGCCCTCGATGGAGTCGTTCTCGTGCTTCAGGACTTCCTGGAGATAATAGACAGCGCCGTAGCCGGTCGCTTCCGGACGGATAAGGCTGCCGCCGTAGCTCATGCCCTTGCCGGTGAGAACGCCATTCTCCCAGACACCCTTGAGTCTACGATACTGACCGTACAGATAGCCGATCTCGCGGCCGCCAACGCCCATATCACCGGCGGGAACGTCGATGTCCGGTCCGATGTAGCGGTACAGAGCGGTCATGAAGCTCTGGCAGAATCTCTGGACTTCTGCGTCGGACTTGCCGGCGGGGTCGAAGTCGGAGCCGCCCTTAGCGCCGCCCATGGGCAGGCCGGTCAGGGAGTTCTTGAAGGTCTGCTCGAAGCCGAGGAACTTGATAACGCCTTCGTAGACGTTCTTCTGGAAGCGCAGGCCGCCCTTGTACGGGCCGATGGCGCCGTTGAACTGGCAGCGCCAGCCGCGGTTGGTGTGATATTCGCCCTTGTCGTCCATCCAGCAGACGCGGAAGGTAAACATACGCTCGGGCTCAACCATTCTCTTCAGCAGGTCGACCTTCTCGTACTCGGGATGTGCGTCCATGATCGGGGAGATGGAAGACAGAACTTCCTCAACGGTCTGAACGAATTCAGGTTCATTGCCGTGGGTAGTTTTGACATAATCGATGACACTTGCTACGTAAGCATTCATTTTGGTAAATCCTCCTCAAAAAGTGTGTCTTCAGGTTAATGGATTATGCAGTTTGACCAGAAATATATTACCGCATTTTTTTTCAAAATACAAGCGCGGCGTTCCGAAAAAAGGACGAAAATCAGGCCTTGAAATTGGTGATAATGTCAACAATCTCCGCACCAATGCGCTTCTGTGCCTCAACGGTGGCAGCGCCGATGTGCGGCGTGCAGGAAACCATCGGATGGCAGTACAGCGCGTGGTTCTTTGCGGGCTCTTCGGCGTAAACGTCGAGGCCGGCGGAGCGGACCTTGCCGGATTCCAGAGCGGCCAGCAGCGCATCTTCGTCGACGTTGGTGCCGCGGGAGGTGTTGATGATGACGACACCGTCTTTCATCTTGGAGATGCGGTCGGCGTTAATGAGCGCGCCGCCATCGACTGCCGGAGCGTGGACGGAGATGAAGTCGGCCTTTGCCAGCAGCTCGTCCATCTCGACGTACGGAATGCCAAGCTGCTCTTCGATGCCGGGGATGTGGAAGATATCGAACGCAATCACGTCCATGCCGATGGCCTTGGCCATGACGCCCAGATGCTGGCCGATGCGGCCGAAGCCGACGATGCCGAGCGTCTTGCCCTTGAGCTCGATGCCCTTGCCGTAGGCTTTCTTTTCCCACTTGTCCTCGCGCATGGTATGGCCGGCGATGGAGATATAGCGGGCGCAGGCGAACATATGGGCCATGGCGAGCTCCGCGACAGACTCAGAGGAGGCTCTCGGAGTGTTCTTAACGGTGATGCCGTTTTCCTCAGCGTACTTCACATCGATGTTGTCTACGCCAACGCCGCCGCGGATGATGAGCTTGAGCTTACCGCCCTTGGCTTCGTCGATGTGGTTTGCGCGCACCTTGGTCTTGGAGCGGACGACGACCGCGTCAAATTCCTTCAGCGCAGCGCCCAGCTGATCCGGCTCATAAAACTGCTCAACGACTTCGTGACCTGCCTCGCGCAGCTGCGCCATAGCGGTCTTGTCCATTCCATCGGTAACGAGAATTCGCATGATACAATCTCCTTATTTTTAATGTAGTTTGGGATTTTTGGTTTAAGACAAGGCGCGACAAACATCTGCCGCGCCTTGTGAGGTTTTTTTATTTACCGTAATTTGCTTCGAAGTTCTTGAGGAACTCGACGAGCGCTTCCACGCCCTCCTTGGGCATGGCGTTATAGATGGACGCGCGCAGACCGCCGACGGACTTGTGACCCTTGAGGTTGTCGTAGCCGGCAGCCTTCGTTGCCTTGACGACCTCTGCATCGAGCTCCTTGGACTCGGTCACGAACGGGACGTTCATGAGGGAGCGGAACTCAGGCTCGACGGTGCCCTTGAACATCTTGGAGGAATCCAGGAAGTCATAGAAGACCTTTGCCTTGTCGAGGTTGCGCTTGTGCATTTCCTCGAGGCCGCCAATGCTCTTCAGGTACTTGAAGACCTTGCCGCAGCAGTAGATCGCCCAGCAGTTCGGGGTGTTGTACATCGAGCCTGCGCCCGAGTGGGTGCTGTACTGCAGGTAGATGGGAAGATCGGTCAGATCGTCACGGATGAGATCCTCGCGGATGATGCACACGACCATACCGGCGGGGCCGACGTTCTTCTGCACGCCAGCGTAGATCATGCCGTAATCGGAGACGTTGCAGGGCTTGGAGAGGAACATGGAGGACTGGTCGGAAACCAGAACATGGCCCTTGGTGTTGGGCAGCTTGTTCCAGGTCACGCCGTGGATGGTCTCGTTCTCGCAGATGTAGACATAGTCGGTATCCTCGGGGATATCGAGGTCGGAGCAGTCGGGAACATAGGTGTAGTTCTTATCCTTGGAGGAAGCGGCAACGATGACCTCGCCGACCTTCTTGGCCTCGGCAATGGCCTTCTTGGACCAAGCGCCGGTCTCGACGTAGACGGCCTTCCCGTTCTTCATAAGGTTCATCGGGATCATGGAGAACTGGAGCGTTGCGCCGCCCTGAATGAAGAGCACTTTATAATTGTCGGGAATACCCATCAGGTCGCGCAGATCCTGCTCGGCTTCGTCAATGATCTGCTGGAACACGGGGGAGCGGTGGGACATTTCCATGACGCACATGCCGCTGCCACGGTAGTTCATCATCTCATCGCGGATCTCTTCCAGAACGGGTTCCGGCATCATGGCAGGACCGGCAGAGAAGTTAAACGTACGACCATATTTCATAATATGAGCCTCCTTAATATGTAAGCATTTGTGAAAATTGCCCGCTATGCCAAGTATATACTGTCCGCACAAAATAATCAACCGTTTTCTAAAAAATATTTTGCAAAACTCATAATTTTTTAGAATACCTAAAAATTTGTCCGCCGCGGACAAACAGCCCGTGCGGACGGTAGGCGTTATTTGGCTCTCTGCTTCTGATATTTTCGCTTCGTCGCGTCGCCGCCGCGCAGGTGGCGCTCGGCCTTGTTCTGCTCTAAAATTTCCTTCACCTGCACGTAAAGCGAGCGGTCAATTTCCTTTAATCGCTCAGACAGGTCTTTGTGAACCGTCGATTTGGAGACGGAAAAATGCTTGGCTGCGTCGCGGATGGTTGTGCGGCGCTCGATGAGGTACACAGCAAGCTCCCTTGCTCGCCTTTCCAGATCATCTCTCATGTAGGGCACCTCCAAGGCTGTGTATGTGCATCTGCTACTGGGAGTATATGACGTGATTTTTAAAAGTAGCACAGGGGGGCGCAGGATATGCAGAAAACCTGGCCAAACGGGCATGCTATTTTATGACTTCCGATGATTGCAAAGGGCGGAAAAATCTGATACACTGGAAAAAAGTATATGGGAGGGCGCGCTATGCCGATTCATGTGACCAGCGAGATAGGGCAGCTGCGGAGGGTGCTTCTCAAACGTCCGGGCCGGGAGCTTGAGCACCTGAGCCCGGAGACGATGGAGCAGCTTCTGTTTGACGACATTCCGTATCTCCACCGCGCGCAGGCCGAGCACGACCGGTTCGCAGAACTTCTGCGAGAAAGTGGCGCGGAGGTTTCGTATTTAGATAGCCTCATAGCTGAGGTCCTTGAAAAGGAGCATGCGCTCCGTGAGCCGTTTGTTTCCGATGTGATCGAGAAAGCGGGCGGAAGCGCGCGGGGGTACCGCGAGGCGCTGACAGCGTATCTTCTGTCGATGCAGGACGCAAGAACGCTCGTAAGAAAGACGATGGCGGGCGTTACCTATGAGGAGGTCTTTGCCGACCACGCGGCGGGGCTCTCGGGGCTGGTGCGCGAGAAGACCAGATTTCTCATGCCGCCCATTCCGAACCTCTATTTTACGCGCGACCCGTTTGCCTGCATCGGCCGCAGCGTGAGCCTCAACCACATGTACTCCGCGACCCGGAACCGCGAGACGATCTACGGCGGCTATATTTTAAGGTACCATGCGGACTTTGCCGGGAGGATTCCGCTCTACTATACGCCGCAGGAGCATTTTTCAATCGAGGGCGGCGACATTCTGAATTTAAGTGAACATGTTCTTGCCGTTGGCATGTCCCAGCGGACGCAGCCGGAGGCCATCGAGCAGCTGGCAAAGAACATTTTTGCCGATGAAGAGAGCCACATCACAACGGTTCTCGCCTTCGAGATTCCAAGGACGCGCGCGTTCATGCACCTGGACACGGTATTTACGCAGGTGGATCACGATAAATTCACCGTCCATCCCGGCATTCTCGGCGCGCTCAGCGTGTATGAGCTGACGGGGAAGGGAGAGAAGACGCTGAAAACCCGGAAGCTCGAAGCGCCGCTGGAGGATATTTTAAAGCACTATCTGCATTTGGATTCGGTGCAGCTTATCCGCTGCGGGGGCGAAAGCCCGATTGCCGCTGCGCGCGAGCAGTGGAGCGACGGGTCCAACACCCTCTGCGTCTGCCCCGGTGTGGTGCTGGTCTACGACCGCAATTATGTCACGAACCGGATTTTGAACGACTGCGGCATCGAGACGCTCGAAATGCCGAGCTCTGAGCTTTCGCGCGGAAGAGGCGGCCCCCGCTGTATGAGCATGCCCCTTGTCAGGGAGAATTCGTAAGCCGTTTTTGTGCGCAAAATTCGGATCAACTTCGTAAAAATTCGTAAGGGTCGATGCCCACATCGACCCAAGGGTGCGATCGAATTCGCCGAAGATTCCCGTAAAAACGGATTGCTCTGCTGGGGCGATGTGGGCATCGCCCCCTACGCAGTATAAGGCAGACAAAGCGTGCAGGGACGGTTTGGCCTCTGCCAATACACTTATAAATTGCAATTCCATTTATCAAAGGAGATAGATTTTATGCCCGTCAACATCAGAGGAAGACATTTTTTGAAGCTCATCGATTACACGCCGGCAGAGATCCGGTATTTGCTCGATCTGTCGCGTGATTTTAAAAATCTCAAGCGCACCGGCACACCCCACCGGTACTTAGAGGGCAAAAATGTTGTTTTGCTGTTTGAGAAAACGTCGACGCGCACACGCTGCGCGTTCGAAGTCGCGGGCCGGGACCTTGGTATGGGCGTGACCTATCTCGACCCGGGTAGCAGCCAGATGGGAAAGAAGGAGTCCATCGCGGACACCGCGAAGGTTCTGGGCCGGATGTATGACGGCATTGAGTACCGCGGCTTCAGCCAGAAAATCGTCGAGGAGCTGGCCGAGAATGCGGGCGTTCCGGTCTGGAACGGCCTGACTGACGAGTTCCACCCCACGCAGATGCTTGCCGACCTTCTTACCATCGAAGAGAAGAAGGGCTCGCTCAAGGGGCTTAAATTTACCTATTTCGGCGACGCGCGCAACAATATGGGAAACTCCCTCATGATCGCCTGCGCGAAGATGGGCCTTCACTTCACGGCCTGCGCGCCGAAGGAGCTGTTCCCGGCGGAGGAGTTGGTGGCGCTTGCAAAAGAGTATGCGGAACAAAGCGGCGGCTCCGTGACGCTCACGGAATCCATTGAAGAGGGCGCGAAGGGCGCGGACGTTCTCTATACCGACATCTGGGTCTCAATGGGCGAGCCCGACTGCGTGTGGGCAGAGCGCATCCGGCTTCTGAAAAAGTATCAGGTGAACGCGGAAAAGATGGCCATGGCAAAGCCGGACGCCATGTTCATGCACTGCCTGCCGTCGTTCCATGACACGAACACAACGATCGGCAAGGAAATTGCCGACAAGTTCGGCATCACCGAGATGGAGGTCACAGACGAAGTGTTCGCGGGCCCGCAGTCGGTCGTCTTCGACGAGGCTGAGAACCGCATGCACACCATCAAGGCCGTCATGTACGCTGCATTAAAATAAGCGCACGAGAAAGGAGCTTTCCATGGCTTTTTCACTTCCCATTTACCGCAAACCCGATTTTGATGCGCTGGAGCTCAAAAACGCGCCGGACGCTCGTTGGGCTTACGCGCCAAAGGATGGCGTGGCCCCCGAGGGCTTCCACAGCACGTCCATGTACCCGGAGTATTTTAAGCTGGAGGGCGTATGGCGCCTGGCCACTGAGAGCCGCATGGACGCAAGCGTTGTTTGGCGGGAGGACGGCAGGCTCGACGTGGTGGAAAACCGGAACCTCAAGCAGGGCGACCGCGTGATTTTGGGCCGGACAGAGAAGGGCACAGACGGGATTTATCTCCACACAAAGGGGTTTGAAAATTCCGAAGAGTCGCATGACGATCAGTTCGTCTTCCGGCAGGGCAGGAGCCGCGAAACGTCCTACGCGCGCGATTACGACCATCTCATGGAGCTTCTGCGCTACGAAAAGGAGCACGGGAACATTCTCTGGGTCATGGGGCCTGCGTTCGCGTTCGACTATGACGCGCGCCGGGCAATGCAGAAACTGATCGAAAACGGCTATGCGCACGGTTTGCTGGCCGGAAACGCGCTTGCGACGCACGATCTGGAGGGTGCGCTCCTTCACACCGCGCTCGGGCAGGATATCTACACGCAGAAATCGCACCCGAACGGACACTACAACCATCTGGACGTGATCAACAAAGTGCGCGCCAGCGGCTCGATTCCGCAGTTTATCAACGACTGCAAGATTGACAACGGCATTATGTACAGTGCGGTCAAAAATCACGTCCCGTTTGTCCTCACCGGCTCTATCCGCGACGATGGGCCGCTTCCCGAGGTCATCGGAGATGCTTACCAAGGCCAGAGTGAAATGCGAAAGCTTGTGAAAAAATGCACGACGATCATTTGTCTTGCCACCATGCTCCACACGATTGCCGCCGGGAATATGACCCCGTCGTTCCGGGCGCTCCCGGATGGAACCATTCGGCCCGTGTATTTATATAGCGTGGACGCGGACGAGTTTGTAGTCAATAAGTTACTCGACCGTGGGAGTCTTGCCGCGACGACGATCGTCACGAACGTGCAGGACTTCATCACGATCCTGGCGCGGGGACTCGGCGTTCTGTAAAAAGCGAAATTTTCACAAAAAATGCCCGGAAATCTGACTTGACGGGCACGTTGTATCTTCCTTATAATTCGGATATAAAACGGACAGACAGGAGGCAGTTGTATGAACCTTGCAATACAGCGCTACGAGGCGTGGCGCAGACAGCCCGGCCTTGACGAGACGCTCGCAAACGAGCTTCTCGCGATGGAGGGCGATGCGGAAAAAATTACGGACAGCTTCGGCTGCGATCTTGCCTTCGGCACGGCGGGACTGCGTGGTGTGCTCGGCGCGGGCACAAACCGCATGAATATCTACACCGTGGCTAGAGCTACACAGGGTTTGGCCACATGGCTCGCCGGAAGCGGGCTTCCCCAGAAGGTCGCGATTGCCTATGACAGCCGCATCAACAGCGTTCTGTTTTCGCAGACGGCGGCGCGCGTTCTGGCGGCAAACGGCATCACGGTCTATCTCTACCCGAGACTCGAGCCGACGCCGGCTCTGAGCTTTGCCGTGCGGTACTATGGCTGCGGCGCGGGCATCAACGTCACCGCGAGCCACAACCCCGCGCAGTATAACGGCTACAAGGTCTACGGCGCGGACGGCTGCCAGATCGGCCCCGAGACGGCGGACGCGGTGCTCGCGATCATCGAACAGCTCGACTATTTTACCTCGCCCAAATTTGTGGACTTCGAGGAGGCAAAGCGCACGGGCAAGATCATTGAAATCCCCGACAGCTGCCTGGAGGCATTTGTCGACGCGGTCTATGCCCAGAGAGTGGGCGGCGGTGAGGGCATTGAAAACCTCAAGCTCGTCTATACGCCGCTCAATGGCGCGGGCCTCGAGTGCATCCGGATGCTGGCAAAGAAGCTCGGCGTCAAGAACATGACAGTCGTTCCCGAGCAGGAGCAGCCCGACGGCAATTTCCCGACCTGCCCGTATCCGAACCCCGAGATCCGGCAGGCGATGCAGAAGGGGCTGGAGCTCTGCGAGAAGGTAAAGCCCGACCTGTTACTTGGCACCGACCCGGACTGCGACCGCTGCGGTACGGCCGTTCCCGACCACAAGGGCGGCTACCGGCTCATTTCCGGCAACGAAATGGGCGTGATCCTGCTCGATTATATCTGCAAGAGCCGCATCGCAAACGGCCATATGCCCGAAAAGCCCGTAGCCGTGACGACGATCGTTTCGACAGATATGGTCGACGCGGTGGCCGAGCGATACGGCGTGGAGCTCCGGCGCGTCCTCACGGGATTTAAGTTCATCGGCGAGCAGATCGGGAACCTCGAGGCGGCGGGAGAAGAAGCCCGGTACATTTTCGGCTTCGAGGAGAGCTACGGCTACCTTTCCGGCACACATGTACGCGACAAAGACGCGGTCAACGCTTCGCTTCTCATCATGGAGGCTGCCGCCTATTACGCGCAGAAGGGTATGAACCTCGGCGACGCGATCGACAGTCTGTATGAGGAATACGGCTACTACCGGAACGATCTTTGCAGCTTCACGTTCGAGGGTGTGTCCGGCATGCAGACGATGAAAAACCTCATGGAGCGGCTGCGCGCGGAAAAGCCGACGGAGCTGGCAGGCCGGAAGGTTACTTCCTCGGTCGACTATGAGAACGACGACACGGGCCTTCCCAAGGCGCAGGTGCTCGAGTACCGCTTGGAGGGCAAGGCGAAGCTTATCGTCCGCCCGTCCGGCACGGAGCCCAAGATCAAGGTCTATCTCTCCGCCGTCGGCAAGACGCGCGAGGAGGCCGACAGCGTCATCGAAACGATGAAGCAAACCGCAAACGAGCTCATGAAGGCGTAAATAACAAAAAAACGCATGCAGTCCGATTTGGATTGCATGCGTTTTTAAATGTGTAAAACCTTATGTTCGTAGGGGCGGACAGAGGCGTCCGCCCCTACGAGGATTGCCGACGCGGGGCGTGTTGAAGCGTTTATTGGATGGTGTCTACACGGATTAAATTCGTGTTGCCGGACGTGCCGTTGACGGTGCCGCCGGTGAGGACGATGCGGTCGCCGGGGGCCAGATGCAGCGCCTGCTTGGCGGCCTTTCTCGCATGGTAGAACAGAACGTCAGTCGACTCAAAGTGCTCGCAAAGAACCGGCTGCACGCCCCACGAGAGCGCGAGCTTGTACCACACGGCTTTGCTCGTCGCCATGCCGACGATGTCGGTCGGGACGCGGAAGCGCGAGACCATGCGAACCGTCCGACCGGAGATGGAGCTGACGACGATGGCCTTGGCGCCGATGTCAATGGCCATGCCGCAGGTGGCGTGGGAGATCGCGTCGAGAAGACTCCGGATCTGGAACTTGTTGTTGCGGAAGCGGGTCTCATAGTGGATGTGCTGCTCGGTCTCCTCGGCGATGGCCGCCATGGTCTCCACGGCCTGCACGGGGTATTTGCCAGCCGCTGTTTCGCCGGAGAGCATGATGGCACTCGTGCCGTCGTAGACGGCGTTTGCAACGTCGGAAATTTCCGCGCGCGTGGGGCGGGGGTTCTGAATCATGGACTCGAGCATCTCGGTCGCAGTGATGACGCGCGTGCCGAGCAGGCGGCAGGTCGTGATGAGCTGCTTCTGGATGGCGGGCAGCTCTGTGAACGGAACCTCTACGCCGAGGTCGCCGCGCGCGACCATGATGCCCTCGCACACGCCGCAGATGTCTTCAATGTTGTCAACGCCCGCGCGGTTCTCGATCTTCGCGATGATGTCGATCGAGCCGCCGCCGTGCGCGCTTAAAAACGCCTTGAGGTCCAGAATATCCTGCTTGCAGGAGACAAAGGATGCGGCGATGAAATCAACGTGATTTTCAATGCCGAGCAGCAGATCCTTCTTGTCCTGCTCGCTTAAGTAGGTCTGCTTGAGGACCTTGTTGGGAAAGCTCATGCTCTTGTGGTCGGACAGATCGCCGCCGATGATGGCCTGACAGCGGATATCCTGACCTTCGATCGCCAGCACGCGGAAGCTCACAAGGCCGTTGTTGACAAGGATCGTGTCCCCGGGCTGAAGCTCCTTGGCGAGGTTCTTGTAGCTCACGGAGACAATCGTGCCGTCGCCTTCAACATCCCTTGTTGTAAAGGTGAAAAGGTCGCCGTCGTTAATGTGCACCTTGCCAGTTTTGAACGTGCCGGTGCGGTATTCGGGGCCCTTGGTGTCGAGCATGATGGCGATGGGGAGGTCAAGCTCCTCGCGTACCTTCTGAATCATGCGGATCTTGGCAAGCTGCTCTTCGTGCGTGCCGTGGGAAAAATTGAGGCGGGCAACGTTCACGCCAGCCCTGCACATGGCGGAAAATACGCCGGGGTCACTACTGGCCGGTCCGATGGTTGCGATGATTTTTGTTTTTCTCATGGTTCTGTTTCCTTCCAATCAGGTTCAGATGAAACGGCCGGTGCGGCTGAGCTTGAGCATCCGCGAGAATGCGTCGATCAAAAAGAAAATCACAGGCATGCTGTTCGCCTCCTTTTCAGACAAACGGGAAATGCGCCCAGTAAAACGCGGAGTCTGCCTGAAAAAAGGGACAGAACCAAGCTGGCTCTGTCCCGGATGCACGCGCACCGGCCGGAATGCTCCGGCTTCCAAACGAATAGGACGCGCAGCGCCCTATGACAGACTCCACCACTCGCTTGGACGGCCATATTTTAGCACAAAATAATCGGTGTGACAATGGGTATTGTGTTAAGATTTTCGTTAGAATATACAAGAAAATTTGACGGAATTTATGCAGAAGGCTATCAATCGCGTTCGGGTGCGCGGATGATCACAGGCTCGCCCGCACAGGAGAGCGTTCCGTCTGCGACGGTGACGGGGGCTCCGCCCAGCAGGTTTTCATACACGCCATCCATGGCCGGAACGGGGACTTCGGCGCGCACGCCCTTGAGGCTGAATACGCCGACAAAATGACCGGTATCGCCTGCGCGTTGCATGACGGCAATGTCATTCGCGTCATCTGCCTCTGCGCGGAAATAGCCCGGAACGCCGAGCACGCGCTTGACCTTCGAGAGCGTTTTCAGAAGCGGCGTGAGGTCCTTGCCGGTCTGCCGGTCGATCGGTTCTTTTTCAAAGAGGCTCGGAAGATGGTCGTTTTCAAATTCCTGCCCGGCGTAAAGAAGCGTTGTGCCCTTGAGGAAATACAGCATCGCCGTGTAGTTCCGGAGCGACTGTTCGCCCTTCACATACGAGCAGATGCGCGGCTGGTCGTGGTTCTCCAGAAAGCGCAGCTTATTGTAGTTTGCGGGATAGATGGCCTCCTGGAAGTTCAGCATGTCGAGATAGTGGCTGAGGACAATTTTTCCTTGCAGATACTTGTCAAACGCCTCGCGGATGTCGTATTCGTACTCCATGTCGAACGCTTCATACATATCGTAGTCGAGTTCGGAGCGAACGCCCTTGTACCGCGCGAGGCAGCCAAAGCTCTGGTGGACGGTTTCGGCCAGCCAGATTGCCTCGGGATTCACCTCACTGACCGCCTTGCGCGCGGCCTTCCAGAATTCCAGCGGCACGAAAGAGGCTACGTCGCACCGGAAGCCGTCGACGATACCAGCCCAGAATTTGAGACTCTCGATCTGGTATGCCCAGAGGTCGGGATTGTGGTAATCGAGGTCGATCACGTCCGACCAGTCGCCCATTTTGTTGCCGGGCTTTCCGTCTGCGCCGCGATAGAAAAAGTCGGGGTGCTCGCGGTAAAGCGTCGAGTCTGGGGACGTGTGGTTATACACAACGTCGATCATGCATTTCATGCCTCTGGCGTGAATTTCCTGCACGAGCGCTTTGAAATCGTCCATTGTGCCGTAGGCGGGGTTCACCGTCCGGTAGTCGCGGTTCGCGTACGGGCAGCCGAGCGTTCCCTTTTTGCCCGCAACACCGATGGGATGGATGGGCAGGAACCAGATGATATCCGTGCCCAGCGCGCGGATGCGGTCTAAGTCCGGGATGACGGCACGGAAGGTTCCTTCCGGCGTGTGGTTCCGGACGTAAATGGAGTAAATGATCTGTGTTTGTAATTGCGGATTCGTGTTGGCAGCCATAAAGAATGCCTCCTGTATAGTCTATGATATGCGTTGGGGTGTATTCTTTCCGCTCCCAACGCACCCGGACAGCGGGCCTTTTCGCGCTGAGCCGCACCATTTTTCCTTGAAATACGTCGGTATTCCTGCGAAAAAATGTCTTGCTCAGCACAAAAATCCCTCGCTGCCGGTCACATTGTCAGTTGAAAGAATACACCCTAGTTTATCACAAATTTCCAAGAGCGCAAGTGTTAGTTTTGAGACAGCGCGCGGGTATCGCGGCGCATGGCAAAACCGGCGTAGGCGAACGTCACAAGCTCGGTAAGAGGCATCGCCCACCAGATGCTTTCGGGCACGAAAACGGCCGGAAGCGCGAAGATGAGAAGCCCGCTCACGACGAGGCCGCGCGCAATCGAGACGATGAATGAGTCCTTTGGGCGGAGGATGGACTGGAAGTAATACGTCGAGAAAATGTTCACGGGCAGGAGGATAAACGATACGCTGTAGCGCCGGATGATCGAGGGAGCGATGGCGAGAATTGCGGCTGTCGGGCGCATGAAGATGCGGATGTAGAGCCCCGGCGCGAGCTCACTCAGTCCCGTCCAGAAAGCGGCGAAGGCCATGGACGTACCGAGCGCAAGATAGAGCGTCTTCCGGATGCGGGCCGCGTTGCCGGCTCCATAGTTTGTCGAGAGGATCGGCTGCGCGGCCTGCCCGACGCTGTAGGCGCAGCACTGGACAAAGGTCGAAATGTTGATGACGGTCGCATAGACCGCGAGCGCGTCGGAGCCGAGATATTTCATGATCTGGCGGTTAAAGAGCACCGTGAGAATGCCCATGGCAACGTCGACAAAGAAGCTCGAAAAGCCGGTAACAGCAATCTCTCCGAGCTTTTTGAAAAGATTTTGCACCGGGACGAGCCGCAGTGTGCATTTTTTGCTCAAAAAGTGCGAGCACATGACGAGCATGGACACGACTGCGCCGATCGCTGTGGCAAGGCCCGCGCCGAATACGCCAAGGTCCAGCGCGAACACGCAGAACCAGTCGCCGAAGACGTTGAAAATACCGCCGGTGAGCACTGCCGCCGTGGCAAGACCGGGACGGTTGTCGTTCCGGAGAAAGCTCGAGACAAGCTGGCTGAGTAAAAACACCGGGAACACGCAGGAGACTGGCTTGAGGTAGCTTTGCGCGTGCGGCAGAAGCGTCTCATCCGCGCCGAAAAACAGCAGCACCTCGCGCTCAAAAAGAAGGATCCACGCCCACGCAAGAAGGCCCAGCATGCCGGAGCCGATGACGGCGGCGGTAAAATACTGGTTTTCTTCGCCGTTTGTCTGTCCGTTTCCCCGGCGGGCGCTGAACAGAACGCTTCCGCCGATGCCGGTCAGAAGGCCCAGAGAATAGATGATGTTCCACACCGGCGCGACAACCGCCAAGGCCGCCGCCCCATCGGGCCCCTGATACTGCCCGACCATCGCCATATCCACCATGCCGTAGATGCTGGAAATGAGTGCGCTGCCAAACGCGGCGGACAGAAATTTGAAATACAGCTTCCGGACATTGCCGGTCAACAAATCCATCGTAGTATCCTCCCGTTGAATATTGAAGTAACGTAAAAAAACACCGGACAAGAAACAGGCATCTCAGCCTGCGTCTTATCCGGTGATTGCTTCATGTGAACAATCCGCCCTCCGACGAACAAGGGGATTATAAAGGCAGAAGCGGCAAATGTCAAGTAGGTCCCGCGTCCCGTTCAGCCGTTTTTTTGCCGGGGATTTTCTGAATGAGGCCGATGATCTGGCCGGAGAGAATGACCGTGAGCAGCGAAAATCCGATGCGCCGTACGGGGATGTAGCTGAGCGATAGGAGAAGCACGATGAGGTCGGACAGAAGATACACCCGTTCAATGCTCCAGCCCGTGAGGTGTGATACGCTCATGGCCAAAGCGTCGTCTCCGCCCGGCGCGCCGCCTGCCCGCACGCACACGCCCGCGCCCACGCCGACGAAAATTGCGCCCACAAATGCCGCCAGAAGCGGGTAATTCGCGATTTCCGGCCAGAGCGGGGGAAACTGCTCGTAGAGTTTATAGCTCAGAGAAAAGCTCACTGTCGAGAGAAACGAGTAGGCCAGAAAGCGCTTTCCGAGCAGTTTCCAGCCAAGCCCGTAGCACAGCACGTTTAAAATCGCGCCCGAGACAGACGGGGAGATCGAGAACCAGCGGTCGAGCAGCAGCGTCAGGCCAAGAACGCCTCCTTCCGTGACCCCGGAGAGCGCATGCACGTTGTAGAGCCCAAAGGCGAGAAAGGCGCTTCCGAATACGGAAATCAGGGAATCCTTCCCTGTGAGCCCCAGTGAGCGGCAGAGTTTACACAAAATAAAACCTCATTTCTGATATTTTGTATTCTATCATAATCGAAGGACGGTGAATAAGTCAAGCCGCAGTTTTTGGGCGGGTGCGGTTGTCAAGCGGGGCTCCGTGTGGTAAAATGGGCGAAACGAACGGGGAGGGGACAGCCATGGAGCAGCCGGGATATGAAAAGCGCGGGTATCTTCGCGAGGACTTTCGCCTGTTTCATCTGACGGCCTCCATGACGGAAACGGTCGGCTGGCACTACCACGCATTCCACAAGCTCTGCGTCTATCTTGGCGGAGACGCCATCCGCTACGGCATTGAGGGCCGCAGCTATGCGCTCGAGCCAGGGGACATGATCCTCGTGCCGCAGGGCTGCGTTCACCGTCCGGAGGCCCCGCTCGGAGCGGCGTATGACCGGATGCTGCTGTATCTGTCGCCCGAGTATCTTCGCAGCATCAGCACGGAGGAAACAGCGCTTGAAACGTGCTTTTTACAGGCGGCAGAGGAATTTCACTTTGTTATCCGCACGGGCAGGCGCAATGGGACGCTTCTTGAGCCGCTTTTCGCGTTGGAGCGGACGTTTGCAAGGCCCGGCTTCGGTCAGACAATGCTCGAACAGGCGCTGGTGGCGCAGGTCCTCATCAGCCTCACGCGCGGCATGCAGGAGCAGGTGCTGCCCTTTGCGAGTGCGAGCGCGGCCGACGAGAAGATCGCGGCGATCTTGCAATATCTGGCCTGTCATCTGACAGAGCCCGTGTCCATTGACGACCTGGCTGCAAAATTTTACATCAGCAAGTACCATATGATGCGCCGCTTCCGCGCCCAGACGGGCTACACGATCCACGCGTATTTGACCGGCAAGCGGCTGATGCTGGCGCGCGAGAAGATCGCAAGCGGCGTTCCGATGATGGAGGCGGCGTGTAAAAGCGGCTTTGGCGACTATTCCGCGTTTTCCCGCGCCTACCGCAAGCAGTTCGGCCAGAGTCCCCGCGCGTCCTGCCAAAAAGATTTCTCTGGGAAAAACGGAAAAGACACTTGACAGAATGGAGTCTGCATGTTATTATTTTTAGGCTGATTATGTCAGTGCGCCTGCGGGTGTAGCACAACGGCCAGGGCACCAGCCTTCCAAGCTGGGGACGCGGGTTCGATTCCCGTCACCCGCTCCACTCTATACGCCAGTAGCTCAGCTGGATAGAGCAACTGCCTTCTAAGCAGTAGGTCGGGGGTTCGAGTCCCTCCTGGCGTGCCAAAGCGGGGCTTTCCTGCGAAGAAAAATGAATATGGTGGGTGTAGCGTAGTTGGTTAACGCGTCAGATTGTGGCTCTGAAGACCGAGGGTTCGAGTCCCTTCACTCACCCCATTTTTTCTTTTTATAGGCAAGTTTGCTGCGCCACCAACACTGGGGTGTGGTGAAGCGGTAACACAGCGGACTTTGACTCCGTCATTCGTAGGTTCGAATCCTGCCACCCCAGCCATCCGACCCGCTAGCTCAGTCGGCAGAGCACCTGCCTTTTAAGCAGGGTGTCCGGAGTTCGAATCTCCGGCGGGTCACCATATCATCTGAACACTTTGGATCAATTGGCGAAAAGCCCAGTTGTTTCAAGGTGTTCAGGCTTTTTTACGGCCGGAAATTTTCTAAAAACTCCATGGATCAATGGCCGCTTTGCAGAGGTTCAAACGGGATTTGAACCTCTGTTTTTCCATATTCAAGCGGAACTTCAGTGACAGCGCCCTTTTTCAGAGGGCTGCGGCGGCGAGATTCCGGAAAAAGCGAAGAAAAATCTTTCACAAAGTTATGGACGCTGGATTGTTGGTTTTGACGGACCAAGTCCAGCGCCCTTTTCGTTTGCCCGAAAAATCAAATAGGGCGCCAAGATTGGAGGTTAAAAATGAGCGAGGAAATCATATCACAGAAAGAGAAATTCCTGCAGGAGGTAGAACAAGAGCTCCTGCGTAAGGAGCTGGACACAGAGCTTCTGGAAGATGGTCTGCTCCACGTTAAATGGAATGGGAAACCTCTCTGCGCAGTAGATCAGAATGGTGCTGTCCGGTTCTGTCCAGATGATATTCGAGACGCAGAGACAGACAGGCAGCTCAGAACAGTGGTGCAGACTGCAGCGCAGACAAAGGAATATCTTCGGATGCTGGAACGGACACCCACGTTAAAAGCTGTCGGCTTAGATGAAGACTATAAGATCCTTGCGGATTTCGGTGATGTGGTGCTGGCGGGGCGTTGCTGCAAAACAGGCACGAAGTTCGTGACGTGGGAATGGGACTTTGACCGGCAAGGCGTTCACGCCGGTCATTACTTCATGGAAAACTACGAAGCGGCAAAGCAGGACTTCGCTGTCCGCGCCGGTCTGGTGGAGAGCCAGCGCCTTTTTTCAGACGAGCAGCTTGCTGTGATTAAAAATGCCTGCGAGTTTGCGCTGGAGGACGACGCGACACTCTCGTATGCCGAAGAAAAGCAGCTCCAAAGCGTGCAGGAGCAGATCGAACTGCTTCTGCCACAGCAGGAACGGAATCAACACCCCACAATGGAGCAGACAATGTAATATTTGCAAAGAGCCGAGATTTCGTCTGGAAGTCTCGGCTTTTTTGCGTTCAGGGAGGAACTTTATGAAACACAGTCAAGAAGAATGAGCAGGCGAAGGGCGGCCCCCGCAAGCCGTGCCTGTTCTCGGAGTCCACCGTCGAAAGCTTCCGCCGCGTGGCCTCTGCCTGTCATGCCTACGGCGCGAAGGTCTCCATCCAGCTCCAGCACGCGGGCCCCGAGGGAAGCTCGGCGCTTACCGGCTACCCCCTGAAGGCGGCCAGCGCGATTCCGGCAGCGGTCGGACGCGAAACGCCGGAGGCTGTGTCAAAAGAAGAGCTCTACCGTATCATCGAGTGCTACGGCGACGCGGCCAGACGCGCCCAATTGGCCGGGATCGGCATGGTCGAGGTCCACTGCGCGCACGGCTATCTTGTCAGCACGTTCATTTCCCAGCGCACGAACAACCGCACGGACGAGTTTGGCGGCTGCTTTGAAAACCGGATGCGCCTTCCGCGGCTGATCATCGAAAACATCCGCAAAAAGACCGGCGGCAACCTTCCGATTCTCTGCCGCATCAACGCCTGCGACGAGGTTCCGGGCGGACAGAGCGTGCAGGATGCGGCGGCGGTCGCGGCTTACTTAGAACAGGAGTGCGGCGTGGACGCGCTGCATGTGACGCGCGCGGTGCACCTGCATGATGAGTTCATGTGGGCCCCCGGCATCACGCACGGCGGGTTCAACGCGGACCTCGTGACCGAGATCAAGCGGGCCGTTTCCGTTCCTGTCATCATTGTCGGCAGGTTCACAGAGCCGCAGTACGCAGAGCTCTTGGTCAAGCAGGGGAGATGCGACCTTGTCGCCTTTGGCCGGCAGAGCATCGCGGACCCAGAGCTTCCCAACAAAGTGCGGAACAATCAGCTTGAGACCCTTGCGCCCTGCATCGGCTGTCTTCTTGGGTGCGTGCCTAACATGTTTGCGGGCAGGCCCATCACCTGCGCGGTGAACCCGTGTGTTGGAAGAGAAACCGAAATCACTCCGGCTGAGACTTCCAAAAACGTCGTCGTGGTCGGCGGCGGCCCGGGCGGACTGTACGCGGCTTATATTCTCGCGCTGCGCGGGCATAAGGTGACGCTGCTGGAGAAGAATCAGGAGCTCGGCGGCAACTTCCGCATCGCGGCGTACCCCACCGGCAAGGGCCAGCTGACTGAAGCGGTCCGGTCCATGATCGTGCGCTGCGAAAACGCGGGTGTTGCTATCCGGACCGGCGTGGAGGCGGACGAAGCTGTGCTCAGATCCCTGAGCCCCGACGCCATCGTCCTGGCAACCGGCTCCAATCCGCTGATTCTTCGTATTCCGGGTCTTAGCGAATGCGGTTTCATGACGGCGCAGGAGCTTTTGGATGGCAAGCGGTCGGCTGGCCGGAAGGCTCTTGTGGTCGGCGGCGGCATGGTCGGCTGCGAAGCGGCGGAATTTTTGGCCGAGCGCGGACATGAGGTTTCCGTCATCGAAATGAAGGATGTGATCGCGGCGGACGTCACCCCCGAGAGCCGCCGGTACATGTTTGAAGCCTTCCGCGAGCACAATGTCGGGCTCTACCCGGGCGCGAAGGTCGGGCAGTTTTACACTGACGGTGTCGACTATACCCTCGCGGACGGGACGCCAGACAGCCTCCGGGGCTTCGACAGCATTGTTCTTGCCATGGGCTCGCGCGCAAATGCCGCGCTCAAGGAGACGGCGGAGGCCGTGTGCACGCAGGTCCTTGTCATCGGCGAGGCAGCAAAGGCCCCCGGCAACGCGGTCACCGCAACGACCGATGCGCTTCATGCGGCGCTTCAGGTATAAATATCACCCCCTATCCATCGAAGCGGGAGCTGCCCGGGAAATCCCGGGCAGCTCTTGCGGCTGTTCCAAAGGACTGGTCCGGATGGGGCTTGGCTGGAAGAAACATGAAATTGATATTTTTTTATCGATACGTATTGACTTATTAGAATCCGTATGTTACTGTATTCATATGTTAAAAACGTTATGTATTATATCAAAAACAACATAGTTGTATGTAAAAAATCAAAAGGAGTGAAATAGCCTTGAGCAGACTCGATATCAAAACCGCGAGTAAGGCGCAGACTGTCGTTGACCGGCTGTACAAGGATATGGAGCGCAGGATCGCGTCCAGCCCGCCGGGACTATGTCCGATCGATATGTCGCTGACATTTTTGCAGCTGTGCCATGCGCAGTCGTGCGGCAAATGCGTCCCCTGCCGGATTGGGCTCGGGCAGCTGGCTGCGCTGATGGGGCAGGTGCTGGATGGGACCGGTACGATGCTGACGATCGACACCATCGAAAAAACGGCGCGCGCGATCGTCGCTTCTGCCGACTGCGCCATCGGACGCGATGCGGCGCAGCTGGTCTTAAGCGGCTTTGAAGGCTTCCGGGACGACTATGTGAACCATGTGCAGCACCACCGGTGCCTCGCGTCGCTGCAAAACCCTGTGCCGTGCGTGTCGCTGTGTCCCGCGGGTGTGGATGTGCCGGGGTATGTCGCGCTGGTGCGCGAAGGGCGCTATGCAGACGCGGTGCGCCTCATCCGAAAGGATAACCCCATGCCGACGGCCTGCGCGTATATCTGCGAGCATCCGTGTGAGGCGCGCTGCCGCCGCAATATGGTAGACGCGCCGGTCAATATCCGGGGCCTCAAGCGCTACGCGGTCGACCACGCGGGCGATGTTCCGAATCCTCCCTGCGAGCAATCGACCGGCAAGCGTGTGGCGATCATCGGCGGCGGTCCGAGCGGTCTTTCCTGCGCATATTATCTGCGCCTGATGGGCCACGGCGTAACGATTTTTGAAGAAAAGAAGAAGCTTGGCGGCATGCTCCGCTATGGCATCCCCGCCTACCGCTTCCCGCGGGAAAAGCTGGACGCAGAGATTTCCTCCATCTTGTCTACCGGCGTGGAGGTACATACCGGCGTGACGGTCGGAAAGGACATTTCCTTCGAGCAGCTCCATAAAGACTATGACTGCCTGTATGTCGCCATCGGCGCGCACACGGACAAGAAAACCGGCATTCCGGGAGAAAGCAGCAAAAATGTTATGTCCGCCGTCGAGATGCTGCGCGCCATCGGGGATGACGTGATGACCGACTTTACCGGAAAGCGCGTTGTGGTCATCGGCGGCGGCAACGTGGCGATGGATGTGACGAGAAGCTCGGCGCGTTTGGGAGCCGCCAGCGTCACCTGCGTCTATCGCCGCAGAATCGCGGATATGACCGCGCTTCCGGACGAGGTGAAGGGCGCGATCGCAGAAGGTGCAGAGGTTCGCGAGCTTTGCGCGCCGGTGCGCATTGAGGCAAACGAAGCCGGCGAGGCAGCAGCCCTCTGGGTGCAGCCGCAGATCATCGGCTTTGCCGACAAGACCGGCCGCCCGCGTCCGGAGACTGCCGATCAGCCCGAAGAACGTATCCCGGCAGATCTCATCGTCGTCGCCATTGGGCAGGGCGTGGAAATCGCGGGCTTTGAACAGACCGGTATCCCCATCCGCCGGGGGACCTTCATGGCAGAAAGCTCCAGCCAGATCGACAACATGGAAACCGTCTTTGCAGGCGGCGACTGCGTGACGGGACCTGCGACTGCCATCCGCGCCATCGCGGCCGGTAAGGTTGCGGCAGCGAACATCGACGAGCAGCTCGGATTCCATCATGAGATTCGAACCGATGTGGAAATTCCCGCGCCGCATCTTGACGTATGTCCGCCGCGCGGGCGCGTCAATACGAAAGAGCGAGAAGCTGCACAGCGCAAGTGTGATTTTGAAGACATCGAATGCGGCATGACCCACGAGGAAGCCTGCGCCGAGAGCGGCCGCTGCCTGCGCTGCGATCACTTCGGCTACGGCATCTTCAAAGGAGGGAGGACGGAAAGATGGTAACACTGGTCATTGACAACAAGACCGTCTGCGTGCCGGAAGGAACCAGCATTCTCGACGCGGCGCGCACGGCGAGCATTGATATACCGACGCTCTGCTACCTCAAAGACCTCAACGAGATCGGCGCCTGCCGCATCTGCATGGTCGAGGTCGAGGGGCAGGACACGTTAGTTGCCGCATGTGACAACGAGGTCCATGAGGGCATGGTCATCCACACGAACTCCCAGAAGGTGCGTATGACGCGGCGCGTCAATCTTCAGCTGCTGCTCAGCCAGCACGAGGTAAACTGCGTCAAGTGTACGCGCAGCGGCAACTGCAAGCTTCAAAAGCTGTCCAACGACTATAACCTGCTCGGCGCGCCCTATCAGAAAAAGCTGCGTCCGGCGCCGGTCGACTATTCCGCGCCCATTCTGCGCTTTGAAAACCGCTGCGTCAAATGCATGCGCTGCGTGCAGGTCTGCGATAAAATGCAGGGCGTACATATCTGGGATCTGGTCGGGACCGGCTCGCGGACAACGGTCGGCACGGCAAGAGCAAACAGCCTTTCGAGTTCTCTTTGCACCTATTGCGGCCAGTGCGTGACCCACTGTCCGGTCGGCGCGCTGGAAGAGCGAGATGACACGGACCATGTCTACCGGATGCTGGCAGACCCGGAGCTCACGACCGTCGTGCAAGTCGCGCCTGCTGTCCGCGCGGCGTGGGCGGAGTATTTCGGTCTCGCGCCGGAGCAGGCCACGCCGGGTGTTCTGGCCTCTGCGCTGCGGGAACTGGGCTTTGACTATGTGTTCGACACCAATTTTAGCGCCGACCTTACCATCATGGAGGAGGGCAGCGAGTTCCTTGCGCGCTTTACGCACAAGGACGCGTATGCATGGCCGATGTTCACCTCCTGCTGCCCCGGCTGGGTGCGGTTCGTGAAGGGGCAGTTCCCGCAGTTTTCGAAGAACCTCTCCACGGCAAAATCGCCACAGCAGATGTTCGGTGCGGTGGCGAAGAGCTACTTCGCGGAAAAAATCGGCGTCGACCCGAAAAATATGCGTGTCATCTCCGTGATGCCGTGCACGTCCAAAAAGGCGGAAGCCGAGCTTCCGACAATGCGCGATGCCTGCGGCGATCCGGATGTGGACGTGGTTATCACCACGCGCGAGCTGGTTCGTATGCTCCGCTGCTCCATGATCGATCCGGCGGCGCTGGAAGAAAGCAGCTTCGACTCTCCACTCGGCTCCGGCACGGGCGCGGCCGTGATTTTCGGCGCAACCGGCGGCGTGATGGATGCGGCGCTTCGCAGCGCATATTATCTTGTAACCGGCAAAAATCCCGACCCCGACGCATTTACTGCCGTGCGCGGCATGCAGGGCTGGAAGGAAGCTTCGTTCGAGATTCCCGGCGCGGGCACGGTCCGGACGGCGGTCGTGAGTGGCCTTGGAAACACCAGAAAGCTTCTGGAGGTCATTGCTTCCGGCCTCGCACAGTATGACTTTGTCGAGGTCATGGCGTGTCCCGGCGGCTGCGCGGGCGGCGGCGGTCAGCCAATCCACGATGGAGTAGAGTGCGCCGAGCAGCGCGGAAATGTTCTCTGGGGTCTTGATAAAACGTCGGCGCTTCGCTTCTCCCACGAAAACCCCGACGTGCAGGCGCTTTACACGGAATTTTTGGAAAAGCCTCTGTCCAAGCGCTCGCACCATCTGCTGCATACCGACATTGACGCCTGGCAGATGCCGCAGAACCTCGGATGATTGCTGCCTTTATCAGCGGATGTTTCCAATCAAAAATACAAAAACTGCGGGACAAGACCTTCTTGTCCCGCGGTTTTTGGAATCGTTCGTTTTGAGAGCTGGGAGAAAGACGGCTTACAGAGCTGCGCCGTTTTCCTGGGCGGTCTGCGCATACCAGTGCGCACTGTCTTTTACAATTCGCCGCTGCGTTGGATAGTCGATGTAAATAAGGCCGAAGCGCTCGGCGTAGCCGCTGTGCCACTCGAAATTATCGGTCAGCGACCAGTGGAAAAAGCCGCGGATATCGGCGCGCTCGCTGCCGTTTCGGAGCGCGAGAAGATAGCGGTGCAGAAAATCGATACGGTCTGCGTCGTGTACCTGTCCGTCGAGGAACACATGGTCGTTGCAGCTCAGGCCGCATTCCGTGACATAGAGCGGGAGCTGATAGCGGTCATATAAAAACGCGTAGCCGTACTCCATGATTTCCGGGGTAACCGGCCATTTGAGCGCGGTGCACGGGAAGCCCTTTGGCCGCGGCAGATAGACTGGCTGCCTATTTTCTCCGGCAGAAATTTCGCTTCCGTTGTAGGAGTTCACACCGATGAAATCCGGTACGGCGTGCATCGTGTCCCACTCCTCGGGTGTTACGGTGCTTAAAAGTTCGCGAAGCCTTCCGCCTTCCGGTTCGACGCGACCAAGGCACACGGCATCTAAAACGATCGGGTGCGTGAACATCCAGTCGCTGTCTGACAGACGGAAGGTCTCCAGTCGTGCGGCGGTTTCATCGGCGGGGCTATGCGGATAGCAGAGCTTTCCGGTAGAGGCAATGCCGACTTTCGCGTCCGGCGCTGCCTGACGAATCGCGCGGAAGGAAAGACCGTGCGCGAGCATGAGGTTTTTCCAGCACTGCACAAGCTGCGGCAGGGGATACCGGTTCCCCGGCGCGTGAACGCCGTCCGCGTATCCGAGCTTGAGGACGATCTGCGGCTCGTTGAGCGTGATAAAGTGCCGCACGCGGCCTTTGAAATGCGCCGCCATCATCCCGGCAAATCGGGAAAAGCGCTCTGCCGTCTCGCGTTTCAGCCAGCCGCCTTTTTCCTCCAGCGCCTGCGGCAGCTCCCAGTGGTAGAGCGTCATCCACGGCGTAACGCCGTTTGCAAGGCAGCAGTCCACCACGCGGTCGTAGTATTGGAGTCCAGCCTCGTTCCACCGGCCGTCGCCGTTCGGGTCAATGCGCGCCCAGCTCGTGGAAAAGCGGTATGCACGTAGCCCGAGCGATGCCAGAAGCCCGATGTCCTCTTCGAAACGGTGATAGCCGTCGCAGGCGATCGAGCCATCCTCGCCGTTTGCGATCGCGCCGGGTCTGCGGCAGAACACGTCCCAGACACTCTGCCCGCCGCCGTCGGCTGTTGGGCAGCCTTCGGTCTGATAGGCGCTCGAGGCTGCGCCCCAGACGAAATCCTCTCGAAACGCCATCTTAGCCTCCCAGAACCACGCGCACCGAAACAACGCTGCCCGGTACGGCTGGTGCAAGCAGATTGCTCTCCTGCCGCACGCCGTCCACATAAAGCTCCTGCACGCCGTGTTCGGCCCCATACGGGTTTTCAATTACGATGCGGTATTCTGCGCCGCGGAAGCGTCTCGTGAGCCGGACGTTTTTCCACGCGGGCGGAATGCACGGGTCGATGCGAAGACCATCTAATTCCGGCTGCACGCCCAAGATCGCCTGTGAAATGGACACAAACGTCCACGCGGCCGTGCCGGTCAGCCAGCTGTTTTTTGCTTCGCCGAACGTCGGCGCATCCTTGCCCGCGACCATCTGGCTGTAGACATAGGGCTCGGTGCGGTGAATGTCGCTGACCGGTTCGAGATAGGCCGGACAGATCTTCCGGTAAGTTTCAAACGCGCGCGCGCCGTGACCCAGGACAGCCTCCGCGCAGGTGATCCAGGGATTGTTGTGGCAGAAAATGCCCGCGTTTTCCTTATATCCGGGAGGATACGAGCTGATCTCGCCGAGATTCAGATAATATTTTGTGTAGGCCGGCTGGTGCAGGACAATGCCGAATTTGCTGTCGAGCCGCTCTTGGACGCTCTCGAGCGCTTTTGCCGCTTCGCCCGTTTCTTTGCCGATGCCGGCCATGACGCACATGCCCTGCGGCTCAATGAAAATCTGGCCTTCCGCGCATTTCTTACTTCCGACGGGCGCGCCGAACGCGTCGTAGGCTCTGCGGAACCACGCGCCATCCCAGCCCGCGTCCAAGACGGTTTTCTCCATCTCGGCTGCGGCTTCGTCTGCACTGGCTGCCTCTTCGGCCAAACCGAGGTGACGGAGGATTCCAGCGTAGGCTCTGCCATATTTTACAAACATGCCTGCGATGAACACGGACTCCGCGACGGGCCCTTCGCTGGGGCCGGTGATCTGGAAGCTCTCGCCGGGATGTGCGGAGAAGCAGTTGAGGTTCAGGCAGTCGTTCCAGTCGGCGCGCCCGATGAGCGGCAGCTTGTGCGGCCCGAGATGCGTGCAGGTGAACCGGAAGCTGCGGCGAAGATGCTCCATGAGGGGCGCCACATTGTTCTCATCGCAGTCAAACGTCACGCTTTCCTCCAGAATCGACCAGTCGCCTGTTTCGCGCAGGTATGCGTCTACACCGGCAATGAGCCAGAGCGGGTCGTCGTTGAAGCCGCTGCCGACGGCAAGGTTGCCTTTCTTTGTGAGCGGCTGGTACTGGTGATAGGCGCTGCCGTCCGGGAACTGCGTGGCGGCGATGTCGAGAATGCGCTCTCTCGCGCGTTCGGGGATGATATGGACAAAGCCAAGTAAGTCCTGGCACGAATCCCGGAAGCCCATGCCGCGGCCCATGCCGCTTTCAAAGTAGGAAGCGGAACGGCTCATGTTGAACGTGACCATGCACTGGTACTGGTTCCAGATGTTGACCATCCGGTCGACCTTTTCATCACCGGTTTCCGCGTGGTAATTGGAAAGAAGTCCATCCCAGTAGGTGGCAAGCGCGTCCATTGCTGCGTCAAACTGCTCGTTTGTGCGGTATTTTTCGATCATTGTGCGGGCACGGGATTTGTTGATGATGCCGGGAGCGGAGAATTTTTCGTCCTCCGGGTTTTCAATATAGCCGAGCCCCAGCAAAAGCGTCTGTTCTTCGCCGGGCGCGAGCGTCAGGTGGAACTGCATCGCGCCGATCGGCGCCCAGCCGTGCGCAACGGAACCCGTGCAGCGCCCGTTCTGAACGGCTTCGGGAAGCGCGGGCGAGCCGTATACGCCGACAAACGCGTCTCTCGCGGTATCGAAGCCGTCATACGGGCGGTTCGACCAGAAGACGGCATAGTGGTTTCGGCGCTCGCGGTATTCAGTTTTGTGGTAGATGGCGTCCGGCTCGAGCTCGACCTCGCCGATGGAGAAGTTTCGCTGGAAGTTAGAGCTGTCATCCATCGCGTCCCAGAGGCAGAACTCCACATATGGGAACACATCGAGCGTCTTTTCCGCGGCAGTTTCGTTTTTCAGCGTCAGCCGGATGAGCAGGCAACTGTCGCCCTGCGGAACCAGCAGCGTCTGTGCAGCTGAAACACCGTTTTTCTGCCCCTCGATCACGCTGTAGCCGAGGCCGTGGCGGCAGGTATAGCGGTCCAGCTCCGTTTTCGTAGGCTGCCATCCGGGGTTCCAGACGGTATTGCCGTCTTTGATGTAGATATGGAACCCCTCCTGATCGAGCGGGCAATTATTGTAGCGGTAGCGTGTGAGCCTGCGCAGCCGCGCGTCGCGGTAGAAGCAGTAGCCGCCTGCGGTGTTGGACACGAGCGCGAAAAAGTCCTCGCTTCCCAGATAATTGATCCATGGCAGCGGCGTGCGCGGGCTGGTGATCACGTATTCACGTCTGTGATCGTCGAAGAAACCAAATTGCATCCGAAAACCCCTCCTTCACCGAAATACAATCTCATTTCGGCGGAATCGAAATCGTTTAAGTCATCAATATGACAGAATCATAGCTTTACAATAGCGGCTTTTTGCGCAAAATGCAAGACGTATTTTGAATTTTCTGCGCCAAAAGCGCTATTTTTTTATTTTACGGACAAAAGACTCACGGGAGAAGGAAAGTTTCGGAACTGTTAAGCTGTCAAAAGCGCCAAATTTACGTGAGCGAACTGGGCAGAACAGCCAAATTTCGTGGAGAGCACCAAAAAACGAAAAAAATCCCTTGCATTTTTGCGTCAAATCCGCTATTTTGAAATTACGAAAACGATTAAGAAATTTGCGGACGAAACGGAGGGAACGCAGCATGGTCTCTATGAAGGATATCGCGAAGGCCTGCGGCGTTTCGGTCGCGACGGTCAGCAAGGCGCTCTCCGGCCAGCCGGATATCGGCGAGCAGACGAGAGAGCTTATCTGCAAAACGGCAGACTCGCTCGGCTACATGACAAACTCCGCCGCAAGAGCCCTCAAAACGAACCGCACCTATAATATCGGCGTCCTGTTTGTCGACGAGCGAAGAAGCGGCCTTGCGCACGAGTATTTTTCCGCCGTTCTGGAGAGCCTCAAGGTCGAAGCCGAGGCGAACGGGTACGACATTACGTTTATTAACCGCAACGTCGGCAAGAAGGCGACGACGTATTTGCAGCACTGCCAGTACCGGGGTGTCGACGGCGTGGTCATCGCCTGCGTCGATTTTGATGATCCGCAGGTTCTCGAGCTTGTAAACTCCCGGCTCCCGGTCGTGACGATCGACCACGTGTTCAACAATCGCGCTGCCGTCGTGTCCGATAACGTGCGCGGCTTGGAAGAGCTGGTGCGTTATGTGTACGCCAAGGGGCACCGCCGCATCGCGTTCATCCACGGCGAACGGACCTCTGTGACCGAAAACCGCCTGACGGGCTTTTACCGGGCGTGTGACGAGCTGGGGCTGGAGATCCCGGAGGAATACGTCCGCGAGGGCGTGTACCATGACCCTGACCGGTGCGCGGAGCTGACGCAGGAGCTTTTAAAGCTCGAGGTGCCGCCGACGTGTATTCTGATGCCGGACGATATTTCCAGCATCGGCGGCGGAAACGCCATCCGGCGCATGGGCCTCCGGCTCCCCGGAGACGTCAGTGCGGCGGGCTACGACGGCATTCAGCTCTCAAGCGTCATGAATCCGCCGCTCACTACTTACCGACAGGACACGCAGGCGCTTGGAAAAACCGCGGCGGCCAAGCTCATCGAGCTCATCGAAAAGCCGCGCACGGCGCTGGTCGACCGGATTTTAATCCCGGGAAGACTCGTGGAAGGCGCGTCTGTTCAAGCCATCGAGCCGCAGGAATAGGGTGATATCTGCTATTTGCAGAACACATAGATCGGTAACACTATCTACAATTTCAACAGGAGGAATTCACATGAAAAAGTATCTTGCACTGCTTCTGGCGGTTCTGATGCTCACAGCCATGTTTGCAGGCTGCGCCAGCAAGGAAACGACCACCGACACCCCCGCCGCTTCTACCGAAACGGCAGAGCCCGCCAAGACTGAAGAGACTAAATCCGAAGAGCCGGCTGCCGAAGAAGCCCCCGCTTCCGAGGAAGGAAAGGTCTTCAACATCTACGCATGGAACGAGGAGTTCAAGGGCTTCTTTGAGAAGTACTACACCGTTCCCGAGGGCGTGACCGTCAACTGGATCATCACCCCGAGTGCGGACGGTGCGTATCAGGATAAGCTCGACGAGGCGCTTTTAAACCAGGAGAGTGCTTCCGCCGACGACAAGGTCGACCTGTTCCTGGCCGAGGCTGACTACATCCTCAAGTACACGCAGTCTCCCGTGACGCAGGACATCACTGCCCTCGGCGTGACCGACTTCTCCAATACCTATGCCTACACCGTGCAGGCTGCATCTGACGCTTCCGGCGTTGTCAAGGGCGTCTCCTTCCAGTGCTGCCCGGCAGCTCTCATTTACCGCCGCTCGATCGCCAAGGACGTTTTGGGCACTGATGATCCCGCCGAGGTGCAGGAAAAGCTCAACAGCTGGGAGAAGTTCAATGCCGTCGCCGCCGAGGCCAAGGCTAAGGGTTATCTGATGACTGCCTCCGAGGCTGCCACCTACCGCGTCTTCTCCAACAACGTCACCTCCCCGTGGGTTGACGAAAACAACAACCTCCAGATCGACTCCGCCATCCAGACCTGGATGCAGCAGGCCAAGGATTTCTCCGACAACGGCTACACGCAGGACTGCGATATCTGGTCCGACGAGTGCACCGCGCAGATGTTCAAAGACGGCAAGGCTATGTGCTACTTTGGCCCGGCCTGGTACTTCAACTTCTCCATGGGCAACGCGCAGGACGCGGAAAAGGGCTGCTTCGGCGACTGGGCGATCTGCGAAGGCCCGCAGGCACACTTCTGGGGCGGCACGTGGCTCCTGGCGCCTGCCGGTACGGATAACCCCACCATGGTTGCCGACATCATGAACACCTTCATCAACAACGAAGAGGTCTGCACGAACCTTGTCAAGAACGAAGCGCAGTTCTCCAACAACCAGAAGGTCAACGAGCTCGTGGCGCAGGACGAGAGCTACGGCAGCGACTTCCTCGGCGGCCAGAACGATATTGCGCTGTTCTGCGATCTTGCCAAGAACATCAAGTTCGAGAACAACACCATCTATGACCAGCTTCTGAACGAGGGCCTGCAGGCCAACTGGAGAGAGTACTGCAAGGGCACCGTCACCGAGGACGAGGCGATGAGCAACTTCTATAAGTACATCAACGAAAAGTATCCGACCATCGTCACGCCGTAATTTCATACACATGCTTCCGGGGCAGGGCCGTTGCTCTGCCCCGGAAGGGCAATTCAGACGCGGTTTCGAACAGATCAGCCATGATCTGCTGGCAACTGAGTCCGAAACAGAAAGGAGAGGTCTTATGCAGACGACAAAAGCACCGAAGCTCAAAACCAAACGCTCGAAGATCAGCTACGCGAAATGGGGCTATATTTTTATCGCGCCGTTCTTTCTGGCCTACGCGCTGTTCCATTTTGCGCCGCAGATGCTGACGATCTACAACAGCTTTTTTGAAAACTACCGCGAGGGTCTGACGCAGGTGGGGCCGAATTTCGTTGGCCTGAAGAACTACATCACGCTCTTTACGCCGGATAAAAACGGCACGATCGACATTTTAAAATACGCGGGAAATACGATTGTGCTCTGGCTCGGCTGCGCGGTTCCGCAGGTTGTGATCTCTTTGATGCTTGCGTGCTTTTTTACAAGCTATCGCCTGAAAATCCGCGGCCAGCAGTTTTTCAAGACCGTGATCTACATGCCGAACCTCATCATGGCCTCCGCATTTTCGATGCTCTTTTACATGCTGTTTTCAAACGTCGGTCCTGTCAATCAGCTGCTCACGCAGGCGGGATGGATCGACGCGCCGATCGACTTTTTCAACATCCGCTTCACCGTGCGGAGCTTAATTAGCCTCATGAACTTCCTCATGTGGTTCGGCAACACGACAATTTTGCTCATGGCCGGTATCATGGGCATAGACCAGAGCCTTTTTGAGGCGGCGAACATTGACGGTGCGACGTCCCTGCAGGTATTTTTTAAGGTGACGCTGCCGCTTCTGATGCCGATTTTGGTCTACACGGTCATCACCGCACTCATCGGCGGCCTGCAGATGTTCGATGTGCCGCAGGTTCTGACGAACGGCCTCGGTACGCCGAACCGCAGCTCGACGACGCTTGTCATGTACCTCAACAACTACCTCAAGACGAGCAAGAACTATGGCATGTCCGGCGCGATCTCCGTCGTGATCTTTATCATTACGGGCCTTCTGAGCCTTGTGGTGTTCAAGTCGCTGACGAAGCAGGAAGAAAACTAAGGGGGCGCTTGCAATGAAGAAAAATTCCGCAGACAGCCGCAAGGCGCGGGTGATGCTGACCCTCAGTCGGGTGCTTGTGTATGCGCTTCTGATTTTCATCTCGATTCTCTGCCTGTTTTCCTTCTACATGCTGATTATCAACGCATCCCGGACAAACGCAGACCTGCAGGGCGGCTTCAAGGCGCTGCCGCAGGGACATTTCCTCGAGAACCTCAAAAACGCGTGGAACGACAGCTCGATCAACATCCCGCGCGGCATGCTCAACAGCTTTGTGATTGCCGCCGCAACGGCGATCCTGTCCACCTATTTTTCCGCGCTGACCGCCTACGGTCTGCATGCCTATCAGTTTAAGCTCAAGCGCATTACGTTCCTGTTTATCATGGCTGTCATGGTCATCCCGAAACAGGTCTCCGCCGCAGGCTTTGTGCAGCTGTGCTACAAGCTGAAGCTGACAAACAGCTATCTGCCGCTGATCCTCCCCGGCATTGCTGCGCCGGTTGTGTTTTTCTACATGATTCAGTACATGAAGAGCGTCCTTCCGATGGAGATCGTCGAGGCTGCGCGCGTGGATGGCTCGGGCGAATTTTTTACCTTCAACCGCATTGTGCTTCCCATGCTCAAGCCCGCCATTTCCGTGCAGCTGATCTTCACGTTCGTCGAGTCGTGGAACAACTACTTCCTGCCTGCGCTGCTTCTCGACAAGGCGGAAATGAAGACGGTTCCGATCATGATCGCGCAGCTGCGCGCGGCGGACTACTCGAAGTTTGACCTCGGCAAGGTGTATATGTTCATTCTGCTTGCGATTTTGCCGGTGCTGCTCGTGTACATCTTCCTCTCCCGCTATATCGTCAAGGGAGTCACCGCCGGCTCTGTCAAGGGCTGAGGCGCTGATTGCTGCAAAAAAACGTGCCCGCCCGCAGGATATTCCTGCGGGTGGGCATGTTACAGTCTGCTTTTTGAGACTCAGAAAAGCCCGTCCGGGCAGCAAAAAGCCCCCATCTGCCGGACGGCCGGACAAATGGGGCGCTGTTCATCGATCTGTATGGGGAGGGATTTTTTTCAGGCGAGCCGCTTTTCGAGCGCATCGATCCGCTCCGACTGCGAGCGGACAACCGCCTTCAGAAGCTGCATATCGTCCTCCAGCTCCTCGACCCGCGTCTTCGGCGCCATGGTTTCCAGAAGCGTCCGCTGGCCCTCTGCCAGAAGCTTGAGGCTCGGCATGATCGTATTTTCGATGATCACCTGCATATCATGTACAGCGCCGCGCCGCGCTTCGTCTGCCATCTCTGTCATGCGCGCGTCTATGCGCTTTTCCATTTCTGCGAGATACTGTAAATCTTTTTCATCCAACATTTTATCATCCCTCCTGCTTCTATTATACGCGCGATCCTATACTTGTCAATTGTAAAAAAGCGGGTTGCGCGTGCGGGCCGGGGTTGAAATTTTGCGGAAGTATGCTAAACTGCGGAGGGTGCGGGCCGATAGCAGAAGGCCACGAAGCACAGGAGCGCTTGGAAAGGATGCAGAGCAATGACAAAAATCTTATTCGTTTGCCACGGCAACATCTGCCGCAGTCCGATGGCGGAGTTTATTTTGAAGCATATGGTGCGTCAGGCGGGTTGGGAGAAGCAGTTTCTCATCGACTCGGCGGCAGTGAGCCGCGAAGAGCTCGGAAACCCGGTCTACCCGCCGGCCAGACGTGTGCTCATGGCGCACGGTATTGCCTGTGGGGCGCACGCGGCGCGGCAGATCACAAAGGCGGACTACAGCGCCTACGATCTTCTCATCGGCATGGACCGGAGCAATCTTTCCGGCATGCGCCGCATATTTGGAGGCGATGCGGAGGGGAAGCTCCAGCTGCTGCTGGACTTTACGGGCGCGCCGCGCGATGTGGCGGACCCGTGGTACACCGACGATTTTGAGGCGGCCTACCGGGATATCGAAGCCGGTTGCCGGGCGCTTCTTGCGCAGCTGAGCAATTGAAACTGAAAAAAAGAGTCGCCGCAGGTGCAAAAAACGCATCTGCGGCGGCTGTTTTATGCAGTATGAAGCGACTCCTTGCAGAGGGGAAAATCGATGAAAAAGCGGTTCTCGTGGTCCGCGCCCTCTGCCCGGATTTTTCCGCCGTGGCGCGAGACGATGCTTTCGGCGATGGAGAGGCCGAGGCCGTAGCTTCCGTCCCGGTGCCTTGCGCCATCCAGCCTGGCAAAGCGCTCGAAAATCTTCCGGCAGTCGGCGGGGGAGAGAGGGGCTCCAGTTGACGAGACGCACAGGCGGCAGCGGGTTTTGCCTTGGCGCGCAAGAGTGAGCTTCACAGCTCCGTCGGGCTCGGTGTATTTCTGCGCGTTGTCGAGCAGAATGTCCACGCAGCGGGAAAGCTGCGCCGCGTCTCCCAGCACGAAAAGGCCGGGTTCTACGTCGTAGGAAAACGCCAGTCCGCGCTCAAAAAAGACCGGCTCAAACGGCAGGCACGCGTCCAGCACTGTCTTGCTCCAGTCCAGCCGCTCGCGCGCGGAAGAAAGCCCGGTCTGATCGCTTCTGGCAAGATCGAGAAGGCCGGAGACCAGCGCGCGCATCTGCGTGGCCGCCGTGAGGACGTTTGCAGAAAAGCGCTGCCTTGTTTCTTCACCCTGCGCCGATTGCAGAAGCTCTGCGTTTGTGAGGATGACGGAAAGGGGCGTTTTGAGCTCGTGCGACGCGTCGGCCACAAACTGCTTTTGCTGCCGCCACGCGAGCTCCACCGGCCGCACCGCCCATCTCGCCAGCAGCACGCTCAGCGCGAAGAATACCGCAAGGCTTCCAAGGCCAATGAGGACGCTCGTGCGGATGAGGCTTTTGAGCGTCGCCTGCTCGGCGCTCGTGTCGGCAAAGACGTATTTTTCTCCGTCCGGCGTGACAGCCCTGAAAAAGCGCAGGTGGTAGGAGGATAACAAGCCGTCTTTTTTTCCGTCTGCCTGCGCCGCAAGCACCAGCTCACGCAGGAAATCTTCGTCGGAAAGATCATAGAGGTCGCTGCCAGCGGCAGTGATCGCGCCGGTTTTGGAGACCTCCACCGTGAAAAACGGCAGACGGACTGAATCCGGCGCACTGCCCGGACGCTCCGGGCGCGATGGACGCAGGGCGACGGCCTGCATCATCTCAAAGCTGCTCTGCGCGAGGTCGGCTGCGGTAAAGTGATAGATGAGGCCAAAGATGCTGCCGAGCAGCAAAGCGGCAAAGCTCATCATCATGAGGATAAATTTGACACGCAGCTTTTTCAGCATTCCTCCGCGACCTCCAGATGGTAACCGAGCCTGCGCACGGCCGCGATGCGCACATTCGAGCCGATGGCCGTGAGCTTCTTGCGCAGAAAGCCGACATAGACTTCCACGTGATTTTCCACCGCGTTCGAGTCAAAGCCCCAAACCTTGGCAAGAAGCGCTTCCTTGGAAAGATTGTTGCGCCCGGATTGAAGGAGAAAGCGCATCACGTCAAACTCCCGGGCAGACAGGCGGACACTGTTTTTCCCGCACACAAGCGTGCAGGAGGCAAGGTCGAGGGCGGTATTGCCGAATGTCAGCTCGTCGATTTGAGAACCCTGACGGCGCAAAAGCGCGTTGATGCAGGCCATGAGCTCGCGCATGTCAAACGGCTTCGTGAGATAGTAGTCCGCGCCGGCGTTCAGGCCCTCGATGCGGTCTTCGAGCTCAGACTTTGCCGTGAGCATCAGAATCGGCGTTGTACAGCGGCTCCGGCGCACCTGCCGGGCCAGGTCAAAGCCATTGAGCTTCGGCATCATCACGTCCAGAATCAGAAGATCGTAGACCCCGAGCTCGGCGTATTCCTTGCCGGTCTCGCCGTCGTACGCGGTTTCTACCGTGAAGCCCTTCTGCTCAAGGGCTGTTTTGAGGGAATCTGCCAGCAGCACCTCGTCTTCTACAATCAGGATTTTCATCGCAAGACCTTCCTTTCCACGTTCGTTCAGCGTTCTTTCAGTATACTACCACGCGAAGCTGAAAGAAAGCTGAAATTCCGGCAGTTTACAGTTTGTTTACAGCCGGGTACGCGAATTTTCAGACTCCTTTCAGCGTTCAGTGCTATGCTTACAGCCAGAAATCCCCGAGCGAAACGCAGAAAGGAGAACATGCCATGACGGATTATCGCCACGAGTGGAAGATCGAGCTTTCGCCATCCGATCTTCTCATTTTGCGGCAGAGATTGCGGCAGGTGTTGCAGCCGGACGCGCATGCGGTGGATGGGCGGTACCTGATCCGGAGCTTATATTTTGATACGCCGGAGGACCGGGCGCTGCGCGAAAAGCTCGACGGCGTGTCGCGGCGGGAAAAATTCCGCATCCGGTATTATAACGGCGACGTATCGTGCATCCATCTGGAGAAGAAGTCGAAAATCGCGGGGCTGGGGCGCAAGGACATGGCTGTTTTGCAGCCGTGGCAGGCGCAGGCGATTGTGGACGGCAGGCTCTCGTGGATGGCGGAAAGCGGAATGCCGCTTGTGACGGAGCTCTACGGCAAAATGTGCGCCGAGCGGCTGCGGCCAAAAACGATCGTCGACTACACGCGCGAGCCCTTCGTCTATGCCCCGGGAAATGTCCGCGTGACGCTGGACTACAATATCCGGACCGGGCTCAGCTGCACGGATTTTCTGAACGTCAGCTGTCCGACCATTCCGGTTCCGGAGAACCCCGCGATTTTGGAGGTCAAATGGGACGCTTTTTTTCCGGACGTGGTGCGCGATATCGTTCAGCTGCCGGGCAGGCGCGCGGGCGCGTTTTCCAAGTATGCGGCGTGCCGGATGTACGACTGACAATATTGAAAAGCGGCTGCTTTTTGCGCGGCATGACAGAGTAATTAAGAGTAGAAGGAGAAAAATGCTATGACATTCAATGACATTTTCAAATCGAGCTTTCTCGAGAACGTGACGGCGGTGAGCTTACTTGATATGGTGCTGGCCTTGGCGCTGGCGTTCGGGCTCGGCATGTTCATCTTTCTGGTGTATAAAAAGACGTATCAGGGCGTGATGTACTCGTCGAGCTTTGGTGTGACGCTGGTCGCGCTGACGATGATCACGACGCTTGTCATTCTGGCGGTGACATCGAACGTCGTTTTGTCCCTTGGCATGGTGGGCGCGCTTTCTATCGTCCGCTTCCGCACGGCGATCAAAGAACCGCTGGACATCGCGTTTTTGTTCTGGGCAATTGCCGTCGGTATCGTGCTGGCCGCGGGGTTTATTCCGCTGGCGGTGTTCGGAAGCGTGATCATCGGTGTGATGCTCCTTGTATTTGTGAACCATAAGAGCCACCAGAATCCCTACATGCTTGTGCTGCAATGCGCGGACGCGCAGGCGGAGCAGGCGGCGCTCAGCTACCTGACGGCGGAAACGAAGCGCTGCGTCATTAAGAGCAAGGCCGCGCAGGCGGGGAACATCGAGCTGAACGTTGAGGTGCGGCTCAAGAGCGAGGACACGTCGTTTGTAAACGGGCTTGCCGCGACGCCCGGCGTATCGAGCGCGGTGCTCGTCAGCTACAACGGCGACTACATGGGCTGAAAACCATGGCGGCGCACAAAAAAATAGACAGGATTTGCTGCGCCGTGCTGATTCTGTCTTTGATCGTAACGATTTTATTCATGAACGGCGAGGCCCTCGGCTTGCAGGCGAGCGCGGCGGCTCTCGGTTATGAGACGCGGCTTTTTGACACGACGAGGGTACACACGATCGATATCGTGATGGACGACTGGGACACGTTCATCGAGGGCTGCGAGGACGAGGAATATGAGCCGTGCGCGGTGGTCATCGACGGCGAATCTTATAAAAATGTCGCCATCCGCGCGAAAGGAAATACGTCCCTTTCCTCTGTCCGGCAGCTTGGCAGCCAGCGCTACAGCTTCAAAATCGAGTTTGACCACTACGACAGCGGAAAAACCTATCACGGGCTCGACAAGCTCTGCCTCAATAACCTCATTCAGGACAACACCATGATGAAGGACTATCTGGTCTACCGGCTGATGGGCGCGTTCGGCGTGGCAAGTCCCCTGTGCAGCTACGTCTATATCACCGTCAACGGCGAGGACTGGGGACTTTACTTAGCGGTTGAGGGTGCGGAGGACGCGTTCTTGGAGCGGAACTACGGCAAAGAGGCGGGCGAGCTCTATAAGCCGGATTCGATGTCTTTTGACGCGGACGGATTTGAACCGCCCGAGCAGGGAGATTTCACGCCCGGCGATTTTCCGGGCAGCCCGCCGGGAGACTTCCAGATGCCGGACAATGCGGATGGTACGCCGCCCGAGATGCCGGATGCAGCGGCAGATGAAGAAGCTTCGGCGGCAGCAGATGAGACCGGGACCGATGCGGAGGCTTCTGCGCAGACAGGCGAAAACCGGAGCCGTCCTGAAATGCCGGGCGGCGGCTTTGGCGGCGGAAGCGGGTCAGACGATGTGAAGCTGCAATACATCGACGATGATGCGAACAGCTACCCGAATATTTTCGACAACGCGAAGACCGATGTGTCCGGCAAGGACGAAAAGCGGCTGATCGCGAGCCTCAGGAAGCTGTCTTCGTATGAGGACCTGGAGGACGTTCTGGACATGGACGCGGTGCTGCGCTATTTCGTCGTCCACAATTTCGTCGTGAACGGCGACAGCTACACGGGCTCGATGATCCACAACTACTATCTCTACGAGCAGGACGGCAAGCTCTCCATGCTCCCTTGGGACTACAATCTGGCCTTCGGCGGCTTTCAGGGAAGCGACGCGGAAAGCGCCGTCAACGACCCCATCGATGATGTGCTCTCCGACCGGCCGATGCAGGCGTGGATGTTCTCGAGCGAGGAATACACCGCGCTGTACCACGAATATTACGAGGAATTTTTGCAGTCGGCGGATATCGACGGCCTCATCGACGAGGCGTACAGCCTGATTGCGCCGTATGTTGAAAAGGACCCGACGAAGTTCTGTACGTATGACGAATTTGAAACCGGCGTGCAGACGCTGAAAAATTTCTGCTATCTTCGGGTGCAGAGTGTGACGGGGCAGCTGGACGGCTCGATTCCATCGACCAGCGAGGCACAGAAGGAAAGCAGCGAAAGCCTCGTGGACGCGTCGGCCATTACGATCTCCGACATGGGCAGCATGGGAAATACGATGGGCGGCAAGGGCGGCTTCGGCGGCAGGCAGAACGATGACGCAGATAAATCGGACGCCGCGGATACGGAGGGCTTCACTCCGCCCCAGCGGCCGGATTCCAGCGCGGATGCCGGAACAGATTTTGAGGCGGATACGCAGGGAGGTCCGCCCCAGAGCCCGCCGGACAGTCAAAATGGTACGTCTCCCGGACAAACAGATGGGCAGGGGAGCAGCCGTACAAGCGGCACGCAGACGGTTCTGCTCGCGGCCTGCGCGCTGGTCCTCGCACTGGGACTCGGGTTTGAGGTTTTCTACAAGCGAAGATAAAAAACAGGACGGTTCCGGGCGGGACCGTCCTGTTTTTACAGAATTTCAAAGCCTGCGTAGGGGACGATGTCCACATCGTCCTGTGCGGAAGCCGGTATTTTGACGCAGATCGGTTTCTGCGTTAAGGGAGATACTTGTCCATGGCCTGCTTGGCGGCGCGGACGATGTCTGTCAGAATCTGCGTCTGCTCCGGCGTGGCCTGATCGAGCAGCGCCGCGATTTCCCGCACACAGACGGGCTTCACGGACGGCGGCGCGTCAAAGAGCAGGTCATCGGCGCTGACATGAAGCGCGGCGGCCAGGTCCGCAAAGACCTGCAGACTCAGCTTCGTGTTGCCGGTCTCAATGTGGCTCATATGCGTCGTGGAGATATTTGCCTGCTCGGCAAGCGCCTCCTGCGAGAGATTCTGCGCCTTGCGAAATTTCCGGATGCGCTGACCGATTGCGTAGTAGTCCATAATTAACCGCCCATACAAGTTTGATATACTTGAATTGTATAGACAAGTATGATAAGATTTAATAAATTACATAGGCTAAAATATAGCTATATAATTAAAACGTGGAGGACGCTATGGAATATGTAGAGAGAGTGCCGCTGCCGGAGGTTTGCTTAGGCTGCGAGGACCGGGCGGGGTGTCTTGCGCGCGGGGAGGGAGAGTGGTGCTGCGAGGAGTGCGAGCATCTGCTGGAGCGGTTCGTCTGCGTGGAGAGCAGAGCGGAAACAGACACGTGACAGACGCGCGGACGGAAAAGCTTGTGCGATTTCACAGCTTATTCCGATTTTTAGATGATGCCATGTAAAAACCGACATAATATACAGGAAAATGATATTTGTATTTGTGCGATTTTGTGCTATAATAACAGCAATTAAATATCGGGTAGTTCGCGCAAGCCTCGTGCTTGCAGGTGGAATGGGGTGAGAAGCCCCGCGAGTCGGTCACTGTGATGTCTGGTTGGTCAGAATAAGTCAGGTCTTCCGAGAGCTGCCCGGTGTCCTGCCATGACCGGGACCGAAAGGATATGTTCTTATTCTCTGTTGGGAATAGGGCTTCGTTTCCGTACGGCCATGCAGGCTGTGCGGATTTTTGTTTGCAGCGCATCCTGCGTCAGCTGACGCTTGCGTCTGTATAGATGGGATGAGGCATCATCCCTGCCTCTTTCTGACGGCGGTTCCCAATCCGCCATCTCCTCCGGCCGGGCGTCCGCCCCCTCTTACCGGGCGCCCGGCACTCTATCTTGCACAGCCGCGTACCGCAGCATCATGCGTTTTGAACCTTCGGATGCCGCGCAGATTTGCGCAGAAAGGATATTCTGTTATGCTTTGTCTCGATCATACCATTACCAAAAAGATGCGTGAGCCGGCGTTTGCCGCCGAGTGGGATTCGCTGGAGCCGGAGGAGCAGATCGTCCGGGCCATCATCGAAGGGCGCGAGGTGCGGCACCTGACACAGAACCAGCTGGCCGATGCGACCGGCATCCACCAGACGAATATCAGCAAGCTCGAAAGCGGAACGGCAAACCCGTCGCTTCGCACGCTCAAGCGTTTGGCCGCGGGGATGGGAATGCGGCTCAAGCTGGAATTTGTTCCGGTGCAGCCCGAGAACCGGACAAGATAGGACAAAGCGGCAAGTACCGTTGTCCGCATAAGAAAAAACGCCAATGAAATGCTCCGGCGGCTTGACTTTTGAGATGCTGCTTGCTATGCTTGGTTAGAGAAAACTAACTAAGTATAGCAAGCTTTCATATCGCTTGAGACAGGAGATTTGAATATGAAGATTCTGGTGTTTGGCGCGGGCGTTCTGGGCTGCAATTTGGCGAGAAATCTTTTCCGCGCCGGGAAGGACGTAACGCTGCTTGCGCGGGGAAAATGGGCGGAGGAAATCCGGGAAAACGGGCTTCGGATCAAGGACAAATTTTCGCCCCGCGTGTCGGTCAGCCGGGTTCCGGTCGTGACAGAGCTGAAGCCCGAGGACAGCTACGACGTGGTCTTTGCCGTCCTGCGCTATACGCAGCTGGACTCGATTCTCGACACGCTGCGCGAAAGCCGGGCGAAGAATCTCGTCTTTGTGGGAAACAATGTGCGCGCAAGGGCGCTTTTCGAGGCTTTGCCGGATAAGAATGTGCTGTTTGCCTTCGCGCTTTCGGCGGGACACCGCGAGCAGGATAAGGTCTGCTCGATCGACCTCAAGAAGATCACCATCGGCCAGATTCCGGGCGCAAGCGCCAACGAGCCGCTCATCCGGCAAATTTTTGACGGCACAAAGTACAAGGTGGTCTACGAGCCCAATATGGAGGACTATCTGCTCTGCCATGCGGCGTTCGTGATGCCGGCGGCCTTCGCGTGCTACAAAACGGACGGCGAGCTCAAAAAGCTCAAGGGGAATACGGACTACTTAAGCCGCCTGATCGACGCGAACATCGAGGGCTACCGCGCCATCCGTGACGCCGGACACGAGATTCTGCCGAAGGCGGATGCGGAGTTTGAAGGCGCAGCATACCGCAAGACCTGCCTGCGGTTTTTTAAGCTCATGTGTGCAACGAGCCTCGGGAAACTCTGCGCGTCCGACCACGCCATGAACGCTGTTGACGAAATGGACGCGCTCAACCGGGACTTAAAGCGCTTTTTTGACGCGCAGGGGGCGGAGTATCCGGTCTGGCAGGCGCTGGAGCGGGAGTGCGGGAAGTACCTCAGCGGGACGTAAAAGCTTGCAGACCTTCTCGCAGGACATATTTGACAATTGCATCCTTTTTTGGTATAATGCGCGATACGCATCAAGCGATGTATACTGCTTAAAAAGGCCAGACGCTCAGACGCAGTGCAATCCGGAAAGACCGGGTCGCGCTGCGTTTTTGCTTTTGAAAAGGAAGGGGAACCAACCATGAAAATTCTCGTCTTGCAGGGGAGTCCCAAGAAGGAGAAAAGCGACACGCTGCACATCACGCGCGCGTTTCTAGGGTGTATCTGAAAACTCACGATGTGACCGGCAGCGAGGGATTTTTACGTTGCGCAAGACATTTTTTCGCAGGAATACTGACGTATTTCAAGGAAAAATGACGCGGCGCACCGCAAAAAGACCCGCTGTCCGGGTGCGTTGGGAGTTTTCAGATACACCCTAAGCGGTATGAACGAGTTTGCGCCGCAGGATATAACGCGCGTTGACGTGATCGACCGGCAGATTGCGTTCTGCCGGGGGTGCTTCGCCTGCAAGTTGGGCGGCGGGCGGTGCGTGATCGACGACGATATGCGTGAGATTCTGGAGGAGATTTTACAAAGCGATCTTCTGCTGTTCAGCTTCCCGCTCCATAGCTACGCAATGCCCGCACCGCTCAAAAATTTCGTCGACCGGCTGCTTCCACTTTCCTCCATGGCGATGACGGAGCTAAATGGGCGCTATGTCCACGTCGGGCAGCGGGACGTTTCGCACCTCAGGTACCTCATGATCTGTGGCTGCGGGTTCCCGAACAGCAGGCGCAACTTTGAACCGGCGGTCCGGCAGTTTGAGCTGCTGTTCCCAACGAACCACACAATTCTGACTGTGCCGGAGAGCCCGATGTTCAGCGCGCCGGAGGCTGTCAGCGTGACCGCGCCCCGGCTGGAGCAGATACGAAGGGCCGGGCGGCAGTATGCGGAATGCGGTGCAATTGACGAGGCGCTTCTGGCGGAAATCGGCTCTCCCATGATTCCGGAGGAGACCTACGCCAAAATCGTGAATGGAGCGGTTTGATTTTAAGGAGTATCTAAGATGAAGCACATTATGATCTATGTTCACGGCAAGGGCGGTTCGGCGGCGGAAGCGGAGCATTATAAGGCGCTCTTTCCGGAAGCGGAGGTGCTCGGCTTTGACTACCGGGCGCAGACGCCGTGGGAAGCCAAAGCGGAATTTCCGCAGTTTTTCGAGAAACAGCGAAAGCAATGCGACAGGCTTACGCTCGCGGCAAACAGCATCGGTGCGTTTTTCTCCATGTCTTCGCTGGATGAAACGCTGATCGACAGGGCGTATTTCATCTCACCGGTTGTGGATATGAAGAACCTGATTGAAAATATAATGCTGTGGACAGGCGTGAGTGAGCGGGAGCTTGCGGAAAAGCAGGAGATTCCTACGCAGTTCGGCGAAACGCTGTCATGGGCGTATCTTACCTATGTGCGCGAGCATCCGGTTTTGTGGCAGGTCCCGACGCGCATTTTGTATGGCGCGCATGACAATTTGACCTCGCTTGAAACCATCAGGGCTTTTGCAGAGAAAACTGGCGCAGAGCTGACCGTTATGCCGGACGGCGAGCACTGGTTCCATACAGAGTGGCAGATGCAGTTTTTGGATCAGTGGATTGTTACATGATAAGAAAAGGGCGAAACAGAGATAAGTGCAGCATACGGGATCGGCAGCGACGAGGTGACCGGATCAAGCTGCACATAACAGGAAAAGCGAGGCTTCCGCAGGTGGAAGTCTCGCTCTTTTGTTACCGTATCCTGCCGTCGCTTGCCATACAGGCCGTCAGCTCTTCGATACGCTCGATGGGGAACGGCGGCTCGCACAGGGGCTTCATGGCAATCGACATGAGCTTCATGGGGTTGTCATCCGCCGCGACGCGGTTGGAGTGGAGCACGCCGCAGCGTTTGCAGCGGTGGATGATCGCCCACTCGCCGCCCTTTCGCACCCAGACGGCCACGGGTTCCATGATCCCGCCGCAGTCGGACGCGCGGTCGCCGGGGTCAATATCGACATGCAGGCTCGAGAGGCAATTGGGGCAATGGTTCCGGTGGTCAGAGCCGGCGTTTTCCGGGATGACGGTCCGGCCGCAGACCTTGCAGACGAAGGTGTCACGGCAGGCGTGGGTTTTATAGTAGCCTTTTTCAAAGATTTTGCGTTTGTTTTCGCGGTTCATTTAAAATCCTCCTGAAGATGTGGACCAGGACTTCGGGAGGAATGGCGTGTAGCAGATTTGCCAGACCTCCCGGTCAGGCCACACGCTCCAGTGATAATGTTGTAAGGTTCAAACAGTTCTCCTTAAAATTAGTTGTTCGCCGACAGGTTGAAGGTGCGGAAGAAAAGGCCCACGTGTGCGCGCAGCTTTTCCAGGCACGCGGCCTCCTGTTCGGGCTCGCGGTCGCAGATGCCAAGGAGGGTGATGACTGGTGAGACATACAAAAGCGCCAGCGTCTGCGGATTTTCGTGCCGGATTTCACCCGCCGCAATGAGGCTTTCGAAAAGCCAGGCATGATAGCGTACGACGCGCGTGATGTAGCGCTCGGTGTAGAGCCGGGAGAGCTCCGGGGAGCGGAACTGCTCGATGGTCATCATGCGGCGGAAGCGGCGGATGGTCTCGTTGTGGAGCGAATACTCGAAAATCTGCCGGACCTTTTCATAGAGCGCGTCTTCGGTGATCGCAGTGAAAACAGGGATATCCTGCGGTGCGTTCTGGACGTGGATGGAGATTTGATCGGTGTCGCGTGTGTACTGCGCGGTGACGGACTCCACGAGCGCATCGAAAATCGCCTGCTTGCTCGGGAAATGGTTGTAAAGCGACGGCGCCTTGATGCCGACGGCCTGCGCGATTTCGCCGACGCTGACCGCATCGTAGCCCCGGCTCGAGAACAGCGCGAGCGCCTTGTCCAAAATTTTTTGCTTTGTGTCTTCCTGCTTCATACGGCCTCCTAAGGACAACTAACGAACGTTCGTTAACTAATATAGCGCGCATGGGTGCGTTTGTCAAGCGGCGTAAAATTTTTTTGCTCCCTTGCCTTTTTCTTCCCGGTCTGATATAATCTTGGCATACATGCCAAGCACGAAGAAATCCGGGGAAGGGGAGTGGTCCTATCGCAATCACAAGCGCGAGCCTGCCATCGAAAAAGCGCATTCTGACAGTCTGCGTCAAGCTCTTTTTGGAGCAGGGGTACAAGAAGACGACGGTCGCACAGATCGTCCACGAGGCGGGCGTTTCCAACAGCACGTTTCAGAATATTTTCCGCGCCAAGGACGGCGTTCTGACAGAGCTCGTCGAGTTCATGTTCGGCAACCAGTTTGCCATGGCGCGCCAGACGGCGGGGCAGACGCTGCCGCCCATCTATGTCTACGCGGTCGAGACAGCCATTCAGATGACGCTCACAGAGCTCAACGAGAATTTGCGGGAAATTTATCTTGAGGCCTATACGCAGAAGGAAGCGTCCGAGTATATCTTCCGCGAGACGGCCAAGGAGATCCAGCAGATTTTCGGTGCGTACCAGCCGGGGTTCACGGCGGCCGATTTTTACGCGATGGAGCTCGGCTCGGCGGGCATCATGCGCGCGTATATGGCGCAGCCGTGCGATGAAGCGCTGACGCTCGAGCGGAAGATCCAGCTGTTTCTGACAATGAGTCTGCGCGCCTACCGCGTGCCGGAGGAGGAGATCGAGAAGACGCTGGCGTATATCGCGGGGCGGGATATCCGCGCGGTCTCGGAGCGGGTCATGCACATCCTGTTTCAGACGCTCGCCATGCGCTACGAATTTTCGCTCAGCGATCTGACCCAGCCGGGTCTGGAATAGGAAGCCAAGGGAGTACTCCCTTGCATGTGGATGATATCCACATGCAACGCTCCTTTGACATGCTCTTTCGCGGGGTACGGAAGAGCGCGAGAGGAAAGGAAGGACACGATGAAAAAACGACTGCTCTGCCTGATGCTGCTTTGCAGTATGGTGTTGAGTATGCTGCCGGTTCCGGTTCTGGCGGAGGATGCGGGGGACGAAGCTCTCGTCTGCATCTGCGATACCGCCTGCACGGAAGACGGCCGGAACCCGGACTGCCCGGTCTGCGGCGCAGAGGGCGCGCATCTGCACGACTGCGCGTTGTATGAGGATGCGCACGAACCGGAAGCGGAGGACGAGGAGCCCTTCGAAGAGGAGGAACCCGAAGAAGAGGAAGAACTCGAAGAAGAGGAAGAACTCGAAGAAGAGGAAGAACCTTCGGAAGAGGACCCCACGGAGGAGCCCGAAAATCCGGAACAACCGCAGGACGAGTCCGAGAATGAGGGCGAAGACGGCGAACCCGAGGACGAAGAAGGTCTTGACAATGCGGTGGATACGCTCGAGCTGACCGGGGAGGACATGATCCGCGTGTACAGCGGCGAGACGATGTCTGATGAGCTCTATGATTCTTTGTCCCGCGTTACATTTACGCTGTCCGCAAGCGAGTATCAGTGCGGCGAGGCGGGACATACCGGAAGCATAACGGATATCTGTATCAACAGCGTCGACCTTTCGGACTGGGACGCAAACAGAAAGATCAAGGTAAATTTCGATATTTCGTTCCAATGCGATACACCGGGCTGCCCGCGCGGGAAGGTATGGGATCGGTATGACAAAACGAGGACATTTACTGACTCGGATTCCTGCCACACGGCGGTCTCGGCCACGGCAAACTACCGGAAAGCTTGCAGCTCCAACAATAACGATCTGATCGTGCTCACGCTCACCTCCGACAGAAGCATCGCGCACAAGGAGTATTTCTCCGAAAAGGAAGCCACCTGTACGGAAGCGGGCTATGAAGAATATTGGATGTGCGGCAGTGATTCGGATAACAACAAGTGCCGGAAAATCTTCTCGGACGAGGAATGCACGCAGGAGCTCACAGCACCGGTTACGCTTCCTGCGAAGGGACATGATTTTAACAGTGTGACCGCGCACCACGAAGCAAAGCCTGCCACATGCGTCGCGGAAGGAAACGTTGAATACTGGCAGTGCTACCAGTGCAAAAAGCTTTTTGCCGACGATCAGGGCACGACGGAGCGCACAACCGTAAGGCTTCCGGTCGACCCCGACAACCACGCGCAGAAGCCGGTATACAGGGTAGACGAGCTGTCACATGTGGCGGATTACGCCTGCTGCAACAAATCAACTTCCGCCAGGCACACCTTTGAAAGCGGCGTATGCGAATGCGGCTTTGAAGCGCCGTTTCTGGTGTATGGCGGGAGCGGCAGTACCTATTACGGCTCTGCTGCTGAGGCTGTGGACGCGCTGAACGCGGACGGGGCTACGTCGCTCGAAATTGTAAAAAGCTACAGCGGCACGATCAATGTCAACATAAGCGGCAGCTGCATCATATGGATTGGCGGCGGCCAGAACACAGCGGTTTCTGTAGACGGAATCCGTGTAAGCGGCGGCAGCGTCAGCATTCGTAATCACGGCACGGTTGGCAAGGTGCATCAAACCTCCGGAACCGTTGCGCTCATAGGCTACAAAGGCGGCATGTACGAAACCATCGAGACAGACACGGGCACGGTCGGCGAGATGCTCGGCAGTGTGGGTGATACACCGCTTTTGTACAAAACCGCGGACGGAGAATATCTTCGCGCGGACAACGAAGCGTGCAAGGCTTCGACGATCAGCAACGTTCAGGTCATGTTCCCGCCGCTCATATATGTTGAAATTACCGGAGCGGGCAATTCCAGCGGAGAAAGACATGACTACAAGTACGCCCTCACGGCGAAAGCCGGGGAGACTGTAACGCTGAAGTCAGGGGCATACGAGCTTGGCCAAACGGATCGAGGGTCGGTTACGACAGAATGGAACTGCGGAAGAATACCCGAAGAAAACATCGCTGTGCAGTCCCTGGCAGGCGGAGCAAAATCTGTGCTGACGCTTACGAATCTGGAGGCAGGCGAATATATGCTTGTCTGCACCGCAACGAAGCATGTCGGCGCGGGCTATTCCGTGCGGGCGACGGTTACGCTTACGGTAGAGCCGGATGAAGAAGACACGCGGGCGGTGCTGAAACGCGATACAACATACACGACTGGGGTCTCCAGATCGTATAACGGCACGAACATATGTAACGAGCTGCATGAGGTGACCTATCTGGACGGCGAAACCGAGGTCGTGCTGACCAATCAGGAAGAAAGAGCGAACTGCACGATTACAGCCTTCTACGATTCGCCGGATGCGGGAGAGAACAAAACGGTGAGCGTCACCGTGACGCTCTCGGACGAGATGGCGAAGCAGTATAAGTTCGCAAACGGTACGACGACGGATACCTTCACCATTGCCGGAACCATCAACAAGGCATTCCCCGACGTGAAGCTCAACTTGTTGAAGACCGAATTCATGACAGGCGAGAAGCTTTGCGATACGCTTACCATCAGCGGCGTGATGGAGGAAGCGGTGGTCACGTACCGCTATGCGGTGCATCCGATGCTGGTCAACGAGGAATATGACAGCGGGAACCCGCAGATTACCGAAGACACGGTCATAAATGAAGCGGGAAGCTACTGGGTCTACGCCACGACGGCGGAAACCGCGAATTACAAGCCGGAGTTCACACCGTCAGTCAAGATCACGGTTCTCTGCACCGTCACGTTTGATACAAACGGCGGCACGCTGGCTTCGGAGGATAGCACCAAAGCCGTGGGCTATGGCGTGGAAGTGACCTACGGCGAGCTGCCAACCCCGACGCGCCAGGACTACCGGTTTGACGGCTGGTTTACCGAAAAAGACGGCGGTGATCCGGTCGATGCGGATACCTTGGTAATGCAGGCTACCGATCATACGCTCTACGCGCACTGGACGGCAAATCAGAAGATGATTCATGTCGACGAGACTTCCCTACATACCAAGTCCTATGACGGCATGACCGGCGTTGATCTCAACAGGCTTGCGGGTGACCTGATTTTCAGGGACGAGAGCGGGAACGATGTGACGCAGGACGTCCAGGGCAAGTTCACAGTCACGGAAGCAAGCTTCAACGCACCCGGCTTCTTTCAGGCCTATTGCATCACCGGCAAGATCGCGATCAAGGACGAGTACGCGTCGGAACTTCAGCTGAACAAGGAGAGCTTCACGATCGATGGCAAAATCGAGAAGGCCAAGCCTGTCTTGAAGGGTCTGGAGTTCAAGCTCAAAAAACAGCTTTACGCCGGCGACTCGTTTGGCTGGAACTTTGACAACAACAACCTTTCGGGCGGCACGGCCACGATCACCGCTTACAACGGAAGCACCGTAACGGTTCCCGGCACGTTCTCCTTTGATGAGGGCGAGCTTCATCGGGGAAGCCCGCTGAAGGGCGGGGAGAATCGTCTTCCAGTGCGATTTGACCCAAAGGACGTTGCGAACGTCGAAGAGGCAGCCTGCGAAGTGGTTGTCAATGTGCCCTACCGCAATTATGACTGCGTCAGCGCGTCGTATCTCTATCCCGCATATGGCACGGCCTTTAAAGATCTGAACCTGCCGGATTCCGTGACCGTCAACGCCCGGTATGACGCAAGCGACGGCGGCGTGGGCTTCAACTATTACGCAGACATCACGTGGGATGCTTCCAAATACGACCCGACAAACCTCGAAGAGCAGATCATGTACGGTACGTTTGACAGGCAGTATTGGGAGGACTATATCACGTTCCCGGAGGGCGCGGATGTTCGGGCCAAGCTTGTGATCAAGGTGCAGCCTCCCGTACAGGCTGAGACGGAAATCACAGAGCTTCCTACCTTCCAGTGGACAAAAAGACTGGACAATGGCAGCACGTTCAAGCTTCCGGAAAACACCATTTTCCTGTTTACCAAGTTTAAAGTTGGAACCTACTCCGGGCAAACCGGCGCGCTGACCGGCGGCAAGGCCAGAATTAAGGGCACGGATACCGAGCTTTCCGGTACATTCGCCCTCGAGTTCCCCTACGGGCAGACGGAAACGTTCTACAGCGAAGCGGGCACGAAGGAAGTAACCGTGGTCTTCAAGCCGGAAAATAGCCTGTTCTATGCCGAAGCAAGAGCGACGCTTTCCGTTGAGGCAATCAAGCTCACGCTGGCGAAGATGTACAACACAGTCTCCATCACGGACAAGGACGTGGGAACGCAGTTCGCAGATCTGGGGCTTCCGACATCTGTAGGCTTCGAGACGGAGGACGGCACGGTGAAGTTCATCTCTGTGGAATGGAATGCGGAGGGATATAACAGGAATTCTTCTGCGGAGCAGACCATTACGGGAACGCTGAAATACGACTCGTTTGACGAACGCGAACTCAATCCCACTACGCTCACCGCGACGGCAACGGTCAAGCTCATTCCGCCGGCGCATGTGCACGCCTACACGCAGAAGGTTCAGAAGGTGGAGACTCTGAAAACGCCCGCAAGCTGTACGGAAGACGCGGTGTACTACCTGTCGTGCGAATGCGGCGAGATCAGCCCGAACGAGGCCGATGTGTTCATCGCCGAAAATACCGCCCTAGACCATGACTTTGGCGACTGGACGACAAACGGCGACGGCACGCATACGCGCACCTGCAAACGCTACAACTGCACGGCCTTTGAAACCGACAGCTGCTCCGGCGGCACAGCAACCTGCGTGGAAAGAGCGGTCTGCAAGGCCTGCAAGGCGGTCTACGGCGAGCTCGGCGCGCATGTGTTCAGCGACGAATGGACAATCGACAGATATCAGCATTGGCACGTCTGCACAGTTTGCAGGGCGAAAGAGACCGAGCGGCTGAATCACTTCGACCAGGATGACGATCATCTCTGTGACGCCTGCGGCTATCAGATCACGGACCACACGTTCGGTACCGACTGGTCGATGGATGAAACGAGCCACTGGCACGCATGCAGCATGTGCGGCGCAAAATCAGACGAGGCGGTCCACACGGACGAGAATAAGGACCACGTTTGCGACTACTGCGAGAAGACGATTTCGAACCATGAAGACACAGACAAGGACCACGTTTGTGACTACTGCGAGAAGACGATCTCGAATCACGAAGACGCGAACAAGGACCACGTTTGTGACTACTGCGAGAAGACGATCTCGAACCATGTAGATGAGAACAAGGACCACGTCTGCGACTACTGCGAGAAGACAATCTCGAATCACGAAGACGCGAACAAGGACCACGTTTGTGACTACTGCGAGAAGACGATCTCGAACCATGTAGATGA
>CAKASQ030000075.1:68225-124656 GCA_916988195.3 Oscillospiraceae bacterium
GAACAAGGACCACATCTGCGACTACTGCGAGAAGACGATCTCGAATCACGAAGACGCGAACAAGGACCACGTCTGCGACTACTGCGAGAAGACGATCTCGAACCATGTAGATGCGAACAAGGACCACGTCTGCGACTACTGCGAGAAGACGATCTCGAATCACGAAGACGCGAACAAGGACCACGTTTGTGACTACTGCGAGAAGACGATCTCGAACCATGTAGATGCGAACAAGGACCACATCTGCGACTTCTGCGAGAGGCTGATTACGAGTCATGCGGACGAGAACCGTGACCACATCTGTGACATCTGCGAGAAGGTCATCTCCAACCACACGGGCGGCGAGGCGACCTGCACGGCGAAGGCGGTCTGCGAGCTCTGCGGCAAGGCCTACGGCGAAAAGGACCCGGCCAACCACACGGGCGAGAACCGCTGGACAGCCGACGACAAGACGCACGAACGCGAATGGACGTGCTGCGGCGTGGTCACCGTGGAGACAGAGGCGCACACCTTCGGCAAATGGGTGACGACAGTGAAGCCCACGGCGCATAAGAAGGGCGAAAAGGAACGCACCTGCGAGGTTTGCGGCTACACGCAGACAAAATCCGTTTCCCCGACCGGCGGCTCCGGTACGACCGACAGCGGCAAAAAACCCGCGACGGGAACCGACGACCGCCTGCCCTTCGACGATGTGAGACGCGGCGACTGGTTCTATGACGACGTGCGCTACGTCTATGAAACCGGCCTCATGAACGGTACGGCAAACCGCATCTTCGCGCCGAACGTTTCCACGACGCGCGCCATGATTGTCACGATTCTCTGGCGGCTCGAGGGCTCGCCGGTTGTGAATTTTGCGATGCGCTTCCGCGATGTTGTGGAAAATGCGTGGTACAGCGAGGCTGTTCGTTGGGCGGCGGCAAACGGCATTGTGACCGGCTATTCCGAGAACGCTTTCGGGCCCAACGACAACATCACCCGCGAGCAGTTGGCGGCGATTCTCCACCGCTATGTAAACTACAAGGGGTACGATGTGAGCGTCGGCGAGGACACGAACATCCTGAGCTTTGACGATGTGCAGACGATTTCCGGGTATGCAGTTCCCGCCATGCAGTGGGCTTGCGGCGCAGGCCTCATGCAGGGCTCGAACCGGAAGCTTCTGCCCACCGCGCAGGCTACACGCGCACAGGTCGCGGCTATGCTGCACCGATTCCTCGGCTGATACCCAAGCACTTAGAAACGAGCACCGGCCTGCATCAGGCCGGTGCTCTTCACGTTTTTGTAATATTTTTAGATTCGCGTAGGGGGCGATGCCCACATCGCCTCGGCGGAATCATCCGTTTTGACGAAAATTCTCGGCGAATTCGGTAGTTCCCAATGGGTCGATGTAGGCATCGACCCCTACGAGGGGAGGGAAAACCGATGTGGGCATCGCCCCCTACGCGAGAAGGAAAGGTCAACACGGGCATCAGCCCTATGAGTTTTGTAAGCGTCAAACCGGAGATTATACTTTGCTTTTTCCGGCATTTTTGGTATACTGGACGTAGATAAATAAAGGAGGAGACTTCCATGAACAAGATCACGCTTGGCAAGACGGGGCTTGTCATTGAGAAAAACGGCCTTGGCTGCCTGCCCATCCAGCGCATCAGCGAACAGGACGCCGTGTATCTGCTGCACAAGGCGTATGACGGCGGCATCAATTTTTACGACACGGCGCGCGCGTATTCTGACAGTGAGCAGAAGGTCGGCGCGGCGTTCTCCGGCATGCGAGATAAGGTCGTTCTTGCGACAAAGACGGCCGCACAGACATCAAGCGAAATGTGGAAGGATCTGGAGACAAGCCTTCGCACGCTGAAAACCGATTATATTGATATCTACCAGTTCCACAACCCCTCCTTCTGTCCAAGACCCGGCGGAGAGGACGGGCTGTATGACGCGGCGCTCGAGGCAAAGAAGCAGGGCAAGATCCGCCACATTTCACTCTCAAACCACCGTCTTCTGGTTGCGCACGAGGCGATCGACTCCGGACTCTACGCAACGCTCCAGTTCCCGTTCAGCTATCTGGCGGGCGCGCAGGAGCTGGAGCTTGTGCAGAAGTGCCGCGAGACGGGAATGGGCTTCATCGCGATGAAGGGCATGGCGGGCGGCCTCATCCGTGACGGCCTGACGGCCTCGGCATGGATGCAGACGCAGGAGGGCGTGGTTCCCATCTGGGGCGTACAGCGCGAATGCGAGCTCGATCAGTTCCTCCAGTGCATCCGCGAGGGTGCGGAGCTTACGGACGAGCGCAGGGCGAGAATTGAGCAGGACCGCAAGGAGCTGCGCGGCGGGTTCTGCCGGGGCTGCGGATACTGCATGCCGTGTCCGGCCGGAATTGAGATCAACCAGTGCGCGCGCATTTCCCTTATGGTCCGAAGAGCGCCCGCGGCTGAATGGCTGACCGAAGAGTGGCAGCAGAAGATGCACCAGATCGAAAACTGCCTGCACTGCGGGCAGTGTATGTCCAAGTGCCCCTACGGGCTCAACACGCCCGAGCTGCTGCAGGCAAACTATGAGGACTACTGGAAGGTTCTGGCGGAAAGCAAGAAGAGCAAATAATGGAAAACCGGCAGTTTGAACGTATGCTGGAGGCCGCACGGTCGCGGCTTTTGCGGCACGTGCCGGAAGAGATTTCTGAGAAGGCCGGTGTGCGGTATGAAAACGGCGCATTTTGGGTGCGGACGTTTGGAAGGTGTGTCGAGGTTCAATGGCCGGACGGCAAAATCACGCCGCCTGTTTCCAAGTGGCACGCGCTGACGCTGCTGCATTATCTCGACCTCGCAGACGGAACGCCTCTGACCGGCAAAACGATCACATTTTCCCAATACAAGGACGGCCTTGTTCGCGGCGGCGGACTGGACCGGAACACGGAGCTGATCGTCAGGCGCGATCTGGGTGTGCTGCCGCGGGAGGAACTGGCGCGTCGGTGCGAAGCATTAGGCGCGGAGCTTCTGCCGTCCAACGCGGATTTCTGCGCGCGGTTCGATTTTGCGCCAAGGTACCCGGTATGGCTCAAGGTCTGGTTCGCGGACGAGGAGTTCCCCGCGTCCGGAAGGCTTCTGGTTGATGAGAGCGCGCCGAACTATCTGACGATTGAGGATGCAGTGACTGTGGGCTCACTGATTCTGGATTGCTTGACCGGTGCGCAGCACTGGGCGGAATAAACCGATATTCAGAAACCTGGAAAATAAAAAAGCTTCTCGCACGCAAAACCACGCGTTTGTGGTACGGTGCGGGAAGCTATTTTTTATGCCGGGTCATCCGCGCAGCAGGAGAACGAGCTCGAGAAGGCCGTAGACGATCGGCTGATGCAGGAGGTAAATGAACAGCGACTGCCGCCCGCACCAGCAGAAAAAGCGGGCGACGGGCGTTTTTTGAAACGAGCCGGGAAGAAGCGTCTTCTTTTCGCGGTAGGCTGTTTTGCCGATGGCCGCGCCAATTAAAAAGTAGCCCAGCTGCGGGAAGAGGGGGAAATAGTCGCTCGATGTGAAGCCCTCGTAGGTGAGCCCCAGCGGGAAAAGCCAGTGCTGCGGGACGACTACGCCCCGGATGGCGTAGCCCGTAATGGCAATGGCAAGTCCGAGGAGCGCGAGCGCGGCTGGCGGGAGCTTTTTGAACGCGGGATAGACGAGCATACACACGCCAAGAAGATGCAGAACGCCAAATTTTACGACCACGTCCGCGCCGGACATCCCGAGCCGGTACATGCCGTAGGTCACGGCGGTAATGAGCATGCCGCACGCGAAGACGATCAGACCCCGCCGGACGCTTTTCGAGCCCAGCGTCACGCAAACGCCCGAGAGGACCACGAAAATCGCCCCGCCGTATTCCTGAAGGAAGACGTACCACGCCGGGAGCGTCAGATCGAGCCCGCCGAAAAACGACAGGTCAAAGAGAAAATGCACGACGATCACGCACAGGATGCATACGCCGCGCAGCGCGTCCAGCTCCCAGATGCGCGGCTTGGAATTTGCCATGAAGAGTCCTCCCATAGAACAGGTGCGAGCCCAAAGGCTCGCACGTTGTTGGATGTTACGTTACTTGTTTTCGGAAGCGTCCTGCGCGGCCTGCACAGCCTCCTGTGTGGCCTGACGGTCGGCCTCTTCCTCCTCGAGAATACGGTAGGCGACCTTGCCGACCAGCGTCTTGGGAAGCTCGTCGCGGAATTCGATGTCATACGGCATGGCGTATTTCGCGATGTGCTGGCGGCAGTAGTCGAGAAGCTCCTTTTTCGTCTCGTCGTTTGCCTCGAAGCCCGGGCGGAGCACGACGAAGGCCTTGACCTTCTGCACCTTATACGGGTCCTTCACGCCGATGACGCAGGACAGAAGCACCTTCTCATGGCCGTCGATGATGTTCTCCAGCTGGCCAGGATAGACGTTGTAGCCGGAGGTGATGATCATGCGCTTCATGCGCTGCGAGAAGAAGACGAAGCCGTCCTCATCCATCTTGCCGAGGTCGCCCGTGTGGAGCCAGATGCGGCCGTCCTCATGGCGGCGGAGCGTGTTGGCCGTTTCCTCGGGGTTATCGACGTAGCGCAGCATGACGGACGGGCCCGAGATGCAGATTTCGCCCTCGAAGTTTGCATCTAACTCTTCGGTCGTGCCGGGCTTGACAATCTTGTAATACGTATCGGGGAAGGGAACGCCGATGGAGCCCACGCGGTTATAGTTTTTCGGGGTCAGGCAGCTGGCTGTGACGCACTCGGTGAGGCCGTAGCCCTGCCGGATCTGCACAGACGCGTTGTGCGCCTTGAGGAACTCGTCGACCTTCTTTTTGAGCTCAATGGACAGGCTGTCGCCGCCGCAGAACACGCCCTTGAGGCAGCTGAGGTCCGCATTTTCCAGCTTATCCGCGCGCAGCAGCGCCTCAAAGAGCGTCGGAACGCCGGGGATGATGTTGGGCTGCTTTTTGATCAGCAGATCGGCGTATGTTGCGACGTTGAATTTCGGAACGAGGATGCAGCACGCGCCGCCAATTAACGCCGTGTGGATGCCGATGCCGAGGCCGAAGCCGTGGAATACGGGCATGACGGAGAGCATCTTGAGCCCGTTGATGGGGGCAAAGCCGGAGGCCGCAATGGTCTGAAGGCCGAGGGCATTGAAGTTCATGTTGGACAGAAGAATGCCCTTCGTGGTGCCGGTCGTGCCGCCGGAATACAGAATCGAAGCGCCGTCCTCGGGCTTCTGCGCATTTTTGGGAAGATATGCGTTCAGTTTTTTGCCCTTGCGGAGGAAATCTTTCCACCAGATGTAATTGCCCTTGCGCTCAGGGTGCGGATATTTCCGGCCGGCCGTCAGTGCGTAGCCCAGCGCCAGATGCGGGAAGAGCTCGTCTTCAATTTTCGCGATGATGAGCTTCGTGTCCGGATTGTCAAGCTCCGGCATGATCGGAGCAATTTTGCCGTAGAACTGGTCGAGGGTCAAAATTGCTTTGGATTTTGAGAAGTTCAGATAGAACTTGATTTCGCCCGCCGCGGACAGCGGATGGATCATGTTGGACACCGCGCCGATGCGGTTGAGCGCGTAGAAGCTGTCGACGGCCTGCGGGCAGTTCGGCATGCAGATCGTCACGCGGTCGCCCTTCTGGATGCCGAGCGCCATGTAGGCTTTCGCGGCGGCGTCAATCTTCTGCATGAATTCCGCGTACGTCGTTTTTTTGCCCATGAACTCGTAGGCGTAGTTCTTGGGGTATTTGTCGGCGGCGGACTTCACCATCTCATAGATGGTTTTCTGCGGATATTTGAGGTGCTGCGGCGTGTCACCGTAGTATTTGAGCCAGGGAGCGGAAGAGGAAATGCTCATTGGGTTGTTCATCCTTTCGTATTGAAATCACACCTGCGCGTTTAACGCGCCACCATTATACAGGAAAAGCCCTGAAAAGGCAATCTAACCTGTCAAAAAAGCTGACGCTTTTTCGACAGTGGGACTGCACCTCGACTGCGCGCAAGCTTTTCACGCTCCGCGTGAAAAGCTCACACTTGCGAGGTGATCGGTATGTTTACCCGCAAGGGGCACGCGACATCCGTAAGCGGTAAAACCGCTAACGGCTGTCCTGTCCGGTCGGCAGAGCCGCCGGATAACATGGATTTCTAATTTATTTCGCCCTGCGGGGCGAAACTCTACGAGGTTTTATTGATTGAGAAGCCGCGCGATAAACGGCCGGGAAACGCCCATTGCGCCCTTGGGGCAGAACTCCTGACAGCAGAAGCAGTGGATGCAGGCCTTGCGGTCGATCGTGGGAAGCTTGTTTTCCATCCGGATGGCTTTGGCAGGACAGATCTTCGCGCACTTGCCGCAGCCGATGCATTCGTTTTTCTTCACCTTCGGACAGGGAGTCAGCGCCTGGAACATGATCTTATCGACGACTTTTCCGATGGCGCCGGTTCCGGCCTTGTGGAAAAAGACGCTCGACTGGGCGGGCATGGTTTTAAAATCGGGAACGATAAACCGTTCGGGTTCTCCCGCAATCTCCAGTTCTTCCGCCGTCTGCGGGATCAGTCCGCGCACGCGCGCGGCTTGCAGGGTCGGGACGTCGTCTGCCGTGAGGCCAATGAGCTTGGCAGCGAGAAGGTCGAGCTTCGAGGGAGATTCGGCGGCCAGAATCGCTCCGATTTCGCGAGGCGAGCCCTGCGTGGGGCCGTTTCCCTCCATGCCGACAATCGCGTCGCAGATGCAGATGCGAGGCTTAAAATACGTCGAGAGGTCGATCAGCATGTTCGAAAAGTCGGAGATCTGCGGGTATTTATAGTGGTACTCCGGCTTCATCGTGCCGGGAATCACGCCAAAGTAATTTTTGACGGCGTTTGTCATGCCCATCATGCCGTGGGTCTTGAGCTTGCAGAAGTCGATGATCGCGTCTGCCCCATCGAGGTAGGCGGTATAGGTGAATTTCTTTGCGCAGACGGCCTCCGGGAACGAAGCGTCGGACTGCGAAAAGTCCTGATTGAGCTCCGCGCCGGCGGCTTCGCAGTCATGCATGCCGCTGACGTCATATACGTGGTTCAGGTGCGCGGCCGTATAGAGTCCGCCGGGGCTGTCTCCGAGAAGGACGCTTGCGCCGCGTTCCCGCAGCATTTTCGTCAGCTCGCAAAGAAGCATTGGGTGCGTCGTGGCCGCCTGCTCAGGCTTCATGGCCGAGACAAGGTTGACCTTGACGACAACGCGCATGCCTTCTTTCACCCAGTCCAGCCCACCAAACGGGGCGAGCGCCTGCGTGAGCGCAGTTCGGCAAACATCTGCGTCATAGCTTTTGCAGGGAACAATCGAAACATCGACAGCCATATCTGATCCTCCAAGGCTCAAAAGTACGTCTATGATACCATACCTGCTGGGAAAATTCAAACCAAATACGCGCCATAAAAGCAGATGTTTACAAAACGGTAAAGATCTGATATAATAAAGTGTCATTTTGTATGAATTTCGCAGAAGGCGGCGCTTGGCTGCTTCTGAGAAAGGAGAAACCTGCATGGATGACTTTGACGTGAAACATCACGACCGCGAGCTCGACGACCTGCTCAGCGAGGTAAAGGGGCTTCTGGGAGAGGAGCCGGAGCAGCCGGAAGAGGATAGCCGGGATACGCTCGATGCGCCGCAAAAGGCGGAGGAACCGGGCGCGCCCATGACGGCGGACGATGTGAACATCGACTTTGAAAAGTTCTATGACGACGCGGCGGGCTTCCCGGACGAGGGGATTTACACCCCGCCGACGGCCTATGAGCAGTCCAAAAGCGCCTATCAGGTTGCGCGTCGGGCGGAGTATGACCGGGTGCGCGAGGCCGAGCGCGAGGCCAGGGACCGCCAGCGCATCGCGCGCGACCGGGAGGAGGAACGCGTGATGCGAAGACTCGAGAGCCGCAGCCGCAAGACGGCGGAAAAGGTCAAAAATCCCCCCAAATCCGACGAGGAATATGCCAAGTGGCTCTATGAGCAGGGCGTGGAGCCCGAGACAGAGGAGCACCGGGAGTATCTCCGTCAGCGTGAGCAGGCGCAGCAGACGGAAGGCAAGTCCCTAAAAAAGCGGCGCGGCCATGGGCTTTTGAAAGCTGTTCTGGCGCTGGTTCTGATTCTTGCCATCGCGCTTGGGAGCGTCCACTTTTTTGTTGCCAAGCAGCCCGAGGCCGAGACGGGGCTTGGGGAACGCAAGGCCGGGTGCGCGACGATTCTGATCGCGGGCACCGACGAGGGGGAGTATCGGACGGATACGATGATGCTCTTCTCCGTGAACCGCGCGACGGGCAAGATGAGTCTTGTCTCCATTCCGCGCGACACGCTCATCTACTGCGAATATTCCGTGCCGAAGATCAACTCGGCCTATGGCTGGGCCTCCGGCGGCGAGGCGGGCATGGAGCAGCTTCTCATGCGCGTCGAGGAGATCATCGGCTTCCGGCCGGACGGGTACGTGCTGGTCGATCTGTCCGTTTTTGAAAAGCTGGTCGACACGATGGGCGGCGTTACGTTTAACGTCCCGGTCGACATGCACTATGAAGACCCGAGCCAGGGCCTCAGCATCAACCTCTCCGCGGGTGAGCAGCACCTGGATGGCGCGCAGGCCATGCAGGTCGTGCGCTTCCGCTCGGGCTACGCGACGCAGGACTTGGGAAGAGTCGAGACGCAGCGGGCGTTTTTGTCGGCGGCTTTACAGCAGTGGACAAGCTTCAAGGGGCTGATCCACCTGCCGTCGGCATTTCAGCTTGTGCTGGATGCGTCGAAGACGGATCTGACGGCGCGGAAGCTCGTGTGGCTGTGCGAGAGCGCGGTTCTTTGCAGCCGGGGCGAAATCGACACCCGGACGCTTCCGGGCGAGGCCAGCTACATCGCGGGCGGGTCTTACTACGTGCTGGATGCGGCAGGGGTCTGCGAGACGGTCAACGCCTGCTGCAATCCGTATCAGCAGGCGGTGGCCGTATCAAATCTTTATATCCGAGTGGGGTAAGAGCATGAAAAACGTATTGTATACCGGCCGACCGGAGGACGTTGAAGGGCGGCTCGAAAAAGAAATCGCGTGCTACGATTTACTCGACAGCCTCGGCGTTTCCTACACGAGAGTCGACCACGACTTCGCCGACACCATCGAGGCCTGCGAGGCGGTCGAGCAGGTGCTGGGTGAGAAAATCTGCAAGAACCTCTTTCTATGCAACCGGCAGAAGACGAATTATTATCTTCTCATGATGCCGGGCGAGAAGGTCTTCAAGACGAAGGATTTATCGAAGCAGCTTGGCGTGGCGCGGCTGTCGTTTGCTTCGCCGGAGGATATGCTGCGGCTGCTGAACATCACGCCGGGCTCCGTGAGCGTGCTGGGGCTCATGAACGACAAGGAAAACGAGGTGCAGCTCGTCATTGATAAGCCGGTTCTGGAGGATGAGAAATTTGGCTGCCACCCCGTTATCAACTCCTCGACGCTGGCCATTTCGACGAAAGACCTGATGGAAAAAATTCTCCCTGCCGTCCACCACGAGGCCATCTTGGTGGAGCTTCCTGAGGAAGCCGTGGAGGCGTGACAACCGAATACCGCGAAAAATGGGACTTCTCAAGACGGGAAGTCCTTTTTTGCATCTGAAAACGCAATTCCTGTTTAAAATTTTACGGTTTCTTAACTGCAAACTTAACTTGAAAAATAAGTTGTCAGTTGATATAATATGCAGTATACGAATGAATACAGCGGTTCGGAGGGCCGGTTCTTCCGAAACCGGACAATAGGAGGGGTTAGCATGGAAAACGACGCACTCCCGCAATATATGCGCATCGCGCGCTCCATTGCCCAGCGCATCGCAGACGGGGAGCTGATGGAAGGCGAGAAGCTTTCCGGCCGGTCGAAGCTTTCAAGCGAATATAACGTCTCGCCGGAGACCATCCGCAAGGCCGTGCAGGTGTTGCAGGACCGGGCGGTGGTCATCGTCCGCGAGCAGAGCGGGGTATATGTGCTGTCGGCCGAGCAGGCGCGGCAGTGCCTCGCGGGATTTAAAGACGGCGGCGGCCTCATCGGGAAAAAGCATAGGCTCCGACAGCTTCTCGAGCAGCAGCAGGCCCTGGGCCGGGAGCTGCAGGAGCTCTGCGGGAGCATTTTAGATGAGATGATCCTCCCCGCGCAGGCGGCGCAGAGCCTTCCCAATTACTGCGTCCGCATCCCGGAAGACTGGGACGGCGAGGGGAAAAGCCTTGGCGAGCTCAAATTCTGGCGCGCGACGGGCGCGACCGTTGTCGCCATCCGCAGAAGCGGAGAGGAGATCGTATCTCCGGGGCCGGATACGGTTCTGCGGCGCGGAGACCTTGTGATCTTCGTGGGAGATCTGGCCGCGCGCAGGCGCGTTGTGCAGTTTCTCTCCGAAGGCTGACGCAGCATCCGGCGGACAGCGCCGGAACGAAAGACGCGTGTTTACCGATACCATCCGACACGCAAAGAAAGGGGATTTTACATGGTACATAATCAGATTCACACCATCGACCTTCTCATCATCGCGGCTTACCTCATCGCGATGGTGCTCATCGGCCTTGTCGTCGTTCGCAAGGTGCGGAACATGGACGACTATTATCTCGGCGGGCGCTCGTTCGGGCCGCTTGTCCTGATGGCGACGGTCTGCGCGACGATCATCGGCGGAAGCGGCCTCATGGGGCGCGCGGGCGTCGCGTACTCGAGTGGCTTCAAGGCCATCATGACGGCGCTGCCGTATCTTCTTGGCATGTTCATCTTCTCGGGCTTTGCGGGAAGAATTTCCGCCGTCGGTACGACGTTCAATGTCACGTCCATTCCCGACCTTTTTGAGCAGCGCTTCGGAAAAAGCGCGAAGGTCATGCTCGGCGCGCTCATCGCCTTTACGATGATGGGAACGGTTGCGTCTCAGGTCACGGCAACGGCGACCATCATCAACATGCTCGGAAACGAGATCGGCATTTCCTATGAAGCGGGCGCGATCATCGCGTGTCTGGTGTTCATCATCTATACGGCAACTTCGGGCCTTTTCGGCGTCATCTACACGGACGTGTTCCAGTTCGTGATGCTTATTCTCTTTGTCTACATCCTCATCCCCGCGTCATCGCTTGCAAAGCTCGGCGGCGTGGGAACTTTCCTGCAAAATTTAGCACCCGAGCTCTCGACACCGTACTTGGACGGCAGCATCGTGGGAGATATCATCACGTACTTTGTTTTCACGCTCGCGGGCGCGGAAATGTGGCAGCGCGCATTTGCGGCCAAGAGCCAGAAGGCGGCGAAGGAGGGCCTCTTCCTCGGAACGCTCGTCTATGGGCTCACGATTCCCCTCGTCTGGTTCATGGGCGTGGTTGCGCACCAGCTCGTTCCGGCGGAAAAAATCATCGCTTACGGCTCGACGGATGCGGTCGTCCCGGCGCTGGCGATCGAAATTCTCCCGGTCGGTCTCACGGGTCTGGCGCTGGCCGGTATTTTGTCCGTCATTATGTCCACGGCGGACAGCTATCTGATCGTCTCTGTGCAGACCTGCGTCCACGATATCTACAAGACCTTCAAGCCCGATACGCCCGAGAAAAAGGAGCTCATGCTCACGCGCGTGTTCGCGGTCGTGCTGCCGCTGGGCGCGCTGATCATTGCGCTCTATATCAAAAACGCGTATAATATTTTAATGTTTGCCTGGAGCTTCTACGCGGCGGCGGCCGGACTTCCGGCGTTTGCGGCGCTTTATTGGAAAAAGGCGACGAAGGCCGGTATTCTCTCCGGCATGGCGGCGGGCTTCTCGGTGACGATTCTCTGGAAGCTCATCGGGCTGCCGTTCGGCATCGGCGCGACGGTGCCGGGCGCGATTGCGTGCCTGCTTGCTCTGGTACTCGTGAGCCTTGCGACATACAAAAAGAATCCCACGCCGTTCCTGGATCCTTACATGAAGCAGGCGGCGGAATAAACCGGAAAACGTTTGGGGACGCTATGTTCATGATCTGGACGGAGAATGTTTAAACATCGTTTTTTGAATCGTCATAATCTGGTCATAATTCCAAAGTAGGATTGTAGCATACAAAAGATAAACAAACCGCAGAGGTCAAACCAATGCGATTTGGGATAAAGGAGCAGATCATTATGATGGAACATGAAAACGAAAGAATGAGCTATTCTTTTGAGCCCTCGGATGAGTCGAGCGGCGCGCAGGGATACCATCAGACATCCTACGACCCGAACTACAATCAGAACGAACACAAAAATCCAAAAAAGAAGAACGGCGTCGGCGGGCGCATGGTCGCGCTTCTCGTTGCGGTCGCGCTGGTAGCCTCGATCGGCGGCTCGGCGCTGACCACCGTCATCAATAACATCAGCCGCAAAAACGAAGAGGCAAACGCCAAGGCGCAGGAAACGATGAGTGCGCAGACCGTCGAGCCCGCGCAGGACGCTTCGCAGGACACCGCGAGCGAGAGCAGCTACAGTCTTGAAAAGTCGAAGCTTCCTACATCTCTTTCCAGCAACGATACCGGCAAGAGCCTGACACCGAAAGAGGTTTACGCGATGAACGTAAACGCCACGGTCGGCATTGCGACGCAGATTACCACCAACGTCTGGGGTCAGGTCGCATCGGCCTCCGCCAGCGGCAGCGGCTTCATCCTGACGAGCGACGGCTACGTCGTGACAAATAACCACGTTGTCGAAGGCGCGACGAGCGTCACCGTCAAGCTCTATAACGGCGACGAATACGACGCAGAAGTCATCGGTACGGACGAAATGAACGATGTGGCGCTTCTGAAAATCGACGCAACCGGCCTTCAGGCTGTGACCATCGGCGACTCCGACCAGATTGAGGTCGGCGAAGAGGTCATCGCCATCGGCAATCCGCTGGGTGAGCTGACATTTACGATGACGGCCGGCGTTGTGAGCGCGCTTGACCGCGAGATCAACACTGACGGCAAGCCCATCAACATGCTCCAGACGGATGTGGCCATCAACTCCGGCAACTCCGGCGGCGCGCTGTTCGATATGAACGGCAACGTCATTGGTATCACGAGCGCGAAGTACTCCGGCTCCACCTCCTCCGGCGCGAGCATCGAGGGCATCAGCTTTGCCATTCCGATCAACGACGCGCTGCGTGTGGTTTACGATTTGCAGCAGTACGGCCATGTGACCGGCAGAGCATATCTCGGCGTGACGGTCAAGGACCTCGACAGCACGACAGCTGCGACCTACGGCCTTCCGACCGGCCCGATGATCCAGAGCGTGGAAGCGGGCGGCTGCGCGGAAAAGGCGGGTCTCCAGCAGGGTGATATCATCATCGGCTTCAACGGCGCGGAAATTTCCTCGTACACCGACCTTGTCGCGGCGCTCAACAAGTGCCATTCGGGCGACACGGCAACGATCAAGGTCTTCCGCGGTGGTGCTGAGGTAGACGCGACGATCACGCTTGACGAACGCCCGACCGACGAAGAGGTCGCCTCGCAGCAGCAGGCTGCGCAGGACCAGCAGCAATCGCAGAACGGCCAGTCTGGCTCCGGCAGCGGCTCCAACGGTTCGAGCGGTTCCAACGGCTACAGCTATGGCTATGGTAATGTCAATCCGTTCGAATACTTCCAGATCCCCGGCTTCGGCAACTAAAGTCAATTCCCGCCGGGAGGCGGCTTGCATAGATTGAGATCCCCCGGTCTTGAAAGAAAATCCCGATGCAGTTCAGATGAACTGCATCGGGATTTTTATGCTTGTTTGATTTACCAAGGAACGCGTAGGGGGCGATGCCCACATCGCCCCGTGGGGCACCATCGAATTCGCATTGGATTTTCGTGAAAACGGTTTTTACCGCCGGGTCGATGTGGGCATCGACCCCTACAAACTTCCCAGGGGATGTCCAAAGAACCGTAGGGGCGGACGCGGCTTTCCGCCCTGCGAATTGCACAACCGAAATGCGAAAATCTGCGGCGAATTCGTAACTTCCCTTGGGCGGACAGAGCCGTTCGCCCCTACGCATTACCGGAAAATGTACGAAAATACCGGGGACGTACGAAAAATCGGAAACGCGCGGAAAACGGCGCAACGGTTTTGTACTTGTTCGGTTATTCGGCGGAGATGAGGTAGTAGTAGATGGGCTGGCCGCCGGAGAGGACATTGACTTCGGCAGAGGGAAGGGCTTTGGTGAAGATTTCGGACGCGTGCGCGGCCTGCTCGGCAGTGGTATCCGCGCCGTAGAAGATGTTGACGAACTCTTTTCCTTCGCCCGCTGCCTTTTCGGCCATCACGACGAGAAGGGAATCGAGGTCCGGGCTGTTTCCGAGAAGCGCGCCGTTGTAGAGCGCGAGGTATTCGCCCTCGTGGATATCGCGCCCTTCAAAGTCGGAGTTGCGCGCGGCGTATGTAATCTGCATCGTGGTCACGCCGGAAAGACTCTCCGTCATGAGCTCTGCGTTTTCACTTGCAGACTGCGTCTCGTCGAAGCTCAGCATCGCCGTGATGCCCTGCGGGACGGTCTTGGTGGGAACGACGACGACCTCGCGCGTGGCAAGCTCACTTGCGGCCTGCGCGGCCATGATGATGTTCTTGTTGTTGGGCAGGACGAACACGACCTCGGCGGGGGTCTGCTCGATGGCCTTTAAAATATCCTCGGTCGAGGGGTTCATGGTCTGTCCGCCTTCGATGATGCCATCGGCCCCCAGATCGCGGAACACGCCCGCCAGGCCCGCACCCGCGCACACGGCGACAAAGCCAAACGGCTTTTCGGGCGCGGCAGGCTGCGCAGCGGCAGCTTCCCCGGACTCGAGCTCCTGCTCAATGGCTTCCAAGTCGTCCGTCGAACGGGCCTTGCGGCCTTCGGCCAGATCGTCGTGCTGCATGCGCATGTTCTCGATCTTGGCAAGCTCCAGCGTGCCGTATTTCTGGGATTCTGCCAAGGCGTCCCACGGAATGTTCGTGTGGACGTGTACCTTGAACGCCTCGTCGTCTTCGCCGATGACAAGGCTGTCGCCGATGGAGTCAAGATACACGCGAAGCGGCTCAAGAGAAACGTTTTCGTCTTTCTTGCGGACGATGTAAACGGTATCGTAGGCAAAGGTAATGTCCTCGGTCGCAAAGTCTGTGAAGTCTGCCTGCTCCTTGGTCTCGCCGGATGCATCCTGCGCGGTAATGTCGTTTCCCTGAAGGCTCGATAACATGCCCTCCAGAATCACAACAAAGCCCATGCCACCCGCGTCCACCACGCCGGCCTTTTTGAGGACCGGGTTCTGGTTGACGGTATTCTCAAGCGCGACCTTCGCGGTCTCAATGGAGCCTGTCAGAACGCTCTCGAGATTCTCGTCCTGCGCGGCGAGCTCTCTGGCAGCGTCTGCGGTCAGGCGCGAGACGGTCAGAATCGTACCCTCCGCGGGCTTCATGACGGCCTTGTAGGCGGCCTCCACGCCTGCGGTCAAAGCATCCGCAAAGTCCTTGCCGCTTGCTTCCAGCTTTCCCTTGAGGGATTTGGAAAAGCCCCGGAACAGAAGCGATAAAATGACGCCTGAGTTTCCGCGCGCGCCGCGCAAAAGCGCCGATGCAGTCATATCGGCGGCCTTGGTCAAAGAATCCGGGCTGCGCTTTTTTAAATCTTGCGCAGCGGCCGCCAGCGTCATGCTCATATTCGTTCCCGTGTCGCCGTCCGGCACGGGGAAAACGTTCAGCTCGTTGATTTTCTGCTTTTTCAGCTCAATTGCGGCGCTTGCGGATACGATCATCCGGCCAAAGGCCACGCCGTCCATGGAATGTCTCAAAGTCAATTACACCTCCGGTTGCGCACGCGCGCTTAGTCAATCGTGATCGAGTCAACAAAGACGTTGACGGCACTGACCTCCGTGCCGGTGGACTTTGTGACGAAATAGCGGACTTCTTTGATGATGGACGCGGAAATGGCGCGGATGTTTACGCCCTTGTCCACCATAATATGCAGGTCGATGGCGATGGAATTGTCGCTCTGGAACGTGACGCGCACGCCCTTGCCCATGGCCTCCTTGCGCAGCAGATGGACAAGACCGTCCGTCATCGAGCGCACAGCCATACCCTTCACGCCGAAGCAGTTTGTCGCAGCGTAGCCTGCAATATTCGTATAGACCGCATTGTCAACGGCAATGGTACCTTCCTCCGTTTTCAGCCGGATCATAAGAACCCTCCTTAGATTCTAAAGATATTCAAAAAAGCTGGCGCTTTTTTGAATGGGGGATTGCGCCTCGACTGCGCGCATAATTTTGCCCCATAGGGGCAAAATTCCACACTTGCGAGGCGATAAGTATGTTTCCGGTCGGCAAAGCCGCCGGATAACATGGATTTCCATTTTATTTCGCGTCTGCGGACGCGAAACTCTACGAGGTTTTGACACGCCAAGCTCAAAAAGAGGCGGTCAATCTATCTTAATTGTAACCGATTTTAAGGCAAAGCACAAGGGAAAAAAGCTCAGCGCTTGTAATCGGTGACGTTGTTGGCCCACATCCAGTAGAGCTTGTGGTACATAAGGTTATAAATGGTCTGGTTCTGCTCGCCGGTCTTTTCTGTAATATATGCCTGAAGGTTAAACAGATCGTTATACGTCAGGCTCGGATAGTCCGTGCCGTCATACGTGCCGTCGGGCTGGATGCTGTAATAGAGGTCCCATGTGGGCTTGATCCAGTCGGAACCCGTGTCTTCGATGGCGAGCAGCAACTTGTCCGCCGTTTCGCGCAGGCTCTCGTCTTGCAGAAGGTCTGCCAGATGGTACGCGGCCAGACATTCGGCGGCAAGGTGATTGAGCGACGTGTGCGTCAGATCATGCAGCTGCGGGTGCCAGTAATCGGCGACGAGCCAGCCGCCGTTTTCTGTCTCGGCGTGGTTCTCTTCAGCCAGCGCCTGATAGAACGCGGCGTAGCGTTTGACGGTGTCGAGATACAGCCCGCCGCCAAGATCGTTATTCACGCGGACGAAAATTTCGATGAGGTCGGTATTAAAGCGCGTGTCGTAAAAGCCGTCGGCGATCTGGAAGTCGCCGGAGAGCCACTCGCTCTCGGGCTGCGTCGGCCAGAAGCCATAGGCATTCTGCTCCTGAACAAGAACGTCCAGCATGCAGATGCTCAGGCTCGGCGCAGCATCGCTGAGGCCGATCTGCTCTGCCATGAGGCGGATGAGATAGGACGCGACGCAGCGGTAATAATAGTTTTCTCCGGTTGGGACATAATTTGACGGTGTGAAGCGGTAATAGCCGTCGTAGCACCATTTGGCAACGCCGTTTACGGTGTACGCGTTCCAGACCGTGGCGCAGTTCTGATTTTCCGACCAGTCGAGAAGCGGCCACGCCGCGCTCATGACGAAGCCGTCGCAGACCTGCCCCTCCTGCAATTCGCAGCTGACGAGCTTCAGCTGCCAGCCGGCCTCCGTGCGCGTGACGAGAAGATAGCCGTCTAAATCCGGCAAGTGCTCAAGAACGCCGTTTTCCTTCTGGTTGTAGGTCTTCGGAAGATACGAAAACAGACTTGCGCCGGAGGAAAATTCAATCGCGACCAGATTCGCCCGGTACGCGCCGGGGGAGAGCGGCTCGGAAACCCATGCGTTCGTGTCGGCATCAAAATAGTGGATGGTCGCGTCAATGGGCTGGTATTGAAAAGAAAAGAGCGTTGCCTGACGGGTTTCGCCCTCCACGCGGCAGGCCTGAATGCGGCTTTTGTCGAAGCTCAGGTATTCCCGGCGGGAATAGGTAAGAGCTTCGTCATACTCGGTCGTTTCCGTGACGGAGATATCGCCCATGGCTGTCGAGATGCTTCTCGTCGTAACGATCGGGTCCGGGATGGACGGCGGATCGTCCTGCGCGGGCGTTTCTTCCTGCGCAGGCTGGACTTCTGCCTGCTGCGGCCTTTCGGGTACGGCAAGGCGCTTGTTGCAGCTGCCGAGGAAAATCAAGAATCCGAGAAATAAAACGGCGATCGCGCCGAGGATAATCAGCTGTTTTTTTGAAAGATGCAAAGCATACGCTCCTTTCCGGTCAAAATCCAAATTATTATATCAGATTTTCACAGATAATGCAAATCGAACCGGGAGGAAAACGCGCCCCAGAAACCAACCGGTTTCCGGGGCGCTGCGTGTTCAAAAACGGATGGGGATCGCTCAGATCATGCTGGCCTGCCAGCAGTCGGGCGCGGTCAGACCCATCATGGTCACGATGGTAGGCGCGACGTTCGAAAGGCCGTAGTGGCCGTCCTTGATCTCGAAGTTGTTGTCCTTGTCGTAGATGATGAAGGGAACCGGGTTCAGAGAATGGGCGGTGCGGATGGAAGTCTTGCCCTTCTTGGTCTCGGTCATCTGGTCGGCGTTGCCGTGATCGGCGGTGATGAGGAGCGTATAGCCGTACTTGTCGGCAGCTTCGATGAGCCGGCCGAGCGCGGTGTCGACGGCTTCCATCGCGGTGATGACCGCCGGAATGACGCCCGTGTGGCCGACCATGTCACCGTTCGGGTAGTTGCAGCGCAGGAACTCGAATTTGTGGGACTCCATCGCGGCAATCAGGTGGTCGGTAATTTCGACAGACTTCATCGCCGGGGCCTTTTCGAACGGAATGACGTCGGACGGGATTTCCTCATAGACCTCGAGGTTTTCGTCGACCTTGCCGGAGCGGTTGCCGTTCCAGAAGTAGGTTACGTGGCCGTATTTCTGCGTCTCGGAGATGGCGTATTCATGAACGCCCGCCTTGCACAGAACCTCGGTGAGCGTGTTCTTGATTACCGGCGGCTCGACGAGATAGTGCTCGGGGATTTTGAGGTCGCCGTCATACTCCAGCATGCCTGCGAAGTGAACACCGGTATAACCCGGGCGGTCAAAGTGCGTGAACTCCTTGCGGTCAAAGGCAAGGGAAATCTCCTGCGCGCGGTCGCCGCGGAAGTTGAAGAGAATGACGCTATCGCCGTTTGCGATCTTCGCGACGGGCTTGCCATCGTGGGCGACGACGAACGGCAGAAGGTCCTGATCGATCATGCCGGGGTTTTCGGCGCGGTAGGTCTCGATGGCTTCCTTGGCGGAGGCGAACTGACGGCCTTCGCCCTGCACGTGCGTGCGCCAGCCCTTTTCGACCATCGGCCAGTTTGCTTCGTAGCGGTCCATCGTGATGACCATGCGGCCGCCGCCGGAAGCGATCTTGTATTCATGCGTAGAATCGGAAAGCTCGGCAAGTACAGTTTCCAGCTGGTCGACATACTCGAGCGCGCTCGTTGCGGGCACATCACGGCCGTCGAGCAGAATGTGGCAGTAGACGCGCTTTACGTCCTCTGCGCGTGCCTTCTGGAGCATGGCGATGAGATGCGAGATGTTGGAGTGGACGTTGCCGTCGGAAAGCAAACCGAGGAAATGCAGCGCCTTCTCGTTTTCCTTGCAGTTAGAGATGAGAGACTTCCAGGTCTTCGACTCATACAGCGCGCCGGACTCAATGGATTCGCCGACGAGCTTTGCACCCTGGGAGTAGATTTGGCCGCAGCCGAGCGCGTTGTGGCCGACCTCGGAGTTGCCCATGTCGTCGTCGGTGGGAAGGCCGACGGCTGTGCCGTGTGCCTTGAGCCACGTCATGGGGCACGAGGCCATCAGCTTATCAAGATTCGGCGTGTTCGCCTGCTTTACCGCGTCGCCGGGGCCGCCATCGCCGCGACCAACGCCGTCCATAATCACCAATACGATCGGTTTTTTCATTTGTATATCCTCCATATAGGCTTTATTTTGTTGGTTTCGTTTTGTTCGTGCATATTCTACACCATTTTGCTTGCGTTTACAATGTCAATTTTCCGTTTGCAGGCGTAAAATATGCTCCTTTGCCAGCGCGTAAACCCCGTCAAAATTGACATGCGGATTGTAGACGGCCTCCAGCTCGTCATGCAGCCGCTTGGCCTCGGCGAGGGCCTTGTAGGCGATGGCGTACTGCGCGCGGTATTTTGCCGTTAAATCGGCGAGCACCTCACGCTTTGGCCGCAGCGCCGCAACGTCGTAGAACTGCCCAAGGTCCAGGTACGCACCAGAGGCAGCGGGGAGCGCCACGTCCAGAATGTGCGGGCTCGTGCCGTCGGCGTAACCCACGTGCCACGCGGGAATGAGAACGCCATCTAAAGAATCGGGGTCTCCCGAGCAGATCACGTACTCCACGTCGAGCCCCGCGTCCTCTGCCGCCTTGCCGATTGTTTTCATGAAGCTCGACTTGCCGCAGCCGGGGCCGCCTTTGATGACGTATAGGAAATTTCCACTTTCCGGCTTGCAGAACTCGTCGTAGAGAGAAACAAAGCCCTTTCCTGTGTTCGCGCCGAGAAAATACCGCCTGACCGCCATGAAACACCCTCGCTTTCAAAAAGATTACGGCTTAGGATATGCAAAAGCGCCCCGGATTGTGCATGGACAGTCCGGGACGCGGAAATATAGTCGGGAGTTTAATTGAGAGCGAGATCGCTTTGCCGGAACAGGGCGTGTACGCGCGTGCGAAGGGCGGCGTATTCCGGCTGTTCCAGCGTTTCGGCGTCGCGGATTTCTTCGCCAGCGGCCTGCTTGGCTTCCAGGAGCGTCTGTATGTCGAGCTGCAGATCGGCGACCTTGAAAAGCGGAAGTCCGTGCTGGCGGCTTCCCAGAAAATCGCCGGGGCCGCGCAGAGCGAGGTCTTCTTCTGCGATTTTGAAGCCATCGGTGGTGGCGCAGAGGGCCTTGAGGCGCTTGCGGGTCTGCTCGTTCCGGTTTCCGGAGACGAGGACACAGTAGGACTGCGCGCTGCCGCGCCCGACGCGGCCTCTTAACTGGTGGAGCTGGGAAAGACCGAAGCGGTCCGCGTTTTCAATCACCATCAGCGTCGCATTCGGCACGTCCACACCGACCTCCACGACCGTGGTCGCGACAAGAATGTCCGTCTCTCCGCGCGAGAACGCGCCGAGCGCCGCATCTTTGTCCGCCTGCTTCATTTTGCCGTGCAGAAGGCCTACACGCCGGTGGGGGAAGACGGCCTGCTGAAGCGTTTCTGCGAAGCTCTCGGCGGATTTGAGACTGTCCAAGTCGGATTCCTCGACTGTGGGGCAGACGATATAGACCTGATGGCGCGCCTCGCACTGTTTTTCAATAAAGGCGTTCAGCCGCTGACGCTTGTCTTCGCCGATCAGGAAGGTATCGACCGGGAGACGACCGGGCGGCAGCTCGCCGATGACGGAAACGTCCAGGTCCCCGTAGGCGATGAGCGCGAGCGTCCGCGGGATGGGCGTGGCCGACATGACGAGAAGGTGCGGCGTTTGGCCCTTGGCGGACAGCGCGGCTCTTTGCGCCACACCGAAACGGTGCTGCTCGTCGCAGACGACGAGGGCAAGATCGTGAAACGCCACGTCCTGCGTGATGAGCGCATGCGTGCCGACGATGAGTTGGGCGCTGCCGTCCGCAATTTCCGCCTTGTGCTGCCGCTTCTGCGTGGCTGGAAGCGAGCCGGTCATGAGGGCTACGGAAATTCCGAGCGGGGAAAAGAGCTTTGCAAGAGACACTGCATGCTGCTCGGCGAGGATTTCAGTCGGGGCCATGAAGGCCGCCTGATGGCCGTTCTGGATCGCGCAGAAGCACGCCGCCGCCGCGACCATCGTCTTGCCGCTTCCGACGTCTCCCTGCACGAGCCGGTTCATGGGACGGCAGGACGCGAGGTCGCGCAGAATGTCATCGATGGCCGACTGCTGCGCGCGGGTGAGCGTGAAGGGGAGAAGCTTATAAAACGGCTCCATATGGCGCGTGTCCATGGGTTTGGTATGCAGCTCGTCCCGCTGGGTGCGGATGGCGGCGAGGCCTGCGGAAAAGATGAAAAATTCCTCGAAGACGAGCCGCCTGCGCGCTTTCTGCAAAGCCTCAAACGACACGGGAAGGTGCACCGTCTCGTAGGCAAAGCGCGCGGAGCAAAGACCATAGCGGGCCTGCACGGCCTCGGGCAGAATGTCCGGAAGAGAATCCAGGCACGCGTCGAGCGCTTGCCGGACGCACGCGCTAATGAGCTTGTTGGTGATGCCGGCGGTGAGGGGATAAATGGGAAGAATCCGGCCCGTCACAACGCCAGCCACGTCGACTGGCTCAAAGGCGGGGTTCTGCATCTGATGGCCGTAGCCTTCGCGGAGCGCGCCATAGAAGCGGTAGCTCTCGCCGTAGTTGAGCTGATCTTTTACATAGGGCTGGTTAAAAAACACGAGGTCGACCCGGCCCGTTTCATCCGCTACGCGGACCTTTACAAGCTCCATGCCCTTGCGGATGCGAGACAGCTGCGGCTGAGAGATGACCATCGCCTCAAAGCAGGCAGGATTGCCGGGCGTTAGACCTGCGATGGATAGAAGCTTTGTCCGATCCTCATAGTCTCGCGGAAAGAAGGCGATGAGATCGTAGAGCGTCTCGATGTGGAGCTTTGCGAGCTGCTTTGCCCGCACAGCGCCCACGCCCTTGAGCGCCGTTACCGGAGAAAATAGATCCATCTCATCACCGCCTTCTGGTTATTTACTATAGTATATCGAATGTATGTTCCGGATGCAAGCGCGAAAAAGCCCTCCCGAAGAGCATCTTCGGAGCGCCTCGTGCAGAAAAACCTCGTAGAGTTTCGCCATCCGCAGATGGTGAAAGAAAATAGAAATCCATGTTATCCGGCGGCTTTGCCGACCGGAAACATACCGCTCACCTCGCAAGTGTAGAATTTTGCGCCAAGGGCGCAAAATTATGCGCGCAGTCGAGGTGCAGCTCCTCTTTTCGAAAAGCGTCAGCTTTTTGAAAAGAATAAGCCCTCCGAAGAGCATCTTCGGAGGGCTTACATTCGGCAAAATTAGGCCAGCTCGTTCATCTTCAGGGTAATGCTGCTCTTCTTGCGGGCAGCGTTATTCTTATGAAGAATACCCTTGTTGACAGCCTGATCGATGGACTTCACGGCAGCTTTATAAGCGCTATCGGCCTGCTCACGGTTGCCGTCGGCAACAGCGGCGTCGAACTTCTTCAGCGTGGTCTTAAGCGCGGATTTCTCCATCTTGTTGCGGGCGTTGTTGACTTTGGACACCAGAACTCTCTTCTTGGCAGACTTAATGTTGGGCATGACTACACCTCCTCCAATAGCGTTAATACCGAAACAAACAAATCCGTTTCATGCAGAAATACATTATAGCGTGCAAGCCAGAAGAAATCAATAGCTATTTTTCTTTTTTTTCTAAAAAAATCGCATACGGGCATCTGCGCGCGGCAAACTATCGGCGAGGTGAGCAGATGGATTACAGAACAGATCTTGCCATGGAGGCCTATACGCTCTGGAAAAAGGACGCTGGCGAGACGACGAAGCTGCCGGGCGTGATTGCGCGCGAGGAGGACGCGGGCGGGGTCCACATCACGCGCGTGGAAATTCTGGATGACCGGGGGGCTCGGGCGCTCGGAAAGCCTGTGGGGCGGTATGTGACGCTGGAATTGACGGCGCTGTCCCGGCATGAGGCCGGAAGCTTTGAGGCAGCGGCGGAGGCGATTTCCAGGGAGGCGGCTGCGTTTCTTCACAGCCCTGAAAGCGTTCTTTGCGCGGGACTTGGAAACGACGCGCTCTCGCCGGATGCCTTCGGGCCGTGGACGCTCGGAAACCTTCTTGTGACGCGGCACTTAAAAGCGCATATGCCGGAGGCGTTTTCCGGGTTTTGCAGTGTCTCCTGCGTGAAGCCCGGGGTTCTGGGGACGAGCGGGATGGAGGCGCTGGAGCTCGTGCGCGCGGCAGCGGATTTCATAAAGCCGGAGGCGGTCATCGTCTTTGACGCGCTGGCGGCGGCAGAGCCCGAGAGACTTTGTACAACCGTCCAATTGACAGACGCAGGGCTGGCTCCGGGCTCGGGGCTCGGAAACCATCGGGCGGCGTTTTGCGAAGAGAGCCTCGGGCGGCCCGTTTTGGCGGTCGGAGCGCCGACGCTCATGCGCGCCGAATGCCTTGCGGGGCGGGAGCTTCCGGGCCTTTCCGGGCTCATCGTCACGCCCCGGGACATTGACCTTCGCGTGCGCGAGATCGCGAGAGCTGTGGGCTATGGGGTGAGTCTTGCGCTGCACCCGGGGCTGACGGTCCGGGATCTGGCTGGTTTTCTGGCATAATGTTCGACCGTGTTATGTCAACAAAATTATGCACGGCAAGAAGAATTTGCCCGGAAAAGTTCCTGTGGACAAAAATGTGGACAATGTGAAAAACTTTGCCGCGCAAGGAGAAATCCACATTTCCACATTGTTATCCACACCCGCGATCCACAGCTGTTTGCCCGGAAAAAGTTACAAAGCGGTAACGAGACGGGAAATTACGTCGACGGCGCAACCGGGTTATTGTCAACTATTTTTGCTTAAAAAATGTCAGAAAGTTATAATTTCAGCACAATTCCGAATATATAAGCTGCGCTTTCGCGGAAAATGCCGAAACAAGGACCGTATCAAATTGCTTTCCCGGGAAATACTCACCAGTACACAAGCAGGCGTTTGTGCACAACACGATACGTTGGAGGAGCTGGGGATATGCAGGGAAAGGTAGAAATCAGCGGGGTCAACACGGCAAAGCTCAGGACGCTTTCGAATGACGAGATGATGGCACTGATCGACCGCGCGCAATCGGGCGACGAGGAGGCCAGGCGGAAGCTTGTCGAAGGCAATCTCAAGCTGGTGCTTTCTGTCATCCAGCGCTTCATGGGCCGGGGCGAGAACCCGGACGACCTGTTTCAGGTCGGGTGCATCGGGCTTCTGAAGGCCATCGCGAACTTCGACACCTCCAAGCAGGTGCGCTTTTCGACCTACGGCGTTCCGATGATCGCGGGAGAGCTGCGGCGATATCTTCGCGACTACAGCCCCATCCGCGTCAGCCGCTCGGTGCGCGATACGGCGTACCGGGTTTTGCAGTGCAAGCAGGAACTGCTCGAAAAAAACGGGCGCGAGCCCACGATGGAGGAGATTGCAAAGGCAATGGACGTGCCGCTGGAGGAGGTTGTGGGCGCGATGGATGCGATTGCAACGCCCGTGTCCCTTTACGAGCCCGTGTACTCGGACGGGGGCGACCCTCTAACGGTCATGGACCAGGTGCGTGACACGAAAAATACCGACGAGCGGTGGCTCGATTCCATTGCGCTGCGGCAGGCGATGCACAGGCTTACAGATCGGGAAAAGCGGATCCTCGCCCTGCGGTTTTACGATGGTCGGACGCAGATGGAGGTGGCCGGCAGCATCGGCATCTCGCAGGCGCAGGTGTCGAGATTAGAGAAAAACGCGCTCAATACCATCCGCAAGGCGATCAGCGTATCATAATGCGCGGGTTTCCCACATACGGTAGAAAAGGAATACCAGAAGGGGCGTAAAAAACCTCGTAGAGTTTCGCCCCGCAGGGCGAAATAAAGTGGAAATCCATTTTATCCGGCGGCTCTGCCGACCGGAAAAATTCCTATCACCTCGCAAGTGTGGAATTTTGCCCCAGCAGGGCAAAATTCTGCGCGCAGTCGAGGTGCAATCCTTTCTGTCAAAAAAGCAAACGCTTTTTTGACAGGTTCATCGGAGGGGTGCGCATGGTCAACCGATTTTCAGAGCTTCGCAGCAAGGAGATCATCCACGTCTGCGAGGGCACGCGGCTCGGATACTGCAACGATCTTTGCATCGATACCGACACCGGCCGGGTCACGGCGCTCATGGTCCCGGGGCCGTGCCGGTTTCTGGGACTCTTCGGCCGTGACTCGGACTACATCATTCCGTGGTGCTGCATCCGAAGGATCGGGGAAGATATCATCCTCGTCGAGGGCTCCATTTCCTCATGGCGCGTGATGCGCAAAAGGCGGGGGCTGTTCTGAGGCGGACGGGGCAAAAACACATGGAAAACAGGAAAAAAATTTGAAAAAAGCCCTTGCAATCGGGAGAGCAGTCTTGTATAATATTCTGGCGCTGCGAGAGCGGCGACAATTTTAAACCACACATCCGGCGTTATTGCCTTCTTGTGCCCGCAAGGGTGGAGGCCTGCCGAGCCGGGTGGAGGTCAAAACAAAAGGAGAACAAAAAAATGGCAGTCGTATCTATGAAGCAGCTGCTGGAAGCTGGCGTGCATTTCGGCCACCAGACCCGCCGCTGGAACCCCAAAATGGCAACCTACATCTACACCGAGCGCAATGGCATCTACATCATCGACCTGCAGAAGACGGTCAAGAAGCTCGAAGAGGCTTACTCCTTCGTGCGTGAGCTGGCGGCCAACGGTCAGTCCATCCTCTTTGTCGGCACCAAGAAGCAGGCGCAGGACGCGATCAAGGAAGAAGCTGAGCGCGTCGGCCAGTACTACGTCAACGCCCGTTGGCTCGGCGGCATGCTGACCAACTTCCGCACCATGCGCACCCGTATCGACCGTCTGGCCCAGCTCAAGAAGATGGAAGAGGACGGCACGTTCGCAATGCTTCCCAAGAAGGAAGTCATCAAGCATCAGGGCGAGATCGCCAAGCTCGAGAAGTACCTCGGCGGCGTCAAGGACATGAAGAAGCTCCCGGGCGCGCTGTTCATCGTTGACCCCCGCAAGGAGCGCAACGCGATTGCTGAGGCCCGCAAGCTGCACATCCCTATCGTCGCCATCGTCGACACCAACTGCGACCCCGATGAGGTCGATTACGTCATCCCCGGCAACGACGACGCCATCCGCGCCATCCGCCTGATTGCCGCTACCATGGCAAACGCGGTTGTCGAAGGCCGTCAGGGCGAAGAGAACACCGAGGCTCCCGCAGCCGAGGAAGCCGCTCCTGCCGCGGAATAATTGCACAATCGAAAAGCGCCCGCCGCGCGACGGGCGCTTTTTCAGAATCGAAGGACACTATTTCAATTAGGAGGAAATAACCATGGCATTTACTGCTGCTGATGTTAAGAAACTGCGTGAAATGACCAACGTCGGTATGATGGACTGCAAGAAGGCGCTCACCGAGACCGACGGCGATATGGATAAGGCCGTTGAATGGCTGCGTGAAAAGGGTCTGGCCAAGGCCGCCAAGAAGGCGAACCGCATTGCTGCCGAGGGCATGGCTTACGCCACTGTCTGCGAAAAGTGCGGGGTCGGCGCTGTTGTCGAGGTCAACTGCGAGACCGACTTCTGCGCGAAGTCCGCTCCGTTCGTCGAGTTCGTCAAGGATATCTGCAAGGTCGTCCTGCAGGATAACCCCGCTGATGTTGCCGCTCTGATGGAGTGCAAGTACCCCGGCACCGAGCTCAAGGTCTCCGAGGTCCTTCCCGAGAAGGTCATGTCCATCGGCGAAAACCTGCAGATCCGCCGCTTCAAGCGCTTCGACAAGAACACCTCCGTTTCCTACGTCCACGCGGGCGGCAAGATCGGCGTTCTCGTCAACCTTGAGGTTGAGGGCGGCATCGACGCTACCACCATCGGCAAGGATGTTGCGATGCAGATCGCAGCGCTGAACCCCCGCTTCTGGGACAAGAGCCTTGTGACCGACGACGTTCTCGCAGAAGAGAAGAAGATCCTCGTTGCCCAGATGGACAACGATCCCAAGATGGCTTCCAAGCCCCAGCAGGTCAAGGAAAAGATCGCTGCCGGCAAGATCAACAAGTTCTACGAAGAGAACTGCCTGCTCCAGCAGCCGTTCGTCAAGGATGGCGCTGTCTCCGTTGAGCAGTACATGGCGGCCGCTGCCAAGGAGCTTGGCGGCAAGGTCAAGTTCGTCGACGCTGTCCGCTTTGAAAAGGGCGAGGGCATCGAGAAGAAGCAGGAAGACTTCGCTGCAGAAGTCGCTGCGCAGATGAACATGGGCAAGTAAGATAAGATAAAAGAAGCGGGATGGCTTGGCCATCCCGCTTCTTTTATTTTCCGGAGAGCGTGCACCTCGCAAGTGTGAGTGGTATGTTTCCGGTCGGCAGAGCCGCCGGATAACATGGATTTTGATTTTATTTGCCGCCTGCGGGCGGCAAACTCTGCGAGGCTTTTGTTCTGCGAAAACTACAGAAAGGTTCGTAGGGGCGGACGACCCTGTCCGCCCGCAGAAAAATCCGTTTTACGAAGATTTTCGGCGAATTCGTAACTTCTCATGGGCGGACAGAGTTGTCCGCCCCTATGCATGATTTGGAAAATTCCCTAAATTTTGGGCTTTTGGAGGACGGCGATTTCGCAGGGGATGGTTCCTTCGCAGTGCGTGTATTGCGCTTTTGGGTATCCGGCATTCGTCAGAAACGCGCGGTAGGTTTCGGGGGTGAACTCGCGCTTGAAGTTTGCGCCGGCTGTTTTGACAGCGCGGGAGGTCCCGCCCATTTTTCCGGATTCCGAGCGGTTCATGTAGGTCGGCAGGATGATGCGTCCGCCCGGGCGGGAGACTCTCGAGAGCTCTTGCAACGCTTTTTCGGGCTCGTCCAGCAGATGGATGACATTGGCGGCGATCACAACGTCGAAGCGCTCGTCCGGATACGGGAGCTGCATGATATCACAGGGCTCAAAACGGATATTGGGAAGATTTCGATATTTTCGCTCTGCGCGCCTGAGCATATTGACGGAAAAATCCGTTGCGATGAGGCTCTTGCAGCGCGTTGCGATTACGCCGCTAAGTAACCCCGTTCCGCAGGCACACTCGAGCGCCTCGTCCTCCGACTGAATCATCTGCGCTACGGCCTCGCACAGCGCACGGTTTGCCTTGCGGTTGATGAAGTTTGCGAAAATATCATAGACCCACGCGACATTGTCCCAAAACATATGGGCCGCCTCCTGTCTGATGTAATGGTTAGGGAAATCTAACCGATACGGCAAAAAAGAAAAGCCGCGCCGGTTTTTCCATCGATATTATAAGTTACCGCCGTTTTTCTGTCAAGACGGCGGTTTTTTGCGTGCGTTTGCACGCTGGTTGCCCGCTGGCGTGCAATTCTCCCGGATTCCCGCCGTATATATGAAAGGAGGGAAGACAGACCATGACGGAAGAAGAAAAAACGATTCTTCTCACACGCCACGACGGGCAGCTCCAGCGGCAGGAAGGGCGCATCAGGGAGTTGGAACGCAGGCAGGACGATCTCGAGAAGCTGGCGAGCAGTGTGGCCATGCTGGCGCAGCGGCAGGAGGATATGGACGCGAACATCCGCGAGATCAAAAAGGACGTTGGTCAGATGGCGCAGAAGGCCGGGCGCAGATGGGACATGATTGTCGAAAAGGCGATCGCGGCCATTGTGGGCGCGCTGGTCGGATTTGTGCTTTTAAAATTGGGATTGGGCTAAGAAGGAGGAAACAAATATGCAGAATTTTTTGAAGAAGCTCACCAGCCGGAAATTTTTAGCCGCGCTGGCGGGTGTGGCGACGGGGCTTGCGATGGTCTTTGGCGTTGACGAGACAACCATCAGCACCGTCGCGGGCGCGGTGACGACGGTCGCAAGCGTCGTGAGCTATATTATGTCCGAGGGCATGGTGGATGCGGCGGCTGTGGGAGCAGGCAAGGACAAATGACGACCGCGCACACCGGAAATTACCGTCCGGGACGAAGCGCCGCAATCCGCTATCTGGTGCTCCACTACACGGCGGGGCGCAACGACTCGGCGCAGAGCAATCTTCGCTATTTTGAGCAGAACGTCGTGAAGGCCTCGGCGCATTATTTTGTGGATGACCTTGGCTGGATGCAGTCGGTGGACGACGGGGACACGGCATGGAGCGTCGGGACGGCTGGGATCTACGTGCAGAAGCACCCCGAGTGCCGGAACGAAAACTCCATCAGCATCGAGCTTTGCTGCCGCTATGCCACGGGGCAGTACGCGTTCTCGAAAAAAACCGTCCGGAACGCCGCACAGCTGACGAGGATGCTTATGACGAAGTATGACATTCCGCTCGGGAATGTGCTCCGCCACTACGATGTGGTCAGCAAGCACTGCCCCGCGCCGTGGGTCGACGATGAGAGCCAGTGGCTGGCGTTTCGAAAGATGATTGTGGAGGAATTGGACATGACAAAGCAGGAGCTTCTGAGTCTGGCAGACACGGGCGATCATCCGTCCGACTGGGCAGCCGAAGCAGCTAGCTGGGCAAAACAGATGGGGCTAATTCAGGGCGACGGAGAAGGAAACTTCGGTTGGCAGCAGCCCATCACGCGCGAGGCGCTTGCCGTTATGCTGCACAGGTTCTCGCAGCTGCAAACAGAAAACGCATAGGGGGAGAGGAACCGGTACTTGCTATGTACCGGTTCTTTTTTGTACCATTTGGGGGAGAATAATTTTGCAGGAAACAGTTACATGCGGCGCTTTCTATACTATAAATATAATCGCGAAAAAGGTTTTTAACGGGACAAAACCCGAATTGGGAGAGGAAACGAACCGGGTGAAAACAGAAAAGAGGACTGGCCTCGGACTCTGCGCGGCAACAGTTTTTGAAGCGATGTTTGAAGAAGGATAAAAGAAGGGCGGCTGGCTGCAGCCGCTCTTTTGCTGAAAATTTTTTAAGGACAGCGGAACAAAATGGTTTGTGTATGCGTCCAAGAGACACAATAGGAACAGTACGAAACGGAGGAATTTTCGATGAAACGCATCAAACGGTTTGCGTCGCTGCTTTTGGCGCTCGCGCTGGCGTTTTCGCTGGCTGTGGGCTGCTTCGCGCAGGACGCGGTGATCACAAGAGGCGAGGCTGCAAAGCTGCTGCTTACGGCGGCGGACGATTATTGCCCCGACCTCAAAACGGAGGACATTTTAAAGGGCTATCCGGATGGAACGCTGGAAGAAGACGGACCTCTTACCTACGCGCAGGCGCTCATCATGATCGACCGCGCGTTCGGAGGTTTGCCCGTGCCCATTGGCGACAGCGCAAGAACGGCGGCAGGCGCGCAGGGCTTTGCAGACACTCCCGCGTGGGGCGGAGAAGAGCTTTCGCGCGCGCTGGCAAGCGGCATCGTGACGGGCGAGGCAGACGGCCTGATGCATCCCGGAAAGCAGCTGACGAAGCAGGCGTTCCAGACGCTTCTGGCAAGAGTCTATGCGCTTAAAGGAACAAATCTGAAAGATGATTTTTATGCCGCGGTCAACAAAGCATGGCTCGATCGGTCCGACATTCCGGCGGGTCTCACACTCAACGGCCCGTTCTACGGCCTGAGCCTGACGGTCACGCAGCAGGTAGCAAAGCTGATTGCGGACATCGCCGCGAAACCGCAGACTCCCGGCACGCCCGAGGCCAAGATCAAGGCGCTCTACGACTGCGTGATGGATGTGGACGCGCGCGAGCAGGCGGGCGTATCACCCATTCAAGAATATCTCGACAGCATTGAAAACGCGAAGACGCTCAAAGAACTCATTGCGGCCGACTGCCGGATGCAGAAGGAGCTCGGGCTCTCGACGCTTCTGGGTTTCGGCCTCACACCGGACTTTTCCGACTCCGACCGCAAAATTGTAGCCTTCTCAGCCTTCAGCGCGTCGATGACGAAGGATTTCTATGAAAACGGCACGCAGGAGCAGACGCAGGCGTATCTCAGCTATCTTTCAAAGCTTCTGACGCTCTCGGGTCTTTCGGAGCAGGACGCGGCATCGCGCGCGGCGCTTGTGTATCAGGCGGAGAAGACTGTGACGAAGGCCTCCTATGACCCGCAGGACTATGGCGATGTGGACAAGATCAACAACAGTTATTCGTTCGGCGCGATCGAAAAGCAGTTCCCGAACGTAGACCTGCGCGCGGTGTTTGCCGCGACCGGGCTTGCGGCGACGGACCGGGTCCTCGTGCTGGACCCCGGCGCGATGCAGGCCGCGGCAGGCTTCTTTACGGACGGAAATCTTGCAACGCTCAAGGCGCTTTCCCGTACGGCAATTTTGATGAGCGTCGGCGGCTGCCTCGATCCGGAATTTACGGACGCGAGCTTCGATTTTAACGAGCAGTACCTCGGCATTGCCATGCGCCAGTCGACCGGGCAGCTTGCTGCCCAGCAGGTGCAGGCCCTGCTTGCCGACTACCTCGGAAGAGCCTATGTGACGGCGCATTTCTCCGAAAAGGCCAAGCAGGACGTGGAGGAAATGATCGGCGAGTTTATCACCATCTACAAAGCGCGGATCGAGTCTCTTGACTGGATGTCGGATCCTACGAAGCAGAAGGCGATTCGAAAGCTTGATACGATGAAGATCAAGGTCGGCTATCCCGACAGCTGGGATACGTATCTTGACAGCGCAGAAATCAAGAGTCCGAGCGAGGGCGGCTCGTTCTTCTCGAATGTGATTTCCATCCAGAAGGCCGCGACGCAGAAGGCGATTGCCGGGCAGAACGAGCCTGTCGATAAGAGCGCGTGGGCAATGCAGCCGTTTACGGTAAACGCATGCTACAGCGCGACCTCCAACGATATCACCTTCCCGGCGGCCATTTTGCAATCGCCGCTTTACGATGTGAACGCCTCGAGAGAGGAAAAACTTGGCGGCATCGGCTATATCATTGCTCATGAGATCACGCACGCGTTCGACAACAACGGCGCGAAATTCGACGAAAACGGCAACGCCGCCAACTGGTGGACGGAGGCTGACTACGCGGCCTTCCAGCAGAAGTGCGCGCAGGTTGCACGTTGGTATGACGGACAGGAGGCCTGCCCGGGCGTGGCGTGCAGCGGCGTGCTGACGATCTCGGAAAATGTGGCGGACCTCGGCGCGGTGCGGTGCGTGCTCGCGGCGGCAAAGGAGCTTCCGAATCCGAACCTTGACAAGCTCTTCCGTGCGATCGCCAACACGTGGGCCTCGACCACGTCCCGGCAGATGCGCGAGTATCTGGCCGTAACCGATGTGCACGCGCCCGACAAGCTCCGCTGCAACCGTGCGCTGCAGACGCTGGACGAGTTTTATACGACCTACGGCATCCAGCCCGGCGACGGCATGTGGACAGAGCCGGAAGCCCGCGTGCGGGTCTGGTAACAAATTTTCAAAGAACGCCGGTTTTTGCGGAAATTGCAGCAAAAGGGGTTGACGCACGGGCTCCAAAATGGTAAAACATTGGGGCTAATGTGAAAACGAATAAAAGAGGCGATTTCCTATGAATCGGGATCTGACGGTCGGAAAACCGGCGCGCGTGCTGTGGCAATATTGCATGCCGCTGTTCGGAAGCGTGATTTTTCAGCAGCTTTATAATCTGGCGGACAGCTTCGTTGCCGGAAAATTCATCGGCGAGGAAGCGCTCGCCGCCGTCGGCAACAGCTATGAGATCACGCTCATCTTCATCGCCTTCGCCTTCGGCTGCAACATTGGCTGCTCGGTCATTGTCGCGCAGTTGTTCGGCGCGAAGGAATACCGCGATATGAAAACGGCGGTGTCGACGACGATGGTGCTGAGCGCGGCGACCTGCGCGGTGCTGATGGCCATCGGCCTTGGACTCTGCACGCCGCTTCTTACGCTCATCCACACGCCGGAAAACATCCTTGCGGACTCGCGGCTCTATCTGCGCATTTACGTGCTCGGTCTTCCGTTCGTCTTTTTCTATAATGTTGCGACGGGCATTTTCTCGGCGCTGGGCGATTCCAAAACGCCGTTCTGGTTTTTGGCCGCGTCGTCGCTTTCCAACATCTTTGTCGACATTCTGTTCGTCACGACGTTTCAAATGGGCGTAGCCGGCGTTGCGTGGGCGACGTTTCTGTGCCAGTGCGTCAGCTGCGTGCTGGCGGTCACGGTGGTCTTCCGGCGGCTGTCCAAGGTTGAGGGTGCGGAAAAAGCGCCGGTCTTTTCCGGAAGAATTCTGCAGCGGATCTTGCGCATCGCGATCCCGAGTGTGCTCCAGCAGAGCTTCATCTCCGTCGGCAATATTATTTTGCAGGGCGTGATCAATACGTTCGGCTCCGGCGTCATTGCCGGATATTCCGCAGGCGTAAAGCTCAACAACCTCGTTATTACGTCCTTTACGACGCTCGGAAATGGCATTTCGAACTACACTGCGCAGAACATTGGAGCCGGGAAGCTTCTGCGCGTCAAAGAGGGCTTTCGCGCGGGGCTGAAGCTCGTCTGGGCGCTGAGTTTGCCAATGATGCTTCTTTACGTCTTTGGCGGCGGGACGCTCATCCATATTTTCATCGACGCGCCGACCGAAACGGCCTTGCAGACGGCGGTGACGTATCTGCGGATTTTGTCGCCGTTCTACTTTGTCGTCTCCGCGAAACTTGTGGCAGACGGCATTCTGCGCGGCGGCGGCGTGATGCGGAAGTTCATGATCTCGACGTTTACCGACCTCATTCTCCGCGTGGTGCTGGCCGTGGTGCTCTCGAAAACCGCGCTTGGCGCGACGGGCATCTGGTGCGCGTGGCCGGTCGGCTGGTCGGTCGCGACGGTGCTTTCGGTGCTCTTTTATAAGCAGGGCTACTGGAACCGTATGGAGGAAACATCCGAATAAACTGCTGCGGCAGCCGCAGCTTTCTTTACGGGAAGCAGCGGCTGTCGTTTTTTATGCCGGTTTTCCGGAGAAAAAACGTGAAAATCCGGGAAAGCTATGGTATGATAATAAAAAACGAGCGGGAAAAGAGAAAGGAGCGGCGGCATGGACAAACAGAATCTTCTGAGCGTTGTGGTCGCGGACGATGAACAGGAGCTGCTCGGCGCGGTCTGCCAGCTCATCGACTGGGAGGGTATCGGCTTCAAGCTTGTCGGCAGGGCCAGCAACGGGCTCGATGCACTGCAATTGGTAGAAGAATTGCAGCCCGATTTTCTGCTGACGGATATCCACATGCCCTTCATCTCCGGGACGGCGCTGGCCGCGCAGGTCAAGGCCGTGCAGCCGCTCATTCAGGTGGCGTTTCTGAGCGGGTACGACGAGTTTGAATACGCGCAGCAGGGCATTGCCAGCGAGGTCATCGCGTATCTTCTCAAGCCGATTTCCATGGCGCAGCTGACGCAGGAGCTCATCGAAATTCACCGGAAGATCGAGAAAAAGCAGGCGGATTTTTCTGCCGCGCGGCAGGATGCCTCCAACTATCAGGCTGTCGCGGCGGCGATGCTGCTCGACTGCTATTTCTATGCCGGCCGCGAGGAAAATCTCAAAGCACTTTCTCGTATGGGTCTGGCCCCGGAGAGCATTCGGAGCGTGACGGTGGCGGCGCTTTCATGCGCTGATGCGGACGCGCAGGCCTGCCAGACGGCGCTCGGTGCGGCGGAAAAATTTCTCTCGCGGCAGTATCCGTGCCGGGGCTTTTGCAGCGCCGGGCGGATCGTTCTGTTGCTCACCTCGGAAAACGGATTTTTACAGCTGCACGCGGCCATCGACGAGCTGCGCCGAGCGCTCAAGCGGCTGCTGGATCTGGACGTAAGCGCCGGCATCAGCAAGGAGCACGCGCCGGACGCGGATTTCCATGAGGCCTATAAAGAAGCCATGGAGGCGCTTAAAACAGCGGAAACGGAAAGCGGCTTCTGCGCGGCCGACGGGCAGAGCGGCATTGACCAGCTGTGCGGCAGGGTGCTGCAAATTATCGACAAGGAGTATATGGACGAGACGCTGACGCTCCAGTCGGTGAGCGAACGGCTTCATGTGAGCGCGAGCTATCTTGGCCCCAACATCAAAAAGAACGCGGGGGACACGTTTATCAACCTTCTCATCCGCAAGCGCATGGCGGTGGCCCTGAACCTGCTTCAGAGCAGTGACAGCCGCATCGCGGAAATCGCCCGCCGCTGCGGATACTCCGACCAGAGCTACTTTGGCTACTGCTTTAAAAAGTTTTATGGCGTTTCCCCTGCCAAAATGCGGCAGGAGCGCGAGCAGAAGGGAGCCCGCGCATGAAAAAGCGAAGCCTCAGCATGAACCAGATCATGATTTTGTCTCTGACAGCGATCGTGGTCGGGATTCTCGGGTGCGCCATCGCGTTTTTCCTGCAAACGTACCAGCGCTCTCTCATCCGTAACGCGCAGACCGACGGCCGGCGCACGATCTCGCAGGTGACCAGTACCGTAGACGGCTATCTCAGCGATATGAACAACGTCATGGAGCTGCTGGCAGACGAGCTCGTCACGCCGTCGGACGACCGCGAGCACTTTTTTGAAACGTTCCTTAAAATCCGCTCCGACGTGGTCGCTGTGACGATCTATGACGAGGCGGGGTACCTCATGAACTGCTACAGCTTAGGCCACGAGGTGCGGCCGGTCGTGCGGGAAAATCTGTCCTTTGACCGGACGATGCTGGATGTATACGCAGACGGCTATGTCTCCGCGCCGCACGTGATGTCGCTTTTTGAGGGGTACTATCCATGGGTCGTGACGATCATCCGCCCGGTGGACGCGGGCAAGTGGGAAAAATGGGTGGCGGTCGACATCAGCTGCACGAACATTTCCTCCTATATTAACGGCATCGGCATCGGCCAGCGGGGCTACTGTTTTCTCGAGGACACGAACGGAAACATCGTCTACCACCCCCAGCAGCAGCTGATTTATTCCGACCTCAAGCAGGAGAATACCGCGCTGATTTCGAACCTCGACGACGGCAGCCACGTGATCGGCACGATGATCTACACCGTGCAGACGCTTGCAAGCGGCAGCTGGCGCGTGGTGGGCGTGAGCTTTGTGCAGGAAATCATTACGGATAACCTGCGCGAGATTGCGCGGCTTCTGGCGCTGGCGGCCATTGCGATTGTGGCGGCGACGCTCGCGGTGAGCTTTCTGTTTTCAAGAGTCCTCTCCCGGCCGATCCACGACCTCATTTCCGCGATGGCGCAGTTTGAGAAAAACGCGGACAATTTTGTCTATGAGCCAGTCTCCGGCGTGCGCGAGGTGCAGAATCTGTCTTCCTCGTTTGCGCACATGGTGCGGAAGATCCAGCAGCTGATGGCGACCGTGCGCGCCGAAGAGGTGAACCTCCGCAAAACGGAGCTCAGAGCCTTGCAGGCGCAGATCAACCCGCATTTTCTTTACAATACGCTCGACTCCATTTCGTGGATGTGCGAGCGGGGGAAGAACCAGGAAGCGGTTGTGATGGTAAATGCGCTGGCGCAGCTGTTCCGCATCAGCATCAGCAAGGGCCATGAGCTCATCCCCATCCGAAGTGAGGTGCAGCACGCGAAGAGCTACCTGCAAATTCAGTCCGTGCGCTACAAGGATCAGTTTTCCTATCGCTTCGAGGTCGACGAGAGCTGCCTCGATTATCTCTGCAACAAGATTACCCTCCAGCCGATCATTGAAAACGCGATTTACCATGGGATCAACGGCCTTGTTGACGAGGGTGAGATCGTTATCCGCATCGAGTCGCAGGGGGACGATATTCTGGCGACCGTCGAGGATAACGGCGTCGGCATGGAAAAAGAGCAGATCGACGCGATTTTCCGCCGCAGCGACTCCAAATCCGGCATTGGCATCAAAAACGTCAACGACCGGCTCAAAATCTGGTTCGGCGAGGCCTACGGCATCACCATCGAGAGTGTCCCCGACGAGGGAACGCGCGTCATCGTGCGCATGCCGAAGAAGCAGAAGGAGTAAGACGATGAAAAAACGAATACTGCCGCTTGTTCTCGCGCTCCTGTTGGCCGCGTCTCTGACCGGGTGCGCCGGACGGACGGTTTCCGGCGAGCCGTATAAAATGTATATGATTGTCAAATCGACCACGACGGAGTTCTGGAAATCTGTCTTCGCGGGCGCGAACGCGGCAAAGTCCGAATATAACGTCGATCTGACCGTCCTTGGCCCGGAAACGGAAGAGGACTACGAGGCGCAGAACGAATACATCCGGCAGGCCATCCGCGACGGCGCGGACGCAATTGTCTTTTCCGCCATCAGCTACACGAAAAACGCGCAGGCCATCAACGACGCGGCGAGCGCGGGCATCAAGGTCGTCGTCATTGACTCGGACGTGAACTCCGACGGCGTGGTCGCGCGCATCGGGACGGATAATGTGCAGGCCGGAAAAATGTGCGCGAAGGCGGCGCTCGAGACAGAGCTTGAATCCATCGTGGTCGGCATTGTCAACTGCGACGTGGAGACGCAGAACGGGCAGGAGCGCGAGCAGGGCTTCCGGGCAGGACTGTCGGGCGATGCGCGCGTGCAGGAGATTTACACCGTAAATGTGCCGACGGACGCGGAGCTTGCCCGGCAGGCGGCGCGGGGACTTTTATTGGAGCACCCGGATATCAACGTGCTGGCGGGGTTCAACGAGCCGCTTGCGGTCGGAACGGCGCTGGCTGTCGACGAGCTGGAGCTTGGAGACCGGGTGATTGAAATCGCGTTCGATACGAACCCCATCTGTGTCGAGCTTTTGCAGAAGGGCACGGTGTCGGCACTGATCGTTCAGAATCCGTACGCAATGGGGTACCTCGGCGTGGAAAAGGCATGGCAGAGTCTACAGGGCCAGCGCTTTGACGCAAATACGCTCATCAACACCACAACGACCACTATTACACGCGATACGATGTTTACCATCGAGAGCCAGAAGGCGATTTTTTCCTTCGGATAAAGAAGATTTCAGATAGTGACCGTGAGATGCGGACAGTTGGCCGCGCCTCAGTTTTCTGCGTTTCTTGGGAAAAGAAGGGACAAATTCGGCAATTTCGAACCAATTAGAATGAACTGGATGCGAAACGATGAAATGCTGTGAAAAATGCACAAAATGCTGCATCCGTTTTCGGCACGCGAAAAATTTTTCAGAAAAATGAAGTCCAAAATTCGATATACGGACGCGGACACGCCTGCTACAATAAGTGTGTACTTGAGGTGCGGGCAAACCGCGGCTGATGGTAAAATTTATGAATGGAGGATTTTCCCAAGATGAAAAAGATCATTGCTTTGCTTCTTGCGCTGACCATGGTATTTGCTCTGGCGGCATGCGCCAAGCAGACCACCGAAACCCCGGCTACGGAGACCACGACGACTCCGGAGACCACCACGACCGAAGAAAACACCACCACTGAAGAGACCCCGGCTGCTGAGACGACCGAGGCTGCCGACCTGAAGGTTGGCGTGTTTTACTACACGTTCGCTGATACCTACATCTCCAGCGTCCGTACCGCGCTCGACGCGCAGCTCGACTCCCTGGGTGTTGCCTATCAGAACTTCGACGGCAACAACAACCAGACCACCCAGAACGAGCAGATCCAGACCGCTCTGACCGACGGCTACAACCTGCTGATCGTCAACATGGTCACCTCCGGTTCCCCCGACGTTGCCAACGAGATCATCTCCATGGCAAACGGCACCCCCGTTATCTTCTTCAACCGTGCCATCGAGGCTGACGGCAACGAGGGCACCGTCCTCAACGCGAACGCTACCATCAGCTTCATCGGCACCGACGCTCCCGAAGCAGGCCACCTGCAGGGCAAGATGGTCGGCGAATATCTGCTGGCCAACTGGGACACCGTTGATCTCAACGGCGACGGCAAGATCAGCTACGCGATGTTCAAGGGTGACGAGGCCAACGTTGAGGCCATCTACCGCACCCAGTTCGGTGTTGAGGATGCCAACGCGGTTCTGACCGAGGCTGGCAAGCCCGAGCTCGAGTACTTCGACGCTTCCAACACCTCCAAGTATCAGGTCGACCTCGGCGGCGCATGGTCCGCACAGGCTGCTCTGGACTACATGAACACCAACCTTTCGCAGTACAATGAGGCCAACGGCAACATGATCGAGCTCATTATCTGCAACAACGACAACATGGCAGAAGGCGCCATCTCCGCTCTGGAGACCGCTGGCTACAACACCGGCGCCGAAGGCTCCAAGACCATCCCCGTCTTTGGTGTTGACGCGACCGACGCTGCCAAGGAGCTCATCGCTGCCGGCAAGATGACCGGTACCGTCAAGCAGGACGCCGAGGGCATGGCTGTTGCGATTGCTTCCGTCGTCAAGGCTACCGGCGAAGGTACGTCCATGGCTGACGCTGTCGCCGCTACCTCTGCAACCAACCCCGATATGTACACGATCGCTGACGGCATTGCCAACAAGCTGTTCGTTGCATACGCTGCTTACACCGCAGAATAATTCGAAATCGGAACCTGATTCGGGGCGGCTGCTGCTTTCGGCAGCAGCCGCCCTTTGCTTGACAGGCGCGCGTCGGAGCCGCCTGAACGGGTCAATTGGGACCCGGAATGCAATCCGAAGTTAAGGAGGGGAATTTGGATGGAGCAAACCGTACTGCTTCAGATGAAAGACATTACAAAGAACTTCCCCGGCGTTAAGGCGCTCGATAAGGTCAGCCTGGAGGTCAAGGCCGGAACGGTTCACGCGCTGATGGGCGAAAACGGTGCCGGCAAGTCGACGCTGATGAAATGCCTGTTCGGCATTTACAACAAGGACAGCGGCCATATCTATCTCGAAGGCCGGGAAATCAACTTTTCCAGCAGCAAGGAGGCGCTGAATAACGGCGTCGCCATGGTGCATCAGGAGCTCAATCAGGCGCTCAAGCGCTCGGTCATGGACAACCTCTGGCTGGGCAGATACCCGAAAACAGCCGGTTTCGTGGTCAACGAAAAGAAAATGTACCACGATACCGTTGAAATCTTCAACGAGCTTGGCATTGACGTCGATCCGCACCGGATCATGAGCACAATGCCGGTTTCGCAGCGTCAAATGGTGGAGATCGCAAAGGCGGTTTCCTATCACTCGAAAATTATTGTATTTGATGAGCCGACGTCGTCGCTGACGGAGGAAGAGGTGGAGCATCTGTTCCGCATCATCAACATGCTCCGCGATCGCGGTCTTGGCATCATCTACATTTCTCATAAAATGGCGGAGATCAAGCGCATCTCCGATGAAATTACCATCATGCGCGACGGCCAGCATATCGCGACGAAGCCCGCTGCAGAGCTGGAGATGAACGACATCATCCGCCTGATGGTCGGCCGTGAGCTGGGCAACCAGTTCCCGGAGAAGACGAACAAACCGGGCGAGACCTATCTCGAGGTCAAGAATCTTTCCGGCATGTATAACCAGCTGCACGACGTGTCCTTTACGGCGCGGCGCGGCGAGATTCTGGGTCTGGCTGGTCTGGACGGCAGCGGCCGGACGGAGACGCTGGAGACGATTTTCGGCGTGGCTACGCGTAAAACCGGAACGATTTTGCTGGGCGGCAGGGAATGCAAGAACAAAAACCCGCGCCAGTCGATCAAGAACCGCTTCGCGCTTCTGACCGAGGAGCGCCGCGCGACCGGTATCTTCTCGATCCTGAACATCCGGGAAAACACGGTCATCTCCAGCCTTAAAAAGCATAAGCGCTTCGGCTTTGTGCTGAGCTCGAAGTCCATGAAGGCCGATACCCAGTGGTCGATTGATGCAATGCACACGAAGACACCCTCGCAGGAAACCAAGATCCGTGCGCTCTCCGGCGGCAACCAGCAGAAGGTCATCATTGGCCGCTGGCTTCTGACGGACCCGGAGGTTTTGCTGCTTGACGAGCCGACGCGCGGCATTGATGTTGGTGCGAAATATGAAATTTATCAGCTGATCCTCGACCTTGCGAACCGAGGCAAGACGGTTCTGATGGTTTCGTCTGAGATGCCGGAGCTGCTCGGCGTGTGCGACCGGATTCTGGTCATGTCCGGCGGACAGCTCGCCGGTGAGGTGGACGCGAAAACCGCGACGCAGGAAGATATCATGCGCCTTGCGGCCAAGTATGTATAAACAGGAGGTCAAACCATGGCAAATCCTTTGAAAAGCATGCAGCGGACAAGAGAAGAATACAGAAGCATGGATCGGCTGGATCGCCGCCGCTTCTGGAGCGACAGCATTCTCAATAACGCGCTGTACATCCTGATGTTCGTCTTTGTCGTCTATACTGCAATCAAGAACAAAAACTTCTTAGCCCCGGGCTCGATCGTCAACATTCTCTCCCTCGTTGCGGCCTCTCTTCCGATGGCGCTCGGTATCGCGGGCTGTATCGTCCTGACTGGTACCGACCTTTCCGGCGGCCGTGTGGTCGGCCTGACCTCCGCAATTGCGGGCGCTCTTTTGCAGGACCGCACAATCTCGAGAAAGTTCTTCTCGAGTCTGCCGGAGATCACCGGCGGCTGGATTCTGCTGACGATTCTGTGCGTCGTGCTTATCGGCGCGATCATCGGCATGGTCAACGGCTTCTTCGTTGCGAAGTTCAGCCTGCATCCGTTCATCGTCACGCTGGCAACGCAGCTGATCACCTACGGCTTGATTTTGATTTTCTTCATGCTCAACGACAACAACGGCCAGCCGGTTTCCGGCCTGTCTCAGGAGTATAAGAACGTCATCTCCGCGCCGATGATTCAGTTCACGACCAAGTCCGGCGCTCCGATTTCCATCCCGTGGTACGTTCTGTATGCGGTCATCTTCGTATTCATTATGTGGTTCATCTGGAACAAGACCTCGTTCGGCAAGAACATGTTTGCCGTCGGCTCCAACGCTGATGCGGCGCGTGTTTCCGGCGTCAACGTGTTCTGGACGACCGTTCTGGTCCATACGCTTGCGGGCGCGATGTACGGCGTGACCGGCTTTATTGAGGGCGCGCGCATCAGCTCCATCACGCAGTCGGCCGGCCTCAACTACGAGTGCGACGCCATCGCGGCGTGCGTCATCGGCGGCGTTTCGTTCGTCGGAGGCACCGGCAAGATCAGCGGTATCGTTCTCGGCGTGTTCATCCTGCGTATCATCTTCGTTGCGCTGTCCATGCTCGGCATCAACGCGAACATGCAGTACATCATCAAGGGCGCAATCATTCTCGCGGCCTGCTCGCTGGATATGCGGAAATATCTGGTCAGAAAATAAGACCTGCTTTTTCAGGGGGAGATGCTTGCATCTCCCCCTTTTTTGTGGGGCTGCTTCCGGTTTACTTTTTGGGGCAAAGCCGCTATAATGGAGCCGAAGAAAAGAAAGCGGAAAAGAGAGAACGAGATGGCTGACGTTGGAATTGTATTTCAAAAAATGCTGGTGCTGCTGCTCATGATGAGTGTTGGCTTTCTTGCGGGGAAGACGGGCGTTATGACGCAGCAGGGCAATCACTGTCTGTCGGTGCTCATCAACAAGGTGACCATGCCGTGCATGCTGCTGCATGCGTCGGTCTGCGGCGAGCGCGTGCTGGGAAGCGGCGACGTGCTGCTTTTGACGGGGCTCTATTTTGCGGGCTTCGCGCTTCTCATTGTGCTGGCAAGGCTCTACCGATTGGCGCTGCATCCGGCGAAAGAGGATGGCGGCGTGTATGAGCTTTTGATGATCTTTCCAAACAGCGCGTTTATCGGCATTCCGGTCGCAGCGGCGATTTATGGCTCTACGGCGGTGTTTGGAATTTCTCTTCTGAATCTGCCGTTTTACGTTGCGCTCTATTGCTACGGTGTCAGTCTGATTCAGGGCGTCCCGATGGGGAAGGTCGACCTCAAGCAGATCTTTTCGCCGCTCATGATCACGTCGATCCTTGGTCTGGCGCTCTATCTCTGCAACATCCGGCTGCCGGACCTTCTGGCAGAGCCGATGCAGACCATCGGCCAGATTTCAACGCCCGGCGCGATGATGCTCATCGGCTCTACGCTGGCGGATGTGCCGCTCAAAAAGGCGGTATGCAATTGGCGGATGCTTCTTCTGGCGGCGGGAAGGCTGCTTCTTGCGCCGGTTGCGGTGCATCTGGTGTTCTCGCTTTTCGTAAAGGACGAGATGCTGCTGGGCCTTGTGACGCTGATTGCGGCGATGCCGTCGGCATCCTTTGTGAGCCTGCTTGCGGCAGAGTATGAGAAAAACGAAGTGCTGGCGGCGGAAGGTGTGTTTTTGACGACGATTCTCTCAGTCGTGACGATCCCACTGATGACGATGCTTTTGCTGTAAAAATCGGCGTTGGCGGATGCTGCATGCAATTTTAACGGAAACTTCACACAAAGGGATACTAAAATCCATATATCTTGCAGGATTTTTTTCAGAACTTGCCCGGGAAACATTGCAAAAGCTGAAAATATCTGCTATATTATTTTCGACATGAGTTCATATGATGGGGGATATACTATGAATACGCAGCATCTGCAATATCTGATTGAAATAGAACGAACCCGCTCTGTTTCCCAGGCAGCGGAAAATCTGTTCATCGGCCAGCCGAACCTCAGCCGTATTCTCCACGAGATGGAAGCGAACCTCGGCTTCAAGATTTTTGAGCGGACCAGCAAGGGCGTTCGCTCGACCGAGCGCGGCGCGATTTTTTTGCAGCACGCCAAGAGCATCATCCGCGAGCTTGAGCGCATCGATGCGCTGGGACCGCGCCACCCGGTAGAGAACCGGCTGCGCATCTGCATCCCGCGCGCGGCGTTCATCCTTGATCTGACGGCGGACTATCTCAACACGCTGCCGGCCGACCAGAATCTCGACTCGGTAGTGCGCGAGTGTCATGCGCGGCAGGCAATCGAAATGCTGGAAAACGGCGAGGTCGAGGTCGGCATCATCCGCTTCCGCAGCGAATACCGCGACTATTTTGAAGAGCAGAGCGTTTCGCGCGGCTTCGGATTCCAGATTCTCAGCCGCTACCGCTATCAGCTGCTGCTGCCGCAGACGCACGCGCTGGCAGATAAGCAACTCATCACCGGGCAGGATTTGGCAGGGCTTCCCGAGATTGTTCACGGCGACACGTTCCGCAAGGGACCGAAGGTGGAAGAAGGCCTGCGGCGGAAGATTTATACCGTTGACCGCCTTGCGCAGCTGCGGCTTCTGGAGACGATTCCGGGCGCCTATATGTGGTGTGCGCCGATTCCGGACCGGTGTCTCGCGCGCTGGAGCCTCGTACAGAAGCCGAGCAACATCAACCAGACCGTCTACCATGACGCGCTGGTTTACCAGCTGCAATACGACATGACGCAGATTGAACGCGGCTTTGTTGAGTTTGTGCAGCAGCGGTATCAGAAATAAGCATATCCGGCGTTTTTTCGATGGAAACGGATGCCTGATACAAAATATGGGTTATATAAAAACTGACATAGTGGGAATGAAAAATACATTTCCCTTCTATGTCAGTTTTCGTTATAATTCAGTATGAAAGAACCGATATAAATTTATCGGTAAATAGAGAACGATTAAAAAGGACGGGATCGATTATGAGTAAGATTACTGTGATTGGCGCGGGCAGCGTCGGCGCGACCATTGCCAACGACCTGATGATTCAGGGCACGGCTTCGGAGATCGTGCTGGTCGACATCAACAAGCAGAAGGCGTTCGGCGAGGCGCTGGACATCTATCAGGGCGCACCGTTCTGTTCCCCCGCCATCGTCCGTTCGGGCGACTATGAGGCGGCGGCAAACTCCGACATCGTGATCATCACCTCCGGCCTTCCGAGAAAGCCCGGCCAGACCCGGCTGGAGCTTGCGCAGGTGAACGTCAACATCCTCAAGGACATCACCCCGCAGATTGTGCGCGTCGCGCCGAAGGCCATCTATATCATCGTTTCGAATCCCGTGGACGTGCTGACCTACGTGTTCCACAAAATTTCCGGGCTTCCAGAGCACCAGATCATCGGCTCGGGCACGATTCTTGACACCAGCCGCCTCCAGTCCGCGCTTGCCAAGCGCTTTTTCATCAGTCCGAAGAATGTGCACGCGCACGTCTATGGCGAGCACGGCGATTCTTCGTTCGTGCCCTGGTCGCTGGTGCACATCGCGAACAACCACGTGAACGTCTACAAGGACTCGTCTCCCGACCGCGATCGTATTACATGGAAGGGCGAGGAAGAGTACGAGGCCATCGAGCAGTTCGTCAAGACCTCCGGCGGGCAGGTCATCAAAGCCAAGGGCGCGACATTCTACGCGGTCGCAATGTCGGTCTGCCACCTGTGCAAGTGCGTCATGAGCACGGCAGGTACGGCGCTCACGGTCTCTACGATGATGCACGGCGAGTACGGCGTGGATGATGTGTGCCTTTCGACGCTGGCGCTTGTCGATACCACAGGTGTGCGCGGCAAGATCATGAACCATCTGACGGACGAAGAGGTTTCGAAGCTGCAAAACAGCGCGAACAAGCTCAAGGAAGTCATCAGCCAGATCACGTACTGAGGAGGTGTTTGCATGGACTACCGCATTGAACACGATTCCATGGGCGAGGTCAAGGTCCCGGCGGACAAATACTGGGGCGCGCAGACCGAGCGCAGCCACGAAAACTTCCCCATCGGCGTAGGTCTCGAGACCATGCCGCGTGAGATCACAAGAGCCTTTGGCGTCTTGAAGCTGGCCGCAGCCAGAGCCAACCATGCACTGAAACCCGAAAAAATGACGGACGAGAAGCTGGCGGCCATTGAGCAGGCGGCGACCGAGGTCATGGAGGGAAAGCTTTTTGCGCATTTCCCCCTTGTTGTCTGGCAGACCGGTTCCGGCACGCAGTCGAACATGAACGCCAACGAAGTCATCGCCAACCGCGGCAACGAAATCGCAGGCAAAAAGCTTCTGCACCCGAACGACGATATCAACATGTCCCAGTCGTCTAACGACACGTTCCCGACCGCGATGCACATTGCGGCGGTGGAAGCCATCGAAGAGCAGGTTCTGCCTGCCGTCGACAAGCTGACGGCGACGCTTCGAAGACTCGAGGCGGAAAACGAGGGCGTGGTAAAGTCCGGCCGGACGCATTTGCAGGATGCAACGCCGATCAAGTTTTCGCAGGAAATCTCCGGCTGGAGAAGCTCGCTCGAAAAAGACCGGCAGATGCTGCTTTTATCGCTCGATGGGCTTCGCGAGCTCGCGCTGGGCGGTACGGCCGTCGGCACGGGACTCAACGCCCCCAAGGGCTTCGATGTTAAGGTCGCGCAGGAGATCTCCAACATTACGGGCCGGGACTTCCGCACGGCGGAGAATAAATTCCACGCGCTGACCTCGAAGGACGAGCTGGTCTTTGCGCACGGCGCGCTTAAGGCCTTAGCGGCGGATATGATGAAGATCACAAACGACGTGCGCTGGCTGGCCTCCGGGCCAAGAGACGGTCTTGGTGAGATTTTTATCCCCGAAAACGAGCCGGGTTCTTCCATCATGCCGGGCAAGGTCAACCCGACGCAGTGCGAGGCGGTGACGATGGTCGCCGTGCAGGTGATGGGCAACGACGTGGCCGTTTCGATGGCCGCCTCGCAGGGCAATTTTGAGCTCAACGTCTTCATGCCGGTCTGCATCTATAATTTCCTGCAATCCGCGCGCTTACTCGCAGAGTCCATCGTGTCCTTCAACGACCGCTGCGCCTGCGGCATTACGGCAAATCGCGAGAAGATGGCGCATAATCTTCACAACTCGCTCATGCTCGTGACCGCACTCAACCCCTACATCGGCTACGAAAACGCCGCCAAGACGGCGAAAAAGGCCTACAAGGAGAATATCTCGCTCAAAGAGGCCTGCGTGGCGCTGGGCTTTTTGACGGCTGAAAAATTTGACGAGGTATTCCACCCGGAACAGATGGTATAACCGGAGGCTGATATATGAAATTTCAATACTTCCCCGGCTGCACGCTCAAGACAAAGGGCGTGCGGCTGGATGCGTGCGCCAGAACGGCGGCGCTGGCACTCGGCTTTACGCTCGAAGAGCTTCCCGAATGGCAGTGCTGCGGCGCAGTATATCCGATGGCGCGCGACGAAATTGCGACAAGGCTTTCCTCCGTGCGCGCCCTCATGGCGGCAAGAGAGGTGGGAGAGCCCCTTGTAACGCTGTGCTCTGCGTGTCATCACGTCATCAAACGCGTGAACGGCGACATGAAACATGACGCGGATATCCGCGCGAAGGTCAACAATTACTTAAAGCTCGATCCCCCCTACGCGGGCGAAACCGAGGTGCTGCATTATCTTGAGGTGCTGCGGGACAAAATCGGCTGGGAGAATGTCAAAGCTGCTGTCAAAAATCCGCTCACAGGGGTGAAAATCGGCGCATATTACGGCTGCCTTCTTCTTCGTCCGAGCCGGGAAATGTGCTTCGATGACCCTGAGAATCCGAGTATCCTGGAGGATTTCATCCGCGCCATCGGTGCAGAGCCTGTCTACTATGGCCTTCGCAACGAGTGCTGCGGCGGCTACACGACGATTGAGAACCGGCAGTATGCCCACAAACAGGCGCAGAGAATTGCAGATAATGCAAAGACGGCGGGCGCGGAATGCCTGATTACAGCATGTCCCCTGTGTCTTTACAATCTGACGCAGAATACGGACGGCGGGCTTCCGGTCCGGTATTTTACAGAGCTTCTGGCGCAGGCGCTCGGTGTAGAGGAGGCGTGAGATGGAACAGAATATGATGGATACCATTGCGCGCATCTCCGGCGTAAACCTTCGACGCTGCATGCGCTGCGGCAAATGCACAGCCTCCTGTCCCGCGTTCGACGAGATGGAGTACCACCCGCACCAGTTTGTCTCCATGGTCGAAAACGGCCGAATTGACGAGCTTTTGGCCTCCCAGGGCATTTATACGTGCCTGAGCTGCTTTGCCTGTGTGGAGCGGTGCCCGAGAAACGTCGAGCCCGCGAAGCTCATCGAGGCCGTCCGGCTGGCGGTGATCCGCAAGCAGGGCGAAAATCACCTGCACGCGGAGCAAATTCCGGCCATGCTGGATGACGAGCTGCCGCAGCAGGCGATCGTGAGCGCGTTCCGGAAATACAAGCGGTAAAGGAGGGGGAACATGCAGAAAATTGGCGTATTTGTCTGCCACTGCGGCACGAACATTGCTGCGACGGTGGACGTTGAAACGGTTGCGAAAACGCTTGGCAAAGAGCCCGGCGTGGTGTTTACGACCGACTATCCCTACATGTGCTCCCAGACCGGCCAGCAGATGATTCAGGATAAAATTCAGGAGCTGGGGCTCACGGGCGTGGTCATCTGTTCATGCTCGCCCCGGATGCATGAGCAGACATTCCGCAAGGCTTGCCACAAGGCGGGGCTCAACGACTACATGGTTGAGATTGCGAACATCCGCGAGCAGTGCTCCTGGATTCATAAGGACAAGCAGGAAGCGACTGAGAAGGCTGTCATTTTGGGCAGAGCCGCGATTGCAAAGGTGCAGCTGAACGCGCCGCTGACCGCCGGAACCAGCCCTGTTACGAAGCGGGCGCTTGTCATCGGCGGCGGCATTGCGGGCATTCAGACGGCACTCGATATCGCGGAGGCTGGTTTTGAGGTCGATATCGTCGAAAAGCAGCCGACCATCGGCGGCAAGATGACGCAGATCGATAAAACCTTCCCGACTTTAGATTGCGCGGCGTGCATTCTGACCCCCAAAATGGTCGACTGCGCGCAGAACGAAAAAATTCACATCTACGCCTACTCGGAGGTCGAACAGGTGGGCGGCTTCGTCGGCAATTTCCACGTGAAAATTCGCCGCAAGGCCCGCTTTGTAAACGAGGATGTTTGCACCGGCTGCGGCGCGTGCACGGAAAAGTGTCCGCAGAAAAAGGTCCCGAACGCGTTTAACCTCGGGTTAGACACCCGGCGCGCGATTTACATCCCCTTTGCGCAGGCGGTTCCGAAGGTTGCGACGATTGACCCCGACTACTGCAACATGCTCAAAAACGGCAAGTGCGGCGTGTGCGCAAAGGTCTGCACGGCGGGCGCGATTGATTATAAGCAGAAGGATACCACCATCGAGCGCGAATACGGCGCAATCGTCGCAGCGACGGGCTTTAACCCCATTGATCTTTCACAGTTCGACGAGTTTGCCTACTCGAAGAGCCCGGACGTTGTTTCGAGTCTGGAGTTTGAGCGGCTCATGAACGCGGCAGGCCCCACGGGCGGAACGCTTCTTCGTCCGTCCGATGGCACGCACCCGAAGACGATCGTCTTTGTCCAGTGTGTGGGCTCGCGGTGCGAAGACGCGCAGAAGGGCAAGAGCTATTGCTCCAAAATCTGCTGCATGTATACGGCGAAGCACGCAATGCTCTGCCGCGAAAAATATCCCGATACGGACGTGTACGTGTTCTACATCGACGTGCGCACCCCGGGCAAGAACTTCGATGAGTTCTATCGCCGCGCAGTCGAGGAATACGGCGTGCATTACATCAAAGGCATGGTAGGAAAAGTCGTGCCTGAAAACGGAAAGCTCAAGGTACAGGCCTCTGACCTTCTTGATAACCGGCAGCTGCACATTGACGCGGACATGGTCGTCCTTGCGGCGGCGATTGAGCCCGATAAATCTGCGCGCTCGGTCGCGACGATGCTGACGGCCTCCATGGATACGAACGACTTCTTTACGGAAGCGCACCCGAAGCTCCGTCCGGTCGAAAGCCCGACGGCGGGTGTGTTCCTCTCCGGCACGTGTCAGGGGCCGAAGGATATTCCCGAGACGGTCGCGCAGGCCTCCGCTGCGGCGGCAAAGGTCATTGGCCTTCTCTGCAAGGACAGCCTGACCTGTAACCCGTGCGTAGCCGAGCCGAACGAACTCATGTGCAACGGCTGCTCGAACTGCGAAAAGGTCTGTCCCTACGGCGCAATTACATACATCGATAAGGAGTTCCGGGGTCCAAACCGCACGACGCTCATTCGCCGCGTGGCGCAGGTGAACCCGGCGGTCTGTCAGGGTTGCGGCGCGTGCACCGTGGCGTGTATGTCCGGCGCGATGGATCTCAAGGGCTTTTCCAACAAACAGATCATGGCGGAGGTGGATGCGATATGCAGGTAACATGGAAACCGACGATTGTGGCGTTCTGCTGCAACTGGTGCTCCTACGCGGGCGCGGACCTGTCCGGCACGAACCGGCTGCAATACCCAGCCAATGTCAAAATCATCCGCATTCCGTGCTCGTGCCGCCTGAACCCGATGTTCATTCTCCGCGCATTTCAAAAAGGCGCGGACGGCGTGATTCTCTGCGGCTGCCATCCCGGCGACTGCCACTATACGACCGGCAACTACTACGCCCGGCGGCGCATGACGCTGCTATTCTCGATGCTCGACTTCCTCGGCATTGAAAAAGGACGCACGCGCGTTGAATGGGTCTCGGCGGCGGAGGGCGCGAAGTTTGCCGCGACGATGAACGAATTTGTCAAAACCATCACGGAGCTGGGCGAGAACCGCAGATTGGAGGACCTCAGATGCAAGGAGTAAAGGAGAAAGCCTTAGAGCTGCTGGCATCCGGGAAGGCGCAGCGGGTGCTCGGCTGGAAGACGGGCGAGTTTTTCTACGATCTGACTCCCGGCGTATTTGAAAGCGCGGAGGAGGTCGAGCGGGAATTTGAGTACGGCGTGTTCGCGGGTGCGAATCTCTCCAAGTACTGCATTGCGGAGAGCAAAAAAGACGGCGTGACGGCGGTATTTTTAAAGCCGTGCGATGCATACTCTTTTGTCCAGCTTTTGAAGGAATATAAAGTCAAGCGGGAAAAGTTTTATATCGTTGGCGTACAGTGCGATGGCATGTGCGACATGGAAAAAATCCGCGCTGCCGGCATTTCCGGTGCGACCGCAGTCTCGGAAGACGGCGATACCTTAAAAATTTCCACGATTTACGGCGAAGAGACGATGAAAAAATCGGACGCGCTGCTTCTCAAGTGCAAGACCTGCAAGAGTAAAAAGCTCGTGATCTTCGACGAGCTGCTGGGCGAGCAGGGGGAAGACTGTCCCGAGAGTCATCGGTTTGATGAGGTCGAGCGGCTGGAACGGTTAAGCCCCGAAGAGAGGTTCTCGTTCTGGCGCGGGGAGCTCTCGCGCTGCATCCGCTGCAACGCCTGCCGGAACGTCTGTCCCGCCTGCACGTGCGAGACGTGCGTGTTCGACAATCATAATCTTGGAACCGACAACAAGGCGGCGGCAAGCGACTTTGAGGAGAACTTCTTCCACATCATCCGGGCGTTCCACGTGACCTCCCGCTGCACGGACTGCGGCGAGTGCTCGCGCGTCTGTCCGCAGCATATTCCGCTGCATCTTCTCAACCGCAAGTTCATCAAGGACACGAACGAGCTCTATGGCGCGTATCAGGCTGGCGCAGACTTAGAGTCCCGGCCGCCTCTGATGGACTTCCGCAAGGACGACTGTGAGCCGTCTGTGGTCTATGAGAGAGGGGGCGCGAAGGGATGAAGAAGCTTGCTTTGAAAGAACTGGAGAGCCTCTTTGCAGCCATCGCGGCGCAGCAGACGCTCTATCTGCCGCAGGACGACGCAGCCGGTCAGGCACAGTTTGCTGCCTGGAAGGAGGGCGCGGCACGCTCGAGAAGACTGAATACCGCGCGCTCGGCTAAGGATTTGTTTTTCCCGCAGGTGGAAAACCTCGCCGGATTCAAGCGGGAAGGGAAATCTATCGAAATTTTTGAGACGCGCGAGGACGTCCGGCCGTTCACGGTCTTTGGCGTGCGTGCGTGCGACGCGAGAAGCTTTGAAATTCTCGACAAGGTATTTCTGAAAGCGCCGGTCGACACGTTCTATGCCTCGCGGCGCGAGATGGGAACCGTTATCACGCTCGCCTGCACGAAGCCGGACGAGACCTGCTTCTGCCGGAGCTTCGGCATCGACCCTGCCAATCCTGCGGGCGACGTGTCGTGCTGGATGGATGAGGAAACTCTCTACTGGCAGGCCAATACCGCGAAGGGTGAGACGCTCACAAGTGAGCTTCCCATGCTCGAAGACGGCGGTGAGGAAGCGGTGAAGGCCCAGCAGGAAAAGCTGCATGTAATTTTAGAAAAACTGCCGCTGGCCCAGCTCGATTTGAGCAAGGTCGGGGCAGGAGAAACCGAAGCGCTGTTTAACCGGCCGGAGTGGAAGAGCCTGTCTGAAAGCTGCCTTGGCTGCGGTACCTGCACGTTCGTGTGCCCGACCTGCCAGTGCTACGATGTGCAGGAGTTCAATACCGGCAAAACCGTCCGGCGCTTCCGCTGCTGGGACAGCTGCATGTACTCCGACTTTACCAAAATGTCGGCCGGGCAGCCAAGACCCACGCAGCTCGAGCGCTTCCGCCAGCGCTTCATGCACAAGCTGGTCTATTTCCCGGACAATAACGACGGGCAGTTTGGCTGCGTCGGCTGCGGAAGGTGCTTGCAGAAGTGTCCGATTCATATGAACATTGTAAAGGTCATCAAAACGATGGGAGGCGGCGACGATGCGAAATGACCCTTTGATTCCAAAGCTTGCCGTTGTGACAGATATCCGCGTCGACACGCCGGACGTGAAAACCTTCCGCGTGGTGGGATTAAGCGGCAAAAAGCCCTTTGAGCATATCCCCGGCCAGTGCGCGATGCTGTCTGTTCCCGGCGTGGGCGAGGCGCTGTTTTCCATCACCTCGAGCCCCACGGAGGAGGCGTTTGTTGAGTTCTCCATCAAAAAGTGCGGCTGCGTCACAAACTGGCTCCACGACATGGAGCCGGGACAGGAGATTACGATCCGCGGCCCCTACGGAAACGGCTTTCCCGTCGATACCGCGTTCGCGGGCAAGGACCTCCTTTTCATCGCGGGCGGCATTGGCTTAGCCCCGCTGCACTCGGTCATCAACTACTGTCGATACTATCGTAGCCGCTACGGCAAAATTGACATTGTCTACGGTTCGCGCTCGATGGAAGACCTTGTCGACTATCCGGAAATCGAGAATGTTTGGTGTAAAGAAGATGGCATTAACGTCCATCTGACCATCGACCGCGAGCAGCCGGAATGGAGCGGCCACGTGGGCTTTGTGCCAAATTACGTCAAGGAGCTCGGCTTTACAACCGACAAGACTGTTGTCATGTGCGGCCCCCCGATCATGATCAAGTTCACGCTCGCGGGGCTAATGGAGCTCGGCTTTGCGCGTGAGCAGGTGTATACGACGATGGAGCTCAAGATGAAGTGCGCGCTCGGCAAATGCGGCCGCTGCAACATTGGAAACAAATACGTCTGCAAAGACGGCCCTGTATTCCGGTTCGATCAGCTCGATGAGTTGCCAGATGAATATTAAGGAGAATTGCAATGGAAAATATGGTAACTGTTTTTCTGTTCGGCAAAAAATATGAGGTGCCGGAGAGCCTGACGATCATGGAGGCCATGGAGTATTCCGGCTACCAGCTCGTGCGCGGCTGCGGCTGCCGCAACGGCTTCTGCGGCGCGTGCGCGACGATCTACCGCATCGCGGGCGACCGGGAGCTGAAGGCATGTCTTGCCTGCTCGACAAAGGTCGAAAACAACATGTATGTGGCGACGCTGCCGTTTTTCCCGCTCGTGAAAGAGGTCTACGACATCGAAAAAGTCAAGCCGACGCAGCAGATTATGATGCAGCTCTACCCGGAGATTTACTCCTGTGTCGGCTGCAACGCCTGCACGAAGGCCTGCACGCAGGGACTCAACGTCATGCAGTACATCGCCTACGCCCAGCGCGGAGAATATGAAAAGTGCGCCGAAGAATCGTTTGACTGCGTGATGTGCGGCGTGTGCTCGTCGAGATGTCCCGCCGGGATTTCGCACCCGCAGGTCGCGATGCTCGCGCGCCGACTCAACGGCAAGTACCTGGCCCCGCACTGCGAGCATCTGGACGTTCGCGTCGAAGAGATCCGCGAGGGAAAATTCGAGGCGCTGATTGAAAACCTGATGGAAAAGCCCCTGAGTGAGATCAAGGAGCTTTACAACCACCGCGAAATTGAAGCGTAAGGAGGCAGCGAGATGTATACAGACCCGAAAATTTTGGAATCCATCCGCAAGGTCGAGGCCGCACGGGCGGAAAACGTCAAGCTGAACCCGGCGCGTATGAGCGCGGAGGAAAAGGAGGTTTTGCTCCGGACCTTCCATCCCGACTACCGCGAAAACCAGTTCACGACCCTTCGCATCGGCCCAAACAAGGGCGGCAAGGTGCCGCTCGAGCTGGCGGCTCTTTTAGAGGGCAAGCCGAGAATTGACCTTGAAAAGCCGCATCTGGAGCGCGTGGACTATGACGCGGACGTTTTGATCATCGGCGGCGGCGGCGCGGGCTGCTCGGCAGCGATCGAAGCCGACAACGCGGGCGCGAAGGTGCTGCTGGTCACAAAGCTTCGCATGGGCGACGCGAACACGATGATGGCCGAGGGCGGCATTCAGGCGGCGGACAAGCCGAACGACTCTCCCGCGCAGCATTTTTTGGATGCCTACGGCGGCGGACACTTCGCGGCGCAGAAGGACCTTCTGTATAAATTGGTCACCGAAGCGCCGGAGGCCATTCAGTGGCTGTCCGGCCTTGGCGTAGAGTTTGATAAAGCGCCGGACGGCACGATGATCACGACCCACGGCGGCGGCACATCCAGAAAGCGCATGCACGCGGCCAAGGACTACTCCGGGGCGGAGATCATGCGCACGCTCCGCGACGAGGTTTTAAACCGCGGCATTGAGGTTGTGGACTTCACGTCGGCCATTGAACTCATCAAGGACGAAAACGGCCGCTGCGCAGGCGCGGTGCTCCAGAACATGGAGACAAAGGAACTCCTGATCGCTCGGGCGAAGACTGTGATTTTAGCGACCGGCGGTGCGGGACGGCTCCACTATCAGGGCTTCCCGACGTCCAACCACTACGGCGCGACGGCAGACGGTCTGATTCTCGGCTACCGCGCGGGCGCAAAGCTTCTCTATCCGGATACGCTCCAATACCACCCCACGGGCGCGGCCTTCCCGGCGCAGATCTATGGCGCACTGGTGACGGAAAAGGTCCGCTCGGTCGGTGCGATGCTCGTGAACTGTGAGGGCGAGGCGTTCATGAACCCCCTCGAGACGCGAGACGTGGCGGCGGCCTCCATCATAAGAGAATGCTCCGAGCGCCAGAAGGGCGTCAAGACCCCGCTGGGCGACGCAGTATGGCTCGATACGCCGATGATCGAACGAAAGGGCGGCAAGGGAACGATCGAAAAGCGGATTCCCGCAATGATGCGCATGTTTGGAAAGCACGGCATCGATATCCGCACGGAGCCGATCCTGGTCTATCCCACGCTCCACTATCAGAACGGCGGTCTGCACATTACACCGGACGGCCAGACGGATGTGGAAAACCTGTTCGCCGCGGGTGAGGTCGTGGGCGGTATCCACGGAAGAAACCGGCTCATGGGCAACAGCTTGCTCGATATCATCGTCTTTGGCCGCAATGCCGGACGGAACGCGGGCGAAAAGTCGAAATCCGTCACCATTGGCGCGCTGACGCTTTCCCATGTGGCGGCCTTTGAGGAAGAACGAAGCGCAGCGGGCATTGAGACAGACACGCTCTCGCCGCGCCTACTCCCGGATTATACAAGAAAGAGAGATTGAGACTATGCAGCTTGCAGAGCTTTTGGAGGCCATGATGATCATCAGCTTTGGCATTTCGTGGCCGCTTTCCATCATCCGTTCCTACCGCAGCCGCTCGACGAAGGGCAAGAGCATCTTTTTCAGCTTTTTTATCCTGTTCGGCTATCTCTGCGGCATTTCCGCGAAGCTCATCGAGCACAATCACAATCTCGCGTTCTATTTTTACATTCTCAATATCACCATGGTTACCATTGACATCTGCCTCTACTTCCGCAACCGGAAGCTGGAAAAGCAGAGCGCATAAAACCTTTGTTTCAACGCAAAAGCCTCTCTGCCGGAAAGCAGAGAGGCTTTTGCTGTGATCTGAAGCGATTTGTAGGGGCGGACGACCCTGTCCGCCCAAGGGAAGTTTCGAATTCGCCGAAGAGTTCCGTGAAAACCGGATTTTTCTGCGGGCGGACAGAGTCGTCCGCCCCTACTAGCTCGTTAATTCTAAAATTTTATTTCTGGATAGAGATGAGAAAGCTTAATTCGAGCGTCGTCAGTCGTAAAATGCCAAGAAA
>CAKASQ030000076.1 GCA_916988195.3 Oscillospiraceae bacterium
CTGAACAAAAGCAAGGCAGAAAACACGGCGGGCGGTATCGTGTACGAAACCACACTGAAACGGGACTGTTAAAAGGAGGAAAACACATGAACGAAATCATTCTGAAACGAATCGGCGCGCTTTTGAGCGTCAAAAGCATTGTGACACTTGCGCTGACGGCGGTATTCGCGTACTTAGCCGTTACGAAGCAGATCAGTCAGGAATTCATGGTCGTTTATACGGTCGTGATTGCGTTCTACTTCGGCACGCAGACGCAGAAGATCAGCGACGCAGTAGAAAGCAAGGGGGCGCAATAATGCCCCTGACAATTGAACAGCGGCTTATCAGCCGCAATTTCAGGCGATGCACGGGGCGGCGGAAAATTGAATACATCGTGATTCATTATTTCGGTTCGCTCGGTACGGCGGCAGCAGTTGCAAACTATTTCAATACGCCGGGTATTCAGGCATCCGCGCATTATTGCTTAGACGAAGGAAGCACCGTATATCAGTGCGTCGAGGACAACAATATTGCTTGGCATTGCGGCACATCCGGCGCATACGTTCACCCGCGATGCAGGAATGAAAACAGTATCGGCATTGAAGTCCGACCGTATAAGCTGGACAAATCTACGGCGCGTTCCGCAGCGCCCGCAGATTGGTATTTCCCGCCGGAGATCGTGGACAACCTTGTTGTATTCACACAAATGCTGATGCAGAAATACAACGTCCCGCTTGAAAACGTCGTGCGGCATTACGACGTTACGGGGAAATGGTGTCCGCGTCCGTGGATGGGCGACGATACGAACACCTATTACGGCACGTCCGGCAATGAACAATGGAAGAAATTCAAGGAACGGTTATCCGGGGAGGAATTGGACATGAACATTGAAGAAGCACGGAAACAGTTGACCTCTTGCGCCGACACGGGCGACACGCCCTCCGCATGGGCGCGCGACGCGGCGGAATTCTGCAAGCGAAAGGGCATTTTCAACGGAGACGGCGCGGGCAATTATGGGTGGCAGCAGCCCATTACGCGCGAAGCCGTCGCGCAGATTCTTTACAACGCTTTTGAAAGCGCGGGTATGCTTGACGCTATCCCGGACAAAAAATAATTTGAGCGGGCGGGGGTTTGATTCCCCGCCCGCTCTTTTCGTTTTCATTACGCCTGTTTGCGGAACTCGCAGTTGATTTTCATGCCGTAGTTGATCGAATGCCCCTCGTCATCCGTTCCGCCGCCGTAGACTTCGGCGGAAGTCACGCCGACAAAATCGCTCCAACGCCGCACGAAAAACGGCACGTCATCTTTGCTGATATTGCCGACCTGATGACCTTCGGAAAATACGGAAAACGCCGGTTCGCCCTGATATGCCCCGCGTTCAATCGTAATGTCAACGCCATCGTCGCTGTTAAAGGGCGCGTCCCCGAAATGCAGCTTGCGTAGAAGCGTTTGACGGCTTTTCCCGTCCTCGTTTTTGAACGTCACGCCGACAACCTTGAATTTCAACGTTTCCCGCGCTGCCCGCTCTGCGCGCCACGCTTCCAGACGTGCCGCATCTTCTCGTTCTTTTGCTTCCCGGCGGGCGACAGCAGCCGCAGCCGCGTCCCGCTTTAGCTTGTTTTTCTTCCAGACCCGATAAATCCATACACAAATGCCGATGGGATAGAAGATCACAAGAAGAACGATTTGCCACGTTTTCAGTTTTTTCATGGTATGAGTAGCCCTCCTGATATTTTTCGGTCGTGCTGACCTTTAACACAATTATCATTCATCCGCGTGTTAAAGTCAAGAATAATGCAGATCATTAGCACAAGGAGGGCGGCGCGCAGCGCATGAAGATATACGATTACAACGGGAAAAAGAATATCTGCGGTGAACGCATCCGGGAAGCGCGGCTGAAACAGCGGCTATCACAATCAGACCTCGCGGCGCGCGTTCAGGTCGAGGGCGTAATTATGGAGCGCGATTCGATCAGCCGCGTTGAGATCGGGACGCGGTTTGTTCCTGACTATGAAATACCGATATTCGCAAAAGTCCTCGGCGTATCTGTTTTGTGGCTTTTGGGCAT
>CAKASQ030000077.1 GCA_916988195.3 Oscillospiraceae bacterium
CATCCTTTTAGAACTTTTGTGCTATCATATCACATAAATTCAAGAAAATATACTTTTAACATTAACGGACTACTACGCATTGACGGAAAATTTTGCACAAGGACAATCAAGGCCGTGATCTTTGATCATGGCCTTTTTGCAGCTTTTGGACGATAATATTTGCTTGTTTTCTGGCGGTAGAGAAGCAGCAGGCCCCGGATGCAGAGCTCGACGGCCATGGCGATCCACATGCCGGTGAGGCCGAAGCGCCGCACCAGAACCAGCGCGCTTCCCACGCGGACGATCCAGATGCTGCCTAAATTCAGAAGGCTCGGCACAAGCGTATCGCCCGCGCCGCGCAGCGCGCCTGCCGCAACGATTGACGCGCCGAATAAAGGCTCTGCCAGAAGCTCGATGCGAAGCACCCTTGCGGCCAGAGTCTGCACCTCGGGAACAGGCGTGAGAAGGCCGAAGACCATGGGGCAAATGAGCATCATGACAGCGCCCGTGCAGGTCATGAGAAACGCGCCGAGGCCGATGCAGATATTGCCGCAGCGTTTGGCCTTTTCCAGATCTTTCGCGCCGACCGAGCGGCCGACGAGCGCAGCAGCCGCGTTTGCGATGCCGTAGCCCGGCATGTAGCAGATGCTTTCTGCCGTGACGGCAAAGGCGTTTGCTGCGACTGAGACTGCGCCGAGGGGCGCAATGATGGCCGTTGAGACGACCTGCGCGCCGCACATCGCGACCTCCTGCACGGCAACGGGCGTTCCGATCCTGAGCGCCGTTCTGAGAATCGATGCGTCAAATCTATGCTCCTCCCGGCGCAGGCAGAGCTGGCCGTTTCTCGCGCAGCAAAAATATAGCATCAGAAGGCTCACGACCGCGCAGGCAAGCATCGTCCCAAGGCCCGCACCGAAGACGCCGTGCTTTGGAATCAGAAGCGTGTTGAAGATCACGTCCAGCACGCACATGACGGCGTTTAAAATGCTCGGCGTGAGCATATCGCCCGCGCACTGAAGGAAGGACGAGGTAAGAGACGACATCTGCGTAAACGGAAGCATCCACGCGAACGTCAGAAAATAGCGCCCCGCATCGTATGTAATTTCTGCGTCGCCCTTGAGCCAGACGGGAAGGTGCATATGGATGGCCACGCCGATGAGGCACAGAAGACCGGCGACAAGAACGGCAGACAACAGCCCGTGCCGGACAACGTTCCTGGCTTCCTTTTCGTTTCCGGCTCCGATGCGGTGCGCCACCTGCACGGAAAAGCCCGCCGCAAGCGCATAGCACACACCGTTCATCAGCCATGTGCTCGACGCAACAAGACCGATGGCAGCAGAAGCGTTCGCCCCGAGCCGGCCGACCATCGCAGAGTCGATGTACTGCATGGCGATTGTTGTGATCTGCGTGAGGATTGCAGGCAGGCTCAGCCGCCAGACCTCCCGCAATTGTGGCTTGATCGATTGAAAACTGGTTCTATTCATGTGTACTCCATAAAAAAGCGATACCTGAAAGCTTCAAGTATCGCTTTTCATCTGTGGATTGTTAGCGGAGGAAGCCCTCGAGGATTTTTTCCTCCGCTTCCTCGGGGGTAAGGCCGAGGGTTTCGAGCTTTAAAAGCTGCTCGCCCGCGATGCGGCCGATGGCGGCCTCGTGGATGAGGCCCGCATCGACGTGGTTGCACGAAATTTCGGGAATCGCGCGGACCTTCGCCGTGCCCATGATGATCGCGTCGCACGACACATGGCCGAAGCACGGAGCGTTGCCCTGCACTCTGGGATAGAAGACCTGCGTGGACGCTTCCTTGGCGACGGAGCGGGAAATGACTCTTGTGCGTGAGCCCTCGCCGTTTAAAATCACGTCCATCTCGCTCACGGCGTGCTGGTCGGCATGCGTGAGGAGCTTTTCCGTGATCATGACCTCGGAGTTTGCGCCCTCGGCCACAACCTTGGTGTACCGCTTCGTATCGTCCACGCCAGCGATCTGACTCGTCAGCATTGTGATCTGCGCACCCTCGGCAAGGTAGACGATCGTCTGCGGGTTCAAAATGCGCTTGCCCGTGCCTTCGCCCTCGCCGTAGTGCTTTTCAATATAGGTGACCTTCGCGTTTTTCTCCACGTAGAACGTGTGGATGCCGTCGTGCTGGGAGTCGCAGTCGCCGCAGTTGTGAATGCCGCAGCCGGCGACGATCGTCACTTCCGAGCCTTCGCCGACAAAGAAGTCGTTATAGACCATGTCATGGAAGCCGGACTTTGTCAGGACAACCGGGATGTGCACATCCTCGTGCTTGGTAAAGGGCTTGATCTTGATATCGATGCCGTCTTTATCGGTCTTCGAGACGATCTCGATGTTATCCGTATTGCGCCGGTAGGCCTTCTGGCCGTCGGAGCGGATATTGACCGCGCCGGGTGCGTTTCCGTCCGCCATGTCGGCGACAACTTGTAAAATGTGCTTTTGTACGTCGTTCAGCATGTGCCGTCCACCTCCAGCATGTTGCAGCCCGTGACCGTATCGGCCAGAATCTGCGGATAAATTTCCTCTGCCGTACCGCGGCCGGTGACCTGACCGCCGGATATGAGGATGATCTCGTCGGCAAGGCGGATGATGCGCTCCTGATGGGAGATGATAATAATCGTTCTGCCGCCCTCGTCGTGGAGCCGCTGGAACGTCTCGGTCAGTCTGGCAAACGACCAGAGATCGATACCGGCTTCAGGCTCGTCGAAGAGCATGAGGCTCGCGTTTTTGGCAAGAATCGTCGCGATCTCGATGCGCTTGACCTCGCCGCCGGAAAGGCTGGTGTCCACATCGCGGTTCAGGTAATCTCTGGCGCAGAGGCCGACTTTCGTGAGATACGAACATGCCTCGTCGTGCCCAAGCGTCTTGCCCGCTGCAACATTCAGAAGGTCCGAGACGCGGATGCCCTTGAACCGGGGCGGCTGCTGGAAGCCGTAGGAGATGCCGCGCTTGGCTCGTTCTGTGATGGAAAGGGCCGTGATATCCTCGCCGTTCCAGATAATCTGGCCTTCGGTGGGCGTAACAAGGCCCATGATAGCTTTGGCAAGCGTCGTTTTGCCGCCGCCGTTCGGGCCGGTGATGACGATGAACTTTCCATCCTCGACGGTCAGATCGATATGCTTGAGAATGTCTACCGTTCCGCTTTCGGCAGACGCGGCGAAGCTTAAATTTTTCAGTTCGAGCATAATTTTTCCTCTTTTTCCGCAATTGTCTGAATAGTATACCACACATTTTTATGTTTCGCAATGACCAACCCGCTTTCCCGGCGGGTTTTAGGGCTTAAATGATAAAAATCTGGAAACCTGCGCGGCAGCTTTATTTTTTCCGAAATTTCCGGGGAAATTCCTATACAAAAGCGTTTTTATCTGCTATAATGCTGGTACGTATGACTAGTCCCGTGTGGATGGAAGGATGTGTGAGTGCTTTGGCTGGACTGTCCGCAGTGATCTTTATTCCTGATGATACGCCCAAAACCGGTTTTTCCCGCCCAATGATGCTGCAAAATATCATGGGTACGCCTTTGCTTTCGTGGTTGGCGTCCTCTTTGATGGCTGGCGGCGTTGGGCGGTTCTTTTTGGTCTGCCATGAGCGGTTCAAGCGCGAGGCGCGCGCGTGCTTCCCGGACGATGTGGAGTTCAGCTGCCCGTCCGTTGAGGCGACAAGCGACCAGCTGCACGTATTTTTATCCACAGCGGATGAAACAGAAGAGGATATCATCGTTGTGACGGGTCCGGCGGTCATTCTGCCGTTTGCGGCGGACGAGGAGCAGTTCGACTCCGCGCCCATCGCGAGCCCGGTCACGTCTGTATCGAAAGCTGCGCTCATGGCGGCGCTCGATGAAAAGTTTATTTTCACGGCATTCTTAAAGGATCACGGCGTACCGTATACCGACCGCGACGGCGTGTACGGGGTTGCCGATTTGCAGGAGATGACGAGCTGGCAGCCGGTTTTATCGCGCGCGAAGCTCTACGAGCTCTCCCGGCAGGGCATCGAAATCTGGGACTACAACACGACGTATGTCGACCCAGCGGCCTCCGTCGGCGCGGGAACAGCGCTTCTTCCCGGAACAATTCTGCGCGGGCAAACCTCAATCGGCAAAAACTGCACGATCGGCCCCAACAGCTATCTCGAGAACGCGCGCGTCGGAGACGGCACAAAGGTCAACGCCTCGCAGATCTATAATTCGTCTGTGGGCTACGACACGCATGTCGGCCCGTTTGCCTATATCCGCCCGGGATCGAACGTCGGAAACTGCGTGCGCGTGGGCGATTTCGTGGAGATCAAGAACTCCAACGTCAGCGACGGTACAAAGATCTCGCATCTGACCTATGTGGGAGACAGCGACGTGGGAAAGAACGTCAACTTCGGCTGCGGCACCGTGACGGTCAACTACGACCGCGCGAAAAAATACCGCACCGTCATCGAAGACTCCGCCTTCATCGGCTGCAACACCAATCTCATCGCGCCTGTGCGCGTGGGAGAGGGCGCATATATTGCCGCGGGCTCGACCATTACGGACGACATTCCGGCGATGGCGCTCTCGATTGCAAGAGCCCGCCAGCAGAATAAGCGGGACTGGGCCAGCAAGCACAAGCTCAAAGAAAAATAATTCTGTATTCCTGCGGAGGAATCCGCTGAATAAAAAGTCAGAAGAGAACAAAACGGAATTCAAAAATTATGGGGGTAATTTCATATGATTTCGCACGGTAAAAACGTCAAGGTCTTCTGTGCCAACGCAAACCGTCCGTTCGCCGAGGGCGTGTGCCGCAAGCTGTGGCTGCCGATGGGCGACTGCGCGGTCAACAAGTTTGCCGACGGCGAGGTTTCCGTCAGCATCAACGAGTCTGTGCGCGGAAGCGACGTGTTCATCGTCCAGTCCACCTGCAAGCCCGTCAACGACAACCTTATGGAGCTGCTCGTCATGATCGACGCGTGCCGCCGCGCATCTGCCGGCCGTATCACCGCCGTCATGCCGTACTTCGGCTACGCCCGTCAGGACCGCAAGGCCAAGGGTCGTGACCCGATCTCCGCGAAGCTCGTCGCCAACATGATCGAAGCCGCAGGCGCTGACCGTGTGCTCACAATGGACCTGCATGCCGCGCAGATTCAGGGCTTCTTTGATATCCCTGTGGACAACCTGCACGCAACCTCCGTGTTCGTCAAGTACTTCCTCGACAAGTTCGAAAACCCGGAGGACATGGTCGTCGTTTCCCCCGACGTAGGCTCGGTTGCCAGAAGCCGTTCGTTTGCCAACAAGATGGGCATGGGCCTTGCTATCGTCGACAAGCGCCGCGAGCGCGCCAACCAGTGCGAGGTCATGAACGTCATCGGCGACGTAAAGGGCAAGCGCTGCCTTCTCTATGATGATATGGTCGACACGGCGGGCTCTCTTTGCAACGCGGCGAAGGCGATCGTTGAAATCGGCGGCGCAACCGAGGTTTATGCCTGCGCAACGCACGGCGTTCTGTCCGGCCCGGCGCTCGAGCGGCTGGAAAACAGCTGCATCAAGGAGCTGGCGCTGCTCAACACCATCCCCGCGCCCGAAAACGCACCCAAGAAGATCCGCTACATCGACGTCGCGCCTGTCTTTGCCGACGCAATCCAGAGAATCTACGAAGAGACCTCGATGTCCGTTCTGTTCTGATATGCTTTTTTCGTCCAACGCTGCCGAGACCTGGCTCATTGCGGGTCTCGGCAACCCCGGCCGGGAGTATGAAAAGACCCGGCACAATACCGGCTTTCTCGCGCTCGATCTTTTAGCCAAGGCGCTCGGCGTACGCGTGAACAAGCCGAAATTCAAGGGCGAGGTCGGCGTGTGCGACTACAAGGGAAAGCGCCTGATTCTCGTCAAGCCCCAGACGTATATGAACGCGTCGGGCCTGTGCATTGAGCCCTGCGCGCACTTTTATAAAATCCCGCCGGAGCGGATCATCGTGATTTTTGACGACATTAGTCTGCCCGTTGGGCGCATCCGTGTGCGCAAAAACGGCTCGGCCGGCGGCCACAATGGGATCAAGTCGATCATCTCGAGTCTCGGAACTGATGCGTTTCCGCGTGTGAAGGTCGGCGTGGGCGACAAGCCGCACCCAGACTATGATCTTGCCGACTGGGTGCTCTCCAACATTCCGAAGGAAGACCAGGAGGCGTTCCAGACGGCGCTCCACCACGCGGCGGAAGCGGCACTATGCATCGTGGAAAACGGCACGGAAAAGGCCGCGAGCGCATACAATGGGAAATAACAGCCTGCCTCGTCCGAAGGAATTGTAGCTCCGGGCGCGGTTGGTTTTTCATATTCTTGTTTTATCCACAGGTTTCGCGCGCAACCCCCATGGTTTTTGCTATGGGGGCAATCGGTCGCGGGCGAAACTTCCAGATTTTAGGCTATAGGAGGCGGTTACTCTGAACATTTTGTTGCAGGTTCTGGATAAGAGCCCGGAATTTCATCAGCTGCAAGACTCTATTTCGCGCGGGAGCGTCGCGGCGATTTCGGGTCTGAGCCAGATTACGCGCAGCCATTTTCTTGCCGCGCTGCATGCCTCCTGCGCGCGTCCGTCGGTCATGATCTGTCAGGACGAGATGGCCGCGTCGCGCTTGCAGGAAGAGCTCGAGAGCTTTCTCGGCGTACAGATTCCGATTCTCCCGGAACGAGAGCTAACCTTTGTGGAGGCCTCGGGCGTCTCGCGGCAGTGGGAGCAGAAGCGGCTGAAGCTTCTTTACGATTTGGCTGCCGGAAAGCTGCCGCTTGTCATTTCCAGCGCGCAGGCGTTATCACTCCGGACGATGCCGCGTGAGGTTCTGTTTTCGGCCAGCATTCGCCTTCGCGTGGGCGCAAGCTTCTCTCCGGAGGACTTGGCGGAAAAGCTCACGCAGGCGGGCTACGCGAGAACGTCGCTTGTTGAGGGCGCGGGACAGTTCGCGCTGCGCGGCGGAATCTTGGATGTATATTCCCCGGGCGAAAAGCAGCCGGTGCGGTGTGAGTTTTTTGGAGACGAGCTCGACGCGATGGGCTTTTTTGACCCCACGACGCAGCGCAGGACGGAAAATACGGAAGAGGCGATGCTTCTTCCCGTGGCCGAGAGCCTGCCACAGCTGCACCCGGAGGGGATTTCCGGGCTGTGTCGGGATTTAGAGAGCATCATTGCGCGGCAAAGGCGGCGGAAAACGCCCCACGAGAACCTGATTACCACGCTCACGCGGGATATCGAAGCCTTGCAAAGCGGCGTGAACTTCCCGTCGGCCGACCGGTACATGGCGCTTATTTATCCGGAATTCGCCTGCGCGGCGGACTACCTTCCGAGCGAAACTGCTGTCTATTTCTGCGACCATGGGGCGCTCTCGCGCGCGGCAAAGGCGCAGGAGGAAGAATTCGGCCTCGGGCTCGACGCGTTTTTGGAGTCCGGACGATTGGTGGGAGAGCTGTGCGAATTTTATCTCAGCTTGGAAGACCTCGCCGCGAAGGTAAAGGGCCACCCGGCCGTCTATTTTGACAGCTTCCTCTCCGCGCGCTTTCCGGAGAGTCTTCCGCCTAAGCAGCTGCTTTCCGTTACGGCGCGGCAGCTTCCGGGCTATGGAGGAAGCCTTGAGACGGCGGTCAATGATCTGAAAAACTACGTCAAAAACAACTATGGCTGCCTTGTGCTCTGCGGCGGCAAACGGCGCGGGGAAATTCTCAAGGAGATGCTCGGTAAAGAGGGCGTGAATGCGCTGCTCGCGTTTCCGGCGGTGCATCTGCCGCAGGCGGGGCAGATCTTCCTCACAGACGGCTCGCTTCCGGCGGGTCTTGAATATCCGGAGCTGCGATTTGCCATCTTAACAGAGGGGCAGCTGCTCGTCAAAAAAACTGAGCGCAAGGTAACGCCCAAAAAAGCGCCCTCGAACCGCAAAAAGCTGGAGTCCTTCACCGACCTCACGCCGGGCGATCTCGTTGTCCACGAACACCACGGCATCGGCCGCTATGTCGGCATGGAACAGATGAAGGTGGGCGGCGCAGTCAAGGATTACGTGAAAATCGCGTATCAGGGGACAGATATGCTGTACGTTCCCGCGACGCAGCTGGACCTTGTCAGCAAGTATATTGGCTCCGGCGGAGAGAACCAGACGGTTCGGCTCAATAAGCTCGGCGGCGACCAATGGCAGAAGGCCAAGGCGAAGGCCAAGGCGGCGGCGAAAGATCTGGCTGCGGGGCTCATTCAACTCTACGCCGAGCGGAAAAGAAGGCCCGGCTTTGCGTTTTCGGCGGATTCGCCGTGGCAGAAGGAGTTTGAAGAGAGCTTTGAGTACGCGGAGACGGACGATCAGCTGCGGGCGATTGCGGAGATCAAGCACGATATGGAGTCTCCGGCTCCGATGGAGCGGCTCCTCTGCGGCGACGTTGGCTTCGGCAAGACGGAGGTTGCGCTGCGGGCGGTCATGAAGTGCATCTTAGACGGCAAGCAGGCCGCGATTCTGGTCCCGACAACGGTGCTTGCGCAGCAGCATTATTTAACGGCCCTCAAACGCTTCGGCTCGTTTCCGGTGACGATCGACGTGCTGTCTCGCTTCCGCACGGCGACGCAGATGAAAAAGACTTTGCAGGAGCTGGAGTCCGGCAAGATTGATTTAATCATCGGCACGCACAAGCTGCTGCAAAAGAATGTGCATTTCAAGGATCTGGGGCTCTTAATTGTCGACGAGGAGCAGCGCTTCGGCGTGAGCCACAAGGAGCGGCTGAAGGAAATTTCGCGCGGGGTCGATGTTCTGACGCTGTCGGCGACGCCGATTCCGAGAACGCTCAACATGGCGCTCTCCGGACTTCGCGACATGTCGACCATCGAGCAGCCGCCGCACGACCGGTACCCGGTGCAGACCTTCGTCCTCGAGCACAGCGACCGGATTCTGGACGAGGCGATTCGCCGGGAGCTGGCCTGCGGCGGGCAGGTGTATTATCTACACAACCGGGTCGAATCGATCGACGAGTGCGCGGCGAAGCTCAAGGAGCGGCTGGGAGACGTTGAGGTCGCGGTTGCGCACGGGAAGATGAATCAGGAGCAGTTGTCTGACGTGATGCAGGCAATGTCCGACGGACAGATTCAAATCTTAGTCTGCACGACGATCATTGAGACCGGTATCGATATTCCGAACGTGAACACCCTCATCATTGAGGACGCGGATAAGCTCGGCCTTGCCCAGCTGCACCAGCTGCGCGGTCGCGTGGGACGGTCGAGCCGCCATGCTTACGCGTATCTGACCTTCCGGCGTGGAAAGGTCCTTTCTGAAATTGCCGAAAAGCGGCTGGAAGCCATCCGTGAGTACGCGGAGTTTGGCTCGGGATTCAAAATTGCGATGCGCGATTTGGAAATTCGCGGTGCGGGCGATTTGCTGGGCTCGGAGCAGTCGGGGCACATGCTGTCGGTCGGCTACGATATGTATCTCAAATTGCTCGAAGACGCAGTACTCGAGGAGCGCGGGGAAGAGGCGCTCAAGGAGCCGGAATGCACGGCAGACCTCGACGTGACGGCGAACATTTCGAAGAGCTACGTTTCCTCCGGCGAGCAGCGCATGGATCTGTATCGCCGCATGGCGGCCATCCGCACGCAGGAGGATGCAGACGATCTGCTCGATGAAATCGTCGACCGGTACGGTGACCCCCCGAAGGGCGTGATGAACCTGATTGCAATTGCGCTTCTTCGCGCGCGGGCGGCATCGAGTGGCATTGTCGAACTCAGCCAGAAGGGGCAGACGCTCACGGTGAAGCTCGGCGTATTCGATTTTGCCGCGATCTCGAGCCTCTGCGAGGAAGCAAGCTTCAAGGGGCGTGTGTTCTTTGCCGCCGGGAAAACGCCGGCCATTACAGTAAAGCTCAGGTCGGGCGAGGATGCGCTGAAGCTGGCGCAGCTGCTTGTCGACCGGTACTGCCTGCTGCGGAACAAATAAGGGCGCTTCCTCGTCTATGCAAACAGGGAGGGAAGCCGGCGCAGGCGCTGGCAAATCTTAAGGATAAATTCATAATTTGCATGGCATTCTTGGTCGAATTGCCGTTGCAAAAAGAGGGGCGCTTCGGTATAATGATAGTTGTCATAATCTCAGCTTTTCTGGCTTGTGACGACATGTTACCGATTCCCGGCAGATTCTGTCGGTGAAGATTGGAGGGATTCCTATCAGAAAGAAAGGAAAATTTGAGCAGAGCCGCGCGCCCAAGCGGCCGTCGATGGCCGAACAACAGGTCAGTAAGCCTGCGAAGCAGCCCAAAGAGGCAAAGGCTTCGTCCGGCGGCGGAAAGAAGGGGCTCATCATTGCGCTGGCGCTGGTTGTAGTCGTCGTGCTCGGTGTCTGCTCGTATGGCTTCGTGCTCAAAAATCAGGACGCGATTTACCCGAATGTCTATGTTGCGGGTGTGAATGTCGGCGGGCTTAAGCGGGACGCGGCAGTGTCCGCGGTGTCTGAGGCCGTGCAGAAGAGCTACGCGAGCGATACCTTAAATGTCGTGCTCCCCGACCGGACGCTGAGCCTGACCCCGGAGGTCACGCAGGTGGCGCTCAACCCTGATCAGGCGATTGACGAGGCGATGCGCTATGGCCGCTCGGGCGGCCCCATCTCGGCAGTTATCAATTATCTGCGCGCGGGCAAGAGCGAATATTCGGTCGACCTCGATTCGAGCCTCAATCTCGACACAGATTATATCCGCACGCTCGTCGACCAGACCGCGCGCGAGTGCGCGTCCGACAAGATCGACCCTATTGTAAAGGTCAACGAAGAGGCCGGTACGATCACGATTACCGCCGGGTCTCCGGCAGTGTCTCTGGACGCTGACAAGCTCTATGACGCAGTCATTGCCCGCTTCTCGTCGGGCGATTTCAGCGACCTCGATTTTGAGTACGACACCGTGCCGTGCGAGAGCGTCGATTTGCAGCAGTATTATGATAAGTACTGCAAGGAAATGACGGATGCGTATTACGACGAGGAAAAGAAGGAGCTTGTGCCCGAGGTCAACGGCTACGGCTTCGATCTTCCGTATTACACGCAGCAGCTTGCCATGGCCAAGGCGGGCGAGGTCATCACGATCCAGATGGAGGACCTCGTGCCCGAGGTGACGCTGGAGGAGCTTAAAAAGACGTACTTTGCGGACGTTCTGGCTTCCTACGACAGCCCGCATACTGCGAACGCCGCAAGAACGAAAAACCTCGAGCTTGCCTGCAAGGCGATTGACGGTACGATTTTGAACCCGGGCGATGAGTTCTCGTTCAACAAAATTGTCGGCGAGCGCACGAAGGAAAAGGGCTATCTGGCAGCAATCGTCTACACCGACGGCGGCAAGAGTGAATCGCAGGAGGGCGGCGGCATCTGCCAGGTTGCGTCTACGATCTACACCTGCACGCTGCTGGCAGATCTCGAGGTCACGGAGCGCGCGCCGCACATGTATCTGGTCACGTATGTCGAGCCGGGCATGGACGCGACGATCTATTGGCCGAGTCTGGATTACAAGTTCAAAAACTCGACCGATATGCCGCTGCGCGTGGATGCGTCAGTTTCCGGCGGATACGTTCATATCAAGCTCGTCGGCACCAAGCAGGAGCATGACTACGATCATATCAAGCTCCGCGGCGTATATGCAAGCTCGACGGCCTGGAAGACGGTTGCCGAAATTAACGGCAAGAAAACGGAGATCACGATTGCCAAGGGCGCGGGCGTGGATGCAAACGGCAAGGCCATCGATCTGGCTGTCGACGCAGCGGGAAACAAGTATATTCTTGGTTCTGTCACAGAGAGCGAATATACCGGCTACACGATCAACGCCTATCGCGACTTTATCGCGGCCGACGGCAGCACGATGCGCTCCGAGCTTCTGCACACCGACCAGTTCAAGCACCGCGACCGCTGCTACTCGGTCACGCCGTATACCGAGCCCGAGCCCGAAGTGCCGGAGGAGCCCGATCCCACCGACCCGGATGATCCGAGCTACGACCCGGATGATAACCCGGATGACAACGGAAACGGCGATTCCAATAACGATGGAACGTATACCGGAGACCCGTCCGTGATGCCGGATTTCTGGAACTGATTCGCATAAAAAATCCTGTACCAAAATGGTACAGGATTTTTTTGCTTATTTGAACCTCTGGCTCTCCAGAACGGCCTGCTGGTCGCAGCGGTTGTTGTATTCGTTTTCCGCGTGCCCTTTGACCCAGTGGCACTGCACGTCGTGCATGTCACAGAGGGAAAGGAGCGACTCCCAGAGGTCGGGGTTCAGGGCGGGCTTTTTGTCGGATTTGACCCAGCCACGCGCTTTCCAGCCGCGCGCCCAGCCTTTTTCCAAGGCGTCAATGACGTATTTGGAGTCGGAGTAGAGCTCGACCCGGCAAGGGGTTTTCAAAGCCCGTAAGGCCTCAATGACGGCGGTCAGCTCCATGCGGTTGTTGGTTGTCTTCGCCTCGCCGCCAGAGAGCTGCTTTTCGATTTCCCCGTAGCGGAGAATGGCGCACCAGCCGCCGGGGCCGGGGTTTCCGGAGCAAGCGCCGTCAGTATAAACGGTTACTGTTTTCATGGACAGACCTCTATGGTGGTGTCTTTTTTTGCCGTCCGTGGCGGCAAGCGCCAGGGTGATTCTGGCAGGCTTCTGCCAGTTTAAACTGGCGCTCGCCGCCACAGCCAGCAGTAACGATTATTCTTCTTCCTGTTCAGGATCGACCCGTTCAATCGAAATAACCCGGTTACCTTCCTCAACACGCATCAAAATAACACCCTGCGTATCACGTTTGTAAACGTTAATATCAGAGGCCGCCATGCGGATGAGAACGCCGCCGTTTTCTATGAGCATCACGTCGTCTTCGTCGGAGACAATGGCAATGCCCGCGATGCGGCCGGTCTTTGCGGTGATGTTGTAATTCTTCAGACCCTTGCCGCCTCTTTGCTGCGGGCGGCGCTCACCGGTTTCATCGAGGCGCATATATTCTGTCAGCTCCGTGCGCTTCCCGTAGCCGAGCTCGGTAACGGTAAGAAGCTGCTTGCCGGGCTCTGCGATGCCAGCGCCAACAATTTCGTCGCCGTCACTGAGCGTAATACCCTTTACGCCCGCCGCGTCGCGGCCCATGATGCGCACATCCGTTTCGTTAAAGCAGATCGCCATGCCGTCCCTGGTGGCAAGGAGGATGTTATTTTCGCCGTTCGTCTTCATGACGGAGATAAGTTCGTCGCCGTCGTTCAGCGTCAGGGCGCGGATACCAGCTTTTCTCGCAGTATTGAGGCTTGAGAGAAGGACGCGCTTGACGGTGCCCTGCTTCGTGACGAACATGAGGTTATCTTCGTCAAATTCGTGGACGGTGATACCGGCAGTCACAGTCTCGCCGGGCTCGAGAGGCAGGATATTCACAATATTCGTGCCCTTTGCGGTTCGGCCTGCCTCGGGAATTTGATAGCCCTTCTTACGGTGGACCTTGCCGAGGCTTGTGAAGAAGAGGATATAATCGTGCGTGGATGCGGAGAAGACGCTCTCGGCGAAGTCCTCTTCCTTGAACGATTGCCCGGTCACGCCGCGGCCGCCGCGCTTCTGGGCGCGATAGGTAGAGGCCGGGACGCGCTTGATATAGCCCGCGTGGGAGAGGGTAAAGACACACTGCTCCTCTTCAATGAGGTCTTCAATGTCGATCTCATCTTCCACGTCCTGAATTTCGGTGCGGCGCTCGTCGCCGTATTTGTCGCGGATGGCGATGAGCTCGTCTTTTAAAACGCCCTTGAGCATTTCTTCGTTGGAAAGAAGCTCGCGGTAGTACTCGATGCGCTTTTCGAGCTCGTCATATTCGTTCTGGAGCTTCTCGCGCTCGAGGCCTTGAAGCCGCTTGAGCTGCATGTCGAGCACGACCTGCGCCTGAATTTCACTCAGGTTGAATCTCGCCATCAGGCGTTCTTTCGCGTCGTCGTAGCTCTTGCGGATGGTCTTGATGACCTCGTCGATGTTCTCCTCGGCGATGAGAAGACCTTCGAGCACATGCTGGCGCTCGAGCGCCTTTTTGAGGTCGTACTGTGTGCGGCGGGTGATGATCTCTTCCTGGAAGGCGAGATACTCGTCTAACATGTGGCGAAGAGAGAGGATCTTTGGCTGCGTCTGGTTATTCACCAAAGCCAGCATTGTCACGCCAAACGTCGTCTGCATCTGTGTCTGGGCAAACAGGCGATTCAAGACCACCTGCGCGTTCGCGTCCTTTTTGAGCTCGATGACGATGCGCATACCGTTGCGGTCGGTTTCATCGCGGATATCGGAAATACCCTCGAGGCGCTTGTCGCGCACCTGGTCGGCCATGGCGGCAATGAGCTGGCGTTTGTTGACCTGATAGGGAAGCTCGGTGACGATGATGCGCTGGCGGTTCTGGCCGAACTCCTCGAGCTCGGTTCTGGCACGGACGGTGATTTTACCGCGGCCGGTCGAGTAGGCGGCGCGGATGCCGCTTCTGCCCATGATGATACCGCGCGTCGGGAAATCGGGGCCCTGAATGTGCTCCATGAGGTCGAGCAGATCTGCCTCCGGATTTTCCAGAATGCAGACGCATGCGTCGATGACCTCGCGGAGGTTGTGAGGCGGAATATTCGTCGCCATGCCGACGGCAATACCGGAAGAACCGTTGACAAGAAGGTTCGGGAACCGGGACGGGAGCACACGCGGCTCTTTTCTCGACTCGTCGAAGTTCGGGTCCCAATTGACGGTGTCTTTATCGATGTCGCGCAGCATCTCGTTGCAGAGCTTCGACATGCGCGCCTCGGTGTAACGGTAGGCCGCGGGGGGATCGCCATCGACAGAGCCGAAGTTGCCGTGGCCGTCGACCAGCATGTAACGCATGGAAAAGTCCTGCGCAAGGCGGACCATTGCGTCGTAGACGGAAGCGTCGCCGTGCGGATGGTACCGGCCAAGGACGTCGCCGACGCAGGTCGCCGATTTTTTGAAGGGCTTGTCCGAAGTCAGGCCATCTTCGTACATGGCGTACAGAATACGCCGGTGAACCGGCTTGAGGCCATCGCGCACGTCGGGAAGCGCTCTTCCGACGATGACCGACATTGCGTAGTCAATGTACGACGACTTCATCTCCTGCACGAGCTCGGACTGTACAATCGTCTGTTCGGGGAACATGATGTCCTCGGGCTTGTAATCTTTCTTATGTGCCATAGATTGGTCTCCTTTTGGAGTTGTAGGGACTTAAATGTCGAGATTTACAACGTACCTCGCGTTTTCCTCGATGAATTCTTTTCTTGGCTCGACCTCTTCGCCCATGAGGACGGTGAAAATCTGGTCGGCGGCAACCGCGTCGTCGAGCGTGATGCGGCGAAGGGTTCTGGTTTCGGGATTCATGGTCGTCTCCCAGAGCTCGTGCGGGTCCATTTCGCCAAGGCCCTTGAAGCGGGAAATATCGATCTTCACGTTGGGATTACCGCCGCGCATCTCGCTCGAAATCTGGTCGCGCTGCTCGTCGGAGAACGCAACCTTTGTGGTTTTGCCGCGCGAGAGCTTATAAAGGGGCGGAACGGCGGAGTAAACATAGCCCTGCTCAATGAGGGGCCGCATGAAGCGGAAGAAGAACGTCAAAAGCAGCGTGCGGATATGCGAGCCGTCGACGTCGGCATCGGCCATGATGATGACCTTGTGATATCGGAGCTTCTCTAAATTAAATTCGTCTCCGATACCTGCGCCGAGAGCGGTAATGACGGGCTGGAGCTTATCGTTTCCGTAGACCTTATCGGCTCTCGCCTTCTCGACGTTCAGCATCTTGCCCCAGAGGGGAAGGATTGCCTGGAACCTCGAGTCACGTCCCTGCGTGGCAGAGCCGCCGGCGGAATCTCCCTCGACGATGTAAATTTCGGTTAAGGTCGGGTCTGTATCGTTGCAGTCGCGGAGCTTATCTGGCATCTGGCCGGACTCTAAGCCGGTCTTGCGGCGAATGGCCTCTTTTGCTTTTCTCGCGGCCTCGCGCGCGCGGTTTGCCATCATGGCCTTGTCCAGAATCGCACGGGCGACGGCGGGATTTTCCTCAAAGAACGTCGAAAGCTGATCGGTCACGATGGAACTCACAAGTGCGCGGACGGAGGCGTTTCCGAGCTTGGCCTTTGTCTGGCCTTCAAACTGCGCGTCTGTCAACTTGACGGAGATGATTGCGGTCAGGCCCTCGCGGACATCCTCACCGGAGACCTTGTCGTCTCCCTTGATGATGCCCTTTTTCTGGCCGTAGGCGTTGAGCACTGAGGTAAGCGCCCGCTTGAAGCCCTCTTCATGCATGCCGCCCTCAGGGGTATGGATGTCGTTTGCGAAGGAGACGATCGTCTCGCTAAAAGAGTCGTTATACTGGAGCGCGACCTCCGCCGTCTGGTCTCCCTTCTTACCCGCCATGTAGATGACGCTCGGATGGATTGGCGTTTTGTGCCGGTTGTACCACTGGACGAACTCGCGGATACCGCCCTCGTAGCACATGGAATCGAAGCGTTCCTTTTCTGGCTTGTCGGCAGATTCAATGCGCTCGTCAGAAATGGTGATGTGAAGGCCGGCGTTCAGGAAGGCCTGCTCGCGCATTCTGGTATGAAGCGTCTCGTAGTCGTATTCCGTGGTATCGAACATCTCGGGGTCAGGCTTGAAGGTGACCTTTGTGCCGTGCTGGTCGGTCGTGCCGACAATTTGCATTTCCTTCGTGATGCTGCCGCGCGAGAACTGCATCTCGTAGATTTTCCCGTCACGGTACACGTCGACGACGAGCCATTCAGAAAGGGCGTTGACGACCGACGCACCCACGCCGTGAAGACCGCCGGAGACTTTATAGCCCCCGCCGCCGAATTTGCCGCCCGCGTGCAGAACGGTGTAAACGACCTCCAGCGCGGGCTTTCCGGTCTGCGCCTGAATATCGACGGGAATGCCGCGGCCATCGTCTAAAACGGTGATCGTGTTTCCCTCGTTGATCGTTACCTGTACATGATGGCAATAGCCGGCCAGAGCCTCGTCGATCGCGTTGTCGACGATCTCATAGACCAGATGGTGAAGACCCGACACGCTCGTCGAGCCGATGTACATGCCGGGACGCTTGCGGACGGCTTCCAGACCCTCGAGAACCTGGATCTGGCTGGCGTCGTACTGCGTTTCCACGACTTCGTTTTTCAAAATTTCTTCGCTCATTGGATAACTCCTTTGTGTCTTCTCTGAAGAAGACGGGGTAGTAATAGCTATTTCGTTCCAGAAAAACGGCGCGCTAAGATGGAGGCGTTGTATTTTGTTAAGTACACGCGCGTCTGGCCGTATTCCTGCGTGAGGACGAAGGACTTGGGAAGCTCATCGGTTGCTTCGATGAGACTGCCGTCTTCCTGCGCACGCTGCAAAAACTCCCGTGTGCGCTTGGACCACGACGTATTATCGAGGTCAAATACGCCGAGCACCTGACTGGCCCGCACGGCGAGGTCCATGCCGATATCTACGTACATACGAGCCCTCCCGCGCGAATTTCAAATGTTTTTCCGATTTCGGTCACGCGCCCAACCTCGCAGCAGGTGATGAAGACCTGACCTGAGGTGATCTGATTCAGCACAAAATCCTGTCTTGCTGCGTCGAGCTCGGAAAGAACGTCATCTAACAGCAGAACCGGCTCTTCGCCCGTGTCCCGGCGCAATAATTCGCGCTCGGCAAGCTTCAGACTGATGGCCGCCGTGCGGGTCTGTCCCTGCGAGCCGAAAGCTTTGACGGGGATACCGTCCAGCAGCGCGTCAAAATCGTCCTTATGTGGGCCGGTCAAGCATTGGCCGGAATCCAATTCTGCGCGGTAGTGCGCTTCCTGATGGGAAAGGATCTGCTCAAAGATGATTTTCTTGTCGGCGAACGGGTCTTCTACGGTCGAGACCGTGTGATATTGCAGCGTCAGATTCTCGCGGCCGGCGGAAAAGGCGCTGTGATAGGAGCTTGCCGCCGCGCCGAGCGCTTCTAAGTATCTGGCCCGGTGGGCAATGACGATGGCCCCGACCTGCGCGAGGCGGTAGTTATATTCCGGCAGTGGTTTCAAAAGGCTGGTTTTTTCGCGGTAGTCCTTTAAAATGCAGCTTTTGCTGTCAAGCAGGCGGTTATATTCCGCAAGCGCGTTTGCGTAGCCCGGCCGCAGCTGGCAGAGCGCGGTATCGATGAGTCTTCTTCGTGGCTGGCTTCCGCCCTTTAGAACCAGAAGATCTTCGGGGCAAAAGAGAACCGTTGTCAAAACACCGGGGAGCTTTGCCGCGCTTTTCTGCTTCACGCCGCCAAGATAGAGCTGCCGCGGTCTTCTTCCCGCAAATAATACGGCGCGAACGGACTGCTCCCGTCCCTGCGAAAATACGTCGGCAGTTAAGTCCGCAAAGTCTGCTCCGAATCGGATAAGTTCCTGCGTTTTCGCTGTGCGGAAGCTGCGGCCGGTTGACAGGTAGGATACAGCTTCCAGAAGATTCGTTTTTCCCTGCGCGTTTTCGCCTATAATCAGGTTCACGCCGGGGTCTAATTCCAATTGCAGCTGCTTGTAGTTTCGAAAGTCATACAGCCGCAGGCGCGAGAGCTTCATGCTTCCTCCTGCGAGACCGCCCAGACATTTCCTAGGAAGCCAACGGTATCGCCCGGGCGAAGCTTTTTACCGCGCTGGGTGCAGACCTCGCCGTTAACAGTGACCTGCTCGTTCTGGATAAAGGTCTTGGCCATGCCGCCGGACTCACAGACGTTGGCAAATTTCATGAAATCCTGCAGCTTAATAAACTCCGTACGGATAGGAATGACAATTGGCTCGCCGGATAGTTTTTTTGTGACACGTACTTTCATGGCTTATTCTCCTGCCTTTAGGCGGACGGGGAGCACCATGTAGCTGTACCGGTTTCCCTCGGTCGGATTCAAGACGATGGGGCTCAGGCCGTTGATCATCTCGAGTGTACACTCGCTGTCCGGCACGGCGCGCAGCGCATCAAGCAGATACTTGCAGTTAAAGCCGATCTCCAGGTCTTTGCCGTCTCCCGCAATGGGGCAGACGTCGTACGCCTCGCCGATCGTGGAGACAGTTCGAAGCTCGGCGGCATTGTCTCCAAATTTGCAGCGGACGGGGCTTTTGAGCTTTTCGGAAATGACGAGGCCGACGCGCTCGATGGAGTCGGTCAAACGGCTGACGTTTCCAACCAGTTTTACGGGGTTGTTCTGCGGCAGCACACGCCGCCAATCGAGGAACTCACCCTCTAAAATGCGGCAGACGAGCGTCGCGTCTCCGATGGTGAAGAGGATGTGCTTCGAGCCCGGATAGAACGTCGCGGGGTCGTCGGTATCGCCGAGGATCTTTTCGACCTCTTTTAAGGCTGCCGCCGGCGCGACGAATTTGAGCGTTCGCTCCAGAGATTCCTCCGGGAGGTAGCGGCGCAGCGCCAAACGGTAGCCGTCGACTGCGACGCTTGTGATGGAGTCGTTGTCGACTTCAAACAGAACACCGGTATGGATGGGGCGCGCCTGATTTTCACTGACAGCGAAGATCGTACCGGAGATCATGGCCTTGAGCTCGTTCTGCGGGACGCGGATACCTTTTTCGGAGTCCACGTCCGGAAGCTCGGGGTAGTCGTCGGCAGAGAGCGCAGTGATCGTAAACGATGAAATGCCGCCCTTGATGGAGACTTTGAAGCTCTCGTCGACCTGAATGCTAACGGTGTCGTCTGGGAGCTTGCGGACGATGTCAAAAAACAGCCTCGCGGGCATGACGCAGGCGCCGGTCTCCTGAATGTCGGCGTCAACGCTTACGGTAATGCCTGTTTCCAAATTATACCCCGTCAGCATCACTTTGACACCCGCGCGGATCAAAATGCCCTCGAGCCCCGAAATGGCGCTCTTCTGCGCGACCGTGCGCGAGGCGACGGAGATGGCGGAAACCAGCTGGTTTTTTTCACAGGTAAATTTCATAAAAGGATACCTCCGGCTCTCTTTCTAACAGAAAGAAAGGATAAATTCAGTAGTAAGTAGCAGTAGGACGTTCGTCTTGTGGAAAAGTCGCGAAACCCTTGCGGGCGTAAGAAAAAATTGTACACAGGGTTTGCAGAAAAATGAGAAGTTCTGCACAGGCTTTTGTGGACAGTTTCGAAAGGAGAAATATCCACATGCAACCTTTCCGTTTTACACAGACGCTTGTGGATAAAAAACTCTGTAAAAATACCCATCCGCGTTTGCGGCAGTTTTTAGAGCTTGTTATTGACGTTTGCTGTGATGTCGCGGATGGTGTCGTTGAGCGGTGATGCGCTGTTTTGAAGCGTCTGCTCGACCTTTTTAAGTCCGTGCATGACCGTTGTGTGGTCGCGGTCAAATTCGCGGCCGATCTCGGGAAGAGACAGGTTTGTCATGGTGCGGATGAGGTACATTGCGACCTGCCGCGCCTCGGCGGTATTCTTGTTTTTAAGGGTGCTTCTGAGTACCTGCTCTTCGATGCCGTAATACTGGCAGACCTCACTCACAATGATGCTCGGCGTGGGGAGGTTCTCGGTCTTGCCCTTGAACATGTCCTTGATGGCGCGCGCGACGTTCGGAACGTCCAGCACCATCCCGTTAAGCTCCTTGAAGGCCTTGATCTTTTTGACCGTGCCCTCAATCTGACGGACGTTGTTGGTAATGTTCTCGGCAATGTAGTTGCACACGTCGTCCGGCAGATCGAAGCCGAGATTTACAGCTTTGTTCTTGATGATCGCCATGCGTGTTTCATAGTCGGGCGGCTGAATGTCCGCAAGAAGGCCCCACTCAAAGCGGGTACGCAGACGGTCCTCCAGACGGACCATTTCATTGGGCGGCCGGTCGGAGGTTAGGACAATCTGCTTGTGGCTCTCATAGAGATTGTTGAAGGTATGGAAAAATTCCTCCTGCGTGGAGTCCTTGCCGGCGATGAACTGGATATCGTCGACGAGAAAGAGGTCCGCGCCGCGGTATTTGAGACGGAACTCGTTGTTTTTGCCTTCGCGCAGGGCGTTGATGAGCTCATTTGTAAACTGGTCGCCCTTGATGTAGACGATGTTGTAGTCCGGGTGGTGCTTATGAATCTCATTGGCGATGGCATAAAGAAGATGCGTCTTCCCAACGCCGGACGGGCCGTAGATGAAAAGTGGGTTATACGAATCCGCAGGCTTTTCCGCAACGGCGACAGCGGCGGCGTTCGCAAACTTGTTGCTGTTGCCGACAATGAAGTTATCAAACGTAAACTGCGGGTTAAATTCAATGAAGCGCGGCTTCTTTTTGGAAGAGCGATAGGCTTCGATTTCCGTATCGTCGAGCACGACGAGCTCTAAGTCCATGTCGAAGAGCTCTTTGAGCGCGTCTTTGATGTAGGTTTCGCAACGCGAGACGATCATGTCCTTGCGGAAGACAGTCGGGGAGTAGAGCACCAGCTTCTGGTCGGTCAGCTCCAGAACCTCTGTGTCGTCGAACCAGGTGGTAACGATGGTGTCGGTGAGCTTCTGCTCCATGTGGGCGAGCACTTTCGCCCAGATATAGGTAGAGGAGTACAAGAACAAGCTCCTTTCCGGTTTTATCGTGAAAATGCCCGGGAGTGTCCTAAAAATGGGCATACAAACACAACTTTATTTTAGCACGGAAGAGGCTTCTTTGCAAGGGTATACACATTATTAAATAAGAATTTCAGGTGAAAAAGAAAAGAGATGCACAAAACCGTGCACCTCTTTTCGAATATTTTCAGTTTTGCTATTATCTATTTTTGTTTTGATAAAAGAATTTTGTAGGGGCGGATGACTCTGTCCGCCCGGCAAATTACATGACCGAAACGCGATAATCTGCGGCGAATTCGCGGCTACCTTGGGCGGGCAGAGTCGCCCGCCCCTACGCAATACGGAAATTCAGTATTCGCGATAGACGGCCTTGACGAGGCCGATAATGCTGCAATCTGTACCGTCGATGGGGTCATACGCGGGGTTTTCGGGGAGCAGCCAGACTTTTCCCTTTTCGCGGCGGAAGCGCTTGACGGTTGCGGAGTCATCGAGAAGCGCGACCACGATCTGTCCGTTTTCGGCTGTTAGCTGCGGGCGGACAACGACTTTATCTCCCGACAAAATACCGGCGCCTATCATGGAATCACCGCGCACGCGAAGGGCAAAGCAACGCTCATCTCCGTCCCACGGCAGATACCCTTCAATATTCTCTACGGCTAGGATCGGCTGACCGGCCGTGACCACGCCGACGATTGGGATCGAGCCGGAACGGCGCTCTTCGGGAAGCGAGATTGTCCGGTTCTTTTTGCCGTCCATATGGATGAGGCCCTCTTCCTTGAGGGCGTTCAGGTGATAATGGACCGTCGCCGTGGAGGCAAGGCCGACGCCCGCGCAGATCTCGCGCACCGAAGGGGGATACCCCTGATTGCGCATGAAATCTGTGATAAAGCGGAGAATTGCTTCTCGCTTGTCTGTTGTTCTGGCCATGCCGGTCGCTCCCTTCGTTTTGTTAGACCAGTATAGCATACTTTGGAAGAAAAATCAAACGTTTGTTTTCATTCTAAGCCTTCAAAGGAAAAGTCCGGGATGTAGTCCTCTGTCGCGCTTGTAAAATCCTGCGTGAAGCCGGATTCAATGCCGAGAAAATCGAGGTAGGAAATGGCGGCGTCGTATTCTTCTTCGGTAATTTTCCGGTCGTAGGGCGGCAGCTCCTTTGCTTTTCCCATGGGAACGTACTGGCTCATGAGGCTGAACAGAACGTCTCCTTTTGGAAAGGTTTCGGCGAACCAGTCGAGAACGCCGAGCGTATTGTCGAGTTCGCCCGGAAGCATCAGATGGCGGACGATGAGGCCGCGCTGCATGATGTCGTCTTCTATGGCGGCGCTTCTGACTTGACGATGCATTTCACGGATTGCGGCCTTTGTAGTTTCGACGTAGTCGGGCGCACGGCTTAATTTTACGGCAAGGCTTGGATTTGAATATTTCATATCGGGAAGGTAGATATCAATGAGGCCCTCTAATTCTCGCAGGGTTTCGACGCGCTCGTAGCCGCCGCAGTTATAGACGATGGGAACGGGGAGCTTGGGTTTAAGCGCCGGTAAAATGGACGGGAGAAAATGCGTGGGGGTGACGAGATTGATATTCTGTACGCCATCGTCGATGAGCTTTAAGAAAATTTCGCGCAGATGGTCGGTTGTAATTTCTTTTCCGAGGTTTTGCTGAGAAATGATGCCGTTCTGGCAGAAGATGCATTTTAACGTACAACCGGAGAAGAAGACTGCGCCGGAGCCGAAGCTGCCGGAAATGACGGGCTCTTCCCAATAGTGTGCGGCAGCTCTGGCGGCGAAGAGCTTGTCTGGTTCACGGCAGAAGCCAAGCTCGCCTTTTGTTCGGTTAACACGGCAGCGCCTCGGGCAGAGCTCACAGTTTGTATATGAAAGCATGATTTGCCTCCTATGCGTAGTAGCTCTAGTATAGCGAATCCGGGCGCTTTACACAAGCGGGGTTCTATGGTAAAATCGCGAAAGAGGTGATAGTTTTATGAAACGAGAATTTGCGGCGATTGCGGCCGCTTTGCTGATTTTATGTGGCTGCAGCGCGAAGAAGGTGCAGGATAGTTCTGCTGCAGCGCCTGCTGAAACGGAGACAACTTCTCAAACGCAGAATGCTTCTTCGGAAGCGCCAATGAATGATGCGGACGCGCCTGTTCATATGGAGACAGTTCCGTCTGGAGAGATGCAAACAAAGCCTATTGCGCCGGAGGCGCATTTTTCGGAGAGCTTTACGGACGTGCCGTATGAATTTCAGGCAGATCTGGAGGAGGTCGTGAGCATTAGTCTGACGCTTCCTCATTTTACGCTCGATTCTGACGATGCGGCGAATGTAATCAATCAGACCTTTGTTGACTTGCAGAAAAACTTACAGAATTATATGGGCACGACGGTTTATGAAACGGCGCAGGCGCGTCATACGATCGGCTTTCTGGAGGGCAGCTATGTTGCCGGCTTGGAAGATGGAATTTTGTCGGTAACGTATACGGTGACTGAACGGTACGCGGATGACGACGGTGCAATCACACATGAAAACGTCTACCGGTTTGATACGTCGAGTGGCGAGCAATTGGACGCGTGAAATGTTTCACGTGAAACACGGAGAAAAACGAATGCGGAAAAATGAAGCATACAGTGTAGAAATTACGGGCCTCACCGCCGAGGGCGCGGGCGTGGCGCGCATTGACGGACAGGTCGTGTTTGTGCCGGGAGTAATTCCGGATGAGCGATGTGAAATCAGAATCGATCACGTGGGAAGAACGTGCGCCTATGGCTCTCTGGTGCGAGTGGAAAAACCGTCCGAGCACCGGGTAACGCCGGAATGCGAAAGCTTCGGGCACTGCGGTGGGTGCGTGTTCTGGCACATGGACTATGCGTGTGAGCTGGAGCAGAAAAGACGGCGCGTGCAGGACGCGCTATCGCGCATTGGAGGCATTGATTTTCCAGACTTGCAGATCACGGGCAGCCAGAGCATTTACGGCTATCGCAACAAGGTGCAGTTTCCAGTGCAAGTGCAAAACGGAAAAGCAGTAGCCGGCTTTTATAAGGCCGGGTCACATACGGTAATTCCAATCACGGACTGCAAGATTCAGCCGGGGGTTGCGAAAACCATCCGTGCGGCGGTGCTTTCGTGGATGGAGAAGGAAAACGTTCCGGCCTACGACGAGCGGACGCATACAGGCCTTGTCCGGCATATTTATCTGCGGTACGGCGCAAAATCTGGGCAGACGCTGGTCTGCATTGTCGCAAACTGCGAGGCGCTGCCTAAAAAGAAGGCGCTGGTGCGGGAAATTTTAGCGGCGGACGCGAACGTAACGGGAATCGTCGTTAACTACAATACAAAAAAGAGCAACGTCATTTTGGGCGAGCGGTTCGAGACGCTCTATGGAGAAGGATACTTAGAGGATATGCTTCTGGGACTCACGTTCCGACTCTCACCCGCGGCCTTTTATCAGGTGAACCACGATCAGGCAGAGCGGCTCTATGAAAAGGCCATCGAGTTTGCCAGGTTTACGGGAGAAGAGACAGCGCTGGATCTATACTGCGGCAGCGGAACGATTACGCTCTGTCTTGCGCGGCACGTGAAGACGGTCTACGGTGTGGAAATTGTAGACGCGGCGATTCGCGACGCAAAGGAGAACGCCCGGAAAAATGGAATTGTAAACACTAAATTTTTCTGCGCCGACGCGGGACAGGCCGCCATTCAGTTCGCGCACGACGGCATCAAACCGGATGTGATCGTCGTCGACCCACCGAGAAAGGGCGTGAGCGAGGATGTGATCGAAGCAATGGCACAGATGAGTCCTGAGAGGATCATCTATGTTTCGTGCGACCCCGCGACGCTCGCGCGCGATATCGCAAGACTGTGGGAGAAGGGATATGAAGCAAAAAAAGCGCACTGCTTCGATCTGTTCCCACGCTGCGCGCATGTGGAGACGGTAGTTCTTTTATCCCACAAAAAAGCCGACAGTTATATCCACATTGATGTGGAGTTTGGAGAGGGCGAGGGCAAGATTCCGGTAGATAGTATTGCTAAAAGAGCCGAAGCGTATAAGCCCAAAGAAAAAGTGACCTACAAAATGATTAAGGAGTACATAGAAGCGAAATACGGCTTCAAGGTACATACCGCATATATCGCAGAGGTAAAGCGAAATTTGGGATTGCCGATGTATGATGCTCCTAATGCGGTAGAAGAATTGAAACAGCCGAGGAAACATCCGACACCAGAAAAGGTAGAAGCAATCAAAGATGCACTTCGTTATTTTGCAGTGATATAAAACTTTACTTACAATCGAATATTTCTTACATAGCCGTTTATTCATTTATTTGAGTAAGCGGCTTTTTTCATCCCTATTTTTCGGAATAGGGATATTTTTTGTAGAAGGAGGAGGTTTATTTGAACACGCAAATCATCGCCATCGCCAACCAGAAAGGCGGCGTTGGCAAAACAACAACCTGTGCGAACTTGGGAATAGGTCTGGCACAGGCCGGAAAGAAAGTGCTTCTGATCGACGGGGACCCACAAGGAAGTCTGACAATCAGCTTGGGAAATCCGCAACCGGACAAGCTGCCATTTACACTGTCGGATGCAATGGGCAAAATTCTGATGGATCAGCCTATACGCCCCGGAGAAGGTATTCTGCATCATGCAGAAGGCGTTGACCTGATGCCTGCGGATATTCAGCTTTCCGGTATGGAGGTTTCTCTGGTAAACGCCATGAGCCGTGAAACGGTTTTACGGCAATATCTGGACACACTGAAGGGACAATATTCCCATATCCTGATTGACTGTCAGCCCTCGTTGGGGATGCTTACGGTCAATGCGCTGGCGGCTGCGAACAGGATCATAATTCCCGTTCAGGCAGAGTATCTGCCCGCCAAAGGACTGGAACAGCTTTTATCTACGGTCAGCAAGGTAAAACGGCAGATCAATCCAAAGCTCCAGATTGACGGTATACTGCTGACGATGGTGGATAACCGCACCAACTTTGCCAAAGAGATTGCTGCTTTGCTGCGGGACACCTATGGAAGTAAAATCAAAGTCTTTGGAACGGAGATTCCACACTCTGTCCGTGCAAAGGAAATTAGCGCAGAAGGAAAAAGCATTTTCGTCCATGACCCTGGCGGTAAGGTGGCAGAGGGGTATCGAAATCTGACGAAGGAGGTGTTGAAACTTGAAAAGCAGCGCGAAAAAAGTAGAACTGGCATCGGTAGATGATCTGTTTTCTACGGAGGAGAGCCGTGCCGATGCTCAGAGAGAAAAAGTAGTAGAAATCCCGCTGTCGGAACTGCACCCGTTCAAAGGGCATCCATTCAAAGTCAAGGATGACGAAGCCATGATGGAGACCGCAGACAGTATCAAGCAGTATGGCGTTCTGGTTCCGGCGATTGCTCGACCGGACCCGGAGGGCGGTTATGAGCTGGTAGCCGGACACAGGCGGCACAGAGCCAGTGAGCTGGCAGAAAAGGAGACCATGCCGGTCATTGTTCGGGATTTGGATGATGATGCCGCCACGATCATTATGGTTGACAGCAACCTGCAACGAGAAAGTCTGCTCCCCAGTGAAAGAGCATTTGCCTACAAGATGAAGCTGGATGCCATGAAACATCAGGGAGAGCGAGTTGATTTAACTTCGTCCCAAGTTGGGACGAAGTTGAGAGCCGATGAAATATTGGCTCAGCAGGCTGGTTCAAGCAGAAATCAAGTTCAGCGCTATATCCGTCTGACAGAGCTGATTCCTGAATTGATGGATATGGTGGATGAAAAGAAGATTGCCCTGAACCCTGCCTATGAGCTGTCCTTTCTCAAAAAGGAGGAACAGGTAGACCTGTTGGACGCGATGGACAGCGAACAGGCTACCCCTTCTCTTTCTCAAGCTCAGCGGCTCAAAAAATACAGTCAGGAGGGGCATCTGACCCTCGATATGATGCGTGTCATCATGGGTGAGGAAAAGAAAAGCGATCTGGACCGAGTGACATTTACCTCTGACACCTTGCGAAAGTATTTCCCTAAAAGCTATACGCCCCAGCGGATGCAGGAAACCATCATCAAGCTGCTGGAGGCATGGCAGAAAAAGCGTCAGAGAGATCAGGAACGATGAAAGGAGCCGCCTATGAGGGATATTTCAGCCCGTGAGCTGAAAGGACACAACATTCTCGCCGTAGAGAGGTTTTGGGATAACACCCGCTGGATGATTGAGTTTTCCGTCCTGCGTCCCAGCACAGCTTACGGCAGCCCCGGAGAGGAAATGCGGCTGTTTTTGACCGAGGACGGGTATCAGGCTGCCCTGCAAAGCCAGCAGCGCCGGGAGATTAAGATCAAGCGTTACGCTCGTGTGATTGAGGGACATATCCTCGATTTCAAACCGGGAAAACGCCGCCGCTCATAAACCCATACAACGAAAGGAAAGGAATGACTATGTGTACGGTAAAGGAAATTCAAGAAGCAATCCAGGAAGATTGCAAATCTCAGCATGACATGGATTCAACGGATATTGACCGAGTGATGCAAACACTTCCTTTCGCCCAGGAGGAGCCATTTACAGAGGCGCGTCCTCGAAAGCCGCTGTTTTGGTTCTATGCAAGAAAATTTGAAAAGTGTTGAACACCGCAATTCTTTGGAATGAGGATTGCGGTTTTTTTGTACCCAAAATTCGGAAGGAGTGAGGTCGATGGCCGTTTTTCGTATTGAACGGACCCGTGATTATACCGTGATGAGCAATCATCATTTACGAAATGCAAACCTGTCGTTAAAAGCCAAGGGGCTGCTTTCCATGATGCTGTCTTTGCCAGAGGACTGGAATTACACCACCCGTGGTCTTGCAAAGATCTGTAAGGAGGGCGTGGATGCCATAGGCGCTGCGTTGCGGGAATTGGAGGCTGCCGGTTACATTGTGCGGCACAAGCTGCGTGACCGGCAGGGACGCATCAGCGATACAGAGTATGTCATATACGAGCAGCCACAGCTTAGAAAACCGGATACGGATTCACCAGATACGGAAAACCCGTATATGGATAAACCGGATACGGAAAAGCCCGCAGAATTAAATATAGAGAAATCAAATACAGAAAAATCAATTACTTATGGATCAAGTACCGATTCCATTCCCTTCCGGGAAACAGCGGCGGCAAGACCGCCGGAACGGAAAGGAAGAGATGCGATGTCTGTCACAGAGATAGAAAATTATCGGGAATTGATTTTGGAGAATATCGAGTATGACTGTCTGAAGCAGCGTTATCCTCTCTACCTGGATGACCTGAATGAGATCGTAGAGCTGTTGGTAGAAACGGTCTGTGCCAGACGAAAGACCACCCGGATCTCTGGGGCAGACTTTCCTCACGAGATCGTGCGTTCCCGTTTTTTGAAACTGGACAGCTCCCACATCGAGTTTGTCATGGACTGTCTGCAAAAGAACACCACCCAGGTACGCAACATGAAGCAGTACCTGCTTGCGGTGCTGTTCAATGCGCCTACCACCATGAATAATCACTTCACTTCATTGGTCAACCACGATATGCACGCAGGCGGCTGGTAAAGGCCGCCTTTTATCATGCCAAAGGAGGCACGACATGAACCAGATGGAAATTTTCAAAAACCCGGAGTTTGGCAGTATCCGGGTCATCGAAGAAAACGGCAAATACCTGTTCTGCGGAACGGATGTGGCCGCTGCGCTGGGGTACAGCAATTCCCGCGATGCAATTATCCGCCATTGTAGGTATGTCGTGAAACGCGACGCACCTCACCCACAAAGCCCCGACCGCAAAATCAGTATGACTTTTATCCCCGAAGGAGATTTGTACCGCCTGATTGTTCACAGCAAATTGCCATCGGCAGAACAGTTTGAACAGTGGGTATTCGATGAGGTTCTGCCTACCATTCGCAAGCACGGGGCCTATCTCACAAGAGAGAAGCTTTGGGAGGTAGCTACTTCCCCGGAGGCTCTGATGAAGCTCTGCTCAGACTTGTTGGCTGAGCGTGAAGCAAATATTTCTCTGCGTAAGGAAAATGCACAGCTGGAGGGCAAAGCCGCTTTCTATGACCTGTTCATCGACTTAAAGCACAGCACCAATCTCAGGACAACCGCCAAAGAGTTGGATGTCCCGGAGCGCCGGTTTGTTCGGTTTCTGATAGAACGACGGTTTGTGTACCGCACAGCATCCGGCAATGTGCTGCCCTATGCCAATGTGAAAAATACGGGGCTGTTCTGTGTGAAAGACTACTGCAATCACGGGCATACCGGCTCCTACACGCTGGTTACGCCAAAGGGAAAGCTCTACTTTGCTCAGCTGCGGGAGATGATCTTGCTGGTCTCATAAGAACGGAAAGGAAGTGGGTTTTATGCAGGAAGGCAAAACAATCGGGCAGCTGATGGAGGAAATGCGCCAGAAAGCCGGGGCGCAGAACTATCACGGTCATGACTACATGGATCTCCAGCGATTTGCGGAGAACACCCGGCACATGATTATTTTTGATGTACTGACGCATGACTCCCCGGTTGGCTGGAAAGGAGAACGCACCCGCCTGTTTTTGTCAGATATAGGCTATGAAAAAGCTCTGGACAGTCAGGCAAATGGGCAGATCAAGATTCTCAGCCATGCAAAGGTCAGAAATGGAGATTTGTTTTATGACCACAAAGAACAGATACGATAGGAGGAATCCGATATGAATGAGGAAAAGAAAGTACCCTTTAAGTGGGAATATGGGGAAGAAACCATATCGCTGCAACTTGGAATGTATGCGAATAATCAGCGGCTTTATATCGGCATGATTACCCATACAGAAGATGGAGCAGAGGCGTTTGCAGATATGACGGTGAACCTACCAGGATATTCCCTGGACCCCGGAGAGGCGTTTATTTCCGGTGACATCAGCAAGGACCTGCTGCGATTCATCAAAGAGAACAAGTTGGGGAAGGTGCTTCCCTATCAGGTGCAGTCCGGTTATGGAAAATATTCTGCCGTTGCCTTTGATCTGGAGAAGTTGAAGGCATTTGACCCCAAAGGTGTGGCAGAGTTTCGGGAAGAGTGGAATCTGCCGGATAAGAAGCCGGTAAAGAAAAAGAACCGCGGGATGGAGCGATGAAGAAATATTTTCTCCGGCGGCTGGTGGTCCCGCCTTAGAAAGAAGTGCACCACCCCTGCACATTTTGTGGAAAGGAGGCGATGAAAATGCAGGAAGAAGTGGAAAACAGGACTTTAACACTGGTTGTCAGTGGAACAAAGTTCACCGGCAGGCTGCTCAAAGCCGCCATCAGCAAGTACATGGCCCACTGCAAGGAAAAGAAGCTGCAAAAGCAGAGAAGCCGTGACGCTCCTGTGACACCCCACGGCAAACAGACCGTCAAGCAGATCATTGGTCAGAATCAGGGGATCTCCAATATTGAGATCACAGACCCATCTATCAGGGAGTTTGAGAAGATCGCCCGGAAATATGGTGTGGACTATGCGGTGAAGAAAGACCGCAGTAGCTCCCCACCCAAGTACCTGATCTTTTTCAAAGGCCGTGACGCCGATGCGCTGACCGCTGCATTTACCGAGTACACCAGCAAAAAGGTCAAGAAGGCCGAGAAAATGGAACGCCCGTCTGTGCTGGCAAAACTCAGTCAGTTCAAAGAGATGGTCAAAAATGCCGTGGTGGACCGCACCAAGCGAAAGGAGCTGGAACGATGAAAAAGCAGTTTGACATCAAAAAGCTCGTTTTGCTGAACCTGCCCTATCTCCTGATGGGGCTGTTTGCTACCAACTTCGGGGAGGCATGGCGACTGGCTCAGGGGGCAAATGCTTCGGAGAAATTCCTTTCCCTGTTTGCTGTCCTGCCTGGGGCGTTGCAAAGTTTCTGGCCCAGCCTGCACCCGTTGGATCTGCTGGTGGGGCTGTGCTGCGGTGCTGGCCTGCGTCTGGCGGTGTATCTCAAAAGTAAAAACGCCAAGAAGTACCGTCACGGCATGGAGTATGGCTCTGCCCGTTGGGGAACCCGTGAGGATATTGCTCCCTACATCGACCCGGTGTTCCAGAACAATGTCATTCTCACAAAAACCGAAAGCCTGACCATGAACAGCCGCCCCAAGGACCCAAAGACCGCCAGAAACAAAAATGTGCTGGTGATCGGCGGCTCCGGTTCCGGTAAGACCCGTTTCTGGCTCAAACCGAATCTGATGCAGATGCACAGCAGCTACGTCGTGACTGACCCGAAGGGAACCATTTTGGTGGAGTGCGGAAAAATGCTCCAAAGGGGCGCACCCAAGCCAGGGAAAGACGGAAAGCCCATGAAGGATAAGCACGGCAAGGTCATTTATGAGCCGTACCGAATCAAGGTCCTAAATACAATCAACTTCAAGAAGTCCATGCACTATAACCCTTTCGCCTATATCCATAGCGAAAAGGACATCTTGAAGCTGGTAACAACGCTGATCGCCAATACCAAAGGCGAAGGCAAGGCCGGAGACGATTTCTGGGTAAAAGCAGAAACCTTGTTGTACTGCGCGCTTATTGGCTATATCCATTATGAGGCTCCGGTGGAGGAGCAGAACTTCTCTACCCTCATTGAGTTCATCAACGCCATGGAAGTCCGTGAGGATGACGAGGAGTTCAAAAACCCCGTAGACCTGATGTTTGATGCACTGGAAGCCGAGAAGCCAAATCACTTTGCGGTGCGCCAGTATAAGAAATATAAGCTGGCCGCCGGTGTTGTATGCTCTAAAAGACTTCTTAATCAAGCGGTTGGGAAGTCTCTTAGAACACACAACCTAAAACCGAAGAAAGGAGCGCAAGTTATGAGAAAAAACGAGAAAATCACAGCTCTGTACGAACGACTGAGCCGTGATGACTTTGGCAAAGATGATGACCAGCAGCGTGAGAGCAATTCCATTTCCAATCAAAAGGCTATGTTGGAGGAGTTCGCCGCACGGCAGGGGTTTACGAACATTGTCCATTTCACGGACGATGGCATTAGTGGTACTTGCTTTGACCGTCCCGGATTTCTGGCAATGATGAAAGAGGTGGAAGCCGGGAATGTGGAGTACCTGTGTATCAAGGACATGAGCCGCATGGGTCGTGACTATCTGAAAGTCGGTCAGATTATGGAAATCCTGCGTCAGCGTGGCGTGCGACTTATCGCCATCAATGACGGCGTGGATAGTGCCAGAGGTGACGATGATTTTACCCCTTTCCGCAACATTATGAACGAGTATTACGCCAGAGACACCAGCCGTAAAATCCGTTCCACTTTCCAGTCCAAAGGCAAGTCCGGCAAGCACCTCACAGGCACGGTCATTTACGGCTATCTCTGGAACGAAGCCAGAGACCAATGGTTGGTTGACCCCGAAGCCGCTGATGTGGTCAAGCGCATCTTTGCCATGACGATTGAGGGCTACGGTCCGTATCAGATCGCCAGCAAGCTGAAAGAAGAAAAAATCCTCATTCCGTCCGCTTACCTTGCCCAGCACGGCGAGGGTGTGAATAAAAACAAGACTTTCAAAGATGTGTACGGCTGGGGTTCTTCCACCATCTGCAACATTCTTGAAAAGCGTGAATATCTGGGACACACCATCAACTTCAAGACTCGAAAGCACTTCAAGGACAAGAAAAGCCATTATGTCCCGGAGGACGAATGGACGATTTTCGAGAATACCCATGAAGCTATCATTGACCAGCAGACCTTTGACCTTGTGCAGAAAATCCGTGGGAATGTCAGACGCTACCCGGACGGCTGGGGCGAAGCAGCTCCCCTCACAGGCTTGCTTTATTGTGCCGATTGCGGCGGCAAGATGTATGTCCACCGTACCAACAACGGCAAGCGTATTTCTCAATATACCTGTTCACAGTACACCAAAGTTCCTTGCGGAACGCTCTGCAAGACCCAGCACCGTATCAACGAAGATGTGGTACTGTCCCTTGTCTCGGAAATGCTGAAAGCCATTGCCGATTATGCGAAGCATGACAGAGCCGAGTTTGTCCGTGTGGTGCAGGAAGCGCAGTCCAGCCAGCAGACGGCAGAGGTCAGGAAGCAGCGGACACGCCTTGCCACAGCAAAGCAGAGAGTTTCCGAGCTGGAAGTCCTGCTCTGCAAAATCTATGAGGACAACATTTTAGGAAAGCTGTCTGACAGCAGATATGCCACTCTGGACGCTCAATATGAAAAGGAGCAGACCGAGCTTACCGCTGAAATCTCTGTTCTGGAAAAGGCTATCAAGAGCTACGAGAAGCACGAAAAGGACGCTGACCGTTTTATCGCTCTGATTGACAAGTATGAGAACTTCGACAAGCTGACGATTGCCATGCTCAATGAGTTTATTGAGAAAATCCTTGTGCATGAGCGTGACCGCAAGGGCAGTATTCAGACCACACAGGAGGTCGAGATTTACTTCAATTTCGTGGGTCGTTTCGTTCCCCCTGCGTTTGGAGAAGTGGAGCTTACCCCGGAGGAATTAGAGGAAATCCGCAAACGTGAGGAACGCAAGGACAGGCTTCATCAGAACTACTTGAAGCGGAAAGCCAGCGGAGCGCAGAAGCGATACGAGGACAAAATCAAGAAGCGGAAAAAGGCAGAAATCGAAGCCAAGAAAGCCGCCATTCGTGCGGAGGACATTGCAAAGGGCGTGTTCGTCCCTGTCAGCAGTTTACCGCAGAGAGAGCCGATGAAAGGAGTACAAACAGCATGAATATCACTTACACACAGAACGGCGATTATCTTATCCCAAACATCATTATCCGCAAGACCAAGCCCCTCGGACACTACGGCAGACTTCGCAAGGCGTATCTGGAAATGCACCGTCCGATACTGTTCAATGAGCTGGTGCTATCCGACAAGCTCTTTGAGCATTGCGCCGAGATTGACGAAACAGCACGAAACCGCATGGAGCTGATCGTGCGGTCACTGGCAGAGCAAAACGGCGTGACCGAGCAACTGAAAGCCGAAAACCAAATGGAATGGGTGCGGCAGATGAACGCTTGCAAGGCACAGGCAGAGGAGATTGTGAAAGTGGAATTGATTTATGATTGAGCGAGGAAGTCCGGGCAGAAAACTGTTCGGACTTTTCTCATGTAGTCCAAAGTTGCGGTAGAATTGTTCACGAGTTTTATGGTACAATTTATGCGAATAAAGAAAACGGAAAATTAGAATCTAACAAGAGAATGTGGTTGTATGAAAAAATCCATATTAGTATTTTGGGCAATCGTGTGTCTGTTACCTATTCAAAGGAGGTTTAAGAATTTTAAATGAAACATATAAGAAATATATTGCTGTTGATTACGATTATTTTTGCTTTTGTTATGCAAGCTGAAGTATATCAAAATATAAAGCCAATCAGTTTCACGAGAAAACTATGACTATAAGTATAATCCTCCCCGACATTCGTCAGCATAAAATAGTGTGGACCAAGCTGTTCTGCATATTTTTTCGCAGCATTACGAATTGTGCTTTCATCGCATCCGTAGATCACCTCACCATTATATGTTCCTGTTTCGATATAACTTCCATTCAAAGCAACAGCCTCATTTGCCTGATAAATAACAATCGGATTTGTTGCTCTTGACAATCCGTCAATAGCCTCTTCTCTGTTCGAATTGAGATAATAAAATTGCTCTCTGCCAGAATATTCTTTATAAACAACACGCAGTTCTTCTGCATTTTGGGTAAGAGAGTCAATTTCCTCTTTTGCGATATCTTTGTATGATTCCGCATTTTTTCCCTTTGGCGCGAAGACCACGATATCCTCTTTTTCATCATCTTCAGTAAGCATATCAGAAAACCCTTGCAGCATATCTCTGGCATTATGATTTACAAAAATATAATTATCCGTATCGCTTATCCGGCTGCCTATGCAGACCACCGGATTTATAGTGTTGTATTCATTTTCGTAAAGGTCATTCCAAAATTCGCTCTCTTTGGATTCCTCCTCATTTTCTTCAAAAGGAGGTTCAATCTGCATAACTCCAAAATAGTAATCATTATAATGATTTTCTAAAAGAGTAGTGTTTGTAAGTAAATTACCTTGAATGCTACTGAGATTTGTAGTTATTGTAAAAATCGTCATAGCAGTAGCAAATACTTTAAGACCGTTCAGAAGATAAAACATACCTTTTTTATCTGAAGCATTGGCAAAGGCTTTTTTTACATCAAAGCGGACAAAAGCAGCATAAGGAATTACGGAAAGAACTGCTCCGGCACAATACACTGCCAAAATGAGATGATCTTCATACGCTCCCGATATAAATTGAGAAACAAGCAACTTTGCTAAGACGAATAATGCAGCATATGAAATCATATCAGCCACTACAGCTTTTAGAGCAATCACAGCAGCATTTTCGCCCAGAGAAGCTCGTACAACTACTTCCTTTTGTCTGCGTATCACCTCAATCATATTAAGTACAATCATCAATATGGCAACCAGGCCCCAAACAATGAACATCATATCAGTTTCGGTTGATTGCCAAAACTCTGGCTGCGATATAGAATATTCTTTTGCCAAATCTTGATATGTGGCAATAATGTCATCATCGTCACCGATATAGCTGACCATTATTTCCTGTCCATTGCCTGTGTTTTTTGCTTCTCTAAAATCTTCAAATTCTATTACGGTGATTCCGCCTATCAAAGCCGTATATGTTTTTTCCTCAATATCCATTGTGCTTTTAAGACTATCCCGAACAACGGTATCATCACCATATTTTCTCTGTCCGAAGTCCAGCGAGCCGTCCGGCACATGGCGATTACTCACACCAACCAAGCGAACAGAGAAAAGGAGCTGAAAGCCGATGGCACTATTTCATCTGAGCGTCACGCAGACTAAGCGAAGCGCAGGACAGTCCGCTATTGCTTCTGCCGCCTACCGTGCCGGGGAGCGATTGTATAGCGAGTATTACGGCGAATACAGCGACTACACCCGCAAGGGCGGCGTGATCTGCTCTGACATTTTCCTGCCGTCCCATGCACCGCCCGAATACGCAGACCGCCAGACCCTATGGAACGCCGTGGAAAAAGCCGAGCGTGGAAAGAACGCCCAGCTTGCATACAGCTTTGACATTGCCTTGCAGAATGAATTTTCCCTTGAGGAAAACATCGCTCTTGCAAGGCAATTTTTGTTGGAGAACTTTGTGAGCCGGGGCATGGTGGTTGACTTCGCCGTACACCAGCCAGACCGGGAGGACGGCGGCATACCAAACCCGCATTTTCATGTGCTTTGCCCCATCCGCCCCATCGAGCAGAACGGCAAATGGGGACTAAAGCAACGCCGGGTGTATGAGCTGGACGAGGACGGCAACCGTATCCGGGACGCAGACGGAAAGTTTGTGTTCAACGCCGTTCCCACTACCGACTGGGGCAGTCCCGAAACGCTGGAATACTGGCGGCAGACATGGGCGGAGCTATGCAATGCCAAGTTTGCGGAAAAAGGTATTGATGTTCGTATCGACCACCGGAGCTATGAGCGTCAGGGCGTGGAGCTTCTTCCCACCGTCCACGAGGGCGCAACCGTCCGGGCCATGGAGAAGAAAGGCATACGCACCGAGAAAGGCGAGTTCAACCGCTGGATCAAAGCCACCAATGCCGTTATCCGTGACATCAAGAAGAAAATCACTCTCCTGTTTGATTGGATTGCCGAAGCAAAAGCGGAGCTTGCCAAGCCGCAGGCACCCGACCTTGTTTCTCTGCTGAACGCCTATTACACCAGCCGCAGAGCCGGGGCATATTCGCAGAAAGGCAAGGTCAGCAACCTAAAGGAGATGAACGAGACTTTCAATTATCTCCGGGCAAACGGCATTTACTCCCTTGAGGATTTGGAACGCCGTGTCAGCGAACACAGTGCTGCCACAGAGAGCTTGAAGAAAACGCTGGACGAACAGACCGCTCGAATGAAAGCGATTAAGCGGCTCTATGACAGCTCTGCTGCTTTCCAGAGCTTGAAGCCTGTCTATGACGGCTTGCAGAAAATCAAGTTTGAGAAGCCCAGAGCCAAGTACAAGGCAGAGCATGAAACGGAACTGAAACAGTTCTACGCCGCCAGACGCAAGCTGACCGGAGAATTCCCGGACGGCAAGGTGGATATGAAAAAGCTGACCGAAGAGTATGACGAGCTGGAACAGGCGCACAACACCACCTATGGCGAGTTTAAGACCGTCAGAGACGATTTACACCGTCTTTGGAAGGTCAAGTCATGTGTAGATACTGCCGCCCGATTTAACGAGCGTACAGAGGAACAAATGCTCCAAAATCGACCCCAAACACGACAGAAAAAGGAGGATATGACACGATGAAAAAATACGACTGGAAGAACGAGTACAACCCCATCCGCAGAACGGCAAAACGCCTTTTGAGCGGAGAACCTTTGACCGATGGCAGACCGCTTTCCGACCTGATCGAGCTGGACGAACACACCCGGAAATGCCTTGCCTTTGAAGCCACCCTCACCGACCGCCAGATTGATATGTTGCAGGAGCTGGGCTATCTGCCTGTTATCATGAGACAGTACGGCGAGGAATGTGCGAACTGCCCCTACACGCTGGACGAGCGTGAGCATGGCATTTGCAGACGATGCGCTGTTTTCAAGAAGTAAGGAGGACGCCCATGCAGTACACCCAAGCACAGATCGACCGGGCAAACGCCGTCAGTCTGGAAGATTTTCTCCGCACACAGGGAGAGACGCTTATCAAAAGCGGACGGGAATACCGCTGGAAAGAACATGACAGCCTGACCGTCCGGGGAAACAAGTGGTTTCGCCACAGCCAGAGCAAGGGCGGCTATCCCATTGATTTTGTCATGGAGTTTTACGGCAAGTCCTTTCCCGAAGCTGTCCAGATGTTGACAGGCGAAAACGGCGAGGGACAGGCCGAAGCCACCACAGCACCGCCCACAGCGTTCCACTTGCCCTTGCACAACAGAACAGCCGACAGAGCAATTCAATATCTTTGCGAAAGCCGAGGTCTCAACCCGAAACTGGTTGAGGCTTTTCTTCTTTCCGGGGATATTTACGAGGACGCAAAGCGGCACAATGTTGTGTTTGTCGGCAGAGACCGAAACGGCACACCGAGATATGCCCATGTGCGAGGAACGGCAGACACATTCAGACAGGATATTACCGGGTCTGACAAGTCCTATCCGTTCCGCTATGAGGGCAACAGCAACCAGCTCTTTGTCTTTGAAGCGCCAATAGACCTGTTATCATTCATCTGCCTTTATCCGCAGGATTGGCAGACAAGAAATTATCTTGCCCTGGGCGGCGTTTCGGGCAAAGCCCTTGACCGTTTTCTTTCTGAACGCAAGGACACCCGAAAAGTATTCCTCTGCCTTGACAGCGACACCGCAGGAAGTGAAGCCTGCTTCCGACTGGCGCAGGACATTCCCAGCGAGATCGCCGTCATTCGCCTTGTCCCGGCAAGGAAAGACTGGAACGATGTTCTCCGTCAGCAAGGGGACATTCCCAGCCGCAAATTCATAGCCGAAACAATCACGCTGCGAGAGCTGCCCACCGCCCAGCCTGTCCCAATGCTCCGTATGGCAGATGTGGAGCTGACGAGCGTGGATTGGCTATGGTTTCCGTATATCCCCTTTGGAAAGCTGACGATCATACAGGGCAACCCCGGCGAGGGCAAGACCTACTTTGCCATGCGTCTTGCGGCGGCTTGCACCAACCGAAAGCCCTTACCCGGTATGGAGACACTTGAGCCTTTCAATATCATCTACCAGACCGCAGAGGACGGTTTGGGCGATACCGTTAAGCCCCGGCTGATGGAAGCTGACGCAGACCTTGAACGAGTGCTTGTCATTGACGATAGAGACACACCGCTGACCCTTGCCGATGAACGCATAGCAAGGGCAATCAGGGAGAACAACGCAAGGCTGGTTATCATTGACCCGGTGCAGGCGTTTCTGGGCGCAGATGTGGACATGAACCGGGCAAATGAAGTCCGTCCCATCTTCCGCAGTCTGGGAGACATTGCACAGGCTACCGGGTGCGCTATCGTGCTGATCGGACACCTCAACAAAGCCGCAGGAACGCAAAGCACCTACCGGGGATTGGGGTCTATCGACATTACGGCGGCAGTCCGCAGTCTGCTTTTTATCGGCAAGCTGAAGGACAGCCCCACAACGAGGGTGCTTATCCATGAGAAAAGCTCCCTTGCGCCGCCCGGACAGTCCCTTGCCTTTTCTTTGGGAGACGAGAAAGGCTTTGAATGGATAGGAGCTTATGACATTACCGCTGACGAGCTTCTTGCCGGGACAGACACCGCCAAGACCGAAAGCAAGACCGCACAGGCGCAAATGATCATTCTGGAACTGCTTGCAGACGGAAAGCGTATGCCGAGCGCAGAGCTGGAAAAGACGGTCAATGAGCGTGGGATTTCCTCACGCACCATGAGAACGGCAAAGAGTCGTATCGGGGACAGACTTGTGACCGAGAAAGACGGCACATCATGGGTCTGCTATCTCCGAGACTGACAACAGGAACACGGCAAGCGTGGCAAAGACGGCAAGGTTTTTATAGATACCTTAATGTTGCCGCCTTGCCTGGTTCCCTCATACCGACACCGCCCGACGATGAACAGTCACCGGGCATTTTTCATTTACAGGAGGATTTTGAATGAACAATACCGCAACTAACAACACCCCTTGCCCGACTGTGAGAAAGCAGATCGGCAAGACCACCTATATCGTCCGTGTCCATTTCAGCGAGACCGCCAAGGAGACGATGGAGGACAAAATCAAGCGTATGCTCCGTGAAGAAGTCCGCAGAATGTAACTTCTTTTTGAATTTGATGAAAAAGTCCTTGACTTTTCGTCTCTGGCAAAACAGCCAAGTCGATTTTGATTTCCTGCGGTGCGCGTCTGGCCGTATTTGATATTGCGGAGCTGCGCGAGGTTACATCCTACGATGAGTTGGAACTGGATACGCTGGGAGACAGAAAAACGGCTCTGTTCCTCATTATGAGTGATACGGATGACAGTTTTAACTTTCTCATTTCCATGTGCTACACCCAGTTATTCAACCTGCTTTGTGAAAAGGCCGATGATGTGTATGGTGGCAGGCTTCCGGTTCATGTGCGCTGTTTGATTGATGAGTGTGCTAACATTGGGCAGATTCCGAAGCTGGAAAAGCTGGTGGCCACGATCCGAAGCCGTGAAATCTCTGCCTGTCTGGTGTTGCAGGCACAGAGCCAGCTCAAGGCAATTTACAAAGATAATGCCGATACCATCATCGGCAATATGGATACTTCCATCTTCCTGGGTGGCAAAGAGCCAACAACGCTGAAAGAGCTGGCGGCTGTTCTGGGAAAGGAGACCATAGACACTTACAACACCGGAGAGAGCCGGGGACGGGAGACCTCCCACTCGCTCAACTATCAGAAATTGGGAAAAGAGCTGATGAGCCAGGACGAGCTGGCAGTTATGGATGGCGGCAAGTGCATCTTGCAGTTGCGCGGTGTGCGTCCGTTTCTTTCAGACAAGTATGACATTACCAGACACCCTAATTTCAAATACACAGCTGATGCAGACAAGCGAAATACCTTTGATATTGAAGCATTTTTGTCTGCCAGACTAAAACTCAAGCCTGATGAGGTCTGCGATGTATATGAAGTAGACACGGAGGGCGTGTAATACGGTTCCGCTGAGAAAGGAGTGATCGTATCTATTTGCCGCAACTGCCTCTGTTGAGGCCATTGGCGTACAAAGCGGACAATCGCAAGAAAAATAATGAAAAAGGAGGACAGCCGGAATCATGCCCTCGGAAACCGGGCGGCAGATTGTTCCGGCTTTTGTATGCCTATGAAACATGACAAACCTATTTTTTAATCAGATTCCGGCTAACAAACTATATGGCATTTTTTGAACAGGCAATTACCGTTCTTCAGACTCTCGTTATCGCTCTGGGCGCTGGTCTTGGTATCTGGGGTGTCATCAACCTGTTGGAAGGTTACGGCAACGACAACCCTGGCGCCAAATCTCAGGGCATGAAGCAGCTTATGGCCGGTGCTGGTGTAGCCGTTGTTGGTATGGTTCTTGTACCTCTGCTCTCCGGGCTGTTCTCTGTCTAAGCGTTCCTGCATGAAATCCTTGCCGCTCCCGCAGCTCTGCGGGGGCGGCGGAAAGGAGGTTGACACCGTATGGATTTCTTACTTGAAGCCCTGACAAATTGGCTGAAAGAAATGCTGGTGGGCGGTATTATGAGCAACCTTTCGGGGATGTTTGACAGCGTAAACCAACAGGTCGCGAATATATCCGTACAGGTAGGACAGACCCCACAGGGATGGAATGGCAGTATTTTCAATATGATTGAGAATCTGTCAAACTCCATCATGGTGCCGATTGCAGGTGTGATCCTGGCTATCGTGATGACCGTAGACCTGATCCAGATGATTGCAGACAAGAACAACCTGCATGATGTGGATACCTGGATGATTTTCAAGTGGGTGTTCAAATCAGCTGCCGCCATCCTCATTGTCACAAACACATGGAATATCGTGATGGGCGTCTTTGATATGGCGCAGAGCGTGGTGGCGCAGGCGGCAGGGATTATCAATTCGGATGCGTCCATTGACATTTCCTCAGTTATGACCGATTTGGAACCGAGGCTGATGGAAATGGATTTGGGACCGCTGTTCGGACTGTGGTTCCAATCCCTCTTTATTGGCATTACCATGTGGGCGTTGTATATCTGTATCTTTATCGTTATTTATGGCCGTATGATCGAGATCTACCTTGTAACTTCGGTGGCTCCCGTTCCAATGGCTGCAATGATGGGCAAAGAATGGGGCGGTATGGGACAGAATTACCTCCGATCCCTGCTGGCACTGGGCTTTCAGGCGTTTCTCATTATCGTCTGCGTGGCAATTTATGCTGTGCTGGTGCAGAACATCGCTATGGAAGATGACATCATCATGGCAATCTGGAGCTGCGTGGGCTACACTGTACTGCTATGTTTTACGCTGTTCAAAACCGGCAGTCTCGCCAAATCAGTCTTTCAGGCGCACTAAAACGGAAGGAGGTTTCTACATTGGCTTATGTACCCGTACCCAAGGACTTAACAAAAGTCAAAACAAAGGTCATGTTCAATCTGACCAAGCGGCAGCTTATCTGCTTCACGGGCGGAGCGCTTATTGGCGTACCGCTTTTCTTTTTGCTCAGAAAACCTACCGGAAACAGTGTAGCGGCTATGTGTATGATGCTGGTTATGCTGCCCTTCTTTATGCTGGCTATGTACGAAAAGCATGGACAGCCCCTGGAAAAGATCGTGGGCAACATTCTCAAAGTAGCTGTAATCCGTCCAAAGCAGCGACCTTACCAGACCAACAACTTTTATGCCGTATTAAAGCGGCAGGAAATGCTCGATAAGGAGGTGTATGACATTGTTCACCGCAATAAAAAAATGGCTGCATCGGATGTTCGGAAAAACCGAGGAAAAAACTGTGCAGCCGGTAAAGACAAAGAAAAAGCTGTCCCGCGCCGATAAGAAGCAGATCGAAGCGGCCATTGCCCGCGCTAACCACACGGACAAAAAAGGAAAATCTGCGCAGGACAGTATCCCTTATGAACGGATGTGGCCGGACGGAATCTGCCGCGTATCGGACAGCCACTACACAAAGACCATCCAGTTTCAGGACATCAACTATCAGCTCTCCCAAAACGAAGATAAGACGGCAATCTTTGAGGGGTGGTGTGATTTCCTCAATTATTTTGACAGCTCGATTCATTTTCAGCTGTCTTTTTTGAACCTTGCGGCATCGGAGGAGACCTTTGCCAACTCCATTTCCATCCCGCCCCAGAGGGACGCCTTTGACAGTATCCGCGAGGAATACACCACAATGCTGCAAAATCAGCTGGCCAGAGGTAACAACGGTCTCATCAAGACCAAATACCTGACCTTTGGTATCGACGCGGACAGCATCAAAGCCGCCAAGCCCCGTCTGGAGCGTATTGAGACAGATATACTTAATAACTTCAAGCGTCTTGGTGTAGCTGCCAGAACGCTGGACGGTAAAGAAAGGCTTTTTCAGCTTCATGCGGTATTCCACATGGATGAACAACTCCCGTTTCAGTTTGAATGGGACTGGCTGGCTCCTTCCGGTCTGTCCACAAAGGATTTTATTGCACCAAGCTCCTTTGAGTTCCGCACCGGCAAGCAGTTCCGTATGGGTAAGAAATACGGAGCTGTTTCTTTTTTGCAGATCCTCGCACCGGAACTGAATGACCGTTTGCTGGCTGATTTTCTGGATATGGAAAGTTCGCTCATTGTGAGTATGCACATTCAGTCGGTGGATCAGGTGAAAGCCATCAAAACGGTAAAGCGAAAGATTACCGACCTGGACCGCAGCAAGATCGAGGAACAGAAAAAAGCAGTCCGTGCCGGATACGACATGGACATCATTCCATCTGACCTTGCTACCTACGGCAGTGAAGCGAAAAAACTCTTGCAGGATTTGCAGAGCCGCAACGAGAGAATGTTCCTTTTGACCTTTCTGGTGCTGAACACAGCGGACAATCCCCGTCAGCTTGGCAACAACATCTTTCAGGCAGGCTCTATTGCCCAGAAGTATAACTGTCAGCTGACCAGGCTGGACTTCCAACAGGAAGAAGGGCTGATGAGCTGTCTGCCTCTGGGTCTCAATCAGATTGAGATTCAGCGAGGACTGACCACCAGTTCCACAGCTATCTTTGTGCCCTTTACTACGCAGGAACTGTTCCAGAACGGGAAAGAAGCTCTGTACTACGGCATCAATGCTCTGTCCAACAACCTCATCATGGTGGACAGAAAGCTGCTGAAAAACCCCAACGGCCTGATTCTGGGTACGCCGGGTTCCGGTAAGTCCTTCAGCGCAAAACGAGAAATTGCCAACTGCTTTTTGCTTACCAGTGATGATGTTATTATCTGTGACCCGGAAGCGGAGTACGCACCTCTTGTTGAGCGTCTGCATGGGCAGGTCATCAAGATCTCACCTACTTCAACCAACTATATCAATCCGATGGATCTGAATCTGGACTATTCGGATGATGAAAGCCCGCTGTCACTCAAGTCTGACTTTATCCTCAGCTTGTGTGAGCTGATCGTGGGCGGTAAGGAGGGCTTGCAGCCGGTGCAGAAAACCATTATTGACCGTTGTGTACGGCTGGTTTACAACGAATATCTCAATGACCCAAAGCCGGAGAATATGCCGATTTTGGAGGACCTTTATAACCTGTTGCGGGAGCAGGAAGAAAAAGAAGCTCAGTACATTGCAACGGCATTGGAAATCTATGTAACGGGTTCTTTGAATGTGTTCAATCATCAGAGCAATGTGGATATTGATAACCGGATTGTCTGCTACGACATCAAGGAACTGGGCAAGCAGCTTAAAAAAATCGGTATGCTGGTGGTACAGGATCAGGTGTGGAACCGCGTTACCATCAACCGTGCCGCCCACAAGTCCACCCGTTACTACATCGACGAGATGCACCTGCTTTTGAAGGAGGAGCAGACCGCCGCCTATACGGTGGAAATCTGGAAGCGATTCAGAAAATGGGGCGGTATTCCGACAGGTATCACCCAGAATGTCAAAGACCTTTTGAGCAGCCGCGAGGTGGAAAATATCTTTGAAAATTCCGACTTCGTGTATATGCTCAACCAGGCAGGCGGAGACCGTCAGATCCTCGCCAAGCAGCTGGGTATTTCCACACACCAATTATCTTATGTGACCCACTCCGGTGAGGGCGAGGGCCTGCTGTTTTATGGCTCTACAATCCTGCCTTTCGTGGATCACTTCCCGAAGAATACCGAGCTTTACCGCATTATGACCACCAAACCCCAGGAACTGAAAAAGAAGGAGGATGAATGATGATGAACCCCAACATTTTGAATAAAAATCCGCTGATGTTTTTTGACAGGGCGGTAAATGCCCAGCGCAGCCAGCTACTTACAGTCATGGCCGATGCGGTAAGTGAGTGCCGCACGGCGGCAGATCAGGCAGCCGAACTGAATGAGACCGGTCAGGTGGGGCTTATCCGTCTGGCAGAGATCTGGAGCGCCATCCGTGCCAAGGAAGGTATGGGTGGTCTGGTCCTGGAAGGAACCGAAGCGAAGATCCTGTCCGATGTGGTGGCACAGTTTTATGCCTACCTGTCCGGCTGTATGTTCAACGATCCGGTGGGAATGGCCATTTATGCAGAGCTGCACTACATGATGTCCTCCCTCATGCTGGGAGAATGGTTTGAATAAGGAACCGCGCCTGCGCTTTACTGATGAGGAACGGTCTGCCCCTGCACTGGAAAAGCCGATCCGTAAAGCGGAGAAAGCTGCGGCCAGAGCAGATAAGGCGCAGGCCAATATCCCAAAGAAAAAGGTCAGGCAGACGGTCATTGACCCGGATACCGGAAAAAAGACCTCGAAGCTGACCTTTGAGGACAAGAAAAAGCCACCTTCCAAAGTTTCTCAAGGAGTCAGGGAAGCTCCCGTCCATCTGGTCGTGGGCAAGCTCCACAAAGAGATCCGGGAAACAGAGCAGGACAATGTGGGCGTGGAAAGCGCCCACAAGTCCGAGGAGGCGGTGGAGACCGGCGCTTATCTGGTGCGGGAGGGCTATCGCAGCCACAAGCTGAAGCCGTACCGCAAAGCAGCACAGGCAGAGCGTCAACTGGAAAAGGCAAATGTAAATGTTCTGTACCAGAAATCTTTGCAGGAAAATCCCCAGTTTGCCAGCAATCCGCTTTCCCGCTGGCAGCAAAAGCAGGCCATCAAAAGGCAGTATGCCGCCGCCAAACACGCCGGTCAGACTGCCGGAAATACCGCCCAGGCTGCGTCCAAAACCGGAAAAGTCGCAAGGACGGTAAAAGAAAAGGCACAGCAGGCAGGGGCATTCGTCATGCGCCACAAGAAGGGTTTCCTGATGGCAGGGTTTTTGTTCCTCATTACCTGTATGCTGATGAATACCATGTCCTCCTGCTCCATGATGGCGCAGAGCATCGGTTCCGTTCTCTCCGGCACCACCTATCCGTCGGATGACCCGGAAATGCTGGCAGTGGAGGCAGATTATGCAGCCAGAGAAGTCCAGTTGCAGAAGGAAATCGACAACATTGAAAGCAGCCACCCAGGGTATGACGAGTATCGCTATGACCTTGGTATGATCGGCCATGACCCTCATGAGCTGGCAGCATTTCTGTCTGCCGTCTTGCAAGGTTACACCCAGCAGAGCGCTCAGGCAGAGCTGGCGCGTGTGTTTGCAGCACAGTATCAACTGACGCTTACTGAGGAAGTGGAGATTCGCTACCGCACGGAGACCTCCACCGACCCGGAGACCGGCGAGACCACCTCAGAAGAAGTCCCCTATGAGTATTACATTTTGAATGTGAAACTCACCAGCAAGCCCATTTCCGCTGTGGCGTCGGAGTTACTGACCCCGGAGCAGATGGAAATGTATCAGGTTTACCGGCAGACCATGGGCAATAAGCCGCTGTTGTTTGGCGGTGGTTCCCCTGACATGAGCAATTCCGAGGACTTGACCGGTGTACAGTTCGTAAATGGAACCCGTCCCGGAAATCCGCAGTTGGTGGAGCTGGCCAAGCGTCAGGTCGGCAATGTGGGCGGCTATCCTTATTGGAGCTGGTATGGCTTTGACAGCCGCGTGGAGTGGTGCGCCTGCTTTGTATCCTGGTGTTATAACCAGGCTGGAAAAAGTGAGCCGCGCTTTGCAGGCTGTGAGTGGCAGGGCGTTCCGTGGTTCCAGTCTCATGGACAATGGGGTGCAAGAGGCTATAACAATCTGGCTCCCGGAGATGCAATTTTCTTTGATTGGGATTTGGATGGGACAGCAGACCATGTGGGTATCGTGATCGGTACGGATGGCAGCCGCGTTTATACTGTGGAGGGAAATTCCGGCGATGCCTGCAAGATCAAAAGTTATGACCTGAATTATCAAAGCATTAAAGGCTATGGTCTGATGAACTGGTAACAGACTTTGTGGAAAGGAGTGAACGGTTATGGCAAAAAACAAAATTGAACGTATCGACCAGGAAATTGAGAAAACCCGTGAGAAGATTGCGGAATATCAGGAAAAGCTCAAGACCCTGGAAGCACAGAAAACGGAGGCAGAGAATCTGGAAATCGTTCAGATGGTTCGTGCGTTACGCATGACTCCAGCACAGCTGAACGCTATGCTTTCCGGTGGAATGAACCACGGCAGAGATACAGCACTGTCGGAATCAAATAATCAGGAGGCTACCGCTTATGAAGAATAAAAGAATTTGCAAAACACTTTCCGCCCTTTGCCTGACAATGGTTGTGGCATTTGGCTTTACAATCCCTGCTTTCGCACAGGGGTCAGAACAGGCTCCGGCGGCACCGGCAGAGGATTCTACCAATGACAGCAATGTGATTGTGGAAGAAACAGAACCGGCACCGGCACTTACACCGGAGGGGAATGCGGCATTGGTGGATGATTTTGGAGGCAATAAGCAGCTTATTACTGTTACGACCAAAGCTGGAAATTACTTTTACATCTTGATTGATAGGGCGAATGAGGACAAGGAGACTGCTGTTCACTTTCTGAATCAGGTGGACGATGCAGACCTTGCGGCGCTGATGGAAGATGGAAAAACCAAAGAGGAGATGCCTGCGGTATGCAGCTGTTCAACAAAATGTGAAGCAGGGGCGGTCAATACGGCCTGCCCGGTCTGCGCAACTGATAAGAGTAAATGTACGGGCAAAGCACCGGAACCTCCGGCAGAAACATCGGAGCCGGAAAAAGAGAAGCCTGCCGGATTGAACCTGGCTGCGCTGGTCCTTTTGCTGGCTCTGCTTGGTGGCGGTGGCGTGTTTGCCTACTTGAAGCTCGTTAAGAATAAGCCTAAGACCAAGGGCAATGACAGTCTGGACGATTATGATTATGGAGAGGAAGATTCTGAGGAATGGGAAACCGAGGGTGAGGAGTCGGACGAGCCGTACGCTGACGGGGGCAGCACAGAAGAAGATGACGAGGACAGCGTGAAATGACCCGATTCACAGACAGTCCCTATGAACGCATGATGACACGCAGGCCGGAGGGCGGGAAGGAAACTTCCCGTCCTCCTTCTTTACCCCACAGCCACCCCTGCTATGGTTGCGGGAATTATGGAAGACCCTGCGTAGGTATCTGTCACCGGGAAATGTCCCGATGGCTCAAAGAGAGGAGGAACCATCATGGCTCAACATAAATTGGTAATTGCCGAAAAACCATCGGTTGCCCAAAGTTTGGCGGTGGTGATCGGCGCAACCGTCCGTAAGGACGGGTATCTGGAGGGTAATGGCTGGCGTGTCAGCTGGTGCGTGGGCCATCTGGCCGGTCTTGCGGATGCAGACAGCTATGACCCAAAGTATGCCAAGTGGCGATATGATGATCTGCCTATCCTGCCGGAACATTGGCAGATGGTGGTGGGAAAAGATAAGAAAAAGCAGTTTGATATTCTCAAAAAGCTGATGAATGCCCCGGATGTGACGGAAGTGGTAAATGCCTGTGATGCCGGACGCGAGGGCGAGATGATCTTCCGCAGCGTCTATGAGCTGGCAGACTGTCAAAAGCCTATGAAAAGGCTCTGGATTTCTTCGATGGAGGACTCTGCCATAAGGGAAGGCTTTGCAAACCTGCGCCCCGGTGCGGATTATGACGGACTTCGGGATGCTGCCCTCTGCCGTGCCAAGGCCGACTGGCTGGTGGGAATCAATGCGACAAGGCTTTTTTCCGTGCTGTATCACCGTACCCTCAACATCGGGCGCGTGATGTCCCCAACACTGGCGCTCATTGTCCAGCGAGAAGCTGAGATCGACACCTTTAAGCCGATTCCCTTTTATACCGTGGCGCTGGAGCTGCCCGGTCTTACCGTATCCGGGGAGCGCATGGCGAATAAGGCCGCTGCCGAGCAGCTGAAAGAAGCCTGTCAGGGTGCAAATGTCACAATCAAAAAGGTGGAGTGCAAGGAAAAGTCCGAAAAGCCGCCTGCCCTCTATGACCTGACTACCCTGCAAAGAGATGCCAACCGCCTGCTTGGATTTACAGCCCAGCAGACCCTGGACTATCTACAAAGCCTGTATGAAAAGAAGCTCTGCACCTATCCCCGTACTGACAGCCGCTATCTGACTGGTGATATGGCAGACAGCCTGCCGGTGCTGGTGAACCTGGTTGCCAGTGCTATGCCGTTTCGCAAAGGGATCGCCATTACCTGTGATCCGCATACGGTCATCAACGATAAGAAAGTAACCGACCATCACGCAGTAATCCCTACCAGAAATCTCAAGGATGCAGACCTTTCTGCCCTTCCTGCGGGAGAAAAAGCGGTGCTGGAGCTGGTGGCCCTGCGTCTGATGTGCGCCGTAGCCCAGCCCCATATCTATTCGGAAACTGTTGTGATTGCAGCGTGTGCCGGTGGGGAGTTTACCACAAAAGGAAAAACGGTGAAGCATCCCGGATGGAAAGCACTGGAGGACGCTTATCGTGCCAAAATGAAGGATACAGAGCCGAAAAAAGAGGGCGTAGAGAAAGCCCTGCCGGAGCTGACCGAAGGACAGACACTTTCGGTTTCTGCGGCAATCGTCAAAGAAGGCAAAAGCAGTCCGCCTCAGCACTTTACGGAGGACACCCTATTGTCCGCAATGGAGACTGCCGGGAAAGATGATATGCCGGAGGATGCTGAGAGAAAAGGTCTGGGGACACCGGCCACCCGTGCCGGTATTTTGGAAAAGCTGGTATCTGCCGGTTTTCTGGAGCGAAAAAAGAACAGAAAAACGGTGCAGCTTCTTCCTTCCCACGATGCAGTATCCCTGATCACGGTGCTGCCGGAACAACTGCAATCGCCGCTTCTGACTGCCGAGTGGGAGTATCGCCTGGGTGAGATCGAGCGCGGGCAGCTTGCTCCAGAGGAGTTTCTGGACGGGATCAGCACCATGCTGAAAGATCTGGTGGGGACTTATCAGGTCATCAAGGGAACTGAGTACCTGTTCACTCCGCCCCGTGAGGTGGTGGGCAAATGCCCTCGCTGCGGCGGTGAAGTTGCAGAACTGCAAAAAGGCTTCTTCTGTCAGAATGATTCTTGCAAATTTGCAATCTGGAAAAACAACAAATGGTGGGCTGCCAAGAAAAAACAGCCGACCAAAGCTGTGGTGTCTGCGCTGCTGAACGATGGCTGTGTCCGTGTGACGGGGCTATATTCGGAGAAAACCGGCAAGACCTACGATGCCACTGTGGTTTTGGAGGACGATGGACAGTATGCCAACTTCAAGCTGGAATTTGACCAGCGGAAAGGAGGCAGCCGATGAAGCTCTCTTTAGTGGAACGGGAAACCATTCTCCTCTATAACCAGGCAGAACCAATGGCTGAGGTCTATACCCACGATCCTCGTCTGATGGAGAAGCTGGAACTGCTGGCAAAAAAGCATCCCGACCAGATCACCCGAAAGGACGCCCATAACTTTACCGTCCCCAAGCGGTGTGTATCAGTCCGGGAGCCATACAGCACCGAGCGTCGCAAAGCTGCCAGTGAGCGTGCGAAAGCCGCCGGATACCAGCCCCCTGTGAAAAAGTCCGGCAGTTAAAGGCACATGGCAGAGAATGTATTTGAAGCGGTCAAGCAGTCGGTCAGCACCAGAGAAGCGGCAGCGTTTTATGGGATCGAGGTCAAACGAAATGGTATGGCCTGCTGTCCCTTTCACGATGATAAGAACCCCAGCATGAAGGTAGACCAGCGGTTCCACTGCTTTGGTTGCGGTGAAGATGGGGATGTGATCGACTTTACCGCAAAGCTCTTTAACCTCTCCCCAAAAGAAGCGGCGGAGAAACTGGCACAGGACTTTGGCCTGATCTATGACAGTCAGGCCCCGCCCCGCAGGAGATATGTCCGGCAAAAAACCGAGGCACAGAAGTTTCGGGAGAATCGACAGCGCTGTTACCGTGTACTGTCCGATTACTACTATCTGCTGAAAAAATGGGAAGCCGACCGTTCTCCCAGGACACCGGAGGAAGAACCGCACCCTCGCTTTGTGGAAGCTATCCAGAAGAAACCCTATGTGGAGTACCTGCTGGACCTTTTTCTTTATGAAAGTGAAGAAGAACAAAAGGCATGGATTGCAGAACACACAGCAGAAATCACACACTTGGAAAGGAGATTGAAAATCATGGCTGAGAACAAACCCACCAACCGAGAACGGCTAAGGGAAATCACAGATGGCATCGAGCAGGGCATCAAAGAACTGTTTGAAAGCGAAAAGTATATGCGCTATCTGTCCGTCATGTCCCGATTTCACCGCTATTCGGTAAACAACACCATGCTCATCTATATGCAGAAGCCGGATGCCACTTTGGTAGCCGGATACAATAAGTGGAAAGACCAGTTTGAGCGTCATGTAAAAAAGGGCGAGCATGGCATTACCATCATTGCCCCGACACCGTATAAGAAGAAAATCGAGGAGCAGAAGCTGGACCCGGATACCAAGGCTCCGATTTTGGATAAAGACGGAAAGATCGTTACAGAGGAAAAAGAAATCGAGATCCCCATGTTTCGTCCGGTCAAGGTCTTTGATGTGAGCCAGACCGACGGGAAACCTTTGCCGGAGCTTGCATCATCCCTTTCCGGCAATGTGCCAAATTATGAGGCATTCATGGAGGCCCTGCGCCGCAGCGCACCGGTGCCGATTACTTTTGAAGCAATGGCTGCTGATACGGACGGCTATTTTTCTGCTGATCATCAGAAAATTGCCATTCGTCAGGGCATGAGTGAGGTTCAGACGGTTTCAGCCACAGTACACGAGATTGCCCACAGCAAGCTCCATGACCCTAAAAAATATGAAATGCTACCGTCATGGAAGGTTGTGCAGGAGAGTGAAGGTGGAACCAAGCATGATTTCAAGTTGGATTTTGCCACAGAAAAAGAAGCCGAACAGTTTGCTTCTGATATGGATTGGCGTTATGTGGACGAAAATCAGTTTGAATGGCGTCTTGCAGTTGAGGAAGATGCAACCGCAGAAAAACAGGCAATCAAAAACCGTCACACGGAAGAAGTGGAGGCTGAAAGCATCTCCTATGCAGTCTGCAAATATTTTGGCATCGAGACAGGAGAAAACAGCTTTGGCTATATTGCCAGTTGGAGTCAGGGCAAGGAACTGAAAGAGTTGAGAGCCAGTTTGGAGACCATCAACAAAACCTCCGGCACTTTGATCTCCGACATTGAGCGCCACTATAAGGAAATCTGCAAAGAGCGCGGAATCGACCCTCATGCAAAGGTAGAGCCGGAAACCGCCCCGATAGAGCAGCCAACCAGCAATCTGACTTACTATGTAGCAGAGTGCATGGAATTTCCAAACCTCGGAGAATACCACGATAACCTGTCTTTGGAGGAAGCTGTCCGCATTTATCAGGAGATTCCAGCAGAGCGAATGAACGGGATTAAAGGAATTGGTTTTGAACTGAAAGACGGAAGCGACTATGAAGGACCTTTTCCGATTTTGACCGGCCATACCATTGATCTGGACACCATCCAGGCAATCGACTATTACCGTGATAATCCTCTGGTGCAAAAAGCAGTAAAGGAACTGGCTGCGGCAATGCCGGAAATGGAAGTGCTGGGGGCGGACGCCAATCAGCAGGAGGCTTTGTTTCTGATCGACAATGCCACCTATCTTCATATCCAGCCCTGTGACAGCGGCTGGGATTATACCCTTTACGATGCCGCATCCATGAAAGAGCTGGATGGAGGTCAGCTGGATATGCCGGAGCTTTCCTGCATGAAGGCAGTTCTCCAGATTTGTGATGATAACGATTTGAGCAGCAATTCAGTAAAGTATGCGCCCCTGCCTATGATTGAAACCTTGCAGGACGCTGCTTATCAGCAGATGCAGGCAGAGGTCAGGCAGAGGACGTCTTCTTCCCAGCTGCCGGAAGCACAGGAGCAGGCACTGGATGAATACCCCATGCCGGATGAGCAGGTCTCCACACCAGATATGCAGGAATACGGCTACTCCTATGATGGGATGTTCCCTGTTACCAGAGAACGGGCGCTGGAACTGGATGCCGCCGGTTTGACCGTTTATGTGCTGCATGAGGACAATACGGAGAGCATGGTGTTTGACCCGCAGGAAATCATGGATCATGGCGGTCTTTTTGGCGTGGACCGTGAGGAATGGGAGAAAAGCCCTCAGTTCCACGAAAAGGTCATGGAGCGTCAGGAACATCAGCAGGAACGCGAACAGGCATTTCTATCCCAGAACAGAGATTGCTTTGCTATCTATCAGGTGAGCCGTGACGATCCGCAGAATGTGCGCTTTATGAATCTGGATTGGTTAAAGTCCCATGACATTTCCATAGACCGCAGCAATTATGACCTCATTTACACAGCTCCGCTGAGGGAGTCTGGCACGGTACCGGAGCAGCTGGAAAAACTATATGAGCAGTTTAATCTGCAAAAGCCGGCGGATTTTCACAGTCCTTCTATGAGTGTCAGTGACATCGTTGCGATCAAGCAGGACGGTAAGGTATCCTGTCATTACTGTGACAGTGTTGGTTTTACCCAGATCCCCGGATTCCTGCCGGAAAATCCGTTGAAAAATGCGGAGATGGCCGTGGAGGACGATTACGGCATGATCGACGGTATCATCAACAATGGCGCAAAAGAGCCTACGGTGGCAGAGCTGGAACAGCAGACCCGCAACGGTCAGCCCATTTCCCTCATGGATTTGGCTACCGCTGCCCATCGGGAGGAACGGGAAAAGAAAAAGTCCGTCATGGAGCAGCTGAAAAGCCAGCCCAAGGCAGAACACAAAAAGACAGCGCCCAAAAAGAGTGCGGAAAGGGAGATTTGATATGGGAAACTTTACTTTTGAGGAAATGAACCTGATGTGCATTTACAATACCGGCAGCCGCACCGGACTGATCGACAGCCTGCGTGAGATGCGCGGCGAGCTGGCCCCGGAGGAAACCGAGCTGCGGGAGTTGACAGACAGCGCACTGGGCAAGCTCCAGGCCATGAGTGATGCCGAGTTTGCCGAGCTGGAGTTGTATCCGGATTTTGACCAGTAAACACTATAATCGCAGGGATGGGGTGGCAATATGCCACCCCACCTTTTTACCCCAAAACTGAAAGGAGGACAGAACACTATGCCAACCAAAGCTGAACTATATGCACAGATGGCGGAGAAGGTAACAACGCAGCTCACGGGGAGCTGGCAGGAATGGGCAGGGTTCCTTACTACGGCAGCCCGACTTTACAAGTACCCGTTCCATGAGCAGTTGATGATCTACGCCCAGCGTCCGGACGCCACCGCCTGTGCAGAGTACGATTTGTGGAATGAAAAGATGGGCCGGTATGTAAGGCGCGGCTCCAAGGGAATTGCTCTGGTGGACGATTCCGGGGACAGGCCCCGCCTGCGCTATGTTTTTGATATTTCCGACACCGGAACCCGTGAACATTCCCGCACTCCCTGGCTGTGGCAGCTGGAGGAGAGCCATTTGGATTCGGTGCAGGCCATGCTTGAGCGCACCTATGATGTTTCCGGTGATGACCTCGCCGGACAGCTCACGGAGGTAGCCGGAAAACTGGCTGAGGAATACTGGACGGAGCATCAGCAAGACTTCTTCTATATCGTTGACGGTTCCTTTTTGGAGGAATATGATGAGTTTAACATCGGAGTACAGTTCAAGGCAGCAGCCACCGTCAGCATCACTTACGCTTTGATGTCCCGCTGCGGACTGGAGCCAGAACGCTACTTCGACCACGAAGATTTCATGGCAATCTTTGATTTCAACACCCCGTCCACCATCGGAGCGCTGGGAACAGCGGTCAGCCAGATCAACCAGCAGGTGCTGCGGCAGATCGGCGTTACCGTCCGAAATGCAGAGCGCGAAGCCAACCAAGAAAGGAGCAAACAAGATGAACAATCCCATGACCTATATCCAGAACGGAGACTATCTGATTCCCGACCTGAAGCTGAGCCAGCAGCCGGAGAAACCCTTGGGCAAGTACGGAAGGATGAGGAAAACCTACCTGAAGGAACACCGTCCCATCCTCTACAACCAGATGCTGCTGAGCGAGAAGTTGTACCCGCACCTTCTGGAGATCGACGAGACCGCCCAGAGCAGACTGGAGCAGATGATGCCCCAGCTGGCGAAGGAAGCGGGAGCCACCGAGGACCTGAAAGCCAGCGATCCCATGAAGTGGGTGGGGCTGATGAACACCTGCAAAGCTCAGGCCGAGGAGATCCTGATGGCGGAGCTTATCAACAGCTGACTCTAAACCTGTTCCTCTCCGAAGCGGAACAGATCCAATCCATAGATGAAGCAGAGAATGTAGCGCATACATCCTCTGCTTTTTCTTTTACCCAAAATGACATCGACCATGTGCTGCGTTTGGGCGGCAATACAGACCGTCAAAGGGAGCGTGTGGTTGCAGCCTTTGAAAAGCAGAAAACCACCGCTGAGATTGCCGAGATACTGAAAACGCTGTACCACGGCGGCAATGGCCTTGGCAGTGTGAGCGCATGGTATGCCGAGGATGGTATCCATCTTTCACATGGGAAGTCTGTCCGTTATGACAGGTCTGCCCAGGTCATTTCCTGGGAGAGTGCCGCAGAGCGTATCGGGGAGCTTTTGGAAAGTGGTCAGTTTGCCTCCAATGTGGAGCTTGCAGAAGCGGCAGGCTATGAACGCTCCCTCCTCTCGGAAAAGCTCTGGCATCTGTATCACGATCTCAGTGAGGACGCCAGAAAAGGCGGATATTTGTCCTGCCTGTCAGAGATCAAAGGCAATGGTTTCCCGGAGGAGACCCGCCGCCTGATGGAGCAGCTGAGTGAACCGGCTTTCCGCCAGACCCTCAAGGAAGAATACGCCGCCTTCTGGACTGCCTATCAGCAGGACCGTGACCTGTTGCGTTTTCACTATCATAGACCGAGGGAGATCTGGGAGAACCTGAAGGACCTTGACCTGCCCCGCAGGACCTTTTCTTCAGAGCTTTCCCAAGTGCCAACCGTCCAGCACTTTATTACCGAGGATGAGATCGACGCCGCCATGACCGGCGGAAGCAGTTTCGCCGGAGGAAAAGGCCGTATCTATGCGTTCTTCATGGAAAACCATACGGATAAGGAAAAAGTGAGATTCCTCAAAGACGAGTATGGCATTGGCGGACGCTCTCATGCCCTGTCCGGCGCAACACACAGCGGCGAAGATCACGACGGGAAAGGGTTGCACTATAAAAAGCAGGACTGCCCGGATGTTCACTTGAACTGGGAAAAGGTTGCCAAGCGCATTACCTCTCTTGTCCAGAAAGGCCGCTATCTTACCGAACAGGAACAGGCGCAGTATGACAAAATCCAGGCTGAAAAGGAATTGGCAGAAGAAGATGCCATCCAAGCCCAGCAGCCGGAGGTGGAGGAAGAAACGCCAAAGCCTACCCTTCGGGAGCAGTTTGAGCAGTATAAGACTGTGGTGACTGCCGCCATTTCCGAGGATGCCGCATACCGCAATGCCTGCGGGCATTCTGACCGTGAAAATGTTGTCATCGAGGGCAATGCCGCTGTGCGCCGTGCGGTCCTTGGTTCTAAGGATATGGAGCTGATTCGCCTCTATTCGGATGTGCCGGAGTTCCGACAGCGACTGCACCGGGAAGTGATCGACGAAACCTATCCAAAGCTCCATGAACTTCTGCGCCCTCTTTCTCAGGAAGATATTGATACTGCCATTTGTGCATGGAACGGCAATATCGAGAGTAAACATGCTGTCGTCCGTTATATGAAAGACCATGCAAGAGAGAAAGATACCGCTGCATGGCTGGCTCAGGAATACAGTGGCAGCAACATCCCGTTCGTTGTCCGTGCCGGAAGCCCGGAGGAAACGCAGCTGCCCTGGCCGAAGGTACAGCGCAGGCTTGCCCAGCTGATTCAGGAGGACCGGTTCTATACCGAAGAAGAACAGGAACGTTTTGACAACATCGACCCCATCGCCATCCGGGAAGCCCTGGAGGAAAGAGGGATTGTCAACGGACAGGTGGCAGACACGGAAAAACTGGACAATGCCCCGTTTATCCAACAGGTGATGTCAGATGCCGAGCAGATCGCAGATGCCGAGACAGAGCAGACTTCCAAAGTTTCCATTTCCGATGAGGAATATGACGCAGTTCGCCGCCCAATTCCGCAAAGAACCTCCTATGACCCAGCCGCCCCGGTCTATGCCGTGGGCGATACCGTGTATATCGAGGATGACGCCTATCAGATCACCGAGCTGCGGGAGGACACCGTACAGCTTCTGCCCACCGGGATGGTATATCCCATCTACCGGGCAGAGCGCAAAGAACAGTTCGAGCAGCTGCTTCGGGCAGACCGCCGCAATGCTTACTATACCGAATTTCTTCCTATTGACCCGGACAAGGCAGATCAGGACTTGCGGGATGTATTGGCTCATGGACTGATGGATGAAGCGGATAAAAAGCAGATTTTCACGCTGCTGCAATCCGGCAGGAGCAACAGCGAGATCGCCTACTGGCTGAGCAGAGCCTATTCCGGTGAGATCGAGACACTGAATCTGGAGACCGGCGATATTGCCGATTACCGTACCACGGCACAGGGCATAGAACTGGAAGTCATGGATGCAGAGGAAAAGCGTCTGGCTATGCTGTATTTCCGCTGGGATGAAGTTGCGCCTTTGCTGCGCGGGATGTATGCCCGTCAGCAGGACGGTTTTGGACAGGAACAGCCCCAACCGACTACCGAATCCCCGACCTTCCATTCCGAGACCATGGCCGTCTATCCGGGCGATAAGAACCATCTACCTTATGATGTGGTGGTGGAACAGCTGCATATCGAGGAGCCGGAGCCGCCAGCACCTGTGACAGAGCCGGAGAAAACCTTTGAGGAAGTGCTGGACGAACACTCGGTTTCCATTCAGGTCAATGGCCAGTGGCAGACCTTCCCCAATGCCAAAGCTGCCGAGGAAGCCTCCTATGAGGAATACAAGGCCAACCTGCGCCGCAATGCACAGAACTTCCGTATTACCGATGAGCATTTGGGTGAAGGCGGTCCGAAAGCCAAGTTCCAGGCAAATATCAATGCGATTCGTTTGCTGAAAGAACTGGAAGTTGCCGGACAGCAGGCAAGCCCCGAACAGCAGGAGGTTCTTTCTCGATACGTGGGCTGGGGCGGTCTCTCTGATGCTTTTGACCCGGAGAAACCGGCATGGGCTTTAGAGTATGCCCAGCTAAAAGAACTGCTGACCCGGTCGGAATATGCCGCCGCCAGAAGCTCTACCCTCAACGCCCATTACACCAGCCCTACGGTCATTCAGGCCATCTATGAAGCGGTGGACCGTATGGGATTTGAGACCGGAAATATTCTGGAGCCGTCTATGGGTGTGGGCAATTTCTTTGGTATGCTGCCGGAGAAAATACGAAACAGCCATTTGTACGGCGTGGAGCTGGACCCTGTTTCCGGGCGCATCGCAAAGCAGCTCTATCCCAAGGCGGACATCACAGTAGGAGGCTTTGAGACCACCGATAGGCGTGACTTCTTTGACCTTGCCATCGGCAATGTGCCGTTCGGTCAGTATCAGGTCAACGACAAAGCCTACAACAAGCTGAATTTCAGTATTCATAACTACTTTTTCGCCAAAGCACTCGACCAGGTGCGTCCCGGCGGCGTGGTAGCTTTTGTGACCTCCCGATATACCATGGACGCCAAGGATTCCACCGTGCGCCGCTATCTTGCCCAGCGTGCCGAGCTGCTGGGAGCCATCCGTCTGCCCAATGACGCTTTCAAGAAAAACGCTGGTGCAGAGGTCGTTTCGGACATCATTTTCCTGCAAAAGCGTGACCGTCCGTTGGACATCGTGCCGGAGTGGACGCAGACCGGACAGACGCAGGATGGATTTGCCATTAACCGCTACTTCCTGGACCACCCGGAAATGGTGCTGGGCCGACAGGAACCGGAAAGCACCGCCCATGGCATGGACTACACCGTGAATCCCATTGAGGGGCTGGAGCTTGCCGATCAGCTGCATGATGCTGTGAAGTACATTCATGGGACTTATCAGGAGGCAGAGCTGCCGGAGCTGGGCGAAGGCGAAGCCATTGACACCTCCATTCCTGCCGATCCTAATGTGAAGAACTATTCCTATGCCATTGTAGACGGGCAGGTGTACTACCGGGAAAACAGCCGCATGGTGCGCCCGGATCTCAACACCACTGCAGAAGCCCGCGTAAAAGGTCTTGTGGGACTGCGGGATTGTGTGCAGGAACTGATCGACCTTCAGATGGATGCAGCGGTTCCGGACAGCACCATTACCCAAAAGCAGGCGGAACTGAACAGCCTCTATGATAGCTTTTCTGCAAAATATGGCCTTATCAATGACCGTGCAAACCGACTGGCCTATGCAGACGATTCTTCCTATTACCTGCTCTGTGCGCTGGAAGTCATCGACGAGGACGGGAAACTGGAACGTAAGGCAGATATGTTCACCAAGCGGACCATCAAGCCCCATCAGGCGGTGGCTGTGGTGGATACGGCAAGTGAAGCACTGGCGGTGTCCATCTCGGAAAAAGCCTGCGTGGATATGGACTATATGAGCCAGCTTACCGGAAAAACAAAAGAAGAACTGGCCGGAGAGCTGCAAGGCGTAATCTTCCGTGTACCGGGACAGTTGGAGCAGGACGGAACGCCCCATTATGTGACTGCTGATGAATACCTTTCCGGCAATGTACGCCGAAAACTGCGTCAGGCGCAGCGGGCGGCACAGCAGGACCCTTCTTTTGCAGTCAATGTGGAAGCCCTTACCGCCGCCCAGCCCAAAGACCTGGATGCGTCGGAGATCGAGGTGCGTCTGGGCGCTACATGGATCGACAAGGAATATATCCAGCAGTTTATGTATGAGACCTTTAATACCCCGTTTTATCTCCAGCGCAGTATCGGGGTCAACTATTCGTCCTTTACTGCTGAATGGCAGATCAAGGGGAAATCTTCTGTATCCTACAACGATGTGGCAGCTTATACCACCTACGGAACCAGCCGTGCCAATGCCTACAAGATTTTGGAGGACAGCCTGAACCTGCGGGATGTCCGCATCTATGACACCATAGAGGACGCAGACGGAAAAGAGCGCCGCGTACTGAACGCCAAGGAGACCACCCTGGCTGCTCAAAAACAGCAGGCGATCCGGGAAGCCTTTAGGGACTGGATCTGGAGAGACCCGGAGCGTCGCCAGACTTTGGTGCGCCAGTACAACGAAGAAATGAACGCTACCCGTCCCCGCGAGTATGATGGCAGCCATATCACTTTTGGCGGCATGAACCCGGCCATTACCCTGCGGGAACACCAGAAAAGCGCCATCGCCCATGTGCTGTATGGAGGAAATACCCTGTTGGCACATGAAGTAGGCGCAGGCAAAACTTTTGAAATGGTAGCTGCTTCGATGGAAGCCAAACGCCTGGGACTGTGCCAGAAATCTCTCTTTGTGGTTCCAAACCATCTGACCGAGCAGTGGGCGTCGGAGTTTCTGCGTCTCTATCCTTCCGCCAATATCTTAGTTACCACAAAAAAGGACTTTGAGACCCATAACCGAAAGAAGTTCTGCGCTCGTATTGCGACGGGTGATTATGATGCCATTATCATGGGACACAGTCAGTTTGAGCGTATCCCCATCAGCCGGGAGCGTCAGGAACGGCTTCTTTATGAACAGATCGACGAGATCACTGAGGGGATTGCAGAGGTACAGGCCAGTGGCGGCGAGCGTTTTACCGTCAAGCAGCTGGAGCGTACCAGAAAGTCTCTGGAAGCCAGACTGGAAAAGCTGCAAGCCGAAGGGCGAAAAGACGATGTGGTAACCTTCGAGCAGCTGGGTGTGGACCGTTTGTTTGTGGACGAGGCCCACAACTACAAAAACCTGTTTTTATACACCAAAATGCGGAATGTGGCAGGTCTCTCCACCAGCGATGCCCAAAAGTCCAGCGATATGTTCGCCAAGTGCCGCTATATGGACGAGATCACCGGAAACCGTGGCGTGATTTTTGCCACCGGCACACCGGTCAGCAACTCCATGACCGAGCTTTACACCATGCAGCGTTACCTTCAGTATGAACGCCTGCAAGAACTGAACATGACCCACTTCGACTGCTGGGCTTCCCGATTTGGGGAGACCGTCACAGCATTGGAGCTGGCGCCGGAGGGAACCGGCTACCGGGCAAGAACGAGATTCAGCAAGTTCTTTAACCTGCCGGAGCTGATGAACCTGTTCAAAGAAGTGGCGGACATCAAGACCGCCGACCAACTGAACCTGCCCACCCCGGAGGTGGAATACCACAACATCGTGGCGCAGCCTACCGAACATCAGCAGGAAATGGTCAAGGCCCTTTCGGAGCGCGCATCGCTGGTACACAGCGGAACCGTTGACCCGTCCCAGGACAATATGCTCAAGATTACCTCGGATGGCCGTAAGCTGGGCCTGGACCAGAGAATCGTCAACCAGATGCTGCCGGATGAACCTGGCACAAAGGTCAATCAGTGCGTGGACAACATCATGCAGATCTGGCGGGATGGCAAAGCTGACAAGCTGACCCAGCTGGTGTTCTGCGACATTTCTACACCGCAGGCAAAAGCTCCTGCAAGCAAGGCGGCGAAAACGCTGGATAATCCACTGCTTCACGCATTGGAAGGCGCTGTGCCTCTGCCGGAGCAGGAACCGGTCTTTACGGTATATGACGATATTCGTCAGAAACTTATTGCTCAGGGAATGCCTGCCGACCAGATCGCTTTTATCCATGAAGCCAATACCGAAGTGCGGAAAAAGGAGCTGTTCTCTAAGGTCCGTACCGGTCAGGTGCGTGTCCTATTAGGCAGCACCGCCAAGATGGGCGCAGGCACCAATGTGCAGGACCGTCTGGTGGCACTGCATGACCTGGACTGTCCGTGGAGGCCGGGAGACCTTGCCCAGCGCAAGGGCCGTATCGAGCGCCAGGGTAACCAGAATCCTCTTGTCCATGTGTACCGCTATGTGACCGAAGGAACCTTTGACGCATACCTCTGGCAGACGGTGGAGAATAAACAAAAATTCATCAGCCAGATCATGACCAGCAAAAGTCCGGTTCGCTCCTGCGATGATGTGGATGAAACAGCCCTCAGTTTTGCCGAGATCAAAGCTCTGTGCGCCGGAGATCCCCGCATCAAGGAGCGTATGGATTTGGATGTGGAGGTATCCCGCCTGAAGCTGATGAAAGCCGACCACCAGAGCAAGCAATATCGTCTGGAGGACCAGCTACTCAAATACTTCCCGGAGGAAATTGAAAAGCACAAAGGTTTTATCATGGGCTTTGAATCTGACCTGGAGGTTTTGGCAGTTCACCCGCACCCGGAGGACGGTTTTGCTGGTATGGAAATCCGCGGCGATCTGCTGACCGATAAGGAGAACGCCGGCGCAGCCCTTTTGGATGCCTGCAAGGAGGTCAAAACCTCCGATCCGGTGCAGATCGGCAGCTACCGGGGCTATGCCATATCCGTGGAATTTTCCGCTTGGAAACAGGAGTATACGCTCCTGCTGAAAGGACAGATGACCCACCGGGCAACCCTTGGTACAGACCCGCGCGGAAATCTTACCCGTATCGACAACGCACTGGCGCAGATGCCCCAGCGTTTGGAAGCGGTCAAAAATCAGCTGGAGAACCTTTACCAGCAGCAGGCCGCAGCCAAGGAGGAAGTAGGAAAGCCGTTCCCCTTTGAGGACGATCTGCGGGTCAAGTCCGCCCGTCTGGTGGAACTGGACACCTTGCTGAACATTGACGGCAAGGGTCATGCCCAGCCGGAAACTGTGGTTGCCAAGAGTGCGCGGCCATCGGTGCTGGACAGCCTGAAACGCCCTATGCCGCCACGCAGCCTTGAAAAGAAACCAAAACAACACGAGGAGGTACGATGATTATGAATGCAACAGATTGGAATACAGCTCTTTATGGGAAAATGTCTGATGAACAGGATAAATTCCGGGACTGGCTGAAAAGCCAGCCCCCGGAGGAAATCCTGCACCACACCTATGAGTACACGGTGCGGGAGGACATCGTGATGGCGATGGAGCAGCTGGAGCTGACCGACACACAGGCACAGGCGCTTTTGGATTCCCCCTCGCCGCTGGCTGATGTGTACCGTTATTTTGAAAAGCTGGAGACCGGCTACATGGATGTGATCCGGAACAGCATTGAAAACCGTGCCGATGATGTGTGCAAGGCGCAGGAAGAATTACGAACTGCCCCTTTCTACCACCATTCTGCCGCCTATGCGTCCGAGCATGGAGAGATGGCACAATATAACCGTTCGTATCAGGCGAACAGCGCCTGCAAAGAAGCCATTGAGCAGACCATCAGCGCCCACTATGCAGAGAACCGGCTGGATACGGAGGCGGCGGTCAAAGATGTGCTGGAAAAGTTCGGGGCGGAACGGGTACAGTTCATTCTTGTAAACACCATCCAGCACAAGAACCATGACGGGCGTATCTCTCAGGACAATAAAGCCTGGGCAAAAACCATTCCCATGCCGGAGGACAGCGGCGCTTCCCGCCACTGTGCCTATCTGGTTGTGGATGGGGTCAATCCCGGTCTGACCGATCTGTTTACCAGGCAGGCCAGAAAAACCATGCAGGAACAGCAGAAAAGTTCTGTTCTGCAAAAGCTCAAACAGGAACCGCCTGCCCATAAGCCTGCCGCCCCGAAGAAACAGGAGCCGGAGCGATGAGCAGCTCCAAGCGCAAGCGGGATGTGCCGGTTCTGTTTTGGGTATCCGCTGATGAAATGGAGTTGATTCAGCAGAAAATGGCACAGTTTGGGACAAAAAACCTGAGTGCCTATCTGCGGAAAATGGCTGTGGACGGCTATGTGGTGCAGCTGGATTTGCCGGAACTGAAAGAACTGGTATCCCTGCTGCGCCGGAGCAGCAACAACTTAAACCAGCTGACCCGCAAGGTGCATGAGACCGGGCGGATTTATGATGTCGATTTGGAGGATATATCCCAGCGGCAGGAACAGTTATGGGACGGAGTTAAAGAGATACTGACACAACTCTCCAAACTTTCGTAACCGGGACAAATACCCCATCTGCGGAGGGAGGAACGGCGTTTCTTCGCCGCGCCTTCCTCCGCTTTTTCTTTTTGCCCGTATCCTTGCCTTTTGGCTGTGAGACAGGGATAATGGAATCAGGAACAGGAACTGTGATTTTGGGAGGAGGCATAACAATGAGGGCATTGGTATTTTTGTTGAAACTGCTGTTGAAGATCGTGATGGTTCCGGTGATTCTGGCGCTGACCTTGTTTGTATGGATTTGTGTGGGGATCGTCTATGTCTCCGGTCTGGTGCTGGGGCTTATCAGCATGGTGATCGCCCTGCTGGGTGTGGCGGTTCTGCTGACCTGTTCCCTGCAAAACGGCATTATCCTGCTGGTGATGGCATTCCTTATTAGTCCCTATGGTCTGCCGATGGCTGCCATCTGGCTGCTGGGCAAGGTGCAGGACTTGAAGTTTGCCATTCAGGATTTGGTTTATGGATAAAATGCGCGGTCACAAAAATGCCAGACAGTGTCTGTTAAATTGCTATATTTACTTCTGTGCTACATCCGTGTATAATAGTAGCACGAAAGGAAGTGATGGATGTGACCAAATCAGAACGGTTTGAGCAATTAGACAGACTTCTGACCGAGCATGATGGGATGCTGCAAACCGCACAGGTAATCGCCAGCGGAATTGTAAAACCCATTTTTTATGAATATGTCAAAGAGAAAAATCTTCAGCAGGTTGCTCACGGAATTTATGTCTCCGAGGACACCTGGATTGATGCGATGTTTCTGTTACATCTGCGATGTGGTCAGGCAGTATTTTCCCATGAATCAGCGCTATTTTTCCATGACTTGACAGACCGGGAACCATCTCCATACGCTATCACGGTGCGCAGAGGGTACAGCACCACTCGCTTAAAGGCAGAGGGCCTTTCTGTTTACACCATCAAACCAGAACTATATGAGGTAGGGCTGACAACTGGCCAAACACCTTTTGGGCATACGGTTCCTGTCTATGATATGGAGCGCACCATCTGCGATCTGCTCCGCAGCCGAAGCAGCATGGAAATACAGACTTTTCAAGGTGCGCTGAAGATGTATGCCAGAAGAAAGGACAAGGATCTGCGGACTTTGATGCGGTATGCCGGTATGTTCCGGGTTGAAAAAATTTTACGGCAGTATTTGGAGGTGCTTTTATGATAAAGACAGCAAGGCAGCTAAAAGATTTGATTCGCAATCTTTCCAGAGAAAAATCTGCGGATGCACAGCTTTTAATGCGAAACTATATGATGGAGCGTTTTCTGGAGCGTATTTCCCTTTCTGAATATCGTGATAAATTTATTCTGAAAGGCGGGATGCTGGTAGCGGCAATGGTTGGACTGGATGCCCGTTCCACGATGGACTTGGACGCTACTGTAAAAGGAGCCAATGTTAATGTAGAGGAGATCGAGAACCTGATTTCTGCTATTGTGAGTGTGCCGATTGATGATGGCGTCAAATTTCAGTTGAAAAGCATTTCAGAGATTATGGATGAAGCGGAGTATCCTGGGATTCGGGTCAGCATGACTACAACCTTTGACGGTGTGGTGACACCTTTGAAGATTGACATTTCCACAGGGGATGCCATTACCCCCAGGGAGGTACGCTACTCTTTCAAGCTGATGCTGGAAGATCGCTCCATTGACATTTGGGCATACAATCTGGAAACCGTTCTGGCTGAAAAGCTGGAAACAATCATCACCAGAACCACCACCAACACCCGCATGAGAGATTTCTATGACATTTATATTCTGGATCAGCTCCACGGGAACACATTGAACCGGCAGACGCTCTATGATGCACTGTTGGCAACTGCCAAAAAACGCGGAACCGAACGGCATCTTGCAGAAGCTATGGATGTTTTGAATGAAGTGGAAAGCAGTCCTGTGATGCAGAAACTTTGGGAATCTTACCGCAGGAAGTTTTCCTATGCGGCAGATCTGGAGTGGAGCATCATCATGGGGGCGGTTCGCAGTTTATACGCTCTATGTGAAAAGGGATCGAGCCTATGAAAAAACACGGTCATTATTGCAAAGTCTGCGGAGAATACAAAGCCAACGAAAAATTTTCCGGCAAAGGCCATGCGGCTCATATCTGTAAATCCTGTGCTTCTTTGCCGCCGGAAAAACAAGCGGAGCAAATGACAATAAATCGCTTGCTAAATCTCCCCTGGCGATTATCAAAGGAACAAATTTTCTGGCTGAAAAACCGAATGGAAGATAAGCGCCCGGAAGTCCGTGCGCTGGCGAAAGAACAATACGAGATGAGGTTTCCTCCAAAACAGTTAGAGGACACCGATGACGATTTTGATTTTCTTGATGAGAATGATTTTATAGAATAACGAAAGCGGTCTGCACCATGCAGGCCGTTTCTTTTTTGGAAAGGAGGCCCTTCTATGGCAACCACACGCATCATGCCCCTGCATATCGGCAAGGGACGCACGGAGAGCCGAGCAATCAGCGATATTATTGATTATGTGGCAAATCCGCAAAAGACTGACAACGGAAAACTAATTACCGGCTATGGCTGTGACAGCCGGACCGCCGATGCAGAGTTTCTGCTGGCGAAGCGGCAGTATATCGCCGCCACCGGGCGGGTGCGTGGGGCGGACGATGTGATCGCTTACCATGTGCGCCAGTCATTCAAACCCGGAGAGATCACACCGGAAGAAGCCAACCGTCTGGGTGTCGAATTTGCCAAGCGGTTTACCAAGGGCAATCATGCCTTTGTGGTCTGCACTCACATAGACAAATCGCACGTTCATAATCACATCATCTGGTCATCGGTCAGCTTAGAATATGACCGAAAGTTCCGCAACTTTTGGGGCAGCACCAGAGCCGTCCGGCGCTTGAGCGATACCATCTGTATCGAGAACGGACTGTCCATTGTGGAGAATCCCAAGCCCCACGGAAAAAGCTACAACAAATGGTTGGGCGATCAGGCCAAGCCCTCCCATCGGGAGCAGCTGCGGGTGATGATTGACCATGCGCTGGAGCAGAAACCGGCGGACTTTGATGCGCTGTTGAAACTGCTTACAGAAATGGGCTGCGAAGTATCTCGGCGCGGGAAAGCAATCCGGCTCAAAGCTCCCGGCTGGAAGAATGTAGCCCGCATGGATGACAAGCTGGGGGCCGGGTACAGTGAAGCAGAAATCCGTGCGGTGCTGGCCGGTGAAAAACAGCATACGCCCCGTAAAAATTCCGCAGTGCAGCCGGAGCCGCTCAAGGTCAATCTGCTGGTGGACATTCAGGCAAAATTGCAAGCTGGAAAAGGTGCTGGCTATACGCGATGGGCTAAAGTTTTCAATTTGAAGCAGATGGCGCAGACCATGAATTATCTGTCAGAGAATAACCTGCTGGAGTATGCGGTTTTGGAAGAAAAGGCTGCGGCTGCCACGGCACATCACAATGAACTTTCGGCGCAGATCAAAGCGGCTGAAAAGCGCATGGCAGAGATCGCTGTTCTGCGTACTCACATCGTAAATTATGCCAAGACCCGTGAGGTTTATGTGGCATACCGCAAGGCGGGCTACTCTAAGAAATTCCGGGAAGAACATGAGGAAGAAATTCTGCTCCACCAGGCTGCTAAGAATGCCTTTGATGAGATGGACGTCAAGAAGCTGCCCAAGGTCAAAGAGTTGCAGACAGAGTATGCGAAATTGCTGGAAGAAAAGAAAAAGACCTATGCCGAGTACCGGCGTTCCCGTGAAGAAATGCGGGAGCTTTTAACGGCAAAGGCCAATGTGGATCGGGTCCTGAAAATGGAGGTAGAACAGGATGTTGAAAAAGAAAAAGACCACGGCCAGCGGTAAGCTGGTCCTGGTCAAAAGCGTTCGCAGAACGCGCAGCTACAGAATGAAATTCTGTGTTCAAAGGGGCTTGGGGGCGCTGCCCTCAACAAGCAAGCGGAGAGGAAAATCACAAAGGGATTTTCTTCTCTGCGGGCCTGTGTGTATTAACACAGGCATTGCTTGCTATCATTTCCACAAACAAAAACTCCGACACATCCCCAACGGTCGTATCGGAGTTCACGGGTCCAGATGGTAGTCATCGAACAATGGAGACTGGAAGAAATCACACAACGTAATGCCTAATCCTTGGCACATCTCATGGATGATCCGCAGCTTCACGGATTCATACGAACAGTTGATGACATTCCCTATCGTTGATTTCGGTACGCCGCTTTTCATAAAAAGCTGGTACTGTGTCATGTGCCTTTCCGAAAGAAGTTCTGTCAACCGTTTACTCACGGCCTCATTTAGCTGCATCCGCATCACCACCATTCCCTGTCACTGTACTAATTATTATATGGTGGTGCGGTAAAAAATTAGTCCCTGCAGCTGTACTGGTCTGATATTCTGTTGTAAAATATTTCTGACAGCGTTTTATGTAGGGAAATAGAAATGCTGTCAGGTAACTAATCCATTTTCACAAACAAAATAGGAGAAATAGGGATGCACAAAGAGGTAGATTTTATAGCGGAATACAATGAAGAAATGAAGGAGCTGCTGGCGGAACCCCAGACGTCCCCAAGCGAACGGGAGTGGCAGCGGTTTCGGCTGTCCATGGAATTGGTCAATGCCCAGGAATCCCAATATACCAGGGTAAAGAATGAAGAACGCTGGAAACGACTGGAGCAGGAATTTTATCCGGCCTTGTGCGTGATTGCAAAGACTCAGGGAGGCCGTGTGGAATTGAACATCAAGGAAGATACCTTGATCGGTCAGCTTGTTTACATAGGAGAAGGGCTTACGTTAGGCAGCTCAAATCCAGAAGGACTGGCTGCGTTTTCGAGGATTGTCGCAGCGGCGGAAGATATTTTTGTCTCCATACATGACGGGTGTTCAAAGTTTCAATTTATCTTCTGCCTGCACGATAAGGTTTTTGTGGAAGATCATGCGGAGCAGATTGCGAAGATAAAAGAAAAAATCCGGCTTCACCGTATGGAAACTATGCGGCTTCATCGGATGCTTTCAGGCAAGGATTAAGGATAGAGAATCAACACGCATACTTCAAAATTCAAAAAACATCCATGGACTGTGGCCATGAAAATATGCTATACTAACCGTGGTTTGCTTATGCTAACCAGGGAGGAAATACAAATGAGCGAACAGCAATTTACAGACTTTTTTGATCCGGAAATTCAAAAAATTGTCAGCGAAGATGGCTGCTCCATTTACAGAATGAAAAACGTAACTGGAGAGGGTGTTATCACTCGTTATGAAATTCTTCCGGGTATTGAATTATTCTATAATGATTTTCACATGAGCGATGGACAGAATCAAAACAAGCTTCCGCACTCTGATGTACTTGAAATCAATCATTGCCGGGAGGGACGTTTTGAATGCGAATTTGCTAATGGAGATTATCAGTATGTCGGTGCTGGCGATCTTGCAATTAACCGCCTGACAAACGAAACTACATCAACTTACTTTCCGTTGTCGCATTATCACGGCATTTCTATTACCATTGATCTGCCTACGGCAGATCAAACTATGAAGCGGATAGAAAGTGTGATTGGTGGGCTGAATATAGATGTCTTTTCGATTGCAGATAAATTTTGCAAAAATGACACCTGCGTTGTATTAAGAACCCAAAGCGAAATCGAACATATTTTTTCGGAACTTTATCGGGTGGAGCCTCGGATGATTGCTTACTATTTGAAAGTGAAAGTGCTGGAATTGCTGATGTTTCTGAATCAGGTTTCGCTTCAGGATTACCAGGAAGAACGAAGATATTTTGCAAGAAATCAAGTACAAACAATAAAGAAAGTACAGGAATATATGACAGCCGATCTTCGCAACCATTATACTTTGCAGGAGCTATCAGAAAAATTTGAAATTCCTCTTACCTCAATGAAGGTTTGCTTCAAGGGCGTTTATGGGTGTTCTATTTATGCTTATATGAAATCCTATCGTATGCAGGCTGCTACGATCTTGCTTCGGGATACTTCTGACAGCATAACAGAAATTGCGGCTAAAATGGGATACGATAATCCGAGTAAATTTTCCGAAGCATTCAAAAAAGAATTTGGAGAACTGCCTTCCGAGTTCCGAAAAAAGTTGTCCAAATAGAGGATGTTTGGTCTTTTTAGAGTGGCGGCAAAATACCAGATACAATATACTATCGTCTGTACTAGCAGATGATTTAAGAGCGTCGTGCAGACGCTCTTTTTTTTGAATAGAGGTTAGATTATTCTAACCCGCGAAGGAGTCGGTATTATGAAACGGGATATGAGAAAATATATCCTACGGAAACTGGTTGAGCTGATATTTACTTTATTGTTTGTAACTCTACTGTCTTTCTTGCTGATGAGACTGTCATCCGTTGATCCAGCCACAGCTTATGCAAAGAGGATGATCGGAAACCCCACAGCGGAACAGATTGAAAAGATTCGGATTCAGTTGGGGTTTGATAAACCATTGCTTGTCCAGTATGGCCGTTGGGTATGGGACTTACTGCATTTTGATTTAGGCGTTTCTTTGGCAAATGGACATGATGTTTGGACGGATATTGCCACAGCCTTTCCGAAAACGCTTGGAATTGTAGCTCTGGCATCTATCTTTCAGGTTGTTTTCATTGTAATCGTTAGTTGTATTGCCTTTTTACTTCCCTGGAAACTTCCGAAAAAGGCAGTCAGGCTTTTGTGCATTTTGGGTGTGTCCATACCCTCTTTCTATTTGGCAACCTTTTATCTGGATTATTTTGCTGTTCAAAAGTCCTTAATTTCTGTGGCAGGAAATACAACCCTACTCAGCTACATATCTCCGGCAATCTGCATTGGCGTATTCGGGGCTTCTTTCTATACGCCGCTTCTGATGGATGCTCTGGAGCATGAAAGCAACGAGGATTACGCATTTTATGCCCGTTGCCGTGGGCTTTCGGAAAAAAGGCTTTTGCTGTGCCATTTTTTTCCGCGGGCAGCGATGGGTTTAGTTCCAAACTTTTTACAAAGCATTGGTTTGGCACTGGCTAACGCAACGGTGATTGAATCCATTTTTTCAATTCCGGGATTTGGTTATCTGATTGTAAACCATGTGCTTGATCGCGATACTCCCATGATACACGCCGAGGTGTTTTTTCTGGCGCTGGCGATTGCTCTTTGCAACATTGCCGCTGACTTGGTGCAGTGGGCAATCGGGCGTAAAAAGGGGGTGGCGTAAATGAAAACGAAGCGTTTTCGGAAATGGTGTGCGATTTTCATTCCAACCCTTGTGATTATTTTCTTTTTTGCCGGATTTTTATTTGCACCCAACGATCCAATGAAATCAAACTTGTTGGAGAGATATGCTGATCCCAGCGCAGAATATCCGTTTGGTACGGATGCTTTAGGGCGCTGCATTCTGTCACGGATTCTTTATGGTGGCTGGACAACGCTGGGGATTGTATTAGGAGGCTCTCTTATTGTTTTTCTGCTTGGCACTGTTATCGGAATGGTGACAAGCCGGGCCGTTATGAAAGAAAATGCACTTATTGATGGCCTGATTAACGCTGTTACAGCCATCCCCCCGATTGCGTATTTAATTGTGTTTATTGGAGCCTGGGGCAGCGGAGCGAAAACTACTCTTGTCGCGCTCACTGTGTCTTACATTTTGAGATACATAAAACTGGTTCGTACCCGTACCGACATGGAAATGGGAAAAGCCTATGTCATGTGTGCAATCGCTTCCGGCGCTTCAAAGCTCAGAATCATGCTGATTCATATTTTCCCGAATTTGATTGCCGAAATGATTCGCTTTCTGTGCCTTTCCTGTGCGGATATGATTCTGGCTATTACCGGATTTTCCTTTATTGGATTAGGGCTTGGTGATAATGTAGTAGATTGGGGAAGTATGATTTTAGACGCAAGGGGGGCTTTGGTTCTTCACCCGACCATGATTCTCTATCCAATAGGGGCGGTAATTTTATCGACACTCTGCTTTAACGTCATTGGCAGGCAGTTGACAACGAAGGAGGCAGAGTGATGTTAAAAATTGAACAGTTAGATGTCAAGGAACGGTCAGGCCGCTACCTTCTGAAAGACATATCTATGGAAATTCCTGCAGGCCGTGTGATTGGACTTACAGGTAAAAGCGGCTCTGGAAAAACAACTTTGCTGCGGAGCATTTTGGGAATGCTTCACACAAGCTGTCATATTGATGCCGGGAAAATTTTGTTGGACGATATAGATTTATCACATCTTTCCCGCAAGTCACATCGTGAGCTTTGTGGGAAGAATCTTGGATTTATCCCCCAGAACCCTATGACGGCTTTTGACAGCCGATTAAAAATCGGTTATCAGATGCGGGAAACCTTTGTCAATCGTTTGCATTTGAATACAAGTGAAGCAACTGACCTGGCGAAAGAGAAACTGGTTTCCGTAAATCTAAAAGACACGGATCGGATTTTGGGTGCGTATCCGTCTGAACTATCAGGCGGAATGCTACAACGAGTAGCTGCGGCAATCTTATTGGGAATGTCGCCGGATTATGTTTTAGCCGATGAACCAACCGCTGCATTGGATGAAGAAAACAGGGATTTGTTGCTTCTCATCATGCAGGAGCAAATGAAGGACAAAGGCATATTATTTGTATCCCATGATGTGGCCGCACTTAAAAACTTATGTCAGAACGTTTATGTTCTGGGAGCTGGAAAAATTATTGAGCATGGAACGATGGATAAACTCTTGTCAAGTCCGCAGACAGACTGGATGAAACAATTTTCCGCGTTGAGCCATAGGGAAAGTCGGGGTGAATGGAAATGGGAGAAATTGTAATCCAGAATGTAAATCAGGTATATCATAATGCGAATCAGGGAGATTTTAATGCGCTTTCGGACATCAACCTCCACCTTTGTAAAGGTGAAAGTCTTGCTATTGAGGGAGAAAGCGGATCGGGAAAAAGCACGCTGGCAAGACTTCTGATCGGCATTGAGAAACCAACTTCTGGCAAAATATTACTGGATGGTGAAGATATAACCTGTTGGAATTATCGAACATGGAAACAGCACCGTAAAAAAATACAGGCTGTTTTTCAGGATTCTTCCGGCACTTTAAATCCTGCCAGGTCTGCATACGCAAATGTAGAAGAAGCACTGGTGAACTTAACTGATAAGAAAAGAGCCGAAAGAAAAAAACATATTTTAGATTTGATGGATGCCGTACACATGGATTATGGGCTTTTGGAAACGCCTGTCCGTCAGCTTTCGGGCGGCGAACAGAGGCGGCTCTCTTTGCTTCGGGCGATTGCCGTGGAACCTGATTACTTAATCATGGATGAAGTAACCAGCGGGCTTGACCTGATTTCGGCAGACGCCGTACTTACTTTAGTAGAGAACTTTGTGAAGCTATCCGACAGCTCCTGCATTTTCATTACGCATAGCAGAAAGGATGCAATGCGTATTGCGAATCGGATTATCATCATGCAGGAGGGACGGATCGCCGAGCAAGGTTATCTAATAGATCAATTATCAAACCAGAAAGGACAAGGATAACATGAAACAGATTTACAAGAAACTTCTCGCCGCTGCATTGGGCGTGAGTATGCTTCTGTCCATGGTTGGCTGCGGTCAGAGCGATACCTCCGAGCAGACGCAGACTGACAGCGAGCAGACGCAAGCGGCTAATGAAAACGAAGCGAAGGTGCTGACAATCGTCACAGCAAAGGAACTGGACAACCTTACGACACTGACCATGAACAAGGAGAATAATATCGCCTGCGGTCTGGTCTATGAGACTTTGGTTGCCTACGAGGACGGGGAAATTGTTCCCGAACTGGCCGAGGAATGGGGATGGGATGACACAAATACTGTCCTTACCTTTAAACTCCGTCAGGATGTTTCTTTTACAGATGGAGCCGCTTTTAATGCGGAAAGCGTAAAGGAAATTCTGGACTTTGACCGTTCCAACCCTAATTTTAGCGGTATCAAGGGCATTTACAACATTGAAAGCGTAGAGGTTGTTGACGAATACACGGTGGCCGTTCATTATGCTGCCCCTTGCTTCTCTTATATCAATGACTTCTGCTTCCAGAATGTTGCCGGCATGATGTCCCCGAATGTGTTTGAAGCTGAAAACTTCCAGACATTCACAGATGTTGTCGGCACCGGTCCGTACATCCGCGAAGAAATGATTTCCGGCGACTGCACCCGTTTTGTCAGAAATGAAAACTATTGGGGTGAAGCTCCTTACTATGACGAAGTTGTCATAAAGTATATCCCGGAGGCATCTTCCAGACTTCAAGCATTACAGACCGGTGAGGTTGACCTGATTTATGGTGCTGACCTTCTCAGCTATGACGACTACAATCAGGCTCTTTCTCTGGATGGAATCGAGGGCGCAATCAATGATGGAAATACCCTCACCCGGAATCTTGTTCTGAATGCTTCCAGCGAAATATTGAGCGATCTTAAAGTTCGTCAGGCGATTGCATACGCTGTCAATAAGGAAGAAATCACCGAGGGACTGACCTATGGATATGAAACTCCGGCTACCAGTCTGTTCGCACCCGGAGCGCCCTACACGGATATTTCTTATAACAGCACATGGAGCTATGATCTGGACAAAGCAAATGAGCTTCTGGATGAAGCTGGATGGGTGATGAATGAAAGCACTGGCATCCGTGAAAAAGATGGACAGCAGCTTTCCCTGAATTATACCTATTGGACTGATCTTTCTCTTGCTCAGGAGATGGCGCTTGCGATTAAGACCCAGCTTGCAGAGGTTGGTATTGATGTAACTACTACCGGTCAGGATCAGATGACATGGTGGACTGAAGGTGTTGCCGGTAATTATGACATTACAACCTGGAATACAGAAGGGTCCTATACGGAACCGCACAAGTTCCTGCAGGAATCCCTCGGTGCTGATCCTCATGCTATTTCCTTGCAGGCACTTGAGGATTTCCAGAGCTATTCGGATGCGGTAAATGCGTTCTCCACCTCTGCTGATCCCGAAGTGGTTCAGAGTGCGATTGCTACTGCACTGAATGTTTCCAACGACAATGTGATTGACCTTCCGATCTCCTATTCTAAGGATCTGGTTGTATATAATTCCTCCAAAATCGCCGGATATACTTTCTCCAGCGTGCCACAGTTCTTTGAGATCGATAACGTACAGCCTGCGGAATAAATATAATCCAATGTCTAAATGGAGGGTTTAACGCCCTGTCAGAGTGGCAGAAAATAGCCGAATAGATATAATAGAGGTTGGTTAGAAGTGTTTAACCAACCTCTATTTTTATGAAAAGGAGCGTATGTGAAATGGACAAGAAAGATAATCCCATGTCCAGACTGATGGAACTTGCCGCTCCATATAAGGGTGAATATGTTCTTTCAGTGATTTTGGCAATCCTGGGTGTTGCCGCCGGATTGCTGCCGTTTTTTGCAGTTTCAAAAATTGTGATTCTCTTGATGGATGGAGAGACATCTGTGTCCGTCTATATGGAGTGGTGTCTGATTGCGGGAATTGGTTTCCTTGGGAAAGTATGCTTTGCAAATTTCTCTACTTTAGTTTCCCATACGGCCACTTTCGCAACTCTGGCGGAGATCCGCCTGAAACTAGCAGATAAACTTACCAGGGTTCCGATGGGCTATATGATTAACACCCCATCGGGAGAATTAAAAAATGTCTTGGTAGATCGTGTGGAGGGAATGGAAACGACCCTTGCGCATTTAGTACCGGAGCTGACAGCGAATCTCTGTATTCCGATTTGTATTCTGATTTGCCTACTGTTTTTGGATTGGAGAATGGCGCTGGCTGCATTGATTACCCTGCCGATTGGTATGTTGTGCTATAAGGGAATGGCAAATGGATATGAAGAAAAATTCCAGGGTCTTATTATGCGCGTGCGTAAAATGACCAGCACTGTGGTTGAGTATATCGGCGGAATAGAAGTCATTAAGGCGTTTAATCAGTCTGCTAATTCTTACCAGAAATATTCAGATGCCGTTGAAGATAATGCGGCCTATGCTGTGAACTGGATGAAAAGCGTGCAGCTTTACAAATCCATGCTTGTTACAATCTGGCCCAGTGTGTTAGTGTGTGTTCTTCCTATTGGCTGTGTCCTGTACCGGAACGGGAGCCTGAGCGTTCCGGCATTTGTTACCTGTATCGTGCTGTCATTGGGTATTATCACACCAATTTTAAATGCCATGAACTTTACGGACAGCATTTCTCAAATGAAATCAGTAGTCGGGGAATTGTGCGCCGTATTGGATGAAAAAGAACTGGATCGCCCGGAAACGCCGGTGTCTATTCATTCTTCCAATATTGTGTTAGAAAACGTCAGCTTTTCGTATGAAAGCGAAAAGCCGTTGCTAAAAAATATCAACCTTTCTATTCCAGAAAACAGCATTACCGCTTTTGTCGGTCCCAGTGGCGGCGGCAAGTCTACCATTACGAAGCTGATTGCGGGATTTTGGGATGTAACAAACGGAACTGTCAAGTTAGACGGAACAGATATTCGCAAAATTCCGTTGTCACAGCTTATGGATAACATCGCTTATATTTCACAGGACAACTATCTTTTTGACGAAACTGTTTTAGAAAATATCCGTATGGGAAAACCATCCGCAACGGATGAAGAAGTATATCAGGCTGCCAGAGATTGTGGCTGCTATGATTTCATTCTGAATCTGGAAAATGGATTCCATACAGTTGTCGGAGGTGCAGGAGGTCACTTGTCGGGCGGTGAGCGCCAGAGAATTGCGATTGCCCGCGCTGTACTGAAAAATGCGCCGATTGTTATTCTTGACGAGGCAACCGCTTACATTGACGCCGAGAATGAAGCCTTAATTCAAGAGGCAATGGCAAAAGTGATTGCCGGGAAAACCGTTCTGATGATTGCGCACCGTCTTTCTACGATTACCGATGCAGATAAAATTGTTGTCATAAAAGATGGGCAGATTATTGACGAAGGAACACATGAAAACTTATTGACTTCCTGTACGCTCTATCAGGAAATGTGGAAAGCGCACATGGACACAAAAGATGTGGCGTAGGAGGTGCGAAGATGATAAAGACATTAAGCAAGATTTATCAGTTTTCAGGGAAAATGCAGGGGACAATGAAAAAAGCTATCCTTTTTTCTGTCCTGCACTCCCTTTTTGATATGATGTCCTTTGGAGCATTAGCCATGGTTTTTTCGGGTTTAACAGACGGTTTTACTACGTCTATGATCTGGATGATATTTGGAATCACCCTGGCAAGTATGCTGCTTAAAATTTATTGCAGCTACATTTCAGATTTCGGCAAGGTGCAAATTGGATATTTTATGTGCGCGGAGAAACGGATTCATATTGGAGATCGCATGAAATATATGCCGATGGGGTATTTCAACGATCACAATTTGGGGAATTTGACTTCTGTCGTCACTACGACTATGGGCGATATTGAAAATAATGCGTCCATGGTGCTAACCAACATATTAGGCGGCTATATCCATGCAGCGATTATTACTATTGTTATGCTCTGTATCGACTGGCGGATCGGACTGACGATTTTGTGCGGGATTCTGCTTTTTACATGGTGCATCGGCCGGTTACAGAAAAAATCGGAAACGGTTTCGCCACAAAGACAGCAGGCCCAGGAGGCCCTCGTTTCTAATGTGCTGGAATACGTTCAAGGGATGCTGATTGTAAAATCCTTTAATCTCGGTCAAAATTCCAATAGCAAAATGAGACAGGCAATTCTGGACAGCAAGGATAAAAATCTGAAATTAGAGCGTACATTCGTCCCTTACAATATGCTGCAACAAATCATTCTCTACGGAACAAGTATTCTTGTTATAGTGGAGGGGTTGTACTTTTACCTGAATGGAACGATGGCGCTTTCCATTTGCCTGCTTATGACAGTAGCATCATTTATGCTCTTTAGTCAGCTTCAGTCAGCCGGAAATACTTCCGCACTCCTGCGGTTACTGGATGTTTCGATTGACAAAGTAAACGAAATTGACAAAACTCCCGTCATGGACGAACATGGTAAACCCGTAAAGCCTGAAAATTACAATATTGTTTTTGATGATGTTTCTTTTTCTTATGGCGAACACCAGGTTCTGGATCATGTGAGCCTGACTATACCCGAAAGAACCGTAACGGCTATCGTCGGTCCGTCCGGTGCCGGAAAAAGTACGCTTTGTAACCTGATCGCCCGGTTTTGGGATGTTGACGGAGGAAAAATTACAATCGGCGGTGTAGATGTGCGGGATTACACACTGGACAGTCTGCTTACCAATATTAGCGAAGTATTCCAAAAGGTATATCTTTTCGCTGATACCATAGAAAATAATATCAAATTCGGCAATCCAGCGGCTTCCCATGAAGAAGTTGTAAAAGCAGCTCAAAAGGCTTGCTGCCATGAGTTTATTATGAGCCTGCCAGATGGTTATGGCACCGTAATTAGAGAGGGAGGCGCTACATTGTCCGGCGGTGAAAAGCAACGGATTTCGATTGCCAGAGCAATCCTGAAAGACGCTCCTATCATCATTTTAGACGAAGCTACATCAAGCGTCGATCCAGAAAATGAAAATCTTCTGATGGGTGCTATTGCAGAACTGACAAAGAATAAAACGGTTATTATGATAGCTCATCGGCTAAAAACAGTCAGAAACGCAGATCAAATTTTAGTGTTGTCTGGTGGTCACATTGTTCAGACAGGCAAACACGAGGATTTGATAAGGCAGCCTGGTATTTATGCAGATTTCATTGGTATTCGCAAGAAAGCGATTGGATGGAAACTAAAATAGCCGTGGGAAGGAGGAGGCAATGAAACTATATGCGTCAGGCGAGGATTACTTAGAGGCCGTGTTGGTTCTTCAAAGGAAACAGGGCATGGTTCGCTCCGTTGATCTTGCCCGGCACATGGGCTTTAGCAAACCGAGCATTAGCCATGCGGTAGGCGTTTTGAAAAATGGAGGTTTTCTGACCGTGGATGATGATGGGTTCCTTCATCTGACCGTCATAGGTCGGGAGATTGCCGAGAAAATCTATGAACGCCATTTGTTTTTTATGGAGCAGCTTATCGCCGCAGGCGTTGATCCCAAAACTGCGGAGGCCGACGCCTGCCGGATTGAACACATTATCAGCGATGAGAGTTTTGACCGGCTGAAAGAGGCAGCCGCACAAGAGCAAGAATAAACCGAATAAGCCAAGCGATCCTGCCCCGACCAACGGGGAAAAGAAAAAAACCGTTGCAGGGCAGGTAGCTTCGTGCGCCCATAATGGATTTTCAAGGACTGCGGCGGTTTTGAGTACATCAAGGCCGCCGTTCCTTATGCCCTCGACAAAGGAGTGACGACTACACGCTGACACGGCGGCTTTAGGAGGGAGCCGCCGTGAAGCAAAGACCGCTTCGACATAATTCGGCAGGAATTTACCTGTCAAAAAAAGCCTGACCGTCAATCGGCCCCCATCTGTTTATGAACAGGCACTATCGTGGCTGGTCCATAAGCGTCATAAGTCCTCTTTTAGCAGCGCCAGCCGCCGTTCTTCGGATGCTGGCGCTTTTGTTTGTCGTTTTTTCGGGAATTTCCCCGAAAGGTGTCGCTCACCGCCTTCATTTCGGTTCACCCGTCAACACATGAATCGAAATGGAGGTACATAATGCAGAAGATCAATCTTCGGGAACTGTATCCCGATGTGTATAAAACCGATGTCTTTGTAGACGTGGCCGAGGAAGTCGTGGCCGCGATCCGGGGCCAGGAGCAGGACGATGCCGCCTATGAACGCCGGAAGTTCCGGCACAAGGCTCACTACTCTCTGAACCGGGAGGATGGCATTGAAAACGATGCCCTCAACCGGTCACTCACCCCGGAGGAAGTCCTGGAGCAGAAGCTGCTGCGGGAGGAAGTGTATGCCGCGCTGATGCAGCTGACCGCCATCCAGGCCCGGCGTATCTACGCCCGGTTTTACCTGGGCATGACGGTGGCCGAGATCGCCCGGATCGAGGGGGCTGACCGCCGCCGCGTGTGGGAGAGCATCCGGCGCGGACTGAAGAAGCTGGCGCGGTTGCTGGATACGACCCAATAACCTGACCGCCGCATAGCGGCAAAAAGAGAGCCGGTGGGGGTTTTTATTCCTCCACCGGCTTACTTATTCTCTAAATGTTCATCTGGGTCAACCCCAGCCGTCTGCACCATCTCTTTTAGCTCATCAGTCAACGCGCGGGTTGAGTTTAACAGCACTTTTCTGGCAGCCGGAGGGCACGAAAGGTAAAGCTGCCGCATATCGTTGGCGGCTTGCTCATCTTCAGGCAGATCGAGATTCATCAGGGAATCTAAAGATAAATTCAAGACTTTGCAAAAAGCGCGCAGAACCTCAAAAGAAGGATTCTTCACCCCTCTTTCGCAGCCTTGAACGTGCTTTAGAGAAACGTGGCTCAGATCTGCGAGTTCCTGCTGCGTCAATCCTTTTTCCTTACGCGCTTTTTGTATCCTTCGTCCCAGCTCTTTTATCAGTTCCATAGGCACTATCGTCTCCTTAATCATATTTTATCGTGCCCATTTCCTTGTAGGAAGAACCTCATAAAAGGCGTTTTTGAGTACGATAGTACCTATTTTATTGTGCTTGTAAGGAGCTTGCGCTGTCCGCAGCTTCTATGAAGGGACAAGGCAAAATATTTTTTTCAAATAAATCGCAGCACAGACAGGACAAATCGCCTGTTTTTGTCATGGCTGTCAAGAAGGAGCTTTTCTTTCGCTGACCTTTGACAACTGAATACACGGCAGAACAGGTACATAACCCGCGTATGAGCGAGTGCAGGACGCCGCGAAGATGGAGCAGCCAGGAGGTGATGGACAAGCTGTTTCGGAGCGATCAACGTCCCTGTGACCCGGATGGTGGCACATCCGGCGCGATGAGGGCGCGGGGGCTTAAAGATACTTCCTCACGGCCCGCCAAAGACTTGGGGGGAACCCTGCGGCGCACGCTACGAACGACGCTGCGGAGTTATGACAGCCGCGCCAGCGGAGACCTGTTCTGTCCCCGGCGTCAGGGATGCGTGGCAAATATGACGAGTAATCCGAACAGAATAACAGTAGCCGCGCCAGGTTTTTATCCGAAGATTTCTTTCAGACTGGTGCGGCTGTTTAAGTATTAAGATATTAAGGAGGCGAGAGTGATGTTTGAAAAATTCCATCGAGGTGACATATATTCGGCTGATTTAAGCCCTGGTATCGGCTCCGAACAAAGTGGCTCTCGTCCTGTACTCATTCTTCAAAACAATGTGGGAAATTGTTTCAGTCCTACGATTATTATTGCAGCAATTACCAGTGTAAGCAAAAAAAGCAGAAAGTTCCCCACGCATTACCACTTAAATGACAGATGCGGTTTGGTGAAACCATCTGTTGTTATGCTGGAACAGATCAGAACAATCGACAAGTCGAGGTTAAAAAACTATATTGGTCATCTAAACAAGGATGACATGGAAAACATAAACAAGACGCTCTTGTGCAGTCTGGGGATTACATAAAAGTGCCGAAAGGCCGTATCATTTTCAGGCTGTGCAAGTAGAGTTATAATTTCGTTAGGAATTGCGGAGGTGATTCTGAATGGAGAATATCCAGAATAAAAGCGCATTGATTCCTTCAGATGAAATCCGGTCAGAAGAACTTCTGGCGGAACAAAAATTTGAAGCGTTTATCACTTCGCTGGCACATATCATCGAGAAATATGGTATGAGAGTGCTGGGCGAGGTTGACGGAGCTGCGTGAGAATCGCAGCTTTACATAGGATATTCTCCAAAAGTAAATTTTGGAGGTATGAATTATGAACCGATATGGAAAACGCTGTGTTTTGTATCCGAGGGTCAGCACAGAGATGCAAGTGGACGGATACAGCCTGGAAGGTCAAAAAAATATGCTGACACGATTTGCGGATCGTGAGGAAATGATCGTTGTTGATACTTATGAAGATGCCGGTAAATCCATTGAGGGACGGCCTGCCTTTCAAAAAATGCTCAGAGATATTGAGGATGGCTTGGACATTGACTATATTTTAGTGTATAAGCTGTCACGGTTTGGCCGTAATGCAGCAGATATACTTAACTCTTTGGAGTTGGTTCAATCTTATGGTGTAAATCTGATTTGCATAGAAGAAGGGATTGACTCCTCTCAGACAAGCGGAAAACTTTTGATTTCTGTACTATCTGCTGTGGCTGAGATTGAGCGTGAGAATATTATCGAGCAGACGATGAACGGGCGGCGCGAAAAGGCACGGCAAGGTGGATGGAATGGTGGCTTTGCTCCCTACGGGTATACACTGGAAGATAACAAGCTGATGATTGAAGAAACAGAGGCTGTGGCAATACGGAAGATTTTTGAATTATATACTTCATCGGAAATTGGTTTGGGGGGTATCGCGAATCAGTTGAATTTACAAGGTATACGGAAAATTCCGAGGCAGAATGGCACATTAGAGGATTGGACAGGACATTTCATTAAACTGATATTGGATAATCCGGTTTATTGCGGTAAAATTGCCTATGGACGGAGAACGAAGGAAAAAGTCAAAGGCACAAAAAACGATTACCAGATGAAAAGAAATGACGATTACATTCTGACAGAGGGACAGCATAAAGGAATCGTTAGTGAGGAGGTATGGGAAAAGGCTCATGCCAAGCGTCTTAGAACCGGAGTAAAGCAACCGTCAAAAATTGGGCGGGATCGAGTCCATTTGTTATCCGGTCTGCTGAAATGCCCGGTTTGTGGAAGTCCCATGTATACGAATAAACACGCATGGACAAATAAAGATGGCACTTACAAAGAAATTTACTATTATGTATGTAGTCGGAATAGAATGGTCAGGGGTAAGCATTGTGAATATAAGGCAATGCTGAAAAAGACCGATATTGAACCGATGGTCATTGAGGCAATTCGTGAGATCGTAAGGAATGAGGAATATGCCCAGGCCATTAAAAAACGGATTGGCGTTCAGATTGACACGAAAGCAGTGGATAAAGAACTGGAGGGCTATCAGGCAAAGCTGAAGGAAGTTGATCTGAATAAAACAAGATTGGAACGGGAAATTGACAGTCTCCCTGCTGATGCAAAATACCGGGAACGAAAGCTCCATGATATGACCTTGCGGTTAGATTCCCTATATGATGTCATTGTTGAGCTGGAGAAAAAAATCGAAGATGCCAAACTTCGGCGAGATGCAATTAAGCAGCAGGCAATTACTCTTGAGAATATTTACAAAATCATGGTGAATTTCGACTGCGTTTATAATATAATAAATGATGAAGAAAAGAGAAATGTGGTCACAGCCTTGATTAAGGAAATTGAAATTTACAGAAATGACGAGTCTGAATATCCGCTAAAGCGGATTGGCCTGAATTTTCCGGTGTTCAAGGATGGCGGGGAAGTTACGGAGCTTTTGTGGGACAAAGGGAATACCGTTGAGACGGTGGTGCTGCTGGAAAAGACGGAGACGGGCAGGAAAACGCGGATTGTGGAGAAATGAGGTAGGAGGCAATGAAGAAAACAAAGCTGCCGGTTGCGTGGCTGATTTTTCTGGCGGCTGTCTGCGCGCTGGCGGCGACGGTTTTGCAATCGGCCCGGAAAGCGGAGCAGGAATTCCCGATGGCCGGGAAAAATGTCTCGCAGCTGGACACGGAGCAAATTTTGACCCATATCCGGAAGGCGCAGAGGTGCGGGAAGAATACGGCCTTTTATGTGAACGGAGATAATTTTGAATTGCAGCTGACGGCGGATTTTGAGCTGACGGATGGTGGAACGGTTCGCTTTTTCTATCCCGAGGGCAATACAACCTACAGCGCGCAGCTGCGGATTTTCTCGGATACGGGCAAATTCTTTGTGACGCAGCGCAGCGAATGGGCCCGGCAGCAGACGCAGTATCAGCTGGCGGACTATCTGGATGCGCTGAAGTATTTGCCGCAGGCGGAGATTCGCGCGCGTTTTCCGGACGCGGAAGGCTTTTACGTTTCGCTGACGGAGGAAGGAGCGCCGGAGGATTACGAGGATACGCTGACCTATCGCGCAAGCGGCGCGAGAGAAATCAGCGGCTGGCAAATTCATCTGGCGCTCACGCCGCGGCAGGAGCATCTGCAAATGGGCGAGGAAGCAGCGTCAGCGCAGGAAGCGAAATCGCTGCATCTGTTTTATGAAAACGGAAACTGAGGGAATGGTATGAAGCTGATTCATTGCGCAGATATTCACCTAGACAGCCCCATGCAGACGCACATGACGGCGCGGCAGGCGGCAACACGGAGCGCGGAAGTGCTGCGCTCTTTTGTGCGCATGACACAGTATGCGCGGGAAAACGGCGTGCGGGCGGTCATCATTGCAGGAGACCTCTTTGATGGAGACCGTGTGCGGGAGCGGACGGTAGATGTGGTTCTGGACGCGATGCAAAAAACGCCGGAGGTCGACTATCTGTATCTGCCCGGGAACCACGACGAGGCGGCAGGCGCGTTTTGTGACCGGGAACTTCCGAAAAATCTGAAGCTGTTCGGAGACAGCTGGAGAACTTACTGCTATGAGGACGCGGCCGTTTCGGGTGTGGTACTCAGTGAGGACAGAGAAGAAATTTACGAGAGATTGCCGCATGTGGATGGCTGTGTGAACCTTGTGACGCTCCATGGACAAGCCGGCACAAGCTGCGGCAAGGATCAGATCAATTTGAAGCTTTTGCAGAACCGGGGCATTGATTATCTTGCGCTGGGGCACCTCCACACGTATAGCCTGCAAAAGCTCGATGAAACGGGCGCTTTTTGCTACAGCGGATGCCTTGAGGGGCGCGGATTTGACGAGTGCGGGGAGAAGGGCTTTGTGCTTTTAACCATCGAGCGCGGGCGCGTTACCCCGGAATTTGTCCCGTTTTCCTGCCGGACGCTGCATCGGGTGGAAACAGACGTGACGGGCTGTGTGAGAAGCGCGGAGATCTTTGCACGGATGCAGGAAGCTGCGCGGGGAATCTCGCCGGACGATATGGTAGAATTTCTGCTCATGGGCGAAATATCGCCGGAGGCGGATCTTTCTGTTTCGTATCTGCAAAATCAGCTTGCGGGAAGCTTTTTCTTTGCCAAGGTGAAGGATGAGACGAGACTGGCTGTCGAGCCTGAGCGGTACCGGAACGACGTATCGCTCAAGGGAGAGTTTATCCGGCAGGTGCTGGCGAGCGAGCTTCCGGAGCATGAGAAGGCGGCTGTGATTCGTGCGGGCGTGCTGGCGCTGGCGGGAGAGGAGATTTCATTATGAGGCTTCTGCGGTGTCATATAGAAAATTTCGGCGTGCTGTCCGGGTTCGACTATGAATTTGAAAGCGGCCTTACGGTCATCTGCCGGGAAAACGGCTTCGGTAAGAGCACACTGGCGGCGTTTTTGAAGGCGATGTTCTATGGTCTGCCGCGCACGGGGGCAAGAACCGCGGCCAATAACGAGCGCAAGCGGTATGAGCCCTGGCAGGGCGGAAAATACGGTGGATTTCTGGAGTTTTCGCACGGGGATACAAGCTACCGCGTGACACGGTACTTTGGAAAGACGGCAGCGAAGGATTCATTTGAGATTTATGATCTGACGAACCGGACGAAGGAAACAGCGTTTTCGGAAAAGCTCGGAGAAGAGCTCTTCGGGCTGGATGCGGAGTCGTTCGCGCGCAGCACGTTCGTTCCGCAGCTGGCCGCGCGGGAGTTGGAGGCGACGAGCTCCATACGGGCCAAGCTGACAAATCTTGTGGACGACACGAATGACATGAACAATTTCGATACCGCCATGGCTGCGCTGCGCGCGTACCGAAGTGAACGCAAGGCCTATCGCGGGTCAAACGGCGAAATTGACCGGCTGGCGGAGGAGCTTCGCGCGCTGGAGGACGAACGGTTCCGCGCGGAAGGAAAACGGCCGGAATTAGAATCGGTTTTACGGGAGATCGACGCGCAGAACGCGCAGCAGGCGGAAAAGACAGCGGAGCTCGCGCTCGTGCGGGCGGATATCCAAAAGGCCGCGGGGCAGCGGGAACGGCAGCTCAAGCAAAAGCAGCTGGAAGAGCTTCGCGCGCAGGCGGAAAAGCAGGATGAGATGTTGCGGGCTTTGCGCGAAAAATATCCGGATGGACTTCCTGCGGCAGAGGAAATCCGGCGGCAGCGGGAGAATGTCATTTCGCTGCGGCAGCTGGAAAAGAGGCAGGGGACGCTGGTACTCTCGATGGAAGACCGGCAGGTGATCGAAGAAGGTGCGCCGCTTTTTTCTGACCGGGTGCGAGTTGCGGACGATCTGGACCGGCTGGAGGCTGGGCAGCGGGAGCTTGCGGCTCTATCGATCGGAAACCGCGCGGTAATGCCGGAAGAGGAAACGGAACAGCTAGAAAAATATACCAGAATATTCCATTTCAGATTACCGGACGATGCGGAAATATCGGAAAAGCAGCAGGACTGCCGCCGGATTGCGGAGCTGCGCGCTGTTCGAGACGCAAAGCAGGCGCAGAAAAACGAGAAAAAGCGACCCGGCTCCGCGAAAATCGCGATTCTGGCGCTGGGTGCGCTGCTTTTGCTGGCAGGAATCGGCTGCTTGGTTGCGGAAAAGCTCTCTCTTGGGATTGCGGCGGTTGTACTGGGGGCGCTCAGCCTCGCCGCAGCGCTTCTTTGGAAGAAGCCTTTGCAAGCGGAAGACGGTGCGGATGAAGAGCTGCGGCAGATCGGGCAATTGCAGGACGGCGTAACGGCATTTTTGCTGCAATTTTACCCGGATGCTTCCCGGCCGGACGAGCAGCTGGTGCAGCTGCGGCTGAACAAGGACGCATATCTTCGCCTGCGCGAAAAGGAAGAACGTCTGGCAAAGGAGCGGCAGGCGCAGCAGGTGCAAATCGATGCATTGACGGCGGAGATCCGCGCGATTTTATCCCGTTACGGTCTTGCGGATTCAGCGCAGGCGCTCTCCCAGGCAGTCCGGGCGCTGCGCGAACGGGCTTCGCAGTATGCGCATGTACAGGAACGCGCGCAGCAGCTGGGTGCAGAACGGCAGGATGCGGAGCGGCAGGCTCAGGCGCATACGGATGAGCTTGCGGCGTTTTTCGCGAAATACCGGCTTTCCGGGCAGACCGATGAGCAGCTGATCGAGCAGGCGGAGCAGGATGCTCACGCGTTCGACGCAGCAGGGACTGCTTCCAAGGAGGCAAAGACACGTCTGGCGGACTTTTTGCGGGAAAACGCGGAACTTTCTGAGGCGGCTTCGCAGGAGGAAAGCCTCGATATGGCTGCGCTGCAGGAAAAAGAGACGCAGACGCAGCGGGAGCTGGCCGCGCAGGAAGATGCGCTCCGGCAGCTCCGGCAGAGACGCGACAGCTTGCGGCGCGAGATTGAGAAGCTTCCTGCGCTGGAGGATGAGCTGGCAGAGCTGGACGAGACGCGAAAAGCGCTTCAGAAGCAGTGCGAGCTGGCCGATCTTACAATGGACTATCTCACGCGGGCGAAGGATACGCTTGCAAACAGCTATGTCGGCCGTGTGGAGCAGGGGTTTGTGCGGTATGCGGATGCGCTTCTCGGGGAGAAAATCGGGCACGTGATGCTGGACCGGGAGCTTCATCTTTTCATCGACGAACAGGGCGCGGCACGCGATGCGGCAAGCTTCAGCGCGGGAACGGTTGACGGCGTGATGCTGTGCATGCGGCTGGCGCTGGTGGACGCGCTTTTCCAAAAGGAGCAGCCGTTTTTGCTGCTTGACGACCCGTTCGTGAATCTCGACGACGAGGCAACTTGCCGGGCGCTTTCGATGCTCCGGGAGCTTGCAAAGCAGCGGCAGGTCGTATATCTGACGTGTAATACGGCGAGAATCTAAAACGGATGCAGCAAGGAATTTACCCAAATGCGTAGGGGTCGATGCCCACATCGACCCATTGGGCAATTTCGAATTCGCCAAAAATTTTCGTTAAAATGGTCTCATCCGCCGGGACGATGTGGGCATCGTCCCCTACGAGCTTCCCGGAAAAATGCAAAAAAACTGCCGCAGGTGCTGATTCAGGCACTTGCGGTAGTTTTTATAGGTTGGGGATAAATTGTGTGATCTCCGGGCGTTCTGAATTGGAGCAGAGGCACAGGCGGAGGCCGTTTAATGGATATTCGTGCAGGCGGACGGGAATGGGGCGGCTGTCCTGATACAAGTTTGCCTCGCTTTCATGCAGGTCTGCATAGAAAGAATCGAGCGGAATGTGAAGGCCGCAGCCAAGCTGCTTGGTGTAGGCCTCTTTGATGGTCCAGAGGCGAAGCAGCGCGTCGGGCTGCTCCGGTTCGGAAAGCGTTTCCAGAAACGCAATCTCCTGTGGATGGAAGTATCGCTTTGCAACGGCCAGGGTGATGCGCGGGGCCTCCAGATCGACGCCCACGGAAGACGCATCCAGCGCGCAGGCGGCGTAATAGGACGCGTGCGTCAGAGAAAACTCGACAGCATGCGAGGCAAGATACGGCTTTCCCCAGTCGTTTTTCCGGAAAATCTGCTCGGATACGGGAATATTGAGAGACAAAAGTGCTTGCTGAAGCAAAAAGCCCGCGCCGGTGAGTCTTGCCGCATCCTCTTCCCGGCGGCAGGAACGCGCGCGCGTTTGGCGCTCAATGGGAAGCTCGGGCAAAAATGCACGCCACCGCTCATCCTGCATAAGCGGGCGCAGATCAAGCAGCCAGAGCTGCGGCAATTGCAGCTGCATGGGACACCTCCCGGGAAACCAGATTTGTTTTTTACAGTATAGCGCGAAAAAGAAAAGCCTGCAAGGGCAGCGTATGTTTTCAGGCGCGGGAGGCATAAGATCTTGTGAGGTGATTGTATGCAGATTCATGTGGTACAGCCGGGGCAGACGCTGTGGTCGATTGGCCGGGAATACGGCGTTTTGCCGGGGCTTCTCGCGCGGTTCAATGGGCTTACGGAGCCGTACCGGCTGGCTGTGGGGCAGGCCATTTTGATTTTAAGGCCGGAATCGCTTTACACGGTGCAGCCGGGAGACACGGTATTCCGCATTGCGCAGAAATTCTCGCTCACGCAGAACGGGCTTTACCGGCTGAACCCGGGGTTATCCTCGCAGGAGCGGCTGTATCCGGGGCAGGTGCTGGTGACGAGCATCGAAGACCGTCCAACGGAAAAAACGACGCTTCTGGGATATGCGTACCCTTGGGCGAACGAACGGACGCTGCGCGGGATTCTTCCCTACGCCGATACGCTTGTTCCGTTTACGTATGGGTTTACGGAAGCAGGCGAGCTGGTGGAGCCGGACGACGAGGGGCTTCTGGCGCTGGCGAAGGAATTTGGCGCGAAAACGCTTTTGCATCTGTCGACGCTCACAGAGCAGGGAAGCTTTTCTGCCCAGCGGGCGGGCGCAGTGCTTGGCGATGACGCGGCGCGCGGGGCTCTGATTCAGAACACGGTCCGCGTAATGCGGGAAAAGGGCTTTGCGGGCGTGGATGTGGACTTTGAGTATCTGGGGCGGGAGTTGGCTGCGAGCTATGCGGCGTTTCTGCGCGAGCTTCGGGAAGCTGTCCACGCGGCGGGCGGCTATCTCATGGCAGCGCTTGCGCCCAAAACGTCCGACGATCAGCCGGGCGTACTCTACGAGGGTCACGACTACGCCGCTATCGGGCAGGAAACTGACAAAATTTTACTTATGACGTACGAATGGGGATTTACGTACGGGCCGCCGATGGCGGTGGCGCCGCTGAACGCGGTGGAGCGGGTGGTACAATACGCGGTGTCGCGCATCGAGGCGGGGAATCTTTTATTGGGCTTTCCCAACTACGCGTACGACTGGACGCTTCCGTATGAGGCGGGGCTGACACGGGCAGCGACGCTTGGAAACGAGGCGGCGGCGCAGCTGGCGTTTGACACGGGAAGCGAAATTTTCTTCGATGAACAGGCACAGACACCGTGGTTCTCGTACACGGGTATGGACGGCGCTGTGCATGAGGTGTGGTTTGAGGACGTGCGCTCGAGCCTTGCGAAATTTGCGCTTGTGAGACAATATGGGCTCAGGGGTCTCGGGTACTGGAACTTCATGCGGCCGTTTGCGGCAAATTTCTCGCTGCTGAACGCGCAGTTCCGGCTGGAAGGGCAAACAGATTGATAAATTCCAAAAAACAGGTATACTTCTGGATGATTACAAATGACAAGGGGGAACTCTCATGGAACAGGCAAAGGTATACTTTACCGATTTCCGCTGTCACCCGGGCCTGAACCAGCAGCAGAAGCTGGAGAAGCTGTTGACTGCCGCCGGAATGGGGAATATCGATTTTGAAGGGAAAATTGTCGCCATCAAGCTGCACTTCGGCGAGCTTGGAAACCTTGCGTATCTGCGCCCGAACTACGCGAAGACCGTGGCGGACTTTATTAAGGCCAGAGGCGGACGGCCGTTTCTGACCGACTGCAACACACTCTATGTCGGCAGCCGGAAAAATGCGCTCGAGCACATGGATGCGGCGTATATCAACGGCTTTTCCCCGTTCTCGACGGGCTGCCATGTGATCATCGCGGACGGCCTTCGCGGCGGTGACGATGTGGAGGTTCCGGTTGTGGGCGGCGAGTATGTGAAAAATGCGAAAATCGGCCGGGCGCTCATGGACGCGGATATCATCATTTCACTGACGCACTTCAAGGGCCACGAGCAGGCGGGCTTCGGCGGCACGCTCAAGAACCTCGGCATGGGCGGCGGATCGCGCGCGGGCAAGATGGAAATGCACGCACAGGGAAAGCCCTCTGTGGAAACAGACCTCTGCGTCGGCTGCGGCAAGTGCGCGAAGATCTGTGCCCACAGCGCGCCGGTGATCACGGACAAAAAGTGCCGGATTGACCACGACAAGTGCGTCGGCTGCGGCCGGTGTATCGCCGTCTGTCCCAAGGACGCGATCACGCCGGATTACGATCAGGCTGTTGAGGTGTTCAACTACAAGATCGCGGAATATGCGAAGGCGGTTGTCGACGGAAGACCCAGCTTCCATATCTCCATCGCGCGTGATATCTCCCCGGACTGCGACTGCCATGAGGAGAATGATGTGCCGATGGTGCCGGATGTGGGCATGTTCGCCTCGTTTGACCCCGTTGCGCTCGACCTTGCGTGCATCGAGGCGGTCAACCGCCAGCCGATCCTGCCGGGGAGCGCCTTGGCTGAGCGCGGCGACCCGCACGACCACGACCATCTGCATGCTACGCACCCGGACACCTGCTGGCAGGCGGCCATCGAGCACGGCAAGAAGATCGGGCTCGGCACGGACGAGTATACGCTCATTACCGTAAAGTAAAACAAACGCACGAATGCAGGACGGAGCGTTCATTTCTCTGGTCTGCATTTTGCGGATAAACGGATGAATTTTCCACAAAGCTGTGGATAAACGACGGGTTACGGCGCGGAAAGGTTACAGTTACATTACAGATGGGAAAGCGCCCTTGCAAAGATCGCGCGGGGCGTTTATACTGGAATCAGAATTATCAAAGGAGGCGGCGTATGAAAAGAAGAACCGCTTGCCTGGTATTGTGCGTGTGTCTGCTGCTCTGCTTGGCGCTGCCGGTAGGAGCGAGCGACGGCGCGGAGTTTTCCGACCGGGGAGAAATCCGCAACGTCGGCGCGGTGCAGATGCTGGTCGATCTGGGGCTGATTTCAGGCTATTCGGACGGGTCGTTCCGCCCGGCAAGCTATATTACGCGCGAAGAGGTGGCGAAGCTGATCGCCATTTTGTGCACCGAAAATCCGCAGGCTCCCGCGGACGTGTACTTCTATGACGCGCAGAACTCATGGGCGCTGACCTACATCGGCTACTGCGCGGGAGAGGGCATTATCGGAGGCGACGGCCTCGGAAGCTTCCGGCCGAAGGATAATGTGACGGCGCAGGAGCTTGCGAAAATGCTGCTGGTCATTCTGGGGCAGGATCCGGAAATCTATTCCGGCGCAGGCTGGGCCGAACGGGTAAATGCCGACGCGCAGTCGTTTGGTATTTACTATGGGCTCACGGCGCAGGTCAGCCAGCCGGTAACGCGCGACAACGCGTGCCTGCTCATCTATAACGCAATGCGCTGTCCGGCGATCGCGGACCCGGATGCAAGCGGCATTGCCCGGTACGTGCTGGACGATCTCATGAACCCGCGCTCGTATCTTGAGGTGCGGTACGATCTGACGCGGTACACGGCGGTTCTGACCGGCAACGAGTACGCTGATCTTACAACCACGGATGGCAAACTCGCGGCGGGCACGACAAAGCTCGCGGGGCACAAGGAGTTTGCCGTTTCGTCCGACCTGAGCCTTCTTGGGCGCACGGTGGATATTTATATGAAGGACGGCCGTGTGGTCGGCATTCCGTGCTACGTGACAAGTGAGGTCTATTACACGTTCGAAAACGCGCAGGCGCTCTCGAAGCTTCTGGCCGGCGGCGCGCTTACCATCGCGGACGACGCGCAGTACTATCTTAACTACAACGAGGCGGGAAGCGAAATTCTTACGCGCTCCGGCGTGCGGCTGACAGTCATCGACCACGACAACGATACACAGCTCGATATGATTCTGGCTGTGAGCTGTGAGCAGGCGGAGATTACGAGCGTGTCCCCGCTGCGCGTGAAGGTCGGAGACGAAGAGCTTGACGCAGAAAAATACTGCCTCACCGACGTGTTCTCGGCAGGAGAGCCGGTTTGGTACATGGAGGTCGGCGGCCAGAGTTTTGTGCAGCCGATGAGCGGAAACTGAATCGCAGAAAACAAACTCCCATCTTCTTGCGAAGGTGGGAGCTTTTCTGTGCTCGTAGGGGCAGACGACTCTGTCCGCTTGCGGAAAAATCAACTTGAAACGTGTAAATTCTTGGCGAATTCAGAATTCTCATTGGGCGAAAAACGCGTCTGCCCCTACGAACAGATTAGAAATTTTTAGTAATTACAAAGAACACCCTCTGTATGGCAGTCATACAGGGGGCGTTTTGCGTTATAACGGCTCGAGCTTCGAGAGCGCTTTTTTGAAATACTCCGGCAGCTCGCACTCGACATGCACGGGCTGCCCTGTGCGCGGGTGGATAAAGTCCAAAGCGGCGGCGTGCAGGCACTGGGTGTCTAACCCAAGCTCCGGCTTTTTGTGCCCGTACACCGTGTCGCCCACGATCGGGTGGTTGCGCCAGGCAAGGTGCACGCGGATCTGGTGCGTCCGCCCGGTCTCGAGCTTGCAGCGCACATGCGTATATCCCCGGTAGCGCGCGATGACCTCCCAGTGCGTGACGGCATTGCGGCTGTTTTTTTCCGTGACGGCCATCTTCTTGCGGTCCGTCGGGTGGCGGCCGATGGGCGCGTCGATCGTTCCGGAATCCTCTTTGAGATTGCCGCAGACGATGCATTCGTAGGTCCTTGCGAGCGAGTGGTCTTTGAGCTGCGCGGATAAATGTGCGTGCGCAAAGTCGTTTTTTGCCGCGATCAGGAGCCCTGACGTGTCCTTGTCGATTCGGTGGACAATGCCGGGGCGCTTTTCCCCGCCGATACCGGAAAGGGAGTCTCCGCAGTGGTGCAGAAGCGCATTGACGACCGTTCCGTCCGGATGGCCCGGCGCGGGGTGGACGACAAGGCCCTTGGGCTTGTTGATGACGATCACGTCGCTGTCTTCATAGCGAATATCGAGCGGAATGTCCTGCGCCTGCAAGTCTGTCTCAGCGGCTTCCGGAAGCGTGATGTCCAGAATCATACCCGCGCGCGACTTTTCGTTCTTTTTAAGAGGCTTCCCCTCGAAGGTAACAAGCCCTTCCTCTAAAAGCCGCTGCGTCTGGCTCCGGCTGAGCTCCGGCACGAGCCGCGCAATCGCCGCGTCCAGCCGTTCGCCGGTTTGGTCCAGTTCAAGCCTCATCGCGGGGCTCCTTGTCCTTTTTCGGCTTGTCCTCCAGAAACTCCTTGTCCTTGATCAGAATGTAGAGCACGAGGATGATTGCGCCGAAGGTAATAAAAATGTCTGCAACGTTGAACGTCGAGAACCACGGAATGCAGATCATGTCGATGACAAGCCCCGTCTGGACGCGGTCAATGAGGTTTCCGATTGCGCCGCCCGTGATGGCCGCCAGGCACCAGAGCTCCGGCTTTTTATAGATGTGCTTTTTGGCAATCGCCCAGACCACGACCGCGAGATATACCGCCGTCAGCGCGACAAACATCCACCGCCCGCCGCGAAAGAGCGAGAGCGCCATGCCGTCGTTCGTGATATAGTGCAGCTGGAGCCAGCCGGGAATGATCGTCACGGTCGTGCCGGTCAGGTATTGCTGCGCAAGGACCTTCGTCCATTGGTCGACGGCCGCAACTGCGGCGGCAAAAATCGTTAAAAGAGCGTAAAACAAAGGCGAGGCCTCCTTGAGAAAACTTGCAGATTGGTTCTGTTTATCGTATCATACCCCGCCCGATTTTGCAATCATCTGCGGCCAAGAAGCTTGTCGATAAGCTTCGTTTTGCGGATAAACTGATAGAGCGGAATGCCGAGAATGTATAAGACGACGGCCTCTCCCGCGCCAACCTCCGCGCCGAATACCGCAAGTCCCTTCCAGAACTCGCTCGCGGGCATCAAAACGGCCGAGAGCATCGCGCCGACCATGAGCATATTGCAGAGGATCGTCGGCAGCGGCAGCGCCCACGTTTTTTTGATGAACCGCGTAAGAAGGCAAGCAAGAAGCGTCGCCGCCGTGCCGACAATGATATCGAGCGCGGAGACGGTCGAAAACAGATTCGCGATCAGGCAGCCAAGCGTGAGGCCGATCGTGAGCGAGGGTTCCAGCGCGACGAGCGGGCAAAGGGCTTCGGCAATCCGGAACTGGATGTTTCCGTAGGCGAACGAGGCCGTCAGGATCGTGACGGCGGCATAGAGCCCTGCAACGAGACCATTGAGGGCAATCTGGCGTGATGTGATTTTCTTCATGATGCAATTTCCCTTTCTTTGGGGACAAAAAATGAGCGTAAAAAAATACGCCCATCCGCCGCAGCAGCTTTCTGTGCGGCAATCCCTAGTTTTGTTTAGAGACAGGATGGTTACGAACTGTCTGTTATTTGCTTGCCGCGCGTCCGCCGGAGAAGAACTGCGCCGCGCTCTGTATTCTACCGGATGGTGCGGAAAAAATCAAGCCCCGTTTTTGTGGAATTTTACCGGGAACTGTGCCGAAACGTCCAATTTGCCCTTGACAAATCCGGCCGAAGTGGCTAAGATAAAACCGTATCTGAATATTTTGCGTTGATAAGGACAAGTAGAAGGCGCTGCGCGCGCAGAGACCCGGCGGTCGGTGTAAGCCGGGAGCAATACGCACCTTTGAATATCCCCTTGGAGCATCCGCCTGAACAGAACTTCTCAGTAAGCGCGGACGGGACTTCCCGTTACAGGAGAAGAGTGTCCGGAGTGTATTCTTCGGGAATTCAGGTGGTACCGCGGTTTTTCGCCCTGAGTCTGACTCAGAGCGATTTTTTATTTGTCAAAAACATGATTTCACATGGAGGCATAGAGTTACGATGGAATACAAACAGACGTTAAACATGACGAAGTCCGGCTTCCCGATGCGAGGCGGTCTTCCGATGCGCGAGCCCGATATGCTCAAGCACTGGGAAGAACTCGACCTTTACAACGAGCTTCTCAAGAAGAACAGCGGCAAGCCCCTGTTCTCGCTGCATGACGGCCCTCCGTTCTCCAACGGCGCGCTTCACATGGGCCACGCGCTCAACAAGTGCATCAAGGACTTCCTCAACCGCTCGGCGGCTATGCGCGGGTACTACACCCCCTATATCCCCGGCTGGGACAACCACGGCATGCCGATCGAATCGGCCATCATCAAGCAGAACAAGTTGAACCATAAGGCCATGCCCATCCCGGAGTTCCGCTCCGCGTGCCACGATTTTGCGCAGCACTATATCGATGTCCAGATGGAAGGCTTCAAGCGCCTCGGCGTCGTCGCCGACTGGGAGCATCCGTATAAGACGATGTCTCCGAGCTTTGAAGCGGAAGAGGTCAAGGTCTTCGGCGCGATGTACAAAAAGGGCTACATCTACAAGGGCCTCAAGCCCGTCTACTGGTGCTACCACGACGAGACGGCGCTGGCCGAGGCTGAGATCGAATATCAGGACGACCCCTGCACAACCGTATATGTGAAGTTCCCGATGAACGACGATCTTGGGAAGTTCTCGCACCTGGATAAATCAAAGCTCAACTTCGTCATCTGGACGACCACGATCTGGACGCTTCCCGGCAACCTCGCGATTGCACTCAACCCTGTGGAAAGCTACGTCGTCGTGAAAAATGAGGATAACGGCGAAATGTATATCGTGGCCGAAGCACTCTGCGAGAAGGTCATGAACGTCGGCAAGGTCGAGCATTATACCATCGTCGAGTCCCATCCCGGCAGTTTCTATGAGAACATGCTCGCAAGCCATCCGTTCCTCCCGAAGACCTCCCGTCTGGTTCTGGCTGACTATGTCACCATGGACTCCGGCACGGGCTGCGTCCACACTGCGCCCGGCTTCGGCGCGGACGACTATCAGACCTGCAAGCGCTACGGTATGGACATGGTCGTCCCTGTCGACGATCAGGGTCGCCACACCGACTACGCCGGTAAATACGCCGGCATGATCGTTGACGACTCCAACCCTGTCATTCTCAAGGACATGCAGGAAGCGGGCGTTCTCTTCGCCTCCGAGGAAATCGTCCACTCGTACCCGCACTGCTGGCGCTGCAAAAAGCCTATCATCTTCCGCGCGACCCCGCAGTGGTTCTGCTCAGTGGAATCGTTCAAGGACGAGGCCTGCGCCGCGTGCGACGATGTGCGCTGGCTGCCCGCGTGGGGCATTGACCGCATGAAGTCCATGATCCGCGAGCGCAACGACTGGTGCATCTCCCGTCAGCGTCGCTGGGGGCTGCCGATTCCTGTGTTCTATTGCAAGGACTGTGGCAAGCCCATCTGCACGGACGAGACGATCGCGAAGATCTCGAAGCTCTTCGGCGAATTCGGCTCGAATGTCTGGTTCGAGAAAGAGGCCGACGAGCTCGTTCCCGAAGGATTCACCTGCCCGCATTGCGGCGGCAAGCATTTTGACAAGGAAACCGACACGCTGGACGGCTGGTTTGACTCCGGTTCGACCCACTATGCCTCCATGCAGAAGGACCAGGGCTTCTGGCCGGCAACGGTCTACCTCGAGGGCCTCGATCAGTACCGCGGCTGGTTCCAGTCGTCGCTTCTGACGGCGGTCGGCGCGCTGGGAAAAGGGGCTCCGTTCAAAGAGTGCGTCACCCACGGCTGGACGGTCGACGGCGAAGGCAAGGCCATGCACAAATCGCTCGGCAACGGCGTGGACCCGGCGGACGTGTTCAAGAAGTACGGCGCAGATATCTGCCGTCTGTGGGCGGGCTCGGCCGACTACCATGTGGACGTGAGATGCTCGGACGCGATCTTCAAGCAGATCAGCCAGAACTACCTCAAGTTCCGCAACACCGCGAAGTTCTGCCTCGATAACCTGACGGACTTCGACCCCAACAACCTGACTGCGCCGGAAGCCATGTCGGAGCTCGATCGCTGGGCCATCACGAAGCTCAACGAACTGTTAGTTAAGTGCGAGGCCGCCTATCAGGACTACGAGTTCCTGACCGTCTCTCACGCCGTGAACGATTTCTGCGTCGTGACGCTCTCGAGCCTGTATCTCGATATTATCAAGGATCATCTCTACTGCGACGGCAAGGACTCTGCGGTCCGTAAGTCTGCGCAGAGCGCGCTGTGGATGATCCTCGACGCCATGACCAAAGTCTTTGCGCCGATTCTCGCGTTCACGTGCGACGAGATCTGGCTTCAGATGCCGCACCGCGCAGAGGACGACGCAAGAAACGTGCTCTTTAACCAGATGTCGAAGCCGTATGCCGAATATGCGCTTTCCGAGGATGAAATGGCCAAGTGGGAGACCGCGTTCAAGGTCCGCTCGGATGTGAACGGCGTGCTCGAAACCGCGAGAGCCGACAAGCGCATCGGAAAATCCCTCGAGGCGCACGTGGCGCTGACGGCTGTTGACGCTGCTGCTGCCGAGGCCGTGAAGGCAATTTCCGGCATGAACCTTGCCGAGCTCTTCATCGTCTCCAATGTCGCCGTGACCGAGGAGAAAGCGCCCGAGGGCGCGGTCGTGGGCGCGGGAACGAACTTCCCCGGCCTCACCGTCACCGTCACCGAGGCCACCGGCAAGAAATGCCCGCGCTGCTGGATGCACTCCACGCAGGCCGACGAGCACGACCTCTGCCCGCGCTGCGCAGCCGTCTGCAAAGCGTTGGACATTGTGTTTGACTGATTTTAAGATACCAGAAGCGCCGGTTGACATTGTCAACCGGCGCTTTCACAAATTATGCGTAGGGGGCGATGTGCTCAATCGGCCCCTATGCATGGATTGTTAAATGGATGGTGCAAAAGATTAACCCTTGAGGGTTTGCTTCGCCTCAAGGAGGGCTTCGACGAGCGCGTCGACATCCGCTTCGGTGTTATCACCCGAGAACGAAACGCGGACAGAGCCGTCGATGACGGCGGGGGGAAGATGCAGAGCCTCGAGCACATGGCTGCGGTGGCCCTTGGAGCAGGCGGAACCGGCGGAGACGTAGATTCCTTTTGTTTGCAGGCAGTTGATGATGCCCTGCGAGCGAAGGCCAGGGAGGGAGAGATTTACGATGTGCGGCGCGTCCTGCTTTCCAATGAGGACGAGGCCGGGAATTTGCTGAAGCTTTTCACGGCAGAGGTCCCGAAGCTGCGCCATATGGGCAATATCGGCTGCGGCATCGGTTTCCTCGCAGGCGGCGGCAAAGCCGCAGATACCGGGTAGGTTCTCGGTGCCGGAACGGAAATTTCCCTCCTGTCCGCCGCCATGGATGAACGGGGGAAGCGGGAGGCTGGGGCGGATGTAGAGTGCACCGACGCCCTTGGGCCCGTGAACCTTGTGGCCGGAGATGGAGATCATGTCCGCGCCGAGGGTTTTGGCCTTGAAGGGGACCTTCAAAAAGCCCTGCACGGCGTCGGTGTGGAACAGGGCGAGGGGACTTAGGCGGCGGGTTGCGCGGATCATATCGGCAATCGGCATGACGGCGCCGGTTTCATTATTTACCATCATGACGGAGACGAGAATCGTATCCGGGCGGAGGGCGGCTTTCAGCGTGTCGACCGAGACAAAGCCTTCCTCGTCGGGCTGGAGGTACGTGACCTCGAAGCCTCTTGCTTCCAAAGCTTTAAAAGGATGGAGCACGGCGTGGTGTTCAACGGCGGTGGTGATGATATGGCGGCCGCGCTTTCCGAGCCGCTCACAGGCGGAGAAAATTGCCCAGTTGTCGGCTTCCGTGCCGCCGGAGGTGAAGAAGACGCGCTCCGGTTCTGCGCCAAGGGCATTGGCGACGGCTTTGCGGGCGGATTTCAGTTCGCGCTCGGCCTCGATCCCCAGATCGTGAACAGACGAGGGGTTTCCCCAGTGCTCGCAGAGCAGGCGCGTCATGGCCGAAACGCAGGCGGCGCTCGGCTTGGTGGTTGCGGAATTGTCCAAGTAGATCATAAGATTACCTCGTTTGAGTAAACAGCCGTGGGTTTTGTTCGCGGCCGGAGTAGGAGAAGGAAAGCGTCAGCCGTTTTGCCAAGGCTATTTGCCGACGCAGAAACGCTCGAAGATGCGGTTGGTGATATCTTCGCGGACGACGCGGCCGGTGGCCTCGCCAAGGGCTTCCATAGCGGCCTCCACGTCGACGAGCACCGCGTCGGGGGTCATGCCGAGGCGAAGAGACGAGCGGGCGGCCTCAATCGAGGCGCGGGATTTTGCAATGGCGTCGGCCTGCCGGGCGTTTGTCAGAATCGAGCCGTCGCAGGGCGCTTCGTCGTCAAAGACCATGTCGAGCGCCTGCTCGAGCAAATCAAGGCCCGCCTGCTTTGCGCAGCTGACGGGGATGACGTAGGAAAACGGAAGCTCACATGGGTCAATGACGCAGGGAAGGTCCTGCTTGTTTAAAATCGCGATGGCATCAGGGGCCTGTAGCGCCGCGTCCATGGCGGCCTCGTCCTCGCGCGTGAGCGGCTTGGAGCCATCGACGACAAAGAAGGCAAGCTGGCAGGATTGCGCGGCCTGGAACGAGCGTTCAACGCCGAGGTGCTCGACGGTGTCGCTCGTGTCGCGGATGCCGGCGGTGTCAAGTAAGCGCAGAAGGTGCCGTCCGAGGGTTACGGTCTGCTCGACTGCGTCGCGGGTCGTGCCGGGGATGTCGGTGACGATGACGCGGTCGAAGCCTGCAAGCGCGTTGAGCAGGCTCGATTTTCCGGCGTTTGGTGCGCCAAGGATCGCGGTCTGCACACCGTTTTTGATGAAGTTTCCGCGGCGGCAGGAGGAAAGGAGCATGTCGAGCTTTTTGGAAGCAGAATTCAGCGTGTCTGCATAGGCTTGCAGGCGGAAGGGCTCGATATCCTCGTCGGGATAGTCCAGAACGGCGTGGAAATGTGAGCAGATGTCCATGAGACTGTCATAGATGGGGTCCAGCTGTTTGCGCAGAACGCCCGCAACCTGACCGGCCGCGTTGGCGGCGGCGTCGGCGGTTTCCGCGTCAATGAGGTCAATGACGGCCTCGGCCTGCGTGAGGTCCATCTGGCCGTTTAAAAACGCGCGCTTGGTAAACTCGCCGGGGCCTGCCTGATGAAAACCATTGGAAAGGAGCGCGGAGAGTCCGGCGGTCAGGACGGCGGGAGAACCGTGGCACTGAAATTCGACCGTGTCTTCTCCCGTGTAGGAGTGCGGCACATGGGAGACAAAGACCATGGCCTCGTCGATGGGGCGGTTCTGCGCGTCAAAAAGCGTGCCGCGGGCGAGCTTCCGGTCGGGAAGAGACGATAAGGCTTGACCGTTATAGAGCGCAAAAACGCGATTTGCCAGGTCGATGCAGCCGTCACCCGACATGCGCAGGATGCCGATGCCGCTGCGGACCAGGCCGGTCGCGATGGCGGCGATGGGATGTGCCATAAAAATCACCTCAGAGAAAGCCCCGGCTCGGTTGGCTGGGGCTTTTATGGTTTATTGGAAGATGACGTCCACGCCCTTGAGCAGGAGCGGGTTCACGTCGAAAATCACTTTGTCGCCGAGCTTGCAGTTGATATCGGTCACGTCGATGACGGTGTGGAGCATGCCGATATGGCCGAGGACCTTGCAGCGTTTCGTGCCGAGCAGGACGGTATAGCCCTTGCGGCCGAAGATCAGCTGCTTGAGGTTTGAAAGCACGCCGCGCAGACTATCGCGCCGCCTCGTCAGATCGTTCCCCATCTGGCAGCCGAAGCCGTTATACCAGCCGACGGGAAGAACCGCGATGCGGGTGGGCTTTTTGGCTTTCCAGCCAGCGCCGTAGCCGCAGGTGTGGCCCTTCGGGAGCCAGCGCAGCTCATCGACGGTTGCCTCCAATGTGCCGACGCGCTTTAAATTGTAGCTTCCCTTGAAGCTGAGGCGGCCTAAGATGGCGGAGCCGACACGGACTGCGTCCATGGCGTAGTTCGGAAAACGCAGAAGGCCCGCGGAGTTGCAGCAGTGGCAGATGCCAACGTTGAAGCCCTTTTCCTGAAGCTGCCGGATGACGGAACGGAAGGAAACCATTTGCAGATCGGTCGCCTTTTTGTTGCAGAACGCAGAATGGAAGTGCGTGTAGATGCCGCAAAGCTCTAAGCCGTCCATGTAGGAATAGAGGTGGATGAGCTTGTCCAGCTCGCTGGGGAGAAAGCCGTAGCGGCCCATGCCGGTATCGATTTCGACGTGCGCACGGATGCGCTGCTTGCGCTGGGTGGCGATGCCGTTGAGGACTGCCGCGTCGTCCGGACTTGAGACCGTGAGAATGACGCTGAGGTCTAAAAGCTGGTGCACCTCGTCGACATCGCAGGTCGGGCGAATCATGAGGATATCCTGCGTGAAGCCCGCGTCCCGGAGCTGTTTGGCGTCGGAAACCTCAGTCACGCAGAAGGTGTCAACACCCGCGTCTCGGCAGATGGCGGCCAGCGGCACAAGGCCGAGACCGTATCCGTTTCCCTTGACGACGGCGAAGAGACGGGCCTTTCCGGCGCGCTTCTTGAGCGTTTCAAGGTTCTGGTGGATGGCGGCGGAATCTACAAGGTAACGTTTCATGCGCGTGCTCCTTTATTTGCCGCGGTTGCGGATGAGATAGACCTTTTTGCGAAGCTCCTTGAAGACGGACGTGCCGTGCTCGACAGCCCAGTAGATGGCGGGGGAGAGGACAAGGTCCATTTCGCCGACGAACTCGGTGAAATCGCCGCCGAAGCCCTGCTTGAAGCGGAAGAGGCCGTAGAGGGGATTATCCTCGGACACGTCGCCGGACACGCCGCGGAAATCGTAGATGCGGCACTTCGTTTCGACCGCCCACTGGATCATGCGCCACTGGAGCAGATAGTTCGGCATGAGGTTTCGGTGCTCGTTCGATGACGCGCCGTAGAGGTACCAGACCTTGTCGCCGTAGTGGATGGCGAGCGTGCCGGCGATGGGGGTATTTTCGGGGTCGAAGGCCATGTAGAGCCTTGCGTGCTCGCCGAGGTTATCGAGCATGGCGGAAAAGTATTCGGGCTTTCTGGTGACGAAGCCGTCGCGCACGCCGGTCGTGAGCATGAGATCGGAAAATGCGGGAACCATTTCCTTGCCGCAGATTCTAACTGTCACACCCTTGCGCTCGGCAAGGCGGATGTTGTAGCGCCATTTCTGGTGGAAATTTGCGAGGAGCTCGTCTTCGGTTTTGCCTTCGACATTCAGACGGAAGACGTAGCGGGGTTGGATGGCCTCGAAGTTTTTGCCGCCTTCCTTGGCCTTGAAACCGAAGCTTTGGAGCATGGAAGAGAAGGCGGTGTTGGAGGAAGGAACATCGGGGTCGATTTTGATGACGTAGGATTTGTACGTTTTCGCCAGGGCTTTCGCGCCGTCAAGAAGCTGCGAGAAGGTCTCGCGGTCGTCGAGGTCGCACACAGGGCCGCGGCAGCCGTACATTAAGGTTCTGCCGACGCCGGGGACCTTGCGCGTCATGACGGCGAGGCTGCCTTTGATTGCCCCGCCTTGGCCGCGCACGACGATGGCATCCCATTTCCACATCGGCTTTTGCTTGCCCCAGAGATAGCTCTGGGCGAAGTTGCCCTTGGGGTGGGACTGGACGAAGGCTTCGTATTCGGGAAGCGTTTTTTCGGTGATAAACTCGTACATGGCTGTCGCTCCATATCTATATATTGTATGGCGCGGGAGAATCCGCGCGAAAGTGCTGAAATCGTACATAATATCTTATCATATTTGAAGGCCGGATGCAAACAGTACCGTATAGTTTTTCCCGGGGAGCGGCACAATAATTCCCATGAGGTGAAAGGTATGGTCGATGGGAAGGTGCTGGCGGCGCGATTTGCGGGGGCAGCGGATTTTGAGACGCGGAAGGTGATATCCGGCGGAAACGAGCTGGAGATTTTCTTTCTCGACGGGCTGACCTCCAGTGGGGACATTGCGGACTTTATCGTGCGGCCGTTACATGAGGCGCGGCAGGAGGAGCGCGAGGAGACGCTTTTTATGAGAGCCGAGCGGGGGCTTGTCTGGTGCGCGTCGATGAAGAAGGCTTCCAGCACGGACGAGGCGGCAGAGCTGCTGGTAAATGGGTTCTGCGTGATTCTCTTTCCGAAGACTGGGAAGGCGCTTGGGTGCGAGGTGAAGACGGGGGAGAAGCGCTCACCGTCGGCTCCAGAGGCGGAGAACACCGTCAAGGGCGCGAAGGACGCGTTTACGGAGACGCTTCGCACGAACACGAGCCTAATCCGCCGCCATCTGCGCACGCCGGAGCTGCGGCTGGAGGAGTCGGTGGTGGGCAGGCGGTCGCTGACGAAGATCACGGTCTGCTGGGTGGAGGGCCTTACCGACCCGGAGCTTCCTGCGCGGATGAAAAAGCGGCTGGGGGAGATCGACATTGACGGGCTTTTATCGCCCGCGGCTGTCGAGGAATATGTGACGGGGTCGCGGAAGACTGCGTTTCCGCTTCTGGAGTTTACGGAGCGGACGGACCATTTTTGCCAGGGCTTGCTTGACGGGCAGGTGGGGCTGCTTGTAGATGGGCTTCCGATCGGGTATCTCGCGCCAGTGAGCTTCGGACGGCTCATGCGCTCGCCGGAGGACAGGGCGACGGATTATTTATCTGCATCGATGCTGCGGATCCTGCGGTATCTGGCGCTGGGCGTGAGCCTGCTTTTGCCGGGGATTTATGCGGCGATGGCGATGTTCCACCAGCAGATGCTGCCGACAAAGCTGCTGCTGTCGATCATAGAGAGCAAGCAGGATGTGCCGTTTTCGACGCTTTTTGAAGTGGTAGGGTTACTGTGTGCGTTTGAGCTTTTACAGCAGGCGGGGCTCCATCTGCCGCAGGCGATCGGGACGGCGGTGTCGATCATCGGCGGGCTCGTCGTTGGGACGGCGGCGGTGGACGCGAAGCTGGTGTCTCCGGCGGCCCTCATCGTGACGGCGTCGAGCGGGATCTGCGGGTTTACGCTTCCGAACCGGGAACTGTCGGATGCGCTGCGGCTGTGGCGGCTGGGACTGACGGTTCTTGGCGGCGTTTTCGGGCTTTTCGGCGTGACGGCGGGACTTTTATTGCTGCTTATAAAGCTGGCGGGGCTCGAGAGTCTGGGACGAAGCTATCTTGCGCCGTTCGGAGAGGCAGAGGTCAAGGGCGCGCTGGTGCGGGAACGGCTGGCGGAGCAGAAATGGCGGGACGGAATGCTCCGGCCGATTGATGAACGAAATCAGAGGTGACGGTTTTGAAGAGACTTTGGGTGTTTTTTGCGGCGCTGGCCGTGTGTACGATATTCGCGGGACTGGACGAAGGGGATACGCACGACGCGGCGGCGCTGGTTCCCGTGCAGGCGCTGGTGATCGACGCGAAGGACGGGACGGTTTTCGTGACGGCGGATACGGGAGACAATGGACGGGGCGGAAATCTCGATGCGGCGCTTTCTGATTTGCAGAGCGGATGCGCAGGGGCGCTTTTTACGCAGACGGCGGAGCATGTGATTGTGACGAGCCGGGCGTGGTACCTTGCGCCGCAGGTTTGCGTGAGCCGGCAGCTTCGTCCGGCGGCGAAATTATACCGTGCAATGGAGGAGGTTAAAGAGCCGGAGGAGGCGCTTCGGTTTTTGCAGGCGCATCCGGGCAGCTTGACGCTCAGCCATGCACGGGCGGCGCTTTTGGAAAGCCGCGAGGAGGCTGCGCCGGTTTTAATGCAGACAGAAGGAGGGTTCCGGCTTGGAGGGTAGCATTTCCGGGCGGCAGGCGGGCGCTTGGGGCTTTTGCGCGGCATCTGTTCCGGCAGTCCTGACGTGCGCGGGGCTTGGCTGGGGCTGGGTGCTGCTTGGCTGCGCAATTGCGGCGGGGTATTATGTTCTGACGCAGGAACTGGCAAACGGTGCGGTGTATCTGCCGGAGCTCACAGTGCGCGCGTTTGGGAACGCGGCCGGGCGGACGACTCTTGTAATTGGCGGAGCGTTTACCCTGCTTGCGGCGGCGCAGACGGCCAGGCGAGCGGGCATCGCGTTTCCGGATGGGACGGCGGAGCTTGCCGGAGGCGTGATTGTGCTGCTTGGGACGCTGGCGGGAGAAAAGGACGCGAAGCAGGCGGCAAAGGTATGCGGGGTACTCTTTCTGGTGCTTGCAGGGCTATATACTATTATCATTCTGGCGGCGGCAAAGAGTGCTCAGCTGCGGTGGATGGCGCCATGGGGCGGTGCGCGGCAGACATTGGAAGTGGTCCCGTCGCTGCTTGCGCTGACGTGCCTGCGGTTTTTGCCGGGGAGAACGCAGCGTGTGAAGCGCGGCTGGCTGGGCCTATTGGCGATTTGTCCAGCAGTTTTAGCGGCGGTGACGGTGGGGTGCTTATCGCCGCGGCTCACGCAGCAGCTGACGTTCCCGTTTTATACGGTGAGCCAGAGCCTCAGCGTGCTGGGGGTGATGGAGCGGCTGGAGCCGGTTGTCTCGGCGGCGCTGCTCATGGGATTTTTTGCGCTGGAGAGCCTGCTTTTAGAGGCTGGGCGGGAACAGATCGTGTGGGCGGCGCCGAACCTGGCCGAGAAGAGATGGACGCGGGCTGCGCTTGGAATCGCCGTGTTCGGACTCAGCTTTCTGACGGACGGAATACCGGCCGAAGTGTGGGCTTTGGGAGCGGCTGTATGTTGGGGGATCGCGCCGCTATTAACACAACTAATAGTGGCCATAAAATAATTTGCGAAAATTCGAAAAAAGGGGTTGACAAACGGCTTTTGCTTTGATAATATATGCGAGCGCTCGAGAGAGCGGCGGCAAAGTGGATGTGAGTCAAGAAAAACTTCGAAAAAGATCGAAAAAAGTTCTTGACAAACTGATGAAGCTGTGCTAGAATAAACGAGTTCGCTGCGAGAGAGAAATTGATCAAAGTCGAACGAGTTCACAAAAAGTTTTAAAGAATTTGAAAAAAGTTCTTGACAAACGAAACTTGATGTGATATAATGAATAAGCTCTTTTATGAGCGACCCGCTGAGTTAGCGGAGTGCACCTTGTAAATTAAACAACGAGAAACATGAACAAACACCTTGGACAATTTAGTTCCGAAAGGAACAAAAGATAAGTTGTTCAATGAATGTCGAAATGAGATTCTTTGAATAGCCAACGAAAATTCTTGAGTAAAGCTAAGAGCGAAC
>CAKASQ030000078.1 GCA_916988195.3 Oscillospiraceae bacterium
TTTCTTGGCATTTTACGACTGACGACGCTCGAATTAAGCTTTCTCATCTCTATCCAGAAATAAAATTTTAGAATTAATGAGCTACTAGGCCTGTCAAAAAGCAGGGGCTTGCTCTACTGAAGTCCCCCATATAAAAACATACCGGCGCTGCCTGCAACGTTGCAGACTGCGCCGGATTTCTATGCCTTTTTCAAAAATTCGCATTCTGATATTCCGTCGGGCTCATGCCGGTCAGCTTTTTGAACGTCCCCGAAAAGTAGGTAATATCCTTATACCCCACGGCCTCGGCCACCTCATAAACGCGAAGCTTCCCTTCCTTGAGAAGCCCCATCGCCCTTTGCATCCGGCAGCGCGTGAGATAGCTTCCCACTGTCAGCCCCGTCTCCTTTTTAAAGAGGTGACTTAGATGTCCCTCGCTCAGGCCCAGTCCCGCCGCGACCTGCCCGATGGAGAGTCCTGCGTCCGCGCAGTTTTTCCCGATGTAGTCCATCGCCTCCTGCACGTACCGGCTCTTCGCGCCCGAGCGGAGTTCCGGCAGCTGCACATCCGCACTCTTTTTCTGTCCCTCGATTTTCTTTTGCAGCGCCAGAACCGCATTCTCGAGGTCCCCGTCATGAAACGGCTTTAAGAGAAAGTCCACTGCCCCCAGCCGGATGGCCGTCTGCGCATAGGTAAAGCTGTCATACGCCGTCAGAATGATGACGTACGCGCCGCACCCCCGCTCACGGAGCTTCGCAATCATCTCCAGTCCGTCCATCTTCGGCATTTTGAGGTCGGTAATGATAAGAGACGGTCTGCACGCCTCCGCCTTCTCAATCCCCTCTTCTCCGTTGGCCGCCTCTCCGACCACCACGCACCCGAGACTCTGCCAGTCCGTCGCCAGCACGATCCCCTTTCGGATCATCTCCTCGTCCTCAACAACCAGCACCCGCAGCATCCGCGTCCCTCCTTCTCATCGGGAGCCGCGCCGTGATGCACGCCCCCGCGCCGTCCTTTCTGTTTCCCAGCCGCAAGCCGAAGCTTTCGCCATAGTGCTTGCGCAAAATCGTATCCACATTGAATAGTCCTAAGTGCCCCGTCTGCTGCTCCGGCGCCTGATACGGCCCCAGCATTTCCGCCGGAAAGCCACAACCGTTATCCAGAACGCAGATTTCGAGCACACCGTCCGATTCCCGCGCCGTGACCGTGAGCCTGCCGTCCTGCACGCCGGAGAGTCCGTGCAAAATCGCATTCTCTGCCAGCGGCTGGAGCATCATCTTCGGAACCAGACACGACAAAAGCCCCTCCGGCACATCCTGCGCAAACGTAAAGCTGTCCGACAGCCGGATGCGCTGAATTTCCACGTACCGCCCCAGAATCGCAAGCTCCTGCCGCAGCTCCACAAACTCATCCGGTGAAATGCAGAACCGCAGAATATCCGCCAGATTGGTCGACATCAAAGCCACCTGCGGTACCTGATTGATCTTGCTGATCCACTTCATCGTATCTAACGTATTGCAGAGAAAATGCGGGTTCAGCTGCGCCTGCATCATCCGGATCTGTGCGTCATTAAGCGCCTGCTGGTTTTCAAGCAGCGCCTGCTGGTTGCGCCGCAAAGACAGCACCATCCCGTTAAACTGCTGCGCCAGCTCCCCGAGCTCATCGCACTGCCCCTCCTGCACCGGAACCTGCACCTCCAGATCATTTTTCCCGACCTGCGTGATCGCCCGGTGCAGCGTCCCGATCGGCTGGAACATCTGACGGCTCAGCCGCAGGCTCAGCGCGATGCTCACCGCCACGCCGCCAAGCGCGCACAGCGCGCTCACCGTGTATAAAAGCCGAAGCGTCCCGCGCGTAAAGACCTGCGGCTGCTGGAGAACCAGAAACAGCCCCGTAGCCTCGTCCTGCCGCGCGGTATAGACAAAATTATCCGACAGTCCCGTCAGCGCCTTCCCATGCAGCAGCTGCCCGCGCAGCGCGTAAGAGAGTGTCTGCACCTGCGCCTGCTGCGAGCAATATACCCCGCGCCAAAACCCATCCATCAACAGAATCTCGTTCTGCGCGCCCGCCAGAGAATCAAACATCGCGCGAAGCTGCGTCTCATAAAACGCCGCCACGAGAAAGCCTGCCGTCTGTCCGTCCCGCGTCAGCCGCACCGCCCCGCGCAGAACCGGCGCATCGAGGTCCGTCGGGTCGATGCTCGCGCTGTAGACGATCGTATCCCTGTCCGCCGCCTCCTTTAAAATGCCCCACGATACAGGAAGCGTCTGCGCGCCATGCACCGTCTGCGTCGCATACATGAGCGTCCCCTCCGCGTCGTAAAGCTCGAAGCGCGCAAACCTGCGCACATCCTCCGTCGCGTCATAGAGCGCGCTGTATACGCTCGCGCTGTTCTCCCATCCGCCCGAAAGCGCGCCAAGCACCGTCTCGCTGCCGCCAATCGTGATGGCCGCCTCCTGCAAGCCCTCCTGCATGGAAAAAAGCGCATGGCACGCGCCGTCTAACTGCTGCTCGGCGTTCTGCTGCTGGTCGGCCGTCATGCGAAGCCGGAAAATCTGCAATAAGAGCGCCGAACAGAGCAGCACCGGCACCAGCGACACCGCCAGAAACGCCGCGTTCAGCCGCTGCCGGAACGAAGAAAACCGCAGCTGCTTCATGGCGTCTCCTCCGTTTCCTGATAAAACGCCCAGCTCATCAGAACCGATTCCCGGCTCTCGCTTGCAAGGCTCACATCATAGTCCACCTGTGCAATTCTTCCAAAGCTCGGAAGCTCTCCCGCGGGCTCCAGATCGCTTCGCACCGACCGCCTGCAAAACTGCTCCTGAATGAGCTGCTGCACGTCCCGGCTGACCGTAAAATCCACAAACGCGCGGGCGTTATCCGCATGCGGCGCGCCGTTTAAAATCGCGCACCCATCCGGCACGCAGCTCGTTCCGTCCGCGGGATAGACCATCGCAAGCTCATCGCCCGCCGCGATGCGCCGGCTGGCCGTCTCCTCGAGCGTCACACCGACCACCGCCTGTCCGCCGGCTACATAGGATAATACCGCGCCGGAGCTTTCCAGCTGCTTTCCGTCGAGGTTTTCCGCAAACGCCCGCAAAATGTCGTCCGCCTCTCCCTCCACTGCGCAGAGCATCGTCACCAGCGCCGTGTAGCTCGAGCCCGAAACCGAAGGGTCCGCAAACGCGATTTTCCCCTTCCACGTTGGGTCCAGCAAATCCCGCCACGTCGTGATCTCCCCCGCCCGGACGAGCTTCGGATTGTAGACAAACACCACCGGCAGCGACGAAAACGGCGTCCAGATATCGTCCTGCGCGCGGTACTGCGGCAAAATCGCGTCCGCCTCCGCGCAGGTATACGGCGCAAACAAATCCCGGTACGACTCGAGACTCTCCACGCCGCCGCCAAACATCACATCTGCCTGCGGCGCGTCCTGTTCCTTGTCCAGCCGCTCGAGAAGCTCATTTGTGCCGCCCTCGACCACCTCGACCCAAACGCCCGTCCGCGTTTCAAATTCCTTCACGATCGGCCACCAGACCTCTTTTTTGTGCGACGTATACAGAACCAGCCGCTCTTCGTCCTCCGGCGCGTAATCCGGCTCCGGCGCAGTTCCCGCGCACCCCGTCAGCAAAAAGAGCAGCAGAACCACAGCCAATATTCGCCATTTCCCCATTCTTTACACCTCGTAGGGGCCGATGCCCACATCGGCCCTCGCAGTTGCCGCAAGCAAAACCCGAAACCCATCGGCGAATTCGTTGTTCCCAAAGGGGCGATGTGGGCATCGCTCCTACAGTCGGGAGCATAACGCTTGCGTATTTTTGCCCTAATTATACCACACCCTCTATGATCTTTTCATCCATTTCTCACAAACATATCAGTCAAACACAAAAAAGCGCAGGTTTGTCCCCTGTTCTTTTGTGCAAATGACCGGTAAAATGAAAGCATCCAAACAGTGCCAGCACTGTTCCCGGTAAAATTTGATAGGAGGAAACATATCGTGAAAAAGATTCTTGCATTTCTGCTTGCAGTGTCCATGATTCTGGCGATGGCCGCCTGCGCGGCAGCCCCTGCCCAGACCACCACGGAGCCTGCAAAGACCGAAGAGACTCCCGCCACGGAAAATACCGCAACGGAGGCTCCCGCCGAGACCGAAGCTGCCGCTCCCGTTGAGGAAGAAAACCTCACCGAGACCCAGAAGATCATCAAGGAAGCCGAAGGCATGACCCTCGAAGAGCTTGCCAAGAAGGCCATTGAAGAGTCCAACGGCAAAATGTTCTATGGTGTCGGCAACTCCAGCCGCGGCAAGAGCGCTCTTCCGCTCTTCATCGAGTACCTTCAGTCCATCGACTCCAGCTACAACATGGAGTTTGAATGGCAGCAGCCCAAGAACAACAAGATCTTCGATCAGTTGACCGCTGACTCCCTGAAGGACACCGGCACGTTCGCCATGACCCTCATCCAGGACGGCAACCAGATCGAGAGCAAGATGGTCCAGACCGGTATTCTCGACACCTTCATCCCGAAGGACTGGGCAGACGCCAACGGCACGACCGCAGACGCCTACACAGGCTTCCTTCCCCTTCAGACCCTCAACAAGGTCTTCATGTACAACTGCACCGGCGACAAGACCTATGACAACTGCTGGGACTTCGTCGCAGAGGGCGAGCATGGCCTTTACATGGACATCGACTCTGAGATCGTCGGCAAGAACTTCCTGTACATGCTGACCCGCGATGACTACGCAGCATGGATGAAGGAGTCCTTCGAAGCTCTGTCCGATGACGAAAAGGCTTACTTCCAGCCCACCATCACCGAGATGGAAGCGGACGCTGCCGACCTCGGTCTCGGCGCTGACGGCGCATACGCTCTGGCATGGATCAAGCTGTGGGTCGAAAGCTACAACGCACAGACCGACGACGGCCCCATCTGCAACACGCTGGTTGACGCATCCGCAAAGGATCAGTTCGGCCTGCTGGTTTACTCCAAGCTTCGCTCCGTCGAAGAGTCCAGTTCTGTCTCCGTCAACAACATCAAGGTTGCGGCCTATGAAGACGGCTATCAGGGTATCGGCGGCTACGGCTACTGCCACTACCTCTTCGTCACCGACAACTCCCCGCTGCCCTGGACCGCCTGCGCGTTCATCGCTTACATGACCTGCACCGCTGACGGCTTCTCCGCATGGGGCAAGGACATGGGCGGCTACTCCTCCAACCCGACGGTTGCCGAGGAAACCGAGGCCAACTTCCATCACTCCATCGGCGGCATGGCCGAAGACGGCACGACCGTTGAATTCGCAGCCAAGAACGACCGCGGCTACGAATGGTGGACCACCAACGGCAAGCTCGTTCTGGAAGATCCGGAATACTGCGCGGACGTTGCCTTCACCGTCGGCAGCTGGATTGAAATGCTGACCAAGTACTCCGCAGGCTAATCTGGCCTTTTTCCGGCGCATACCCCCGGCGCCCTTGGACGCAACAATCCAAGGGCGCCGTTTTTTCAAACAAGTTCCAAATACGCCGTAGGGGCGGACGACTCTGTCCGCCCGGCAAAACGTGAATCCGAAACGCGAAAATCTTCGGCGAATTCGCAGCTTCCCTTGGGCGGACAGGGTCGTCCGCCCCTACGAACCGCGTTGCCCCCAATACCCCATTCCCCTGAAAATCCGTGAAAGAAGGAGGAGTACGCCATGAACCAATCCTCAACCCTCCGCGCAAGTAAAACGACCATCGCGCTCAACAAGGTCAAAACCTTCTTTTCAAAGCCCCACAACGTCATTCTTCTGCTGCTGGGTATCGTTCTGACCTTCACCACCGTCGCGCCCATCGTCGCCATCGTGGAAGACACCTTCAAAATCCACGCCGGCACCATCGACGCGCACTTAACCGGACAGGCCTCCGGCTACACCACAGTCAACTACATTGACCTCTTCACCAGCCGCATGGCCAAGACAAACCTCTGGACGCCGCTTGGCAACACTGTCCTGCTCGCTGTCGGCACGTGCGTCGTCTCCATTTTATATGGCGGCCTGTTCGCGTTCCTCATCACAAGGACCGACCTCGCGTGGAGAAAATACTTAAGCTCCATTTTCATTTTCCCGTACATCATGCCGCAGTGGACGCTCGCCGTCGTGTGGCAGAACCTGTTCAATTCCAACGCCGTTACCGGCACGTCCAACGGTCTGCTTGCCGCCCTCTTTGGCGTCAACATGCCGATATGGTGGTGCAAGGGCCTGTTCCCGAGCCTCATGGTCCTTGGCCTTCACTACGCGCCGTTTGCTTACATTTTAATCGGCGGTATCTTCCGCAACATGGACGCGAACTTAGAGGAGGCCGCAACCATTCTCGATACCCCCAAGTGGAAGACCATGTTCCGCATCACGCTCCCGATGGTAAAGCCCGCGATTTTGTCGACGATTCTTCTCGTCTTCGGAAGCGCCATGGGCTCTTACCCGGTTCCCCATTACCTCGGCCTCAGCACGCTCTCGACAAAATACGTCTCGATGAACTCCAAGTATACCGGCGAAGCGAGCATTCTTGCCATCATCATGATGATCTTCGGCGTGGCGATCATGCTGCTCAACCAGCTTTCTTTAAGGAGCCGCAAGAACTACACCACCGTCACCGGCAAGTCCGGCCAGATCTCCAAGATCACGCTCGGAAAATACGGCAAGTACATCATCGCCATCATCCTCGTCATCCTCACGTTCTTCACGAGCATCTTCCCCATCATCTCGTTTGCGTTTGAGACCTTCCTCCCGAACCCGGGCGACTATTCGTTCCTCTATACGGGCGATACCTCGAACCTCACGACCAAGTGGTGGCTCACCAGCGAAAATGTCACCGAAAACGGCATGTACGGCCAGAAGGGCATCTTGTATAACGAGACGATCTGGCGCGCGTTCAAGGGAACGATCCTCGTCTCCGTCGCCTGCTCCCTGCTCGCCGGCACGATCGGCACGATGATCGGCTACGCCGTCTCCAAAAACCGCCGCAGCCGCTGGGCAAACTATGTAAACTCCGTCGCGTTCCTGCCCTACCTCATGCCGTCCATCGCCGTTGGCGTCGCGTTCTTCATCCTGTTCTCAACAGAAAAGCTGAACCTCTTTAATACCTATACGCTCCTCATCATCGTCGGCACCGTCAAATATATCCCCTTTGCCAGCAGGAGCAGCCTTAACTCCATGCTCCAGCTCTCGGGCGAAATTGAAGAGGCCGCCATCATTCAGGATATCCCTTGGATCAAGCGCATGACCCGCATCATCATCCCCATTCAGAAGTCCTCGATCATTTCGGGCTTCCTTCTTCCGTTCATGACGTGCCTTCGCGAGCTGTCGCTTTTCATGCTCCTTTGCGTGCAGGGCTTCATCCTCTCGACCACGCTCGACTACTTCGACGAAATGGGCCTCTACGCTTTCTCCAGTGGTATCAACCTGATTCTGATCATTACGATCCTCATCTGCAACACGCTCGTGAACAAAGTCACCGGCGCAAGTCTCGACAAGGGAATAGGAGGTTAATCACATGCCTGAAATCAAACTCGAACACGTCACCAAGCGCTGGGCCAAGTTCTACGCTGTGGAGGACCTGAATCTGACCATTGAAAATAACGCGTTCGTCACGCTCCTCGGCCCCTCCGGCTGCGGCAAAACAACGACGCTGCGCATGATCGCGGGTCTGGAAACTCCGACCTCCGGCCGCATCACAATCGGAGACAAGGTCGTCTTCGATAGTAGCCTCGGCATCAACGTCCCGGCCAACAAGCGAAAGGTCGGCTTCCTGTTTCAGAACTACGCCCTGTGGCCCAACATGACGGTCTACCAGAACATCTCCTTCGGCCTCTCCAACGTCAAAGAAGCCCTTCCCAAAATCGACTTCGAGGCCAAAAATGCCGCGCGTCTGGCGGAAATCCTGAAAACGCCGTTTGAGGTCATCTCCGTTCTCGATGAGTGCCGCGATAAGGACGGGAAGCTCGAAGAAAAGAAGGCCATCTTAAAGCTGATCGACGCGTTTACCCTCTCGCAGTACACGGCCAAGCGCCTGTTTGACTATCATCTGGAAAGCAAATCCGACTGCGCTTCTGAGATTTCCGCCCTGACCGCCAAGGTCGAAGCCGCGAAAAAGGCCGCGCAGGACGCAGGCTGCACACTGGACGATGAATTCCACTATGTAAAGGGCGGTGAAATCGTCACGCAGGTGCGAAAGCTCACGAAGGAGGAAATCGACCTCTCCGTCCGCCGCGTCAGCCGCATCGTCAAAATCGGTATGTTCATGGAGCGCTACCCCGCCGAGCTCTCCGGCGGCCAGCAGCAGCGTGTTGCGATTGCAAGAACCCTCGCCCCGGAGCCCACGGTTCTGTTCATGGACGAGCCGCTCTCGAACCTGGACGCAAAGCTCCGCCTTGAAATGCGCTATGAACTCCAGCGCCTGCACGTTGAGACCGGCTCCACCTTCGTCTACGTTACGCACGACCAGATGGAGGCCATGACCCTCGCCACGCAGATCTGCCTCATCAATAACGGCGTTCTCCAGCAGTATCAGGCGCCTCTGGAGGTCTACCATCACCCTGCGAACCTCTTTGTGGCCGACTTTGTCGGCAATCCCTCCATCAACTTCGTCGAAGCCAAGGGCGCGCAGGCGCAAGACGGCTCGATCGACCTGACGGTACTTGGCGGCCTGAAAGCAAAATTCCGCCCGGCCAAGCCCATGCAGCTTGCCGACTGGTTCGCCGCTCGCGACGAACAGGCCGCAAACCGCGCCGCCGCACTCAAAGAGAAAGCCTCCCAGAAGGGCTATGTTGAAAAGGGCAACAAGGACGAGGTCTTCCGCTATCATATTGCAAAGGTCGACGAGGAAGACGACTCCCTCGCGGAGCTCCCTGAAATCACAAACGAGGATTTTGTCCTCGGCATCCGCCCCGAATTCATCGACATCGCAGACGAGGGTAAGCTCCGCGGCGAAATTTACGGCGCTATGCCGACCGGCATGGAGTCGACGATCAAGGTCCGCGTCGGCGGCTTCCTGCTCACCGGCGTCGTCTTCGGAAGCTCGCTCTTTACCATCGGCGCGGAGGTTCCCCTCTCCGTGACCGGCGATCAGATCATGCTCTTCGACCGCAAATCCGGCCAGTGCATCACCTCCGGTTCCCTGACATTCTAAGATAACCACCAAACGGCCGGCGCTCTGCGTCGGCCGTTTTCCCGGAAAGGACTGATTTTCTTGCCCCTACAAGGCATTTTATTTGACTTGGACGGCGTTCTATGCTCGACCGACGAATACCACTACCGCGCGTGGAAGGAGCTGGCCGATTCGATTTCTGTCCCCTTCGACCGCACCGTAAATGAGCGCCTGCGCGGCATTTCGCGCATGGACAGCCTCGAGATCATTTTAGAAAAAAGCGCCAAGACCTACACACCGGAAGAAAAGCGCGCGTTGGCCGACCGGAAAAACGCCCGCTACCGCGAGCTCCTGCAGAACCTCTCGCCCAAGGACGCGGACCCAGATGTCGTATCGACCCTGCTTACGCTGAGAAAACGCGGTCTTCGCCTCTGCGTCGCCTCGTCCAGCAAAAACGCGCGCTTTATTTTAGACCGTCTGGCTCTGACCTCCTACTTTGACGGCGTCTGCGACGGCACGCAGATCACCCGCGCAAAGCCGGACCCCGAGGTCTTCCTGACCGCCGCTGCTATGTTAAGCCTCCCGCCGGAAAGCTGCCTCGTCGTGGAAGACGCGGTCGCGGGCGCGCAGGCGGCACATGCGGGTGGCTTTCTCGCGGCCTGCGTCGGGGACGCCTCCAAAAAGCGCGCGGGCGATTACAATCTCGCCGGTCTTCCCGACCTTCTTCCCATCTGCGATCGGCTTCAAAGAGGAGGAACCACATGAAATCCGCCCAGGAACTGTTTGAACTCTGGCGCTCCCATCCATTGCTCGACCCTGCGCTTCAAAAAGAGCTTGCTGCCATGCAACATGACTCTGCCGCCATCGAAGATGCGTTCGGCTGTGCGCTTGCCTTCGGAACCGGCGGACTGCGCGGCATTCTCGGCGTGGGCACAAACCGCATGAACGTCCATGTCGTCCGCCGCGCAGCGCAAGCCGTAGCCGATTATCTGAACGAAACGAGCCTTCCCAAGCGCGCCGCCATCGGATACGACAGTAGAATAAACAGCGAACGCTTCGCCCGGGAAACCGCCTGCGTTCTGGCCGCGAACGGCATTGAGGCAAATCTCTATCCCCGACTCGAGCCCGTTCCCGCCCTGAGCTATGCCGTGCGCGCGCTTTCCTGCGGGGTCGGCATCTGCATCACGGCCAGCCACAATCCCGCCCAGTATAACGGCTTCAAGGTCTACGGCGCGGACGGCTGCCAGCTGACCCCCAGCGGCGTTTCCCGCATTGCCGCAATTCTGGAGAACCATTCCTATTTTGAAGCCATCCAAACCGGCAGCTTTGACGCGCTTCTGCGCGCCGGAAGCATCCGTTGGATTCCCGAAGCCATCCTGAACGCCTATCTTAACGCGGTCCTCCAACTCCGCGTGCGCCATGACGATCTTTCCAGATTAAGCATCGTCTACACGCCGCTCAATGGCTCCGGCCGCGAATGCGTCGAGCGCCTTTGCCGATCACTTGGCATTCAGAACCTCACGCTCGTCTCCGAACAGGCAGCACCCGACGGCCATTTCCCGACCTGCCCCTACCCGAACCCCGAGATCCGCGAGGCGATGGCGCTCGGTCTTTCCTACTGTGAGCGCCTGCGCCCCGACCTTCTCATCGGCACCGACCCCGACTGTGACCGCTGCGGCGTGGCCGTGCCAGACGACGGCAAGGGCTCCTACCGGCTGCTTACCGGAAACGAGGTTGGCGTGCTGCTGCTCGATTTCATCTGCCAGACGCGGCAATCGAACGGGACCATGCCGCAAAACCCCGTTGCCGTCACGACCATCGTCTCGACCGACATGGCAGACCCCATCGCCGCGCACTATAGCGTCGAGCTCCGCCGCACCCTCACAGGCTTCAAGTTCATCGGCGAACAAATCGGCCTTCTCGAATCGGAGGGCCATCCGGAGCGCTTTCTCTTCGGCTTTGAAGAGAGCTACGGCTATCTCTCGGGCAGCCACGTGCGCGACAAAGACGGTGTGAACGCTGTGCTCCTTCTCTGTGAAATGGCGAGCTTCTATCAAAACCGCGGCATGACACTATCGGGCGCAATCGACGCGCTCTATGAGACCTACGGCTATTATAGCTGCGCTCAGGAGAGCTTCGCCTTTTCCGGCGCGAGCGCCATGCGGGACATGGCAAGCTGTATGCAGCGCCTGCGGGAAAATCCACCCACAGAAATTGCCGCCCTCCCCGTCACAAAAATCACGGACTATCTCGCGCCGGATACCGGCCTTCCCGCCTCCGACGTTCTGGAGTTCCGCTTGCATGGCGGCTGCAAGCTCACCGTCCGCCCCTCCGGCACCGAGCCCAAGCTCAAGCTCTACCTCAGTGCCAAAGCCGATACCCAAGCCGAAGCGGAAACGCTTCTGAACCGCCTCCGCGCCGCCTGCAAGCCGCTTCTGCGCTTTTGAACAAATCGTAAAACTGCCCCACCGCACGTTGACACCTTCACCCCGCCGCACTACACTATAGAAAGAACCATTACGATCTGGAGGCACATATGGAATACAGAACGCTCCCCCACGGCGGAGAAAAAATCGGCGTCATCGGCATGGGCTCGTCCGTCGTCGGCGCGCAGAAGGAATCGGACATCGCGAAAACCGTCCGCGCGGCCTTCGATCTCGGCGTAAACTACTTTGATATGGCGGGCGGCCATGCGACCATCTTCCCGGCCTACGGCAAGGCCCTTCATGACATCCGCAGCCAAGTCTACCTGCAGGTCCACTTTGGCGCCGACTATACCACCGGCGAATACGGCTGGACGACAGAACTCGATGAAATCAAAAAATCCGTCGACTGGCAGCTAAAAAACCTGCAAACGGACTACATCGACTTCGGCTTCATCCACTGTCTGGACGAAGAAGCCGACCTTGCGGCCTACGAGAAAAACGGCGTGTTAAAATACCTGACCGATTTGCAGACGCAGGGCGTGGTGCACCATCTCGGCCTTTCCTCCCACACGCCGCTGCTTGCCAACCGCGTTCTTGACATGAAGCTCATCGATATGCTCATGTTCAGCATCAATCCCGTCTACGACTACGGCAAGGGCGACTTCGGCTTCGGCGAAAACACCGAGCGCTACGATCTTTACCGCCGCTGTCAGCGAGAAGGCGTCGGCATCTCGGTCATGAAACCCTTCTGCGGCGGCCAGCTGCTGGATAAAAAGCAGTCCCCCTTCCAAGCTGCCCTCACCAAAACGCAGTGCATCGCCTACGCGCTCGATAAGCCAGGCGTCATCACCGCCCTGCCCGGCTATGGAAACGAACAGGAGCTCCGCGAGGTGCTTTCCTACTTTGAAACAAGCCCGGAGGCGCGCGACTATTCCGCCGTCTCTACCTTTGCGCCCGAAAACACGCTCGGCAAATGTGTCTACTGTAAGCACTGCCACCCCTGCCCCGCCGGGCTCGATATTGCCCTCATCAACAAATACTATGACCTTGCAAAGCTCGGCGACGGTCTTGCCAAGGAGCACTATCTCACGCTCGAGCATACCTCGCAGGACTGCGTCTCCTGCGGCCACTGCGACAGCCGCTGTCCCTTCCTCGTCCACCAGTCCCAGCGCATGCAGGAAATCCTCGCCTACTTCGGCAAATAGCAAAAATCCGTCAGGTCTTCCCTGACGGATTTCCATTTTTCTGATTCTTCTCCAACACTCGTAGGGGCGGACGCCCCTACGGTTCTTTTAAAATCTTCCGGGATGTTCGTAGGGGTCGATGCCCACATCGACCCAAGGGCACCACCGGATTCGCCGAAGATTTCCGTAAAATCGGTACTGTCTGCCGGGACGATGTGGGCATCGTCCCCTACGGCCTTACACGCTAAAGTCCCGCTTTTGCCGACTTCAGTAACTGCTGATCGGCAGCGAATCGTCGTCTGTGCCCTTCTCAACGCTTTTGATCTGGATATAATAGCTGTACTTCTCGTTCACCTGCACCAGCACGCGCTCGCCCGCCTTGTGGCCCATGACAGCTTTGCCGACCGGAGACTCCTTGCTGATGAGACCCTTGAGGGCGTTCTGCCGGAGCGTCGTAACAAGCTCGATGGTCTGCTCCTCGTCGTCCTCCTCAATATAGATGACAACCTTGTCGAAAAGCCCGATCTCATCCGGCCTCGACTCCGTATCGATCACCTTTGCGGTCTTGATCATGCGCTCTAAGTACCGGATGCGGCTGTCGTTGCGGCGCTTTTCCTGCTTGGCCGCCTTATATTCAAAGTTTTCGCTCAAATCGCCGAACTCGCGCGCTGTCTTCACGTCCTCGAGAATTTTCGGCCGCAGCTCCAGCTGGCGATATTTGATCTCGTCCTGCATTTTCTGAATGTCTACAGCAGTCAGTTCATCATTCATGACGATCCCTCCAATACAAGCTATTTTACTCTCTTTTTCAGAAAATGCAAAACAAATTTGCAATTTCCCGCCGATGTGCTATGATAGTCGCAAGCTACCACAGGAGGCCTCCCATGGACTACATTGCCCGCATCCACTCGGATTTCCCCACCAAATTCGGTATCCCGCGCCAGTCGGGCCTGACCGGCGACCTGATTTCCAAAATTGTCTTCGAGCCAGCCTATCGGAACCCCGACTTTCTGCGCGGCATCGACAGCTGGAGTCACCTCTGGCTCATCTGGCACTTTGACCGCATTGAAGACGGGAAGTTTTCGCCCACCGTCGCGCCCCCGAAGCTCGGCGGCAAAACGCGCGTAGGGGTCTTCGCGACGCGCTCTCCGTTCCGCCCGAACCCGATCGGTCTTTCCTGCGTAAAGCTCGTAGAAGTGAACCTCCATACAAAGGACGGTCCCGTTCTCTATGTCGCCGGCGCGGACCTGGCCGACCGGAGCCCCATCTACGACATCAAGCCCTATCTCCCCTATGCCGACTGTCATCCCGACGCGACTGATGCGTTCGAGGAAAGCCGCAGCGCAAAGCCCCTGGAAGTTGTCTTCCCGGACGTGCTCCTGCAAAAAATCCCCACAGACAAGCGCGCGGGCCTCATCCAGGCGCTCTCTCAAAATCCCTGCCCCGGCTATCAGCACGACCCCAACCGCCGCTATGGCTTCAATTTTGCGGGCTTCGACGTGCGCTTTCAGATTGACGGCGATACGCTCACGGTAGTCGAAATCGTAGCGCTATAAAAACCAGCAGTTCAGTTTTCCGCCTTGACCCAAACAGGAATCTGGAGCAGAAAGCACCGGAAGAAATCAAAACCACCGGCACTGTCGGTGGTTTTCTTTATACAATAATAGCTGCTGCCTTGTTTGGCAGCGGCGACACGGCCCGAAATATGAAAACCGCTGCCGGTAAAGGTGAACACGCATAAGGACAACAAATAACCGCTTATCCTCCAGAGGATTCCGTATGCAGAATGTTCTTCTGTTGCAATTTAAGTACTGGATGTCCGGGTAAACAAAAGGAGAACTGAACATGAAGAAAACTCGCTCCAGACTTTTGTCCCTGCTGTTGGTCGGCATCCTGATTGCGTCAGTCGTCCCGGTGCAGGCCGCTTTCTCGGACACAACTCCGTATCGTTTTGACCACGTAGCTAGCTGCTCCATCGCCCTAACTATCTCAAGCAAAGGTCTTGCGACATGCACCAGCAATATGATCCTACGGGACGGTGTTACTGCCGAAATGACTGTCACCCTGTATAAAAGCACGGATAAAAAAAGCTGGGATTACGTAAAATCCTGGGATACCAGTGGCTTGCTCGCGTTAGCGCTTGAAAAGAGCTATTACGTCATGTCTGGTCATTACTACAAAGCGGTACTGAGCGCAGATATTTACAACAGCAGCGGTAGTCTTGTGGAGAGTATCACCTCTACCTCCAACATTCATTACTACTGATTTTCTAACTCACCACGCTTTACCCACAGCGTGGATAAGCACGACTTTCATGTCGCTTTTTTGTCGCACTTTTTTCACAACTATTCCTTTCCAACGCACTTGATTTGTCGCAAATCACTATGGTATTCTTAACATAGGAAAAAACGAAAACAGATGCTGCAGCACCGTATGCAGCATCTGTTTTTATATATGCCCATATTTTGCGCGGTCGATCTCTTTGGTTTTGTAGGGATAAATATGGATAACAAATATTTGAACGAAGTGTTGGAACGACTGGAAAGCTACCGGAAAAAGGAGCAGCAAATTGAGCTTCTGCGGTACGAGCTCCAGCACGCCAAGCAAGTCTCGCCAACCGAGCTGATCGAAGCCATGACGTTCCAAACCCGCGACGCAGATGCCAGCCAAACGGATCTATACCCAAAAGACGTCCCCGGCATTGCCCTTTCCTACCAGCACATCGCCGCGCAGCTGAACGAAGAAGCCGTCGGCGAGCTGATGAGCAGATACACCGCGTTATGTCATGAGAGAGACCGGCTTTTGCATTACATCGGGCTTCTGGACAAGCGGCAGCAGGACGTCATCCGAAAGCACTATTTTGAGCAGCAATCGTGGAGCGAGATCGCGGCGAGTATGGACCTGACCCCCAGAACCGTTCAGCGAACACGCCAGCAGGCTTTGGATGAACTTGCAAATCTCTACGCCTTCGCCGACGGTATTCTTCGGCGGTAGGAGGAAGGAAAGAGAAACATCTTTTAAAATAAAGCCGCCGCAAACATCGCGGCGGCATTGCATTACCCGCAGAGCTGTCGTACAATAGCTATACGAGTCAGCTTCTGCACCTTGAAAAGTTCATATTTTACTTCGTATGAGGAGGATTCCACGATGGAAAAGCGCGAAAACGAAACCCTGACAGTACGGGATATCAAGCAGATCCTGAACATCAGCATCAACGCTGCGTACAATCTGATCCACAGCAAATCATTTCCGGTCATTCGTATCGGCAATTCTTTTCGCGTTCCAAAAGAACCGTTTTATGAGTGGCTGAAATCTTCTCATACGATCATAAACTGAAAGCAAATCTCCAAATTTTATCAAAGAAATTGGAGGTTGATAGCATGACACGTCGTCCCAACGGAGAAGGCAGCTTCTATCAGCAAAAAGATAAATCCTGGGTCTACCAGATCACCTACGGACGGAAGGCTGACGGCAGCCCGTACCGCAAATCCTTCAAAGGCCGCACCAAGACGATCTGCAAGGAGCGCCGGGCGCAGTGGGAGGAAGAGCAAGCACGCCTCAAAGCCGAGGAAGAAGCGCAGGCGGCAGAATCTGCCCGCCTCGAAGAACTCCGGGCAAAGCTCGGGCACCCCATCGAATCGGAAATTCTCTTTTCCGAAGCGTTCCCACAATGGCTCGACCTTTACAAAGCGCCGCCTGCCAGAAAGCCGTCTACCTACGCAAGCTATCTGGATACCTACCGCATCCACTTCGCCGAAGCCTTTGGCGATATGCCGCTCTACCAGATCACGCAGGACGTTGTGCAGGACTATTATCAGCAAAAGCAGAAAACCGGCGCTCGAGCAGATCAGAAGAAAGGCGGCTTATCCCCGAAAACCATCCATAATCAGCATATGCTCCTGAAGGACTTTTTCGAGTACGCTGTGAAAAAGTACAAGCTGCCCGGAAATCCGGTACTCGGCACAACAAGGCCGGCCGTTCCGACGCCGGAAATGCGCGTTCTGAGCCCGTCGGAAATGCAGATCTTCATTGAAGAGGTCATGCGCGAAACGCAGCGTGTGGCAATTCTGACAACGCTGTTCGTCGGCTTTCGCGTCGGCGAGGTGCTGGCGCTCAAAATCTCCGACCTAAATTTGGAGAAGCAGACGCTCTCGGTAAACAAGAACCTGCTGCGCGTTCCGACGGCGGCCATTTCTCCGGACAATCCGAACATTCAGATTCTGAATTATGACCCGAAGAAGAAAACGCACCTCATCGTCCAGAATACGCCGAAGACAAGCACCTCGCATCGCGAGATCAACATTTCAGACGGTCTGTGCGAGCTTCTGGTGCGCCATCTGTTTACCCTGGCAAATTCCACTTGGCCGAACCCGGACGGGCTGCTGTTCCCGTCCAAAGCCGGGACGCACCTTGATCCCAAGAGCTTTGAGATCCGCTTAGCGGCGGTTTCCAAGCGCTGCGAAATTCGCAAGGTCAATCCCCACGCACTGCGGCACACGCTGGCGACGCGGCTGGTGGAAGACAAAGTGCCGCTCAACATCGTACAGGGCATCCTGGGTCACGCGTCGATCGAAACGACGCGCAAATATCTTCATAAAAACGAAGACATTGAGCGCGAAGCCATTGGCACGATGAGCAATTATCTTCACATGGATCAGATGGACGCGGCTCCAAAATTAAATGGTACAGCACCCCGCGCCAAGTTCGCGGATGTGATCCTGCCGACCTTTCCGCAGCGCCGAAATCATACGGTCTAAAAACGAAAAAACACGCCGTTGCATACTTTATTGCAAACAGCGCGTAGGATCAATTGGCAGCACCTTTTCGGTGCAGACCCTTTGAACCTTAAAATATGGATGTAATATCCACCTATTTCACAAAAGGACTCTTCGGGCGGCACGAATTGCAAATGAGCAAAACGGAGAAATCCAAACATTTTGATAGAGAAATCGCCGCATTTCTCACGAAATACGGCGATTTATGGTTGCGGGAGAGGGATTTGAACCCCCGACCTCCGGGTTATGAGGGATAGGAAACGACAATCTGTGCAAAAATTGTTCCTGATTAGCGCAAAACAGGATGAATTACGGAACTATTTTTAATTGAAAATCATGCCGCTTCTAATCGCGCCCAAACAGGTGCAATTACGTTGGGGTCAAAATGGAGTCAGATGGAATAGGCAGCATATTGAATCTGCTGGAATTCTGACGCGCTCGATCATCACCCGAGCGCAGTCAACAGTTCGTGAATTTCTGTCTGCTTTATCTGTGCCTTCCAAGACGCAATACCTTGCTCTATTCTTTGTCTGTGTTTCAGAAATTTCACACCGGTAAACAGTGGTTTCAGGGATTCCAAATAGTCTATTCGTGTCTGCATATAAGGAATCATGCTTCCCCAGCCACCGACGCCGGGACCTTCTAACGGCAAATTCTCAAATACGGCATAGTCGTCATTCAGCTTCAAAAACTTCTCCAGCGCTTTTCTGCGCCGATCTGCACTACTTTCACTGATTGCGCCAAAAAGATAGTACATTCTCGTCGGCTCCGCAGCGTGCATTTCAATTGTATGAAGAATCCAATCATCCTGCTGTTCGGCAACGGTATCGCTGTCCTTACTTTCATGGAGAAGCAATTGGTTAGCAATCGAGCTGTATATCCATTGTTCATTATTTGTTTTTTCAAACAGGTAGTCCGAAATCAATTCCGGATACGCTTGAAATTTCTCGTTCCCCCAGATAAAATGCAGCCGCCTTACCCAAGGATTATGCGCATAGAAAGATATGCCGAAGCATCGGCGCACCGCATTGTCCGCAGCGGACACGGTCGCGGATCTGCCGGATGCCCTCGCTTTCCTGAGCCGCCTGATTCCAACGCCGTGCGCTTTTAACCGCAGCAGCTTCTTCGTAGGTGTTCTCATCAATAATCGTTTCAAATTCTTCATCGCCGGTGTACTTCGCATTCTCCAGAATCCGAGAAATCCGCGCCTTATCCCATACACAGGTCCGCTCTGTGTATGGGATCTTCTTTGCTGTCAAATCTTCCGCGATTTCCTTGAGCGACGCACCTTGAATGTACGATCTGAAAATATTACGGACAACATCGGCTTCCTGCTGTTCGATCACGGTGTGACCGTTGCGGATCGTGTAGCCAAACGGTAAATATCGAATCTTTTTCATACCCGTCCCTCTTAAATCTGTTCTGTAAATTTGAGCCCACCAAGCAGGGTGACTGTCATCTCGTCGCGGTTATTGATGCAGATATCTGTGACGATCTCATGGAACAGCTTCTCGTCGAACACTTCCAGCGGCTGTTCCAGCTCGTCGATCAGGGATTTCAGCTTCCGCACATCCTCCAACATCGTTGTGATCCGAGATTCAAAGCTGCTGTATCGCTCGGCTTTCAGTTTATCGAGCTGCTGGCGGATCTCCCGCGCCTGCGTATGGTAAATATCTGCGGCGAGGTATCCCTTTGTGCGAAGCCGCTCCAGTGCAAGCAGCTTTGCGTTCAGTTCGGCAATGCTCTGACTGAGCTGGCTGGCCGCTCTGTTGTTCCGCTTATAGGCTGCGGCGGCAAATTCCAGCTTCTGAATCGTCTGACCGAGGATATCTTCTTCGCAGAAGCGCAGCTTGTTGATCATGGTGATGATGCCGTCGTAAATACGTTCCTCACTGTAATAGCCGGAATTGCAGGCATTGGTATCTGCCGCGTGTTTTGAACAGACCCACTTGATTACGCCACTTCGCACCTTCCGGTGATAGAAAGAGCCGCACTCGGAACACCGAATGCGGCTTGTAAGAGGATACTGTCTGGGCGGAATTTCTGTGCAGTGCTGCTTTTTCTTTTTCTCTAAAAGCTCCTGCACCTGATAGAAAAGCTGTTTATCAAGAAGCGGTGCATGGGTTTCCTTGGCATAAAACATATCTTCCTGCCCGCGATTTTTGGATTGCCGGAACGGAACTACTGCTTCACGACAGGTTTTCTGGTATTTGCAGTCACCGATGTATCGCTCGTTTGATAAAATATAGGAAACCCGTGTGGATGTCCAAGTGGACTTTCCGCACTTTGTGGGAACGTCGCGGACAGACAAGTCTTTTGCAATCTCGCTGATTGACCAACCATTCAGATATGACTGGTAAATCCATCGAACAATGATGGCTTCCGGTTCGTAGACAGACAGTGTTTTGTTTATCAACCGATACCCATATGGAGCGTTGCTGTCAATATACTCTCCAAGTTCCATCCGTTTGACGATGGATAACCGCTGATGCTGCGAGATGGATTTGGATTCTTCCTGTGCGATGGCTGCAAACGTATTGAGCAGCATCTCGTCGGCCATCGCCAGTGTGTTGATTCCATCTTCTTCGAACTGCACCCCGATGCCGAGCAGCTTCAGCTTGCGCGTATAATTCAGCGCCTCTTTCACGTTGCGTGCAAATCTGGAGACCGATTTTGTAAGAATGAGGTCGATCTGGTGCAGCTCGCACATGCGGATCATCCGCTGAAATTCCGGACGGTTATCCGCTTTCATGCCGCTGAGACCCTCGTCGGCAAAAATGTCGACCAGCTCCCATTCCTGCTTCTCTGCAATGTATTTCGTATAAACATGTTCCTGCGTTGCAAAGGAATTTCGCTGATCTGCGGAGTTTGAGGACACGCGGCAATATGCCGCCACGCGCAGCTTGGGGATCTCCTGCTTCGTCGTCGGTGCAATCAGTTTTGCAACTGGCATTTTTCTCACCTCCCATGCCGTTTGTCAACGACAAGTATATCCGCGAAAAGGTTCAAGTCTACTGATATCTTTCAAACGGTCCCGAATTCTACCAAACGCTGAAACGGCGGCGGGAATTCTTGTGGAAACCGTGCAAATTACAGTTTAATCCGTAAGGACAATGTCCGCGCCGGTCAGTGCCTGATAATATTTTTTTGCTCTGCGGTATTCTTTTTCCGTAATGTCTCCGCTCTGACGCAGGGCGCGGAGTGTCATCAGGATTCGGAGAAAATTTGCGTTTTTGTTTTGGTGCTCAGATAGCATTTGTGTTTTCTCGCCTCCTGTACATCTGTTTTCGTACTTCGCCACACGCGCTCCAACGCGCAGTTTTTATGCCTTTGGGGTGCAGCGTCCCCACCGGGACGCAGAAAAGCCGACACGCGGGCGCGTGTCGGCTGACGGCCTTGTTTAATTGCGTCATGTTGGATTATGCCTTTTGCTCAAACTAAATTATCAAAAATGTAGAAAACCTCAAAAAATTATGATATGTTACAATGCTAGTGTTCATCGCAAGCATGTATTACAGCACATTTTTGCTACGCTTTTATTTACTCCCGCAGGCTAATCCTGCGGGAGTTGTGCTTTAGATTATACCATTTTCAAGCAAGCCTTTGCACCTGTATTCATCATCTAGCCTCACCGCCGTGACTTCGGTTTTTCTTTTCGCAAACCTGTTTCTGGTGATCATGCACCTTCCCTGCATAGAAAAGTTCTCGCACTACTTTCAGATCGAGATTCCAATGTGGTTCGAGCCACCGGTCCGGATACTTGGCACACAACCTGGGCAGGAACTGTTTCAGCTCTGCACCCTCTCTGGGAAATTGAATGCCGTCTTTGTAGGTAATGTCCTGCTTCAGTTCTGCCACAAGTTTCTTATATTCCCGCTGGTCAGTCTGCTCATAGGTGCTTTTGCCGGTGAGCTGCTTGTAGGCATACTCTCCCACATAGCTCATCTGTTCGAAGCTGCAATCCCCGTAGGGTTCGACCTCTGCAAGCGAATCCGGGTCCGCCAGCGCAGCCAGATAGACTTCTTTTCCTTGCGCAATCAGCCACGCGCGGAAGTTTATAAAGCCGTCATCGCTGCAGCCGTATTCCGTTATGATTTCGGCAGCATCCCACAGACCGTACTTGTACGCGAGATCTTCGTAAGCTTGCGTAATATCGTGAAAGTTCTGTGCCTGTTCTGCCCCTATAGATACCAAGCGTCCCTTCAGATACTCCACCATGGCAGACATATCCTGCCCGCAGGCATCTTTCGTCTCCCGGATCAATCCCCAGAATGTGTCTTTGTTGATCTCTGTGATGGTATCGTTCATATTCCACCTCTTTTGCGTTTCAGTTTTTCAGTTTCAAAGCGTAGCTTAATCCGCAAACAGATCAGGCCTTGCTGCGACGGCAAAGCCCTCGCGCCCGGTCACGACCACGCCATTCTGCCCGCCGGAGCAGTGAATGACGAGGATATTGCCCACGCTGTCGTAGCCGCAGACGATCCCGACGTGGCTGTCGTCCGCGTAAAAGACAAGATCGCCGGGCAGTGCGTCTGCCCATGCAATGTTGGTGCAATAGCCATGCTGTGAGGCTGCGCCACCACCGCGTCCGGGCAGGTATGCACCGCTCGTGGCGTTATAGAATGTCCAGTCCACAAAGCCGGAGCAGTCCAGTCCGAATGGCAGCACCTTGCCGGTCGAACCGCTGCCCGGTGCAGTGACTGTCGTCGGCGTTCCCCAGCGGCTGTCCCAGCCGAGAACGAGGCTTTTGCCGCCCCAGAAATACGTCACCTTTCCAAGAAGCTGATATGCTGTCAGGACAATGGATTCGCGCAGCGGATCAAGATCATCCGGCAGCGTGCCTTGGATGTCCGAAATGTCGACGGGGTCGATGGGCATGCCGTCCGGCTGATAATTACCGATCAGGGAAAGGAAAATGTCGTCGTAGTCCGGCTTCAGCAGTTCTTCGAGCATCTCCCGCTGCTGGTCGGTGAAGCCGTATTCGTCTGCCATCTGCATGGCATCCTTGATCTGCACAGAAATATGCAGCGTTGTGACCCGTTCGCCATCTACGGTTCTGGTCGTCAATTCGTATTCCAGCTTGTTGGCGTCGAAGAAAATTTCCCGCAGAAGCTGGAGCTTTTCCTCATCCATCGTCATAACGTCCAACCCATGTTCTTCGTCGGTTGAGACCTTGACCGCGTACACAGCCAGCACATTCCGCCAGTTCTGCAGCATGGCCGCTTCCATGCCCTCCTGCATATCCAGCTCATCGTATGGATGTTCCTCCATGATACGGTAGATCTCATCGGTAAACTCGCCGTTCAGCGTCGCAACCGCGTCCGGGATTTTAATTTCCGTGCCGGTGTCCTCACCGGCGAACAGGATACCGAGCGGCGAAGCAAACAACATCCCTACAAGCAAGATCACCACGACAACGGAAACTGCCGCCGCACCGCCTGCACCAATCGCTGCGGCCAGCTTTTCTGCCGCTGCCACGATTGCCCGCAGAACCTTCCTTCCGGTCTCTTTTGCTACCTTCGCCGCTTTGATTGCTGTATCCCGAAGCACCTGCCCTTTGCGGATGACAGTTGCGGCCTGCTTGGGAGCAGCCGCCGACGCTTTGCTGGGCAAGGCTTTTGCGGCAGGTGTGGCGGACTTGATTTTGGCGTTTGGTGCTGTTTTGATCTTCTGCTTTTTTACGAAAGCCGGTCGCGCCTGTTTCTGGACGCGCACAGGCTTTGTCGGAGCGACATTCCTGCTCGCTGGCGCAGGGACTGTTTCATTCGTCAATGTCGGTTGACATAATTTCGATTCACCACGCACAGCCTTCCTTCCAGTTTGCCGCACTGCCTGCTGTTGGTTTGCCTGCACGGGCGTTACCTGTGTCGGTTGCTGCGCCGCAATGTATTTCCGCTTGCTCTTGATGTCCGGCAGCGGTGGCTGTGGAACTTCCGGCTTCGTGGGTTCTATATCGGCGGGCATGGAAGCTGTCTGCGGCTGCCGCGTTCGGATCTGCGGCAGAGCTGGCTGCTCCTGCTCCGCACTATGGGAAACGTGGAGTTTTTGCTGTTCACGAACAGTTTCCCGTGTACGAATGACAGGAGAAAAAGTTTCTGAATCTTCGATTGTGTTCTCAATACTGCTTGCTTCTTCTTTGAGAAGATTCTGTTTTTTCCGCTTCTTTCGGATGTACTCTTTCGTCTTGATTGCAGGAAGCGCGAACTGTGTGGTATCCGGTTTTGGCGTGGCAAGCGGTTCTCGCGGAGAGGAAACAATCGGTTTTTCTCTTGGCAGAGTTCGTGCTGATGGCTGCACCGTCGGGGTCGTCGCAGGTGCAGACGGTTCCGTGCTGGCAGGAGATTGTCCAAGCGACCGTTGTTCTGCCGGTCTTGCTTTCCCAGCAGGCTTTTCTCTTACTGATGTTTCCAGTTCGCGCACGGATCGGTTTACCTGCGCGTGGTGAACAGCCTGCGGCTTTTTATGAATCTGCGAAGCTAGATGCTTGGGCTGCTGTACGGGTGCATCAGCAGTCGGTGTATGCTCCCGCATTTTAGGCTGCGGGGGATTTGTAGGAGGAATCGTTTTCTCCTTGATTGACGAAGCCGATTCACGCACAGAATGTTCCATTGTCGATGGCATTGTTTCCGCAGAAACAGCCTTTGCGTTTTCATGAATCCTCGGAGTTGGATACTGAGACGGGGACGCTGGCGCTTTCGCATCCGGCGTATATACTCGCGTTTTGGGCTGTTGGGCGTTTGCAGGAGGAACCGGCTTCTCCCTGATCGGAGAAGCCGATTCGCGCACAGAACGACTTACCTGCGGCTGGCTCTGTGGCGGGTAGCTCGGTCGCGCAGACGCAGGCGGATATTCTTTCGGTGCCACAGTAGGCTGCTGGGGCTGTCGGGACTGCTCGTGTTGTGGATTGGATTCTGTCCTGGCTTCCCGCTGCGGTTCGGATTTTGTTTTCGGCAGCCTGTGGGCTGCCTTTTCTGCCAGATGGCGGACTTCCTGCACGGCATGGTCGGCGGTGTCTGTGATCTTGCCGCTCTCGTAGCGATCTTCCGGCTGACCGTCCTGCGCTGCGTCGCGCAGCTCCTGCCGAAGCTGCTGAAAGGAAGCATCCGTGCCGCGGCGGAATGCTGCCTGCGGCGCGGATTTGAGGGTTTTGACGGCTCTCGCTTTCAGCGGCGATTTTTCTTTGACCTCTCGCATTACGACGCCTGCTCCACTCGTTCAGACATCTTCGTCGTCATAAGCTGGTACAGCCTGCCGTTTTTCGGAAAATGATCCACGAAAGGCACGATGGTGCTGCCGCACTTGAGAAGCCCGTGCCCAAAGTCCACGCCTGAAATATACGAGAGCTGATTGTCCGAAATATTGAGCAGCCGCGCCAGCTCGATCCGGTCTGTGCTTGCCTGATTAAGCATGAGCAGGAATTCGCTGTTTGCAAGCATGGTTCTTGCTGTGTGGGATTGCAGCAGATCGTCGACGTTCTGCGTCAAGCCCGTGCCGCAGGCCCCATATTTGCGCATCCGCTTCCAGAGCGTGAACAGAAAATTCGCGCTGTATTCGTGCTGGAACAGCAAATAGATTTCATCAATATAAAGCCATGTATTCTTGCCAAGCTTGCGGTTTCGGATGATGCGGTTGAACACGCTGTCCAGTACAACGAGCATGCCGACCGGCAGGAGCTGTTTGCCAAGGTCACGGATATCATAGCAGAGGATTCTGGAGTTTGTATCCACGTTCGTGTACTTGGCAAACGTGTTCAAGCTGCCCTCCGTGAACAGCTCCAGCGCCAGTGCAACGTCCCGTGCTTCGGGTTCCGGCTGCTCCAGGAGCGCAGCGTGGAAGTCTTGTAATGTCGGCACAACGCCGAGATAGCCGTTTCGGATGAACTCGCGGTAGACCTGGGCAGTACACCTGTCAATGATGGATTTCTCCTTGGCGGACAGCTTGCCAGCGCCCACGAGCTGCTCGCAGAGGGACAATAAGAATTCGGATTTCAGCACAACTGGATTGTCACCGTCGTTGTAGCCGGACTCCATATCGAGGGCGTTGATATGATTGGGCGAAGTCGCGGAGATTTCAATGACCTCGCCGCCCAAGCCTTCGACCAGCGGGCGATACTCGGCTTCGGGGTCAATGATGATAATGTCATCGTTTGTAGACAGCGCGATCTCCGTGATCTCTCGCTTGGCTGCAAAGGATTTACCAGAACCGGAGACACCGAGGATAAAGCCGTTACCATTCAAAAGCTCCTTGCGGTCGGCAAGGATGAGATTCTTGGAAATGGCGTTCTGCCCGTAGTAGATGCCGTGTCGGTGCCGAATTTCCTGCGCCTTGAACGGCATAAGCACAGCGAGGGCTTCTGTCGTGAGTGTCCGCAGCGCGTCGATGCGCCGCAGACCGAGCGGCAGCACGGTGATCAAGCCATCCTGCTGCTGAAAGCTCAGTTTCGCCAGTTGGCACAGGTGCTTGCGCGCAATGGATTGGAGCGTTTCGGTGTCGCTGTCCAGTTCCTCTTTGCTGTCTGCCAGATGCACGAGCGTGACCACAGCGAACAGCATCCGCTGGTCGCGGGTCGTGAGATCGTCCAGCATCTCGCGGGTTTCCTTGCGCTGCTGCTCCAAATCATACGGCACAACGGCAGAAAAGTTCTGGTTGCTGTTCTGCCTGCGCTGCCAGTTGGTGACGTTCGTTTCCACGCCGAGGAGCTTGTTCTCCACCTCGCGCACAGCTTCGTCGGTCGGCACGGGGATCATGTCAATGGAGAGCATCATGCGCCGGTTGAGATCGGTCAGCTCCAGAATCATGCTGTCTTTGATGTAGCTGGCGTAGTCTTTAAGGAACAGCACACGGCCATATTGACTTCCCATCTTGAAATAATCCCGATGGAACTCCAAGCTATCCGGGCAGATCGTGTCCTTGAGATTATGCCCGCGCTTCATGGCAGATTGCAGGTCGAACGGCAGTGCCGCTTCTTCTGGTCTAAAGAAGCCGCGCAGCACATCCAGGCGCTCGGCGGCGTCCAGCTCGTTGGAGGAAGAATTGAGCCGCGAGAGTTTGGAGGACACTTCGCCTGTTACACGGGAGAAGAATGTGCGCGCTTCGTCTACATTCTTTTTGTGAACGGAAACCGTGATAAACCGATCCTGCTCCACGCTGGCGGAGCTGCCGGAGATTTTGCCTTCCAGCATCCCATTGAACTCGTCCACGAATCCGTCGAGGCTGTCGCCGCGCTGCGGAAGCAGGACGGTATCTTCAAACGCCTGCCGGTTGACCTGCTTGTTGCAGATCGTGAGCTTGGTGGTAGAGCCGCTGTCCAAAGCGTTCAGCAGTTCGCTGTAGCCAAGGAACATGGCGGTCTTGTCCTCTTTGGACGCGATGGCATAGTTGATGTCCGAAAAGCGCAGCGTTCTGGAATACTTCGTGCCGAACTGAAAAATCCCATCCGCGAAGATCCGCTGGATGGGAATGACGTCCTGCACGCTGCGTGGGATTTTGTAGGCTGTGCGATCCTGCTTGATGGTGTTGTTGAGGGTTTTAATCAAGTGTCAGCACCTCCCGCATGGAATTGGAATCCAGCAGCACTTCCGCATATAGATTCTGCGGATGATATGACAGCGTGCGCGGACAGAGGATCTCGGAACGGATGACCGCCAGCAGGAAGCGTTCGGCGGTCATGCCGTTGTAGGTAAAAAAGCCGCACATGGCAAACGGAAAAGCCGCCAGCATGCACACCCAGCCGACCTCCGCTGCGCCGATAAGCGGCTTCAAGCCAAAATACGCGCCGACTGCCACACCGATGGCCAGCAGTGCGAACACCATCTGCCGCAGGGATAAGCCGAACAGAATGCTCTCCTGATACCGCTGAATTTCTTTGTTGATTTTAACTTCGATGATGAATCCCTCCAATTTCTAAGTTTCTTTGGATTGACCCTTGCATTTTTTCTTGTTCCAAGCTAACATGGCACAAACTTTCTAAAGGAGGTCGTGCCATGTTGATGATCGTATTTGGGGCAGGCTGCTTGCTCCTGTCCGTATTATTTCATGCCGCGTCGCTGCTGCACCTCGGTCTGCCGCTTTTGTATGCGCTGATCGTGCCGACGCTGTTTTCCGGCTGGTATTACAGCCACTATGCGCTGGCGAATGGGATCTGGTATGCACTCATTGTCCTGGGACTGATTTCGTGGGCCGTGTCGCTGGTGCGGAAAATTGCAGGCAGATCGTAATAAACACACGCAAAATTCATTTGACACCATATATGACACCATGCTATAATAAGACTGAACAGAGAGACAGAGGTGATGCACCGTGTCAAAATGGGATAAACTATTGGCAAGAATCTGCGGCTTGTCGCGCGACCTTCGTTTTGACGAGCTGCGCAAGGTGCTGGAGAGCTACGGCTATGAAATGCGTCAGCCAAACGGCGGCAGCAGCCATTGCACGTTTCGCAAACCCGGCTGCGCGCCAATTACGATCCCTATGCACGAACCGATCAAGAAAGTCTACGTTATGATGGTAAAAGAAGTTGTAGAAAGCGAGGTGTCAAATCGTGAAGACGATTGAGTATTATATGAATCTTCCGTATCGTCTGGAGCTTGTTCCGGACACGGACGAAGGCGGTTTTGTAGCCTCGTATCCGGAGCTGCGCGGCTGCCTGACCAGCGGCGAAACGGCGGAAGCGGCGCTGAAAAACGCGCTGGACTGCAAACGCGAATGGCTGGCCGCCGCACTGGAAGGTGGCTATGAGATTCCGGAGCCTACGTCTGATGACGAGTATTCCGGTCAGTTCAAGCTGCGGCTTCCGAAGTCGCTGCACCGCGCACTTGCGGAAAACTCCAAACGCGAGGGTATCAGCATGAACCAGTATTGTCTGTACCTGCTGACGAAAAACAACGCTGAATTTCGCCACGGCGCATAACAAATCATAAGATGCAGAACCCTCCATCCAACTGCGGATGGAGGGCTTTTTATCCAAGTCCCATCAGTTCCCGAATGATCCGGTCGGACATTTTGATGGAGCCGACGAGCACCAGCATATTGAATACCAACTCACCAATGTAGTTCCAGACGACCGTTGCCGGGGCAAGTCCTTCCGTTACAACGGGTGGGCTGGACGCAAATTGCGAAAAGATAATACACGCCAGCAAAATGACACAGCCCTCCAAGCAGATGGCGGCGTAGCTCTTAATGAACGCCATGCCGATGCTGCTGGAGGGCTGTCCTGCAAAGCTCGACAGCGGGATTGGCGCAATCGCCGTCGCCATATAGAGCTTAAAAAAGCGACCGTAGACAGTCAAGATCATGACGAGCGACAGCACCCAGATGAACAGCGAACCGAGCAGCGTCACTGCCCAGAGCGGAATGCTTTCCAGCAGGCCGACATCTTCAATCGTCGATGCGATCTCGGCAGGCAGTGTGGATGCTTCCATTGCCGAAAGACCGGACGCGCCCATGATCGTCTGGATCGTGCCCTGCGCAATCGAGAACAGCGCCGTCATCAGCTCCATGCCGTAGGTGACCGCCGCCTGTGCCAGTACAAAACGGATGAAGCATTTGAACGCCACTTCCGGACGCTTCAGCTCCGTAAAGCTGCCGCAGGTTTTCATCACGCCGATCACAAAGAACAGAACCAGAAGCGCATATGCAATGGCTTTCAGCGCATCATTGATCCCGACGATCACATTCCAGATCCCACCGCCTTTGAAATTCTCCGGGCTGGTGGTCAGCAACGTCCAGATTTCAGATAGTTTATCATTCCACGTTTCCAGCGAAGAATTGAGGTTATCTATGATCCAGTTTCCACTTGAGATGGTATCACCTCGCAATCAAAATTTATGTTGTAAAATACTCGATATTTTGCTATACTGCAAGTGAAGGAGGGATGCAGTATGCCGAGTATTCGACCGATTTCTGATCTGCGCAACAGCGCCAATGAGATTTCCGACTTCTGCAAGCAGACGCGCGAGCCTGTGTTCATTACACGAAACGGCACAGGTGACATGGTCGTGCAGAGCATGGCAGAGTATGAGCGCCAGCAGGCGCTGATCGACCTCTATGCCAAACTTGCGGTTTCGGAAGCAGAAATTGCCGAAGGCGCAGAGGGTGAGGACTTTTTAAGCGTCGCCAGAGAGCTGCGAGGGCTTGTGCATGGACGTTTATAAGATTAAAATCTACCCGACCGCCAAGAAAGACTTACAGGAGATCATCGACTATCTGAACACACTGTCCCAGCAGGCTGCGCTTCGGTACTACGATCTGCTCATTGAGGAAATCGAGAGCCTCTCGCAGATGCCGTTTCGATGCCCAAAGCCGCGTGATATTGCGCTGGCGGCCAAGGGCTATCGGTATCTGATCGTAGAAAGCTATCTGGTGTTCTATGTGGTCGCCGGAGACACTGTACAGATTCGCAGGATTTTGTACGCCAAGCGGAATTATCGCAGAATTCTGGACAATACAACATCATAGGATCTGTGCCGCGGGAATGGAGCTGCCATTCCCGCGGCATTTCTCAGCCGGTGATCAGCGTCAGGATCTCCTTGGTGAACGTAATGACGATACCGCCCGCGACGGTCAGGATGCCGTTCGCGCGCTGCGACGGATCGTGCGACTTGAGGGACAGACCGACCTGCAAAATGCCAAAGCCGAGCAGGATCAAGCCGACCGCGCGAATGAGCGAGAAAATGAAGTCGCTCAGATTGTTGACGACCGCAAGCGGATCGCCGTCCGCCGCGAACGCCGGGACAACAAAAACCGCCAGCATGAAAAACACACTGGCGCAGATCGAGTAGAGCCGTTTAGCTTTGGATTCAAAAGGTTTCTTCAATGAAATTCCTCCTTCAATGGATGGATTGCTTCGGTACCGCCCACTCGAAGCAGCGGACGGCCAGTGTAAACGGCCGGTTTGGTTCCATGATGAATGTAGGGCGCTGCGCCGCCGAGGGAACTGTGTGAGATCGCTGGATGGTGCATGAGATCATATTTTTTGTCCACGACCGGACTTGCGCCGCGAATGAACAGCAACGCATAACGGTTGTCCAGCTTTCGCACCTCGTCTGGGGTCAGCAGCTCGCGCCCGGACATCTGGAAATTGGTTGAGTAAGAACCAGATTTGCCCTTCGTCTGCCCGTGCGTTTTGGTATCAATCGTGGCTTTGCCGAGCATCTCAGAAACGTATTTGTGTGTTGACGATTCGTTGCCGCCGAGATACAAAATGGTATCACAGTTACCTGGAATTGTCTCCCAGCTATCCTTATACAATTCTTTGATCTGTGCCATATTCTGAATGATGACACTGGCTGAGATAGACCGTGAGCGCATCGTTGCAAGCTCGCGCGTGAATCCCGGCAGCGGCATGGCGGCGAACTCGTCCAGCACGAAGCGAACGTGGCGCGGCAGCGGACCGTGATGAATTTGGTCTGCGCTGTAATAAAGGGCTTGAAACGCCTGTGCGTAAAGTAGACTCACAAGGAAGTTAAACGTGTTGTCGTTGTCGGGAATGACAGCGTAAAGAGCCACTTTCTTCTCGCCCAGCGTGTAAAGGTCCATGTCGTCATGGTCGGTCAGAGCTTGGATCTGCGGCAGATTAAAGGGCGCGAGACGGACGGCAGTACTCACCAAGATCGATTTTGCGGTCTTGCCCGCGGCTAATTTGAAAACCTTATATTGCCGGACGGCAACGCTGTCCGGTTTTCTGCGCTCTATGGATTCAAAGAGCAGATCGAGCGGCGAAACATGCCCTTCATCTTCCTCGCGCACCTCGGCATATTCCAGCACGCGCATGACCATTGAGAAGTTCTGCTCATATTCCGGGGCTTCCTGAAACAGCATGAGGATGATGGCCTGCAGGAGTGCGGTTTCGGCTTTGGTCCAGAACGGGTCGGACTCGTGGCTGCCCTTCGGCGTGGTGGACTGGATCAGGTTATTGACCAGCTTCAGTACATCCTTTTCGTCGCGCAGGTAGCGGAACGGGTTATATCCGTCCGACTGTTCCAAATTCACAAGGTTCAGAACGCGCACGTCATAGCCCTGCTCCTTGAGGTAGCCGCCCGTGGCAAGCAGCACTTCAGATTTGGGGTCTGTTATGACATAATTGGTGTTTGCGGTCAGGATATTGGGCAGCACAAAGCTGCGTGTTTTGGCTGCGCCGCTGCCGCCGATGACCAGCACGTTGAGGGAGCGGCGGTGCTTGTGCGTATCCAGACCGAGCCGGACGTGCTGCGTCAGCGGAATGCTCTCCTTCTGCGCGAACTGCGCGTTGACGGATGCAGGCGTCGCCCACGCCGCGGAGCCGTGTTCCTCGCCGTCGCGGGTCCTGCCCTGATTCGTCCGGTAAAGCAAAACCGCCATGCCATAAGCGGCAAGGCAGATGAGAATTGTGGGTAGGCTTTTGTCTGTCCATATGATATTCGTCGGCTGCTCCAGTGCGCTGGTCAGATTCCGCAGCAGCTCCGGCAAACCGCCGCCAAGGGACTGCGCCAGCAGGAGCGCAAGCCAGACGACGGGGATTATGCCAATGAGGTAAAACAGGGTGTCGTTTGATTTTCGGATAGGCATCACCTCGGAAAATATTTGCAACTAAAATCAGTTGCAAAATTGTTTTGACTGTGCTATGCTGACTACAGAAACGAGGGATTGATTTGAACAATACAATGCAATATAAGGGGTATGTTGGAAGCGTTGAATTTTCCGAAGCCGATGGTTTGTTTTTCGGAAAGGTTCTCGGTATCCGTGCATTGATCTCCTATGAGGGGACGAACGCCGCCGAGCTTGTCGCTGATTTTCATGACGCAGTTGACGATTATCTGTCTCTGTGCGAAGCAGAAAACAGCGAACCGGAAAAAGCCTATAAGGGCAGCTTTAACATCCGGGTATCACCGGAGCTGCACAAGCAAGCCGCGATTTGCGCAATGGCGCAGCAGGTCAGCTTGAATACGCTGGTCGAGGATGCTCTGCGGGAGTACGTTGCAGAGCGGAAAGAAGCCGTATAATAATAAATCGATGGCGCTGACGAAGCATACCGTCAGCGCCATTTTTATATCCCGTTATCTTTCAAAGCCGGTACTCCGTTTCAGATGCGTTTGCTCTGGCAGTCCTTTCTCCATGAACCGTTCCATGAGCACCTTTTTCTTTTCGTAGCCGGTGAGGATGGAATCCACGAACGCGATGCTGTCGTCCTTGGCGTACAGCTCTGCAATTTCGTTCCGGCAGGGCAGCAGGTCCATACGGACACGGCTGCGGTCAGTGACGAGCTTGAGCAGCTCTGTTTCGGTCTTACGGAAGCTGTTGACCGTGATCTCTGTGCAGTCGCTGCGCTCTGGCAGGCGCGGCGCATCCCAAAACATCGAATTGCCGGAATCGAAGATCGGGGCCATCCGTACAAATTTCAATGTCTGGCTGTCGCGGAGGATACCAAAGTTGTTGAGATGCCGGTCGGTATTCGTCAGCACGAAATCTGTGAGGACCTGATATTCGAGGAATCCGCGCACTTCCTGCTCTGACAGACCATGCTCTGCGCAGACATGAATGAAATGCTCATAGGTCGAGACAGCGTTATCTTTCTTCTCGGAATCCACAACGTCAATCGCCGGAATAAACTCCAGCGTCTCCGATGCGAAGTCCTTGCAGATGCAGCCGTACTGCTCGCTTGCGCTGCCGGTGAATTTGACCGGGCGATACCGCACATGGTTGGAAAAGCCCTGCTTTTTATGCAGCATGGATGCCAGCACTTCATTGAGGCTTTGCTGGGAGTTCGCGCCGCGATTGCCCTTGAGCAGGCAGCGCGTGTCGTCGACGATCAACCATTTTTTAATGAGGTCGCCTTGCAAAGCAGCATCCGGCGAATGGAAATGCGCCGCCGCAGCTTCTGACAGGCTGCTAAAAGCATTGGAGAATGGACTGACGTCTTTCCACGTCAGTTCGCTGCCGCTCGGCTTGATCCAGTAGTGGTCAGAGAGACTGAGACCGAGGTTCCGCACGAGCAGACGCTGCGTGGAGGGGATGCCCTCCTGCTGCAAAAGCGCGGCAATGTTGCCCTGACTGATAGGGACGGCACGGCGCAGCCACCATTTGCGCAGACTGTCCGCGCCCTGACTGCCGCCGAGCGGCAGCAGCTCTGGACTCGCACTGGGTGTGACCTTGAGGATAGCGCCGGACAGATCGTCGAGCTGCAAGGACGCAACGACATCGTCTTTGTGCATCAGATCATATTCTTGCTCTGCCATACGCACCACCTCCCAGCTTTTTCTGCTTCGAGCATACCATAATTCTTCGCGCAAATCCAGTTCGCGTTTATTTTGTGATCTCACTGTGCATTTTTTCTCTGGCCGGAACGCGCGGTTCTACGCCAGACAGCTTTTCGCGGAAGGACTGAAGCTGCTCGCCAACTGACGGGCGGTCATTCTTCGAGTTCTTCCTGCTCGTAGGCGAGCTGCTGGCGATATCGTCCGAGGAGCGTTCCGACCGAGACTCTTTTTTTGATGAGCGTTCCTCCTGTGACTTTTCCAGTGAACCAAAGAGACGCTCAAAAATAACGTTTGCTAGCTCCAGATCGGTCGTCGGAATGACGAGATCAATGGGTGCATCCGGCTGCTCCTTGTCCTGGATACCCGCGAACAATACCTTGTCCTTCGCCTGACGGCTGAACTCGCGGTATTGCTCCGGTGTCAGGGAAAACGTGCGGATGTCGCGCGTTTGCTGGAGAATTTTCTTGAGGCTGGTCTTGCCGTAGACCTTTTTATGATTGCGCGCCAACGCCAGCAGCATCGCCGCGGCATTTTTAGCCGCGCTGCCTGCCAGCTTGACCGCTACCTCGCCGCCGGAGAGCATCATGTGAACGACCTGCTCGGCGGCTTCGCTGTTTCCTACGTTGATGGGAAATCACCTCCTATTTGTAGTCGCGTGTTTGCGACGCTTCTTTCTCTTGTTGGGATTTTTCCTGTACTGCAATGTCCTGCTGCATCTTTGCTGCCGAATCCGCAATCTCGCGGCACAGCTTGATCTTCTTCCGCTCTGCGCGGATCTGCTTGTTGATCTGTGCAAGCTGCTCGTAGATGTCTACTTTTTTTTCTGTGAGGGCCTGCCGTGAAAAACCACAGGCGTCCAGTGTGGCTTTCGCTTCCGCGTACTGCGCGTACTCAGATTCCATGCCGGATAGCCCTTCTTCATAGAGAGCTTTGCTCACAGCGAGTGATTCTTCCGTCGCCAGCGCATCAAAGAGCTTCTTGCGCTTTTTCTTACGGACGTTTAAGATCGTGCGCTGCTTAGCGAGCTGCGCGGCCTCGTTTTCTGCCTGCTGCACACAGGCGTTCAGATCATCCGCCGTGGAGATGCCATTCTCTTGCAGGAATTTCAGCCGTGCTTTATAGGTTTCAGCTTTCATGATCTCCTTCCGAAGATGCGGCGTCATGCGCGGCGGGTATTGCCGCTTTTCGATGCGGCCAAGCAGATAGCAGTAGTGATAGTAAAGCGCAAGAAATCCCTTGCACTTTGGATGTGGGCGGTACGGCTGCGGCTTCGGACGCGGGAGGAACGCCGGCCTGGTGCCGGCTTCGATCTCTGCCAGATTGCCCGCAATGGCGCGTTCAATGTTTTCTTCTGAATATGCCGCGTTTTTGCGTTCCGGATACATGAAACACTCCTGCCCGCGCAAACGGAATCCAAGCCGGTTGCCGTGGTGGATCTCGTAGCCCTTATGCTCCATGAGCAGGAAAAAGTGGCCGAGATCGTTCGCGTCGGCAATCGCATCGCGCAGGTCCGCTTCCAGCATGGAGCGGAACGTTGGTTGCCCTTTGGACTGACGGAGCCATTCCATGTAGCTGACCGTTTTTGTACGCTCTCCTTGAAGAATTACGGATAGACCATTTTCTGCGCAGAGCCGGTCTGAGATCCCGCGGATTTGTTGGTAATAGTTTTGAAGCGTGCTGTGGTATTTGATGCCGGTATCCGCATTGACCGAATTGAAAACGATATGCGAATGGATGTGCCCTTTATCGACGTGCGTTCCGATTACGGCTTCATATCCTCGCAGATGCTCTGCTGCAAAGCGTTTCGCAATTTCATGCGCCAGTTCCGGCGTGATCTCATCCGGCTTAAATGACTGGATAATATGATAGCATTGGCGTCCATCCGTTTTATGAAACCGCCGTTTTGTATTCATCATCTGCTGATATGCAAATCCGGGATCGCAGTTAAAATGATCGACAAGGACGCACTGATCGGTCTTATCCGGATTCGTAATATATTGAATGGCCTGCGCAAGTCCACCATTGCGGTACAGAATTTTCGTAATTGCCATTTCTATTTTGAAAACTCATACATGAGTTCATAAACACGGTCCAGCATCCGTAGGGCGCGTGTGACCTCGTCGCGGCTGGCAAATCCGGCGTTCGCTTTCCTCGCAAGCTGGTTGATGTTGTTGCCGATCTGGTGGATCTCCGTGCGCAGCCTGCGAAGTTCTTCCGAGGGCGCGGCTTGGATGCTTTCTCCGAGGATCAGCTTGCGCAGGTACGCCGACAGCGGCAGACCGCTGGCTTGCAGCCCCTTTTCCAGCGCGGCGCGTTCGTCCTCGTCCAATCGGATGTGCAGGTTATATTGATTCTTCCGCACGGCGCTCCTTTCTCCGCCCGCAGGCGGCATGTTGGGGTCAGGGTTCTCCCTGCAAGCTGCCTTTTGGTACCAAAAGGCGATGCTTGCGCTCTTGCCGCGAGGCGGCGAGAGCCTGACGCCCCGCCAAAAGGCGGGGCAAGAGAGGAGAGAGAGTTCAATTTTCTTTTCCTTATAGATGCCTTCGTGCTGCTTTGGCCATTCAAATCGGTTTTAAATGGCGTAGTCGCTACATTAGTCGCTATGGAATTTTGAAATTCAGATTTTTGCCGTTCGTAGTCGCTACAATAGTCGCTATGCAGCGTCCAATTCCGATTCCAGCCGCTTTTTGGCAAGATCTGCGTACACATCGGTGACCTCGATGCCGGTCGCATCGTAACCCTCTTTGACTGCAGCCAGAACTGTCGTGCCGGAGCCTGCAAAGGGGTCCAAGATATGGCCGCCCGGTTCCGTGATCTTGACAAGGTCCTGCATGAGCTGCAGCGGCTTCTCGGTCAGGTGGATGCGGTTCTGCGGATTGCCGTATTTGAATACACCCGGCAAACACGGCACAGGGCGGCTGACCGGCATGTCGCCGTTCGAACCCCAGACAATGTATTCTGCCTGCTGGCGGAAACGTCCTTTCTGCGGACGGGAGTTTCCCTTGTCCCACACGGCAATCCCGCGCCAGATCCAGCCTGCCCATTGGAGCGCATCGCTGGCACAGGGAAGCTGCCGCCAGTCAATGAACATGCAGACCGGCGCACCGGGCTTGGCTGCGCGTCTGGCAAGGTACAGCCACTCTGCCGCCCAGCGGGTCCACGACCGCTGATCCTTGGCGTCGCCGTCAAAATCGGGCGGCGCGTTGCCGCCCATGCTGGAATATTTCTTTGCGGTGGCTTTGGATTTTTCCGCCTGCGTGCGGCCACCGGACGCATACGGCGGATCTGTGATGACAGCGTCGAACGCGCCGGGAGGAAAGCTCTCCAGCACCGTAAGACTGTCTCCGTGGATGATCTCCCATCTGGGCTTATCGCTCATGGGCATCCGCTCCCTTCGTTTTCTGTTTTGGTTTTTGCTTCGGTTTTGGCTTGGGCGGGTCTTGATATTCCTCGATGCGAGAAATACCGTCCTTTCCTGTTACAATGACGGGACGGTGAACGCGCTGCCCCATGCTTAAAAGCGTTTCCTCAATACATTCCGCAACTTCTCCGATATAGTACATATCCCACGGGAATTCATCTTCGCTCTTATTCAGAAACGCGAGGATCGTCTGATAGACTGCATTGTCGATCTCATCAAGACGCTCGGTTTGTGCGCTGGTGAATTCCGGATAGTGTTCATCTGACATTTTCAGCCCTCCTGCGTTCCGTAGTTTTGCCAGCCCGATTCTGCACCCGTTCATGCGCTAATTCAAAAACGCTGAGATATTCCGCGGTCGCGTTTGCCAACAACGTATAATCACGCGAACCGGGGCAGCAGGCATACCACTGCGGCGTTTTCCCGTCGACCCAGATGTGCGGTTCCGTATTGCGAAGATTCGGATTCGTGCTGCGGCAGCTTCTGCTGATGATGTCCCCAATTTTCATCCGAACACTGTCGATTTCACCTTTTGCAGGATTCAGAATTGAAACCGTCAGGTATGGATACTGATTCGCAACGATATCTTTTGTAAATCGCGCTTTGACCCGCAGATCGCCAAGACTGCCGTAGCAGCATTCGCCAACGAATTGCGGATCATGGATCACGCGCCCATCTCCATAGATCTTTCTCAGTTCTTCCAGAAAGAAATTTGTCATGATACCTCCGAAAGAAACAGGAGCGCCAGATCTCTCTGACGCTCCCGTAATTATGATTTGGATATTGTATTGTCGTTCTGCCGTGTTTCAATGCAGATGCTCTGCTTTGCGGAGCCCTTTTGCCGGCGCAGACAGAATACCATGTCCGGCGTGCGCTCAAAAAAGCCGATCCCGCCCTTCCAACTCATGCCGCAGGAGCAATGCTGCAAGCCAATAAACTGCTGCTTCATTTTATGCCCGCAGCGAGGACACTTCTTATTATTCTTTCCCATCCGTATGGTTTAGCAGAAGAATCTAGCCTCGCCAAAAAATGACGTCCACTTTTGAATTACTTCTGCGCTTCTGGCTTCAATCACGTCCATGATGTTCCGTAGCACCCGGTCCGGGATTCTGGAATTGTTATTGCACAGGATGCAACCGCCAGCCCGTGTGATCCAGATCTTCGTCGCGTTGCCGTTCGGCGCGCCCTGACAGACATGAACATGTACCGGTTCCAGCGGATCGTTTTCATTTGCCCAGAAGTAGACCCAGTAAGAACCGACCTTAAAAACCTGCGGCATTTTCCAAGCCTCCCTCTGCGGCAAATCGCATGATCAGATGCGCCGTAGACGAGATGATTTCCTGATACTTCTGAATCTCCGCTTCAGAGAAGCCGGAAACATCTTCCCAGCGGTATTCTGGCAGAAAGCACGTCGCATAGTGAAAGCAATCCTTTTCGTCCGGCTTTTCCACATAGACCTTTACGCTGCCATCGTCCAGAAGCTGAGAATGCACGATCTCGGTTTGGTCATCCAACGTTAAAAAAGGATACATCATTGTCCGACACCTCCTGTAAAAATAATTTCTCTATTGGTATTTTACCAGCATTTTTGGATTTATGCAACTGCACAGTTCACGCCTATTTTTATATCGCCACCCCAATAATATGTTAGGCCGCTGCTTGCAAATCCTGTTCTCGGAACATTGCATCAATATCCGCAAACGTCTGGCTGCGGTTGAATTTCTCTGTGACCTTGCCAGGGACGATTTGCAGACGCATCATTTTTTGCCACAGATCCGGATGATGGTCGTACAAATGTCGCAGCTCGGGCAGCTTGGCATTCGGGCAAAACCAGCAGCCGCCGCGGTCGGTAAACTCGTACACAGGGGAAAGCAGTCCTGCTTGTTTGCAGAGCTGCTTCGCGTCATCCTCGGTGTATCCGTATTTCTCCAGCAGCGACACCTGATTGCCGCCCAGCCGTGCCAGACGCTGCGGTTCGTTCTTTGCAATGCCGATGTACTGCACGGTGTTGGACGGCAGCGTTTTCTGATACTGCCGGATCGGGTGCATTTTGCAGTCGCGCTGGACATAGCATTTCCCGCACATAGGAAAAGAGCGGATCATACCTTGCTTCGGCCCACGCGTGACCTTTCCCATAAAGACAGAGGTATAGGTTTTCTCGCTTCGAAGCACACGGACAGGTACGCCCAGTTTTTCAAGGGCGGGAATCGCTGCCTGATAGATAAACGCCTGATGTTCCGGCACTTCGCCTGAGGTGCTATTATCAAACATGACCTCACAGTACACCGCTTCGTCCAACAGTTCGCCATGCTCTAAGGCCAATAAGATCGTCGCAATGCTGTCTTTTCCAAAGGAACAGGATACGACATGCTTTGGACTCATGTGCGCTCGTCCTCCAGTTCCGCGCATGCCATCCGCAGCTTCTCTGCCTTGTCCATCTGCTCCCAAGCTGCCTGCGGATGCATGAAATGGCAGTTGTTGCAGACTTCTGCGAAGAACGGCTTGTCCAGATCCAGCGCGCGGATCATGCCAGTCGGAGTGAAATCAAAGACACGGCGGACAGCTTCGGTCAGGAATGCGTCGTCATAGTATCCGCTCTCCTGCGTGTCGATTTCGACGGCAACCGGCTCTGCCTGCCCAATGGCATAGGCAAGGCTGACCGTACACACATCGGCAAGACCGGCTGCGACGACGTTCTTTGCCACATACCGCGCCATATATGTGCCGCTGCGGTCGACCTTCGTGCCGTCCTTTCCGGAAAGCGCACCGCCGCCGTGGGGCGCAAGTCCGCCGTAAGTATCGACCATCAGCTTGCGTCCGGTGAGACCGGTGTCGGCTTCAAAGCCGCCCAGCACAAACCTGCCGGACGGATTGATGAGAATCTTCATCTGCTCGTCGATGCGCACATCATGGCAGGCACGGGCAATGACTAGCCTGCGGAGTTCCTCACGAAGCTCGTCAGGGTCTTTGTCTGCATCATGCTGGCAGGAGATCACAATGGTGTCCACGCGCTCCGGCACACCGAACGCATACTGCACGGACACCTGCGCTTTGCCGTCCGGCCCAATGCCAGAGATCAGCTTTTCTTCCCGGCAGGTAGTGAGCAGGCTCGTGATGCGGTTCGCCAGCACAACCGGCGCGGGCAGCAGTTCAACCGTTTCCCAACAGGCATAGCCGTACATGATGCCCTGATCGCCTGCGCCGAGCGTATCACCGTCAACAGCCCCTGCAATATCGGGGCTTTGTGTATGCAGCCGCACCTCTACATGATAATTACAGTCATATCCGGCTCTTTGAACCGTTTGCCGCACAATGGCTTCCACGTCAGGGCTTGCCGTCGTGCGGAGTTCTCCGGCCACAAGAATTTTGCCCGCCGTCGCCAGCACTTCACAGGCAACGCGGGCATTGGGATCTTCTTTGAGGCAGGCGTCCAGAACGTTGTCCGCAATCGTGTCGCAGAGCTTGTCCGGATGGCCTGCCGTGACGGACTCTGCCGTCAGGATGTATTTATCTTTCATGCGTCGATTTTCCTTTCTTTGGCTGATTGATCACCTTTCCATGCTGCATGACGAACAGCTTTTCGCGGGAATACAGGCGCGTATAGGTCTGGATCTGCTTGTCGGTCAAAGAACAAAATTCCTCGCCGCTGCCTTGGGCGAGGAAGAACGTGCCGTGGATGATGTCATACGGTATGCCATTGCGATTCCGCAGGAAGCGGTTTTCTGGCAGACCGAGGAGCTTGGCTTCTTCGTTGCACACCAGCAGGACATTCGGATCATCAAACGGTTCGACGGCCTGAATGAAGCCACCCACAATAGCCTGCATGCTCGCCAAGCTGCCGTCGATCTCCTTGACATACGGATCTTTGGTGGGTTCCACGACCAGAATGCGCATGGGATCATCGCTCATAGTTATCCTTCTCCTTTCCGTGGCGGTTGTGATTGTAGTCGCCAATGTCTGTGATCGTCACATATTCCCCAATCAGGCACAGGGCTTCGCCGTAGCTGTGGCACTCGCCGCTGAAAATACGGTGGGTGAGTTCCTTTGCCTGATCCCGCAGCCCGGCTTCGCGCAGCGTCCTCGCCGCAATGCCGACAAGGTTAAAAATATTGCCGTCCTGCCCAATGAGCGGGCAGGACGGCTTTTCAACGCCCAATTCAGATTTCTCTAAAAAACCACCCAGACGGTTCGGCACATAATCACTGAGCCATGTCCCGCCAATCGTTCCGTATGTGGTAAGTCTCCACATGGCAAGTTTGCCGACATCAAGATCAACACCTTCAAAGTCAAACAGCATGTTGGTGTGACCGTCGTACTCAAACAGAGATGCCCGTTCAAACCGGCTGCCATTGCGCAGGATTCCGGCATCCGTGAGCATTTCGTTGATCCCTTCCAACCATTCCTGCGGATCGCCGCCGCAGCCTTGCAGGATCAGCCCTTCCCGGTCGCTCATTCCGCGAAGATCACCAGCTTGAATTCTCCGGATGGCGTTATCGTTCATGGCTGGCCTCCTTCCGCTGCGGCGGCTTGGTCTGCACTTTCTTTGGATACGGTTCAATGCCGCATTCCTTGAGGCAGTTCTTGAATGCATACTTGAGGCAGCCAACCGGCAGACCGTTCTGCTCGTAGCCCGTTTTGATACCGAGATAGTAGTCTCTCGGCGGCAGGGACGGTTTCAGATGCAGTTCCGGATTCATAATGTAAGCCATGACCGGGACGCGCTGCCCGTCAAACGTCCGCACTTCCAGCGTTTGCTTGATATACAGACGCGGATAGCCTTCATAGCGGTCGAGGGATGCTTCGCATTTGTCAGTTAACTCCCACAAAAGGCCGTAGACACAAGCGCCTTCCTTGGGTTCAACCGTCGCAACGCCGCTGCCGCGAAAGCGCAGGTCATAATTGTCCAGAACAGCCTGCCCGTAGACGGTCGCGTCCGGGCAGCGGTATCTCATCTGGTCCAGATTGATATTGCTGCCGTAAGCAAAATACAGTGGTTTTTCCATCATCATTCCTCCAGCAGTTCCAACGCGCCGATCTCCTGCAAAACATGAATAAGTGCGGCTGCACGTTCCTCCGTGCTGTCATCCGGCAGCTCGCAGGGCTGCTCCGTCATGCGGCGGATCGTGTTTTGCATATAGCGGATGTATCCTTCCGTGCCGTCGAACGTGCCTGCATCAAAATGTAAGGCGCGGAGCTGGGTTAAAATTTCGATGGGCGTACCCTCGTATGTAGATTCTTCAATACAAATTCTCATTCGGTCACCTCTCCTGTTCCTGTTGAGATGTTCGGTTTTTGTGGCTGCTTGCATAGCAGTCCTTGTCATATCGCCAAACGCGATCACCCTCCAGATTGGCAAGCAGATGATCGCGCGTATTCTTGAACTCATCACCGTTGAGACCCATTCGCACGAGCCAGACGCGGAACGTGAACAGTTCATTGTCGCTCACCGTCTTGCGCATGACGCTGGTGCGCTGGGCGATGGCCTGCGCGGACATGGCGAGGCATAAGTTTACATAAGCCTTTGCACGACCGGCATGGAGGGTAGAATTAAAGCAGCGCCATTCAATGGTGCCGCGGTAAAAGACAGAGTGAAGATTCAGCGCGTAATAGCGCGTCCAGTTATAATGCTCATGCGCAGAAATGCAGCCTTCGTACCAGATGTTTTCCAACTGCGTCAAATCTCTCGTCGGTTCATTGGACAGCCGCCTTGCCCGCTGCAGCATGGGTTCGCGCACACGCTGACACCAGCGGTTGACGCGGGCTGGGTCCGTTTTCAGGGCTTTGAACAGCAAATCTTCCTTGGAATACATGATACTAAGCAGGTTCTTGAGACTCTGGCGGTTATGGTTGGCAGCATCCACATGGACGTGCATCCCGCAGGAGTCGTTGACTTTTCCGCCTGCCTGCCGGATACGGCGCACGCACTCCTGAAATTTCTCCATCTCGTCATAGGTGAGCTTCGGCGTTACCATTTCCACGCGATATTCCGGATCGGTCGTTCTGCGGTAGTGCCCATCGTCGTTCCACTCTGCGCGAATGCTGCCATCGCTCATGATGCGCCACTGCTTGCCCTCCCGATCCGGTACATACCAGCTATCATAATTATCATAGCTGCGCTGCGGCGTTGTTTCAAAATACGCAGCAAGCGCCTCTGCCGCTTCTGCTCGCGTGATGCCGGTCAGCTCGATCTCCACGCCGAAGCATTGATCTTTGATCCCAATCATCGCTCCGGTTCTTTCGGCTTATCGCCCTTTGTCTGCGGAGGAGTACGTTTCTCTGGCTCCTGATAAACGTAGGTATCTTTCTTTTCGTCGAACACCATGTTAAAATCGGCAGCTTCTGCGCCGTGAATCTGAAACGCCATCTCATAAGCCTCCCGGCTGCCGCCCTCCGGGATATTCCCATCAATCGGCTCTCCGGCTAAAAGGACAACATGGCCGACGTTGTGACCAATATCTTCATCCGCCCACTGCAGATCAATAGCCACCTCCGGGAACATCTGTGATAGCTTGTCTATGACTGGCATAGGTGTGTCCCATGCTGTCAGGAAGTGAATACTCTGCGCTTCCTGATCAAAGTGAACGTCATAAGCGTTCCATTTTGTTCCCCAGTTCCGATTGCACCAGCCGTACCAATCTCCGCAGCCATATTGCAGGAAGTTGGAGATCACGACCTGCCCCGTGGCAATGACATCTGAAAGGGGCGTGTATTTGCTGGCTCTGGAAATCCGCTGTGCATCCAGCGTCATAAACTGCTCGCCTTTGCTTCGACCAACAATGCCGGCCAACTTCTGATATTCCTCACTGCTCAATTTGGGAACGCCCATGTCCGGTGCGGCTGGGTTCAGCGCCATCATGCAGACATACAGAGCATCGTCTGTGCGGGAGCCAGCTTCAATGTTGAGGCTTTCCGGCATGGGGATGATTTTATTAAAGTCAATACTGCCAAAGCCGAGTTCATCACTTTTGATTTTGTCAAGCATGGCATGAACCTGTTCGCTGTCACCCTCAAACTTCAAAATGTTTGTAATATGGTTTGGCATAGGTCACCTGCTTTCTTGTGCGTAGAGTTCCGCATCCGCTGCGCGGATGCGGCGGCCAATGGCTTCTATGACTGTTACTGTCACGCTGTTGCCTGCTTGCTTGTATGCCTGCGCATCGGAGTTGATGGCGAGGATCTTATCAATCTGATCCTCGCTGAACCCTTGCAGGCGAAAACACTCCCGCGGCATCAGCCTGCGGACTCTGCCGCCGCGCAGGACAATGCCGTGTGTGTTCGCCGTGTCCACCGTATGGGCAACGCCCGCAAACACACGGCCGCGGCGCGTATTGCTGCCCGCGAAGCCGAGATCGATGGAATCGCCTTCATGCGCTTCCTTGTAGCCTTTCTTCGTTGCTTCCTTGATATAGAGAACGCCGGAGTTTTGCCCCTTGAAGTTGGTAAGGGAGCCGTCCTGCCGGGTATGCAAACATCTGGCGTTCGCCGTGATCTTCGGATCGCCCTTGGTCAGATCCACAAAATAAAGGCCCGTGTGCGCCCCACCGCCGCCCTGCGCCGCAGTCAGGGTGCAGGCTAGTCCGTCTGCGTTGTAGACACGGGTCCCGTGGCGGCCGGGGACGATTTGTACAAGAGCTTTTGCATCTGTTCCAAAGACAGGAAGTATTTTTCCGGCGCATCGGGGATCAAGATATCCGATAAGGAACAGCCGCCGTCTTGATTGCGGGACTCCAAAATGTTTGCTGTTAAGCACAGTCCATTCGACATGATACCCCAGGTCATAAAGCGCGGAGAGGATGACACCAAATGTCCGGCCTCGGTCATGCGAAAGGAGCCCAGGCACGTTTTCAAAGAAAAGATACGGCGGTCGTTTTTCTTTAACCACTCTGGCCAGTTCAAAGAAGAGAGTGCCTCTTGCATCTTCAAATCCTTTTCTCCTGCCAGCTGTAGAAAACGCCTGGCAGGGGAAGCCTCCGCACAGGAGGTCAAAGTCGGGGAGTTCTTTGGGGTCAATGGTTCTTGCGTCGGGATAGTAGACTTCCTCCTTTCCGGGCGCGTGGATGGCGCGATAGCTGGCGTCTGCATATTTGTCGATTTCGCAATGACCGATACACTGAAATCCGCCTGCCAAGTCCAAGCCTGCCCGGAAACCGCCGACTCCCGCGAACATATCAAAATATCGGATTATACGTTCAGCTTTCTTCACCTTCTTCCTGCAGCGCGCGCAAAAAGCCGAGAACGTCATCGTCGACGCTCCCGGCTGGCTGCGGCTGCAAAATTGTTTGTGGGTAGGAGCTGTTTTGCAGCTCCGTTTGGAGAATCGTTTTCAGGTCCAGCAGGAATTGCTCCCGCTGTGCCTGCTGACACAGTGCCAGGCAAAGCCAGTTTGTGCGCTGCCCAGCCGGAATCGCAGACAGAAGCTCCCACGCCTGCCGGTGGAGTGGATTGTCCAGAAACAGCGTCGTACCAAACCGTGCGGTTTTTGGTTTATCCTGCATGGTCTGCCACCTGTCCAGCCAGCCGCTCGTATGCCTGCGCATTCAACTTGTCATCGTCCAGAATAACAGGACGCAGAACACTGCCCTGCGGCAGGTATCGTTTCATAAGTCCGGCCCCACCGCCGAGGAACACGACCGGCATAGCGCGGCAGTCCAGACCAGCTTCGGCAATGGCAGAGAGAATGCGTCTGGCATAAAGCCCAGCTTCGCGCTGGATGATGGCTTTCACGCGGTCGTCCATGCTGTCGGGACTTCCACGCAGGACATTTTCAATCTGCACACTAGTGAGCGATAAATTCAGGCTCCGGCGCACCTGCTCTGCGATCTCATCCAGACAGCGGATTATGCCCAGCTCCAAGCTGCGGCATGAGGCTGCGTGCGGGATACGGTTGTCCAGCCGCATGATATCCACAGTCCAGCCGCCAATGTCCGCAAGGATCACGGAGGGTTCATTGAGCAAATCACTGTGCTGGAGGATCGCCGCATAGCCCTGCGGAAACAGCTTCACATCCTGCACGGAAATCTCATACGAAATCCCTTCATACAAAAAAGAGACCGGTTTGCCCTCGCGCAGCAGATATGCCCGGAATGCTTTCTTTTCCCGGCCGAAGCTCGTCAGCGGCAAGCCAGCCGCAAGGATCACCGACGTTGCGGTCGGTGCATTCCGGTACGCGATTTCTTTGGCGATGGCCGCCAGCGTCAGCAGATAGTAATTCTCATCCACTGTCTTATCCTGCTGGAGCGGCTGCCGCCCGCTGCCGACAACGTAGTATTTTCCGTCATAGCGGAGGACGTTTTTCTGCGTGTACGGTTCATGTTCGTATTCTGCCAAGCCGGAGGGAAACGAACAATGCGCGGTTTTCATGGCCGCGTAGCCATGATCCACGCCAATGGGAATGGGTTCTGTCATCGTTCTTCCACCTTTTCTTTCCGTTTGTTCATATCCTTCTGCGGTGCGCGTTCCTCTGGGAGCAGTTTCCCAAAGCCCAGCTTACGCAGCGTCTTTTCATACAGCTTTTTCTCAAACGCCAGATACTCTGGAGATGTGTAATCGGTATGAAGCGAAACAGCTTCTTCATAGCACGGCGCGACGATCTCATACTCCACAGAGCCGAAACGGTCCGCGGTCAGGTATCGCAGCATCCCGTAACCGTCCATTTCCTCGAATTTCCCCATATTATCTTCCGTTGCAAACTCCGTGCTGATATGAAAGCGCGTCAACTCGGCAGCGCTCCTATAAAGCACAAATCCGCCCGGATCAAGGTAGGGCGCAACCGTCTTATATAACCGCCGACAGTGGTCCCGGCTGTTCAACCGCGGGACCAGCTTCACAAGGGCTGTTTCCAGCGCTTTGTTCTTTTGAGACAACTTCCTGTTACCGATTTGCAGATTGTTATACGCAATGGAGAGCTGAACCGCCGTGCGCTCTTGGGACGCTTGCTGCTCGCGCATGGCCTCATATTTGATCTTCAGCGCCGGATATTCTCGGATCGCAGTCAGCATTTCAGATAATCTCATCTGCGCTTCCTCCGATACCGTGAAAACCGCTGCAGCACCTGCAAGCGGTTATCAATCTTGCACGATGCCTGATCAACCGCTTCCATGTCCTTATCCAGCTTCTTGTGGATGTGTTCCAGCGCGTCGCGGTCATTGCAGCAGTCCACCAGAACGTAGGTGCTGCCGGTGGAGAACACCTCGCGCCTGCCATATGGATCGCGGAGACTGGCAATGAGACGCTGGCCGACCTTTTTCCGGTACGCAATTTGCAATGCTTCCGGTTCTCCGCAGACACCGTACCGCTTTAAGATCTGTGAGACCTCGTCGGAGGAGATCTGCTGGTGTGTCATCAGCTTCTCCAAGATCTCTGCGGCGGCGTCCTCCGGAACGCCGGAATAGCCGGAATAACCATCTAAATATGCCGTCATGTTTGGGTCTCCTTTCTGCGTGCAAACGGCCATCCCGCAATGGGATGGCCGCTTCGTTTGTTACGCTGCCGCAGGAAGCTCCGCAGCATCGTCCAGTTCTTTCCGGGGCGAGAGAAATTCTACCTCTGTCGCTTTGAGCAGGAAGCCGGGCTGCCGCTCCGGTTCCTCGGCAAAGGTGATCGTTTCAAAATCGCCGCTGGCCGCGATCTTGCAGCCCTTTCTGGCAAACTCCGCGCAGCGTTCTGCAAGAACGCCGCGCACCTTGATCGAGATAAAATCGGTCAGCTTTTCTCCATCCGGAGATTTGTATCGGCGATCCGAGGCAATACGCATGATGGCATAGGGCTTGCCGGTTTCTTCGTTGGTCTTGAGGACGGGATCTCCCGTCAGGTTGCCGATGGCAATCATTTTAAGCATAGTAAAGTCCTTCTTTCATTAGAATTACGCCCATTCGACGACGAACAGGACGCAGAGGATATTGGCGTTTGTGACTGGCTGCGACAGGGCACTGACAACTGCGTCATAGGTGAGCGTCAGGCTTTCTTCCTCGTTGATCTGCCACGGGGAAGTGAGTTCAAACTGCTCCGTGCTGCCGGTCTTGCTGGTCTGTGCGCTGTTGATCTTGAAGCCGATCTGGTTGCTGTCCACCTTGGCGTGGGACATATCCGAAGCATACGGCACCAGCGTCCAGCCGTTTTCTGCCGTCAGGGTCACGGAGGACACCTGCACAGCCGCAGTGGAGTGATTGACGATCTCTGCGTTGGAGACATAGACCTTTCCATTCTGATCGACCGTCACCGGCAGCACAGCCGGAACAACGACGGAGAAAACCGTTGCTTCCTCCCAATGCGCATAGTAGGTGGTAGAAGCTACCTCTTTGAATACGGTGTTGCCATCTACCTGCGTGCCGCCGGTTTCCTGTGTGAACCAGCCGAGGAACGCATAGCCCCTGCGGGTAGGCTCCGTGGGCAGATTCAGTGTTTCACCGTAGGTCTGGTTCGTGGTTTCTGTTTTGCCGGTACCGAGATCCCATGTGATCTTGTATTCTGCCGGGGCAAACTGCGCGTAGAATGTCCGCGCGGCCGTGATCGTGACCGTGCTGTATAACGTGCCGTTTGTCTTTTCCGTGTACCAGCCGGAGAATGTGTGACCTGCCTTGACCGGCGTGTAACCGGGAGCAACGGCGGTCTGGTTGGGCGCGACGGAGGTCGTCACGCTGTTCTTGCCGCCAACCGTGCCGCCGTTGGACGCGGCATCCCACGTCACGATCAGCGCGACATTCGCGCCACAATCATCGCAGACACCATCCGCATTGGAATCCCGATGGTCGCCATACTCATAGTCCGAATCGCTGCAGGCCGAACAGGTCTTTGTTCTGCGATGCTGCGTTTCGTCGTATTTTGACCAGTTCCCGTAGGAATAACTGTGATTGGCATAGTCATAGTCTGTCGCGCCGCAGCCGGAGCAGGTTTTCGAGCGACGGTGCTGGGTATCAGAATACTTGCTCCATGAGCCTGTGGAATAGGAATGCGAACCGTAATCCGTAGTGCTATATCCGCAGGTGCGGCAGGACACCGTCCGGCTGTGCTGACTGGAGGAATCGTTGCTCCAGCTCCCGTAGCTCAGACTGTGCGAAGCATAGTCATAGATGGATGCGCCGCAGTTCCGGCAATAGGCTTCGCGCCGGTGCTGACTGCTGGAATATTCCTCCCAAGAGCCGTAGCTATAACTATGGCCGCTCGCATAGATGGTTTCACTTTTGGTCTGACCGCAAGCACAGGAGTACGAACGGTAACCGTTGCTGGTGCAGGTTGCGTCGCTTTGGTAGTCCAGCACCCATGTATGGCTGCCGCAGGAAGGGCAGGTCCAGGACCCATAGCTGCCGTCGCCGTGCTCCTTGTAAACGTAAGTGCCAAGATTTTTTACATAATGGCACTTATAACACTCGTAGTACTCCTGATGACCTCTGGATGTATGCGTCTGCTCGACGTAGGTGCCTTGCAAAGAATACTGCTTACAGCTTGGGCAGGTGCCGACAATGCCGGTGGACGCACGGGTGGAAACTTGTGCAGGCGCTTTCTTGATGCCGCCTGCGGTGGCGGCATCTGCGTTCTGATACACACCGTAAAGATCGTGGAAATATCGGTTGCTTCGATTGGATGCTATCCAGTCATAATCGTGGAAAGGCACAGAAGAATCCGGGTATCCAATGATGTACGCAACATAGAGCGTATCGCCGTTGTCGGTTTCACGCCAGAATGCACCTTCTCCGATGCTGTCCAGCGTATGCTCTCCGTAATAAATGGACAGCTTCGTCAGCAGTGGGCAGTTATAAAAGGCGTGCCTGCCGATGACGGGCGTGGTGCTGGGGATCTCGGCAGTCGTGAGATTGGTACAGTCCTCGAACCAGTAAGCGAGATCGGGGATCGCCAGACTCTCCATGCCGTCGAACCAAACCTGTGTGATCTGGCTGCGGTATTCTGCCCACGGTTGATCGTCTTTGCTTGCAAAGGCGCTGCAGTCCCCGCTGCCGGAGATGGTCAGCCAGCCCTTACCGTCCAATTCCCATGTGATCTTGCTGTCCGGGATCGTGCCGCTGGCAATGGCATCATCTGCCGCAAATGCCGAGATACTGAGCGAAAGGAGCATGCAGAGGGCAAGCAGGATTGCTGTGAGTTTTCTTGTTTTCATAGCGGTTCCTCCCTCCTTTACGAATTGCCGGTTGCAGGCGCGATGGTGAAGATCAGCGTCGCGGCGTTCACTTTCTCCACCTTTTCGGTTGCCGCGACCTTCGCCGTGTATGCGATCCGCAGGTTTTTCCCTGCGTCAATGACCGGGAACGCGCCGTCAGCCAGCGTCAGTTTGCCTTCCTTGACCGTCTTGCAGCCGTTGATGCTGAACGCGATCTTTCCGGCTTCGCTGCCGAAATTCTCATAGTCTCCAATGGCGAACGCGCCGGGCTGCACATCGACGGCAACAACCTGCACCGCACCGCTCTGTGCGCGGTTTTCAATGACGGCGTTGGATGCCGTTACAACATAGCCGTCCAAAACCGTGACCGGCAGGCAGGCGGGGACGCTGACAGAGATAGGCGAAACAGAATTCACAACCGTCAGCACCACCGGGACGCTGGCCTGCGCGGTTTCTGCTGCAAAGGCAGAAACCGACAGCGAGCAGAGCATCAGAACAGCCAGCAGGAGAGAAAACAGTTTCTTTATTCTCATTTTGACATTACCTCCTTCGGCCACAGGTATGCAGCGTGCAGCGCGGTTTTGACCTCCAGCGTGCCGACCGTTTTGCCGTCACGGGTGGCCGTGACCGTCGCGGTGCAGGCAGCGTTGCCGTATTCCGGCGCTTCTTTCAGCGTGATGGAGCTGACCGACGCACCGGCTGCAAGGGTGATGGGATCTGCAATGAGGCTGCCGTCGGAATCTCTGCGGATCTCGATGGTATAGCTGTCCGTCTTGCTGTTGTTCTTCAATACGGCAGATACCGTCTGCTCTCCGACGATGGCGTACAGATGCGCGGGGATCTCTGCCTGAATGAGATTCTCGTCTACCATCTTATTGAGGTCGCGCTGTGCGTTCAGGAGGTCGTCCATTGCATAAAATACAATCTCTGTTTCCGGGAACTTGCCTGCGCGCTCGGTGATACGGGTTTTGATTTTGTCGTAAACCAGCAGCGTCGATTCGCGGTCAAAAATGACCTTGACCGGTCCGTCCACACGACAGGCAATGACTTCGGCCGCTGTTGTGCCGTCATTGCAGTAAATCGCCGCTGTGCCGCCACCCCACACGACAAGGCGGCCGGAGATTTTTACGTTGGACAGCGTGACCTTGCCGTCTGCGACGCCGTTGCCGATGATGAGATCGCCGTCAATGGTCATGTCCTTCAATTCAACGTCCTTGGTGCGGACAAGCAGATTGCCCTTGTAGTCCTTCGTATAGCTGCCGCTCTTAGTGATATAGGACTGGATGATGTTGAAATAGAGCTGCGCGAACTCTGCTCTCGTGATATTGGCCTGCGGGACAAGTCCCTGCGTGCGGCCATGCACATAACCGGCTGCGACCATTGCTTTCATGTACGGCAGCGCCCATGTGGAAACATCCTTCGCATCCGCAAACTTGGACAGATCCGTCTTGGCGTAATCGTCAAGATCAAGCTGCAAAGCTCGTGCGACGACCGCAATGGCTTCCTGACGGGTGATTGCCCGATCCGGCTGCATGCTGGTGGAGGAGACACCGTTATACGTTCCCATCTGGACGGCGAGTGCGACATCGTTGTAGTACCACTTGCCCTTGGCAACGTCCTTATACGCAGAAATGTCTGCCGCTTTATAACAGCTAAAAGACCGGTTTGTAATGGCAGCCATTTCTGCACGGGTCAGCAGACCGTTGGGGTCAAGCTGCGTCTTGGATTTGCCGTAAAGCAGGCCATTATCCACAGCGGCGGTTACCGCTTCCGCGTACCACGCTTTGGTGTCCACATCCTTGAAATCTGAAATGCTTGCCGCTGATGCGGAAACGGCAAGAGACAGGCAGGTCACGACAGCCAGAAACAGCGCAAGAATTCGTTTTGTTTTCAAAGTGAATCCCTCCCTACAAGATAAAAGCTGCCGGGGGAAGCAGGTTCCCCCGGCGATGGATGGGTGCGGCTTAGACCGCATCCCAGCAGATCACGAACAGGACGGACGCGACGGAAGCGTTGACGACAGCTTCGGAGACCGGGCTGACGATGGCGTCATAGCTGATCGCGATGGAGTTTGCGCTCTGGTCGCCGCTGCCGGACATATAGCAGCCTTCGATGGCACCGTCGATGAGGGTCTGGGAAGCCGCATTCTCCGCATTGGTGAGCTGCTCCGTGCCGCCTCCCAGAGCGAGCTTGAAGCCAATCATGTTGCTGTCTACCTTGACCTTGGCAAGGCTGTCCTTGCTGCCGAACGCGGTCAGCTTCCAGCCGGTACCGGCTTCGACCTTGACATTGTCGACCTTAACTGCGCCAAAGGAATTGTTGGTGATGCGGATATCCGTGGCCGTCGTGACCGTGCCGTCCGTGCCGACTGCAATGGGGAGGATGGTCGGGATCACAACATTCATCTTTGTGGCAGCGGGATCACCGTCGAGGGTGCCATCCGAGGTGGAAGACAGGCTGACGCTGGAGGTACCGGTACCGCCGGAGACGTCTACCGTGGTGGGTTCGGCAGCGGATGCGCCAATGGCGAGACTTGCCATAAGGCAGACGGCGAGGAGCAGGGATACGAGTTTCTTCATGTTCTTCATAGTGAGTTCTCCTTTTTCGTTTTGTTAGTTTTGGATGGTAATATGGATGATGGCCCCGGCAACGCCCAAGGTTGCGCCGGAGTCAGGATCTAAGTTGGAAAAGTAGGCAGTACATTCGTACTCGCCCGCGGGCAGTTCCACGTCGAGCTTTGCGCGCTCGATCTTACTGCCGACCGCAATGGCTTTGGACTCATAGATCTTTTCGCCCGTGTCATTGCGATAAAATTCCACCTTCTGTGGATAGAGATTGTTCAGCTCGTTGACCAGCATGACATTGCCTTCACTCTTGCCGTCCTTGAAATACGGTGCGGTGTTGCAGCTGATGTTGATCATGCCAGCCTGCACCTTGTCGTTGAGGCGCTGCTCGATTTCCTCCTGCGAGAGCGTCTCCCAGCCGCCTTCAATGGCGGAGTCGTCGTAGACGATGCCGCTCTGCACGGCAGGCTCTTTTGGTTCGTCGTTTCTGACGGCGAATGTGACAATTACGGCAATGACCACGAGAATGGCAAGTGCAATGAGACTGATGTGGATGGGGCTGAGCTTTGTTTTCCGTTTATACATGGTCGATCTCCTTTTTGTTTTTACGAATTTGATTATGCCGCCGCTTCAAAATAGCTCTGCGGCTTGACGGTGCAGAGGAACCGGCGAATATCGGATACCTCTGTCAAGATCGGCATTTCAGGCAGCGCGTCCAATACATCCTGTCGGTAGCGGCCTCTGGCGCTGCAACGCTCATCTAAGATGGCGACCACGCAGGTGTCCGTTTCCGTGCGGATGGCGCGTCCAAAGCCCTGCTTGAGCTTGATCTGCATTTCCGGCACGATGACGCTCCGAATGAAATCATGCAGAGCAGGATAGTTTTTCTTTTCATGCTCGTGGATGGCGTCCGGGAATGCAAACGGCAGGCGTGGAATGATGAGCAGCGACACGCAGTCGCCGGGGAAGTCCATGCCCTCCCACGCAGCGCCGGTTGCCAAGAGGACGGCTCCGGGGGTGCTCTTGAATTGCCGCAGGATCTGTGGGTGGTTCCTGCGCATGACGAAGATTGGGATGCCGCTTTTGAGCCGGTAGAGACATTCACAGACAGTGGACATATCCTTGTAAGAGGTGAAAAGAACGAGGGCGTGTCCATTCGCGGCTTGCAGCAGGCATAGGATCTGCCGGGCAACAGTTTGGGGATACCGCTCGTCCTCTGAAAAACGAGGTGGCCGCTGTGGAAAAAACAGGCGGCAATTTGCGGCGTAGTCAAAGGGAGATACGGCAACCGCTTCTGTGACTCTTGGATTGCCAGACAGTCCGCATTCGTCCTGAAACCGGCGAAAGCTGCTGCCAATGGCAAGCGTCCCAGAGGTGAGCAGGAGCGGGATTTGTTTGCTCCAGACCGTGTTCTGCATTCTGGATGTGATATCCGCTGGAACGCTGCACAGCATGAGCTTTCCGTCATCATCCTCTGCGGTGTAGCGGATGGCGTCTGTCTTGGGCCGAAGAAACAGCACGACCTTGTCGGTGAGCTGCTCCAGCGCCCGCTTTGTGGCAGGTTCCAGAAATGTAGATAGCTTTCTGCCAATCAAAAACAGCGTAGAAAGGACTCTGCTGAGATCGTCATGGAGCAGCTCAATAGGGCACTCCGGCGACAGCTCTGCCATCTTTTGCAGAAGTGTGGAAGAAGCAGAAAACAGCCGGTCTGCTGCCAGCGCGTATCCGTCCTGCTTCAGCCGAACGACTGCGCTGCGGATCTCTCCGGCCGTTAAGGTCGTTCCAAACATTTCCCGCGCTGTTTCCGGCAGCTTGTGTGCTTCATCCACAATGACCGTGCAGGCGTCCGGGAGGATGGGCTTCAAGCCGCTTTCCCGGTGCATACAGTCTGCCAGCCAGAGGTTCTGGTTGCAGATCTGGAACAAATACCGTTTTTGCCCGCACTCGGTCAGATGCCGACGATAGCGGCAGTCCGGGTGTTTGCAGTCACAAAACGGCGGGACGCAGACACGCTCGCGGTCAAAGCTGCTGAGTTTCTGTGTTTCATCCAGATCCAGAACATCCCGCAGGGAATAAAGTTCTTTCTTCTGCATGACGTTTTTCCCGTTCGGGCGCTGCTGCAGGTGCTGGCGCAGCCGCTCGTCACAGACATAGTGACTCTTGCCCTTGCGCAAGGCGGCAAGAATGGGTGTTGTGATATGCGGATCGTCCGACAGCGCATCCGACAGGAACGGCAGATACTCCCGCACAATGGCGTTCTGGAGCGCGATACTGGAGGTTGCAATGATGACCGGCTGGAACGGAAGCCCGTCTACCAATCTGCTGTGGCTGTACACGATGGCCGCGGTCAGGTAGGCATACGTCTTGCCAATGCCGGTCCCGGCGTCGCTCAGTGCGATGCGGTTTTCAAACATGGCGTCCAGCATGGTGTGGCTGAGCCGGATCTGTTCCGGCCGCTCTGTCATGCCGTGCGCGGGGAGAATGGTTTTGAAGATGTGGTCGAGTTCGGTATGTGCGTTTTTTCTGGTAAGTTCGTTGATCATGATTTTTCATCCTATCTTGAAAAGTTTGTCCCGCCGTATTTGCAGCTCGCGCCCCGGCGATGGGGAACAGCGCGGACAGAGCCTGGCAGCTCTCACAGCCTGTGACTGGGGTCTTTACTGCTTTCAACCCCAGCGCATGGCAGCCTGTCTTACGTGCAGGCCAGACGTTGTGTGTCCAAACAGATTGGGCGGCATGACGCAGCCTGCCAAGGCTGCCCACAGCGCGCTTCTCGCTCGCCGGAAGCTTGCTGCTTCCGGGTCCTCGCGCGCGCCGTGCGCGTTTCCCAACCTGCGGTGTGATCCGCGTTGCTGGTATTCACTTTTCAAGGTTCAGTGAGGGGAATCCCCTCATGTGGTAGCCGGCGAAAGCACCGCTCTTAGAACCAAATTAAAAAAATTATGAAAATTTATTTAAGCGCTTTCTTATTTGCTCGATGCGCTTACTGACGGCTTTTTGCGAAATGCCAAACCGAACGCCAATTTCGTTTTGTGTCAAATCATCAAAAACGTAGAGTGTAATAAGTTCAATGTCCTCTTTGGACAGCGCTTTTATTCCTTTGATAAGTTCTGGCTTTTCAATTTCCTCGACCCAACCATACCGGTCACCGGCAAAAGAAAAGTCAAGACTGGTGGAGAGCTGTGCGAGATATTTTTCCAAAAGAGGCGACTTGTCATCATCACTTTCCTCAAAAGCATTTTCTGAGAACTGTTGTGTATGTTCGCTGAATCTGCGTCTGCTGTTAAATTCCACAAGATCAAATTGATACATCTGCTCAATCTGCTCCTCAGTCATCCCTGCAGCACGATACTGTTCTGCAAGGCGTTTCTGTTCCTCGTTAAACCTTTTTCTTTCAAGCCCGTTGATCCATGCCATTTTTGTAATCTCCTTTTTTCGTTTCTTGAGCAAAAAAGAAACGAGGAGATTACGGATACTTTGCTATGCTCTCAGCCCATCTGCGCATGTATGCCCTTTCCGCTATTCAGCGAAACGGGCAAAAAAACAAAAAAGGAGCCCTACGGAAAGCTGAACAGCTTACCGTAAGGCTCCGAACGCGGCGTTCCCACATTCTAAGGTGGGCGGTTGGTGCGCTTGACTGGTACCATATTATTTGGATTTTGAATTACAGTTTAGATGATTACTTCAACCGGGCAGATTGCAAGCCCGATTTGCTGCCCGCACTTCGGGCATTTGGAGAACCATTGCGCGCGGTCTGCCTGCTCCGGACGGAACAGCTGCAGACTACGCAGGTCTGTATGTTCAGCGGCATTGAGAAGCCGTCCTCTTTGACAGATCGGGCATCTAACTGCACGATCTGATTTCGCTGCACAATTCATTGCTGGATTCATGCTTACCCCTCTTTCCTGATTCCATGTTTGACTTCGATTCTGTATGCTGACAATCCTTTATTGGAACAGATCTGTCTGGAGAGGCTTCGACAGACACGCCCAAGGAGTGGAGGCGCGTGTTCCAGAGATTATGGGATTGACGATGGTTTTATTATATAGACGCTATAAAGAACCGTCAATGACGCATTTGTAAATATACAAGAACATTTTGTTGACAAGCATACCTGCGACGGCTATAATGAGAACATCCCAAATTGGAGGAATACATCATGACAACAGGAATGAAACACTTGGCTGCGTATCAGGCAAATCTGCTGGACTACAATGCGGCAAAAGACCGTGCGTGCAATTATATTGGCAACCAGATTCGTGCTGCGCGAAAAAGCATGAAATTGAGCTTGGAGCAGCTCAGTCAGATCTTAATGGGATATGGCGTGGACATTGGGCGCGTTGCGGTGAACAAGTGGGAAAAGGGTATATCGATTCCAAGTGCGTATCAGCTTTTGGCCGTCTGTGCTGCGCTGCATCTGGAGGATGGCTTTGATTATTTTGTGAGCAATACAAAACGCCCCCTGCTGAACGCAGAGGGTCGTCGAAAAGTGAAAGAGTATCGGGAGGATCTGATTGCATCCGGGAAGTATCGGGAGGTACCGCCAGTGCTGGAGATCCGCTACCTGGACATGCCGGTCAGCGACCTGCCGGTATCCGCTGGTACAGGTGCATTTCTGGATGAGGGAAACTTCGAAATGGTCAGCTTTCCGGAGAGCAGCATCCCAGATGGTGCGGAATTTGGTGTTCGGGTGTCTGGCGACAGCATGGAGCCTGTCTATCATGACGGTCAGATCGTCTGGGTGCAGCGGTGTGAGACACTCCGTACCGGCGAAGTTGGCGTCATGATCTACGATGGACAAGGCTATATCAAGGCGTATGCCGAACAGGAGCCGGATGATTCGGAAGCATATCTCAGCAGTGACGGCGTGCGGCGGATGCAGCCGGTTATGGTGTCTTATAACAAGGCATATGCTCCGAAGCCGGCATCTCCGGAATTGGAGTTCCGAATTGTGGGGCGAGTCTTATAAGTCCTGTTTATTGGACAACGTTTGTGATATGATACTATCATCAAAAGTTTATCCTGCTTTTTTTGATAGGAGTGAAAGAGCATTGAATACGCACGCACGATTGGATGAATTATTACATGAGAGAAACATGACATTATATCAGCTATGTCAAAGCGGAAACATCCCCTACACGACGCTTCGCGTCTCTCGCTGCAGAGGCAGCCAGCTTTCTGTAGATACCATTGAGCAAATTTGCAGGGTGCTTGGAATCTCAATGGCGGAGTTTTTTACTCCAAGCAACCAAGTCCGTACACATTGATAGCTATCGTGTATCTCTGTAGTCCAAATGGTATTTCCACAAAACTGCTTACTCTGCCAAGCCGTATTTGGTCTTGATCCGGTCGAGCTTTTCGAGCATGGGTTCGGCAATCAACCACAGGAAGAAAAACGTGGCAATGGCGCGCACCAGATCGACCGGAAGGCCGGTGACGTAGTAGCTTAAAATAATTTTCCAGTTGATCGTGTGCGCCCACATGAGGGCAGACGCGGGATTCATAATGCCGCCATACACGATGGTCGAGCAGATCACGCCGAAGATGCAAAGGCTCAGCCGCCCGCGCCGCAGAACGCCTTTGCGGTACAAGACACCTGCCAGCCAGCCGATGATACCCATCGAGAACATCTGCCACGGCGTCCAAGGTCCTTGTGAAAACAGCATATTCGAGACCAGCATGGTCATCGCGCCGACCAGAAAGCCCGTTTCGCCGCCAAAGGCCACGCCTGCCAGAATCGTCATGGCAACGACCGGCTTGAACTCCGGCAGCATGAAGAACGCAGCGCGTCCTGCCACATTCAGCGCAACGAGCACGGCAATGAGCACTAGCTCCCGCGCCTGCGGCTTTCTGCCCTCGAAAATCAGGAAGAACGGCAGCATACATTCGAGCAGAATGAGCAGCGAAATGAAGTAATATTTTCGCCCCGCGAAGTAGTACACGCCGACAAACAATGTCAGAGGAATCAAAAGCAGGATGAGCAGCGTGGCAGTCACGGTGCGCTTTTGGAGCTTGCGTTTTTCCACGGGCGTTTGAATCAGGTAATCCGGACGTTCAGCCTTCCGGCCAATGGATAGCGCAAACACAAGAAGCGCGGCAAGCAAAATGCCGTAGAGCTTGAGCTGCCCACCTGCCAGCGCGGTCATGCCGTTCGCGTCGATGAGCTTTGTGAGGTCTGTCACGCCGATGGCCTGCGCGATGAGCGCCAGTGAAGCAATGCCGGACACGGCGGCAAGTATTTTTCGCCAGACCGGGAGCTTTTTCACCGTCCGCGTCTCTTTCTCCGGCGCGGGCGGGATGCGCTGGTATTCCGGCAGCGCCGGTTCCGGCTCAAGCACGCCGCCGCAGGCCATAATCACATCCTCTGGCGTGACCGCTGCGGGCAGGATGTCGCGGGCAATGCGATTTGCCGCCGTCGTGTAGAAACTATTGCCGGAGAAGAACGTTCTCGGTTCGGCTTCGGTGACGATGCTGCCGTCAAAAACCAGGGCGCAGCGGTCGGCGTATTTCGCGCAGAACTCGATGTCGTGACTGACCATGAGGATCGCTACGCCGGACGCTTGCAGCGTCCTTAAAATCTGCCCGAAAACCTGTTTGAACTCCGCGTCCAACCCCTTTGTCGGCTCGTCAAGGAGCAGGATGTCCGGGTTCAGAAGCAGGATTTTTGCCAGCGCCGCGCGCTGCTGTTCACCGCCGGAAAGGTCATACGGATGGCGGTCGAGCAGCTCCGTCAGTTTGCAAAGAGAAACAACCTGTGCAAGCCGCTCGGTTTTGCGTTCGGATTTTGGTAAAATCTCCAGCAAATCTTCACGCACCGTGGATTTCACAAAAAGCGCCTGCGGATTCTGCGGCAGCATTCCGACGCTGCCGCTGATAGTCAATTCCCCTCGATACGGCTTTTGCAGGCTTGCCAGCAGCTTGAGCGTAGTCGTTTTGCCCGTGCCGTTGCCGCCAAGCAGGGTCAGAAATTCGCCCTTGTGCAGCTCCAAGGACAAGCCTTTCACGACATCGGGCAGGTCTTTGTCATACTTGAACCAGAGTTCCCGCGCCGAGACAACGGTTTCCGTGTCCGGTGCGTTTTTATTTTCTTCTGGGATAGGCTGCAATTCATGCGTTTTTGCATAGTCGAGCAGCCAGTTTCGGCCGTCGCAGACGGATACCGGACAAGTCACCGTAGAATCCGTAGCGCTCCAGATGCGCATGGCGGCGGGCATGGCGAGGAACATCGCGTTCCCACTGCTTTTCAGCTCCGCGCCCACTTCGGCGGGCGTGCCGGTGCAAAGGAGCTTGCCGCCGTCCATGACCGCGACACGCGACGCAAAGGAGAACGCTTCTTCCAGACGATGTTCGGTCAGGAGGATGGTCGTTCCCAATTCGCGGTTGATCTTGCCAAGCGTCGCAAGAAAATCCGACGCGGCAATCGGGTCAAGCTGGCTCGTCGGCTCGTCCAAAATCAGCACCTTTGGCTGCAAAACCATCACCGCCGCTAGGTTTAAGAGCTGTTTCTGGCCGCCGGACAGCTCTGTGACCGGCCTATAAAACCATTCCTGAATCCCGAAAAACGATGCCATTTCCGCAACGCGGCGGCGGATGGTCGGCGTGTCACAGCCGAGGGATTCCAGCCCGAACGCCAGCTCGTGCCAGACCTTGTCGGTCGCGATCTGATTCTCCGGACTTTGCTGCACAAAGCCGATCTTCTCGGCCTGTTCGCGTTGGTCTAGGGAATCAAGATTTCTGCCATCGAACAGGATCTCGCCGCTTCTGCGGCCATGCGGCGCGAGAACGGTTTTGAGCTGCCGCAGAAGCGTACTTTTGCCGCAGCCCGAGGGACCGCAAAGCACCAGAAACTCCCCCGGTCGGACAGACAGTGTGAGGTCGGAAATTGCGTTCTTTTCCTGTTCCGGATACGCAAAATTCAGATGGTTGATTGTAAAGAGTTCCACTGTCTGTCCTCCTTCCGATCAAGAATCACCGGCGTCAGCACCAGTGCGAGATAAACACACATGAAGCTCACGGTCATGGGCGTCCATGCGGCAGTTTTCACAGTCGGATAGTAGCGGAAATACGTGCCGCCTGCCATCCAGCCGGAAACGAGATACGTGCCGCAGAAGATCAGCCACGCAAGCGCGGCTTTATCACGCTCATCGAAACGATAAATCGAGAACGCCGTGCGTCCGGGCAATCCGTAGCCGCGCGACCGCATGGAATCCGCTGTTTCAATCGCGTTCTCAAGTGACCACGTTACCATGATGGAGAAGATTTTGACGGCGTTCCCGACTCTTTGGAACACGCTGCCGTTCTTCGTGTCGCGCCCGATGCACGCCTGCGCCTCGGAGACGACCTGCATCTGCGCCTTGAACTTCGGGATAAAACGCAGCGCCATGGAGAGCACAAGAGACAGCGCTGGGATGACGCGCCCAAACAGATAGACAAACTTGTCCGAAGACATGATTTCGTTGTAGCTGGAAAACCAGAGCACAACTGACGCGAGCATGACCGCCGCGGCCACACCGTAGAACATGGATTCGAGCGTCAGCGGATTGCCGCTGGGCAAATACGTCAGTATCGTTTGACCTTCGTGATTGAACGCCGGGTTGACGAGCGCGGCAAGCGCCGCCATGGGAAGCAGTCCCATGACGGCAAAGCGCACCGCTTTTCTGCCCTTGAGATAGATGTCATACGCCAGCGCACCGGTCAAGGAAATTGCCAGATAGACCGGGTGCATCAGGCACATTGAAAAAAGCAGGACGAGCGCGTAGTATAAAAAATTGATCGTCGGATGGTAGCCTGAAAAGGCGTCTTTGTTTCTCATTCGCTTCCAGTCGCGTAGCCGCCGCCCACATCATCTCCGAGGTCACAGGTATAGACCCACTCAATCACGTCGCCGTTTTGAAGCTGGTAGCGGCTGCATCCGTAATTGGGGAACCAGCCGTTGACCTTGTACATCCAACCGGAAGTGTTACCAACGTCAAACTCATAGAGATTATTGATTCCTTCGATATAGGCGGAATTGTAGATCGGCGTGTTCTCAAATTCCATGTGGATCTTCTGCTGCTTGCAGGTGCGCTGTAAGATGTTAAAAACGCTCTCGCCCTCATAAAATGTGACGGTCATTGGTTCCAGGATCCAGCCGTCCTCCGGCACCAGTTCGCGCTTTTCCTTCTTACAAAGGTCCATATTGTCGAGAATCGTGGCGCAGGAGATGGAGAGGGTGCAGGTGTATTCCGCATCGCCAATTTCCACGTCCTCCGGCTCGACCGGGATGGGCTTTCCCTCCGGCACGGGGTCCGTCTGGTACTTGTCCTTGCCCGTGCCGGTGTCGATCAGCATGCCGCCCACTTCTTCATATTCGCCGGTTGCACTTGCCTGGATTTCCTCCGGCGAAACGTATTCTGGCTGTTCGGTATTAGCCTGTGCAGATTCTCCCGTCTGCGGGGCGCCAGACGGCTCTGGTGTGCTTTCGGCGGGTGTCTCTACCGGTCCCGTCTCAACGTCATCCGGCACGTCTGCCGCCGCTGTGTCCTGCTCCGGTGCCTCCACCGGAGCGGCAACGGTCGGCTGTTCCGACGTGTCTTTCTGTTTCGGCATATCCCGGTCGCCAAATGTAAAGGCCGCAGCCAGCGCCAGAACGATCAATACCGGAACAATGATTTTCCATTTGTGTTTCTGCCAAAATTTCATGTTAAATCAACTCCGCAGCGGTCAACATATTGTAAAGCATCTGTGCAATTTCGCAGCGCAGAATCGCCTTTGTAGGTTCGATATTGAGGTCGCTCTGGTCGAGGATATTGACGGAGTAGCAGAACGCCATCGGTTCCTTCGCCCAGGATGCCACGCTGCGGTAATCTCCGAACTGCGCCAGCATATCCTTTGTCGCTGCCGCGCCCATCGACGTATCAAGGCCACACAGTTTTGCGGCACGGGCGACCATCGCGGCGGCCTCCTGCCGGGTGATGGTGCCGTCCGGATTAAACTTGCCGCTGCCAACACCGTTGACAATGCCGCTGCTGTTGGCTGTGCCGATGTAACCGGCGTACCATTTGGAGCTGGGAACATCGGTAAAGACTTTTGTATCCTTTGCAGCCAGACCGAGGGCGCGGGTGACGATGGCGGCAAATTCTGCGCGCGTCATGGTCTTGTTGGGCATAAACGTGCCTTGCCCCATGCCGTTGATGATGCCGCGGGAGGCAAGCGCTTCAATGGCGGTCTGGTTGGCGTGGTTTTTGACGTCCGAGAACGTTGTGCCGGGCGCGCTCACAGCGGGGACGCTGACGGACGCGTCGGCATTGCCTTTTTTGACGGTGGTGCTGGGCTTTGTAGTAGCCTTCGTGACATCGCCCATGCGGTACAGGCTGTTCTTGCCGTTTTCTGCGCGGTCGATGGCAACGAGGGCATAGAAGCCCTGCTCGGCGGACATCTGGTTATTGCCATCTGAACCGTCAAGGACATGGTAGAACCCGCCGTTTGCCTGCCGGAAGGACAGGAGGTTTTCTGTCAGCGTGTGGCCGTTTTTCACAAAGCGGCTGTCATCCAGAGAAATCCCAAGCTCGCAGAGCGCAACAACAACCTGCGCGACAGATTCGACGTTCGTCGTTCCCCATGAGGAGAATCCACCTTTATTATCCTGCACTTTGGAGAGGTAGGTCAGGGCTTTGTCTGTTGCGCTCTTGACCGCTTTCTGGTCCTGATATTTTGCCAACGCCTGCAAGGCCATGGCGGTGATGTCTACATCGGATTCTCCGGTGCCGGTCAGACTCCAGCCGCCGTCCTTCATCTGATTCTTGATGATCTCATCGATGTAAAGCTGGCGCGTGGCCTGCGTCTTTGCGGTGGGATTTTTGGGAATCTCGTAATTGCCGGAATCCAGCGCGATCAATGCCCAAATGGGACCGTTCAGACCCTGCCAGATGGTCTTTTCAAAATCGCCCAGCGGCATTAAAAGGTTGTAGCCCGCGACCTTGGACGGATCGCGTCCAATGGCGGTCAGCGCGAGGATGACGCGGGAATACTCGGTGTATTTTCTTTCATGCAGCACGCCAGAGCAGTTTTTCACATACTTTTCAACGCGCGTGTAATATTCGTCATAATAGTCTGCGGGAACGGAATACCCGGAACGGGCAAGACCGATGACTGCCCATTCGCCGCCGATGGAGCCGACTTCCGGAGACTTCACGGAAGAGAGCATAAAAGCGGCGCTTGACTGCACCTCACTCTGGACGCTGGACGCTGCAAATGTGGGAACAGCCAGCGAGAACAGGACGGAAAACGCCAGAATCAGCGCTGCAAATTTACGAATTTGCTTCATATTTTAATCCCCCTATAATGCGGCAAGCAGGGCTGCCCCCCAAAGGGGGCAGTCCTGTGCTGCAAGGTGTTATTTGGTGGTCGCTACATTTTCCACAAAGCGGTGGAGAATGGCTGCAACCTGTGCGCGGGTGGCGTTGCCGGTCGGCATGAGCTTACCTGCACTGCCGTTGACCAGCTTTTCGGCAACAGCCCATTCCAGCGAAGCCGTGGCATAGCCGGACACGCTTGCTTGGTCTGTAAAGCCATTCAAGCTGGAGCTTGCGGCGGTATTGTACTTCTTGTACTGCGCATAGCGGTACAGAATTGCCGCCATCTGTTCACGGGTGACATTTGCGTTCGGAGAGAACGTCGTGATGCTGGTGCCGTTGACGATGCCGTTGTCGGCTGCCCACGTCACAGCGTCCTCATAGTAGCTGTTGAACGTCACATCGGAGAATCCGCTTCTGCCGCTTACGGCAGGTTCACCCTCCAGTCGATACAGAACCGTGACGAGCATCGCGCGGGTCATGGCTGCATTCGGAGAGAACGTCGTATCGCTCGTTCCGGCAAACAAGCCTTCCTCATAGACGAACAGAACATCATTGTAGAACCAATCGGTTTCATGTACGTCTGTGAACGGCAGCTTGCCATCCGCAAACTCAACTTCGATTCTGGTCGATACCGTGAGCTTGTCAATGGTATAGGTCTTGACTGCGCCGACAGACTTGCCGTTGACCTTGACGTCCTTGACCTTGTAACCGGTATCCGGCTTGAATGTGAAGGTGACAGACTTGCCGATATGCTGGAATGTCAGCTTTGGCTCGACCGTGCCGTTCTTGCCAACCTTCAGAATCTTACCCAGCAGCTCATTGACATACTGTTCGGGTCTGATGTCCGCAGCGCGGAGCCAGCCGTTGTAGTAGGTTCCATTGCCAAGCGACGGGTAATTCGGATCGTTAAACCAATCTGCGACTTCGTGCGAGTAGTCATTGACATAGTGCCAGATGACAACATCGCCGTCCTTGAGCGTCCAGTTCTTGAGTCCCTGATTCGGATGCGTTCCGTTGACGGTGTACATCCAGCCGGACTTCTTGCCGTTGGTGAACTCACTGAGCGCGTATCCACCAAGGCAGGACGGGGCATAGATGGTGCTGACGTAGTTGCTTTCCGCACCGATATACCGCAAGCCTGCATCGCTCATGGCTTCGGTAAAGAGGTCATAAACCGTAGCGTTCTCTTGCAGTGCATATGTCGTGGTGGGCACCCATGTGACATATTCGGGCAGATAGCTGTCGGTCGTCAGGTCAACATCCTGCGTTGCTTCCAAAGCGCCGATGAGACGGAACGTGACTTCAATATCACCGGGCTTGACAGCATCCAGATCAGTAATAGCTTTTTCATAGATGGCCGTGACACGCTCGCAGGATTCCGCAGCGTTCATATCCGTCTGTGCCTGCTGGAGAATGCTTGCGAGTTTCTTCTTTGCGGCGGTACCGTACTTCTTGGTTTTGTCGTTCAGAAGATCGTCATAGTGCGCTTTCAATGCCTTGTACTGATCTGTCTGCTTCTGCTTCAGAATTGCCTTGTACGAAGTTTCGGCAGCAGTCAGGGTATTGTAGTTCGTGACCTTTTCCTTGTCAGCAGCAGAGAGCTTGTTGTAGGCATTGCGCGCTTCCGCAATCGCGTTATAGCTGGATTCATCGACATAGCCAATCTGGTTGATCATGTCGATAACAGCCTGTGCATCCGCGTTCTCGCGTTTTGTCACGTCGGACATATCGTACAGTCGCTTGCTTCCGTTTACATAGCGGTCATACGCAACGAGCGTGTAGGCCGCCTGCTCAGATGCCATCTGATTGACCGTGCTGTTCGGCTGCTTGTCGTGCAGGAATCCCTTGGAGTTGGGATCCGCGTAGCTCAAGAAGTTCGACAGAACGCTGATGCCATTATGCTGGAATCTGCTGTCGGTCTTTGCATCAATGCCAAGCGCAGACAGCGCGACAATGACCTGTGCGGCGGATTCGGAGCTGCCATAATCGCCGGTTTTCTGGTATTCAGCAGACAGCCATTTCACCGCCTTATCTACCGCATCTTTGACGTTGGCGTTTGTGCTGCAATACGGAGCCAATGCCTGTACGACCATTGCCGTCATATCAACGTTGGAGCCGGGGAAATCTGCATCGATGCCCCAAGAGCCATCGCTGATCTGCGCGTCAAGCAAGCTATTGATCCACGCATTGCGTGCAGTTGTGCCGGTCGCATTGTCGTAATAGTTGCCGGAATCCAGTGCAATCAGTGCAAATGCCGTGCCGTTGTTGCCCTGCTCGGAAACGCGGTAGGTGCTGCCGTTCTTCTCAAACAGCGGTTCAACAAGGTTGTAGACCGTGCTGTTGGAGCCGGTGAACTTCGTCGCATCCTCACCGAGCGCGGTCAGCGCCAGAATGACGCGGGAATACTCGGTATGCTTGGTCTGCGTACTGGTGGGATCGAGCTTGCCGTTCATCGAAGCAACACTTTTTGCAATATTGCTCAGATATTTGTCGTACCAGACGGATGCACTAACGTTACCTCTGGCTTCGGCCAGAACCGCCCACTCGCCATAGGTCGAGCCGAGAGACGGATTGTACGTCTCCGCTTTGACGTATTCGAGTACATTGTTGAGGTACTCCTCATAAATCGCGGTCTTACCGAGATTTTCAAGCGCTTCTTCGGCGTCTGTCAGCTTGGAATAATTGCTGACCAGCTTTTGCTGCGCTTCGCTCAGATTGTTGTACGCAGTGCGTGCAGCTTCAATCGCTGCCCGATCCTTTGCCGTTACGGTGTCTTTTCCGGGAAGTGCAGCAATCAGTCCGTACACATATCCAACTTCAAGCGTAGAGACAGTGGAAACAGCCGCGTTCAGCTTGTTCACTTCGCTCTGCGTCAGATAGGCTTTCTGGTCATCTGTCAGCTTGTTGTAAGCTTCTTCCGCGGAACGGATTGCGCCAATGTCATCAACAGTCGGCGTTGCAGGCAGAGCAGCAATCGCGTCAGAGACGATCTTAGCTGCCTCCAAGTCTGTCACAACTTTGTAACAGGCTTCCAGCTTTTGTTTCAGCGCATCATCAATGTCTGCCTGCTGCGCGGGCGTAAGAAGATCATACTGTGCCTTTGCAGTACGCACATCTGAAGCATCTGCCAGCGTGATTTTGCGCAGAGCGGGAAGCTTGGTGATGAGCTTCACCACGTCGGACGCATTGCCATTCTGCACAACAGCGATGGTGTAGCGGGTTGTTGTGTAGTTGGACGCCTTATTCATGGTGGGCCAATTCTTATCACCAACACCGACATAGATCACGTCGCCGGACGAAACAGCCATAATGTCGCCGTTTGCATAGTAGGCGTTATCGCTGCCGTAGGTGTTCAGATAAGCTCTGGTCTGGAAGTTCTTATTTGCGGCGGAATAGTTGATGCGTGTACCGATCTGCTCACTGGGAATGACCAAGAGATAATCGGTGGTCGCACTGCTATACGCTGGAGTCAGCGTACCGCTGCTGAATTTCAGACTGGACAGCGTCGTTTCGTTGTTCGTCCACGAACCGCCGATGTCCTCACCAAGATTCGTGGTGAACATGACGCGGATCACATCGCCGGATCTCAGACTGCCATTCTTGTAGGTGAACGCCGCGAAACCCTGATTGACGAACCAATCGTTCTTGGTTCCCATCCAGCCAGCGCCCTTGCTGCCATCCTTTTCGGCCAGCGACTTGCCGCCCTTATGGATGGATGCAATGTAAGTGGTCTGTGTGTAAGAATCCGCAGTCAGCTCTTCGATGCCATTCCATGTGTAGCCGCCAAGCTCCAGCGCTTTGAGGATCATGGTCATCATGCTGTCATTCTGACCAAGCTCATATTCGCCGGAAACGATGGTGCCGGTAAACGGTGCCGCACTGTAAGTGGTGTTCTCAACAGTAACGGTCACGGTGCCGACTGTGGTGCCGGAATTGTACTTGATGTCGCCGGTTGTGATCTTCTTGTCCGCTGTCGGGACGGCCTGAATCGCGGAAACAGCGCTGTCACGCGCGGCCTTGATTGCAGCCTCGGTTGTTGCAGCGTTGATGGCCTCACGGCCGGATTGCAGCGCAGCTTTCAGGGCAGCAATGCCGTCTGCATTGTACTTGCTCTGATCGCAGGCGTTGAACGTGGATTCGACAACGGCAATGGCCGCATTTTTCAGCTTGGTGATCGCCTTATCGTCGAGCGTTTCAAACATCTGCTGGTATTCCGTCTTGGAGACCATCTTGAGCTGAACGACGAATGTATCATCCGTTTGGAGCGTCTCCGGAATTTTGAGCTGGACAAGATAATAACCGGGATAAGATGTGCCATGCTGATTGGTCAACGTTTGTGCAGTTGTCCGATTCCATGTTGTTCCGTTGTCCGTTGACCAGACCAGCCAATATTGCTCATTTGTCGTTTCCAGATAGCGGCGGATCTCAAGAATGTTGCCTACGGCAACGTTTTCTTTAGTCCACTCCTGCATCCCGACCAATTCTTTGCCGGATGCTTCTGATACGACAACCGTTGTTCCGTCTGCTCTGACACGCAGGATCGTGTTATGATCCGGCCAGCCGTAGTTTGGGGAACCCGAATCCGACTTATACGGCAGCTCAGGCTGTGTAATTTTGACCGTAACGGTTACAGGTTCCTTTAACTCTGCTGCATTGATCTTCGCAAGCTGTTCCAGTGTTGCCTTTTCCTTTGCGGTCAGGAGCGATTTCTGATAATAGTTCAGTTCAGCGTATGCCGCCTGAAGCGCCACAACAAGCTCCTTATCGCTTGCGGTCAGCGTGGTCAGGTCGTCCGGGAGATAGGACAGGTTCTTTCGAAGCGCGGCAATGATCGCCGCATGGTCAAGCGCGTTTGCACCTGCTGCCTGCAATGCTGCATAGTCCGTATCGAACGCATCCATCAGCGCCTTAAACGATGTCGCGGAGGTCTGGCCGGATTTCAGCGCGTTATACGCATCTGTGAGCTCCTGATAGTTTTCGGATGTGAAATCATAGTCATGGAAGCTATCATAATACGCTTTGGCCGTCGCAAGGTTCTTGCTGCGATATTGGGTAAGCAGCGCGTTCATATCTGCTGCTTTGGTAACATGGACGATAGCATAATCACCAGTATAGAGCGAATAGTATTCGCCAACGGTGACTTCCCGATAAATCGAGCGGAATGTCAGATCATCCGGTGTCACATTGAACATGGCAATGGTGTAATAGCCGGGTTCTCTGAAAATATATTCCAGATTGCCGCTGGTATCCGTTGTCGCCGTTGTTTTGTGCATCGGCTGCGACAGCGTTTCCGTCTCCACCGGGTCGCTGATAAAGAGCGTAATATTCTCTGCGCTCTTGCTGCTGGATACACCTGCATTTGCGCTGGTCACGGTAGCCGAAAATTCGGCTTGAGCGCCAACGGTCGTGCTGGCCGGAGCTGAAGCATGGATCATGGCGTAGCTGCCTTCATAAAATTCAGGATCCGTGATGGCCGGAAGCAGCGAGACGGAAGAAGAATCGTAGCCAGACGATTCTTCGCTTTCAAACATCTGAAGCGGAATGCGCACCAGACGTACAACATCGCCGTCATGGAGCTGGACGTTGTTCCACTTTGCTTTTGCCGACCAACGGTAATCTCCGTAATAGCTGCCGTTGACATAGAGCGCGAACACCGGGTTCGTGTCGCCATTGTTGATCGGGCCGATGCCGGGGAGCGTCGAATCATCGTGCATATCGACGGTGATCCCGGCGGCATCAAACGCCGCACCGAGCGTGGCGTTTCCGCTTGTCAGACCAAGGCTGGCATTGGCATACAGGTCAGTCCCATTCCCCCGGAATCCCTCGTACAGCGCCGAGAAGTTGTTGATATAGGTGAAAGAAACTGTAATGTCTTTACCGCTGACGAGCTGCTTGCGCGCAGTTTTCAGCGCGTCAATATGTGCCGGATAATGCGTCCACTGACCGCTTTCATTATAAGCATCGTAGCCTTTGAACGCTTTCAGCATGGCGTAATCTTCTGTCGTGCCGCCAACAATGCGGTACTCCATATCGGCCTTGAGCACATTGTAGGCGCTGACATACGCTGCCCACGACTCTGCGCTGTAATCGCTTTCGCTCAGTTTGGCCGGATCATACTGCTCGATCAGTGCTTCAGCTTCTGCTTTACGGCTTTGATAGTTTTCGTAGGCAGTGTTGTAAAGATCAGCGTTGACCAGCTTGTGCGGATCAGCCGCCGATACCGCTGCATCGAGTTCCGGCTGACGTTCGGCAGCAGGAGCCGTTCCATCCACATAGAGCGAATCCAAAAGCGTCTTTGCCGCCGTCCATGCCGCTTCATAGGCGTCCCATGTGATAGCGGTACAGTTGTCTGCGCTGACCGGTGTGCCTGTCGTATCGCTCAACTCTCCCTGCTGCCAGCACCATGTGGTATTGACAGTCTCATAAAGTGCAGTCGCGTTGGCTTGCGTAATAGGAATGAGTTTTGCTATGGCGTCGTTTAGATTTTGAGTTGCGGTATCAACTGCATCTTGATCGACCGTTGTACTATTTGCCACAGTTTGTGCCGTTTGCAAATAGGGCATCATATCATTCCAGAAACCTTTGGCGCTTATTTCTTTTCCATTAAAACGGTCATCGGTATGATAATACTTTGCTGCATTTTCTCCAGTGACTTCTGAAACAGCATTATTTAGATTAGTTTTATTTGTTTCTTTTTTTATGGCTTTGATCTGAACTAGAAGACCAAAAATCTCAGTAGATGGCTTAAAACAAAGATAATAATACTTATCACACCCTGCGGTATATGATGTAAGACCAGCTGCTTCGAGATCATTTTTTGATATATCTGTATATGTAGATAAAACTCTCGTTTTGTCTTTAGAAATTGAAAGCCAACCAGAAATATTCAGATAAGAACCTTTGCTTGTACCGATTAGCTTACCTGTCTGATTATTAAGAATAACATCATCGGCTGACTCAGCATCAATAACATAAGTTGTTGTGACTTTGCTATTGGCAAAATTTGCGCCAGGTTGAATCGTTATTTCATCGGAAATTACTCGACATTTTGAAGTGCCATCATCAATTCCATCTTTTGTGATATTATATGTTTTGTTTGCCGCGTAGGAGGGCACTGCGCATAGTGAAAAAATCAATACCAGCGTAAGCAGTAAAGAGAGAACTTTTTTCATACTTCCATAGGCAAAATAGCCATGAAAAAACGGCGGGGAATACAGTTATTATTCCCTACCGTCCTTCACTTAACTATTTATCTGCTTTTCCTCCTATATCTTACGCAATCTTGAGGAGTGCAATATACGGTGCGCAATTGCCAGATTGGACAATGACGCGAACAAATTGCGTACTCGACGTAATTGCGTAGGTGCTTGTATTAGAACCATTCATATAAATATTTGCGCCAGAGAGAGAGGCTTCAATCGTTGATCCGCTGGAAAGTCTTGCGCTTGTCAAATCATAGTACTTTACATTTCCGTATTCCGTATAGGTATGAGAGTACTCCGTAAGATTCTCTCCGTCGATTGTCAAGGAGACACCCGTGGTCTGACCAACTGTTGCAGTGCTCTTATTAGCAGTCGTGAAAATGCCGGTTACTTCAGTCGAAGTCTCGCCAAATCTGTCGAGGTTCAAAACCGCGCTGTAAACGCGCACATAGTGGAACGTCTTGCCGGTCACATCAACAGGCAGGCCAGTTGAAATATCAACTGCCCATTCCAGATCGAAGCCATCGCCGCCGGTCTTGCTGCTGGCATAGGGGTTCATAGCCTCACCATACTGGCTGGGGCTGCCGATCGGTGTAATATCTGCATAACCAAATGCGTAGTCCGCGTTCGTGTTGGAATCCGCAACCGCAGTGATACCGGCAAAGGTCAGCGTATTGCCGCTGAGATTGACGGAGATGTTGCCGCAATGTGCGCCGCCAGCCGGATTGCTGGCAAAGGCTGTATAGGTCGTAGTCAGCGGGAACCAAGATACCGGGCCAAAGGCTACCGATGTGTTGCCTGCCAGAGAAGCATATACTTTGCTCTCATTGGTGTTTTTGGTATAGACTACGCTGGTGTTGCGCTGCGTACCAGAGTAGACGTTGGAGTAACCGCTGGTAGGCGGAGTGTAAGTAAAGTTGCCGTTGTAGTAGTTGGAACCGGCCAGCTCATACCACGTTGTGCCATCCTCGGAAACCTGTACAGCGCCAGCCTCCGGGTTGCCGTTGAACGCATTGCCATAGATCACAAAGTCGATGCCGTAGGGGTTCTTTTCATCATTTGTGATGCCGCCTACAAACTCGAACTCGATGAAGCCACCGAACGCACCCAGCGAAACGCCGGTACTGTCAAGCGTCGTTTTACCTGCAAATTTGGAGCCGAGAATACCCCATGCAGAGTTGTTTGCAAACTGACCGATTGGCAGGTAGCTCACGACCGAGGTGGGCGCGCTGCCAGCCGGGGTGTGGGTCTTGGTGGGGCAAGAGATGGTATAAGTCTCGCCTTTAGCGACAACGACGATGGAGAGCGTGTTATCCTCCGAGGTCGTGATCGTGTAGCCGTAATTGCCCTCATTCTGAATAAAGGCTGTCTGCGCGACACCATTCACGGTGACGGATGTTGGGGTATCAACCCACAGCGTAAATTCACTCGGAATCCTGCTGGAACCGTTGCGACCGTTGACCGTGCCGCTATTGCCGCTCCATCCGATAAACACCGGGTCGCCGGTGGAAATGCTGACAGGATACGGAAGATTGTAGTGGAAGTTGTAGGTATCGCATTTGCCGAACTCATTGACAACATCCTTGTGCGCATACGCCGTTGCCAATGCTGCACCCTCAGTCATTGTAGCCGTATAGGTAGTGGCTGCGCCCTGACGGATGAACACAACACCATAGGGCGGATTCGGGACATTTTTGCCACGAGTGGAGATGACAAAGTTGCTGTCCTGATCGGCTGCTGCGGTGAACGTCGCAGTCAGTGCTGTGCCGTCTGCCGTATCTGCTGGGACGGTCAGGTAATAGTCATAGACCGTTCCGTGCATGTCTGTGCTTACTGCGTAGTCGATTTCTTCAAAATCAGCACCAGTTGCAACAATACTTGCAATGTTGCTGCCGTGTCCGGTCAGGGACACATTTGTTACTGCCGATGCGCTGATTGTAAGCAGCGATACGGCCATTGCCAGCACAAGGATCAGTGCCAGCGCGCGGGAATTGAAAATCTTTTTCATGCTTGACTTCCTTTCTGTCCGCATAAATTCGTTCCTCGCGGTTAAGCCGATGCAGCCGAGGAACAGCTCTGCATCAGCGTTGGGTCTTTTATGTCACAGCAAAAGCTGCTGCAAACAACAAATTCCTGCTTCACACCACAGATACACTACCGCTTCCTGCGCTCCCGCCCGCCGCGACGTAGACCGCGTTTTCTGCCCGTTGGTGCGCTCGTTTCTTCGCGTCGCTTCGCCGGGACAATATGCTCTCATGCTGTGGCTATTCAGTTGTCGATGCGATTCATCATTTCGAGACGGGCGAAGGCCCGGTAGATTTGTTTTGAGATCCCCCGGTTCCGCGTTCCCAATTCGGAACCGGGGATTTCTGCGCGTCAGGGGGTGACGCGCTGGCAGTCGGCTCTAGGGGGTAGAGCCTGGTCTATCGCAAATCCGTTCCCAATTCGGATTGTGCAAATAAATTATTGTGCGCTTTCCTCCGCAGCCGGTTCCTGCCGTTCGGCTTGCCGTGCTGCGCGCTTGGCTTCCTTTTCTGCCGCCTGCTCCTGCCGAAACTTTGTGAGCTGCCGCTGGTACTCGGCTTTGAACTCCTGCGTTTTCCGCACGTTCTTATTCTGCGGGCATTTGAACCCTTGCAATTCAAGCGCGTACATCGTTCTTCCTGTAATTTTCTCATCCAGAAGAAGATCCGCGCGGAACCGGCGGCCTTTGCCTTGAATCTGTGGCTTCTCTTTGGCTTTATTTTGCTTTTTGGCTTCAGCCTTGGCTGCTTTGTCTAGCTCCCGCTGTGTATTGAACTCCGCCTGAAACAGCGCCGTTTTTTCCAGCGCGGGCGTACTGCGCTTTGCCGCAAGCTCTCTGCTAACGCCGATCGCTTCAAGCGCATTTACCCATCCGCGGAACCGCAGTTCAATAAAATCGCCGCCAATTATTTCTGTCCTGCCGGGGATATGCCGCAGCTCCGCCTGCCGCCGCCGCAAATATGCAGCCAACTCCTGCAATGACGCATTTTGATATTTCAGAACAAACTCGATGTTCCTGTGAGACAGCGCCGTATAGGTGCGTTGGGTCAAAACTTTTTTAAGCGCCGCCATATTTTCCTCATACGTTCTGTTCGGATTCATCGCTGCACCTCCCGTTCAGAAGATGCCGCGTCCTTCGCTGCAAGCCGCCTCAATTCGATCTCGCATAAATCCTGAACGATCTTGCGGTCACGAAAATGTGGTGGATTTTTGATGTTTGTGATTTTTCCGGCATAAAAGGAACGGATTGCAGCTTTCCATGAGCCGAAACGGTACTCAATATACTCGCTGCCGATCACCTCGACCATCGCGGGCGGGTGTCCAATGTCCTCCATGCAGCTCTGCAAGTATGCCGAGAGCTGCTCCAAAGTGTCATTTTGATGCTCAAGGATGAACTGCACGTTTTTGTAGGCGATCACACGCTCAATGCGGCCATAGTTGATCTGGTCCAGATATGCTTGCCGTTGCTGCTCATTCATCGCAGATAATCCTCCTATCGATTTTTCCGCAAAAAACAAATCATCCCGCTGACGCGAGATGATCCGATTGCTTCAAAAACAAAAAACACCGATTTACTTCAACTTTAGAAGCAAATCGGAGCCCTGTTCCGAATTACCGATAGGATCATCGTGCTATCTACCCTTTGTTTTCAACTTCTGCACGTAACGAGATCATAAAACAGGCAGCATCTCATGCAGGCAAAGAAAAGCGATTCTCCTGACTTGGACTATGGACGCAGGTCGCGTCCGCGCTCTGTTTCCTACCTTCTCACGGGATTTTCTCCCGCAATGGCGACCTTTCGGCCACATAGCTTGTTGGTGTAACGCTGTCTTTCGTTTCCTCCAAGCTACTTTAGAAACTTGCTCATCCTCACAGTTCCGGGCGAGTAGATTCATTGCTCTTTCATTGCAGACTATAAAGCGAGAGATAACCTGCAATTACAATTCTTCGTTGGCAAACATATTAAATTGTCAAGATTCTTCCATTCTCCGTATGTGCCAGCATAGATGCGACATACTATCTGCACATACAAAACATGACGGTTTCGGCTTCATAAAGTTCTGCAAATTTACGAAGTCCTAAAAACGCAATAAATATCTTGTTTCTGACACCATTATACAATAGCACAGCAAAAAGTCAATGCGGTTCGGTATCAAAATATTGATTATTTGCGTCGTTTTCGTAAAGATCAATCGGTATCAGGTGATGCAGAATACTATTGTGCGAACATCGTATCTGTATTCGCAGTCAGAACAGCCGTCAAAAGGAGGGTGCCGTTTGCCAAAAACAGGTGAGAACATTTATAAGCGAAAAGACGGACGTTGGGAAGCGCGCTTTATCAGTGGCAGGAAACCGGATGGATGCGCAAAATACACTTCTGTCTATGCGCGCACCTATGCCGCAGCAAAGGCCAAGCTGGAGGAACGGAAACGGATGGTCGTGTCACGACCTGCCGGAAGCTGCCGCTTGACGGTAAAAGAGCTTTTTGTATGGTATCTGTCACAGGCAGAGATCAAGCCATCTACACGCGCCAGATATGTTTTTCTGATCGAGCATCATATCCTTCCGGAGCTTGGTTCGATCTTCGTCGTTTCTTTGACGGCGAAACAGCTTTCTGACTTCCTAAGCCAAAAGAGACAAAGTGGGCGGCTGCATGGCGGTGGGTTATCTGCCAAAAGCGTCCGGGACATCGGTGTTCTGATAAAAGCAGCGCTTCGTTTTGCCAGCGCAGAATACCATTTTTATTGTGACGCGCTGAACACCAAGCTGCCGAAGACAAAACAGCGTGAAATCGAACCGTTTTCTGCGTGGGAGCTTGACCAACTCAGGAAAAGTCTATCGCCGTCACCCAATCACAAGGACGCCGGAATCTTACTTTCCGCAAACGGAGGATTGCGGCTTGGTGAGGTTTGCGCCCTGCGGGTTTCAGATATTGACTTTCAAAACGGCACCGTCAGCATTGAGCGCGCCGTTCAGCGTGTCCGTCAGAATGGGAAAACGAAGCTCATCATCCAGACACCAAAGAGCGAAAAATCTGTGCGCGTTATTCCACTTCCAAACGATATGATGGCGTATTTGAAAAAAGCTGTTTCTGGTCTGTCACAAAATGCGTATATCCTGACAGGCCGAACGGATAAGCCAATGGAGCCACGCACCTATCAATACTACTTTGAATCTGTCCTGCGTCAGTGTGGCATCCGAAAACGCAGCTATCACACTCTCCGTCACACTTACGCGACGCGCTGTATCGAAAATAGGATTGACGTTAAAAGCGTCAGCGAAATGCTGGGTCACGCAGATGTTACGACAACGCTGCGGTTGTACGTCCATCCGTCACTAGATAGCAAACGGCAAGCCATTCAGAAAATCAGTTTCCTCGGCGGTGTTGCTTAAAAGCCTATTCGCCGTCAAAATTTCCGTCACCCAAAACGCGGAAAGGCCGATGATCTCAAGGCGCATCTGGCGTTTCATCGTAAATTTGCAGAAATTTACGAAGTCTTTTCTATGCTCATTATAGCAAAGGACAGTGTGCTGACACATCAGACTTCCACGCAGGAGTATGTCGTTTTCAATGTGTCCGGGTGGATCATCAGCATGGGGCGGTGCAATTCTCTCGCATAAGAAATCGCCTTATCGGTATCATCCCCACGCGCAGATGCCGGATCGTAGACCGCCAGCACCATGTCAGACTGCCGGATGATTGTTCGGTAGGCTTTCAGCTGTGCGTCTGGCTGCTTATGTGTGTAAACGGCTGTCATGTGGCTGCATTTGACAAGCATATCGAAATAGCGTTCGCGCAGTTCCGGTGTCCACTTTGTTGCCTGTTCCTCGTATGGTGTGATGCAGAATAGCATCAGCTCCGGATCGTCATTCCGCAGCGCGTTAATGATCTCTGCGGCATATAGTCCAACGCCGTAGTCGCAAGCCACGGAAAAGTGCGTCACCCCTTGCTGCCGCAGCACCATGATCTGCTGAGCCAGCTCCATCTTCATACCGTGACACTCCACGGCTTCTTCATCAAATCCCCATGCAAACCGCATAGGGCTGTGTCCGAGGATCGCGCAGCTTTTCGTTCCGCACATCTTGTATCACCTCGCATGTAGTCTAATGGCTTATATTTCGTATTCTAGCAGTCGCTATTTTCTGCGTCAAGAAAAATGTAAGCTTATAGGGAACGAATTTGCCTCAATCAGCATACAGGTGGGGAGAATCAGATGGATAAAAAGTTGCTGGGAAAACGAATCAACACCGCGCGAAAGGATAGGGGCTGGACAAGTGAACGGCTGTCCGAAGCCTGCAACATCAATGCGACATATCTCAGGCAAATAGAGTCTGGCGCAAAAACACCCAGCCTGCAGGTTTTCGTAACGCTTTGCAGCACGTTGAATGTTTCCCCAACATATTTGCTTGCGGACAACCTGAACCTGACAGAATCGCAGGATTTGGATTCCCTGCTTGCTCTTTGCCGCTCGGCCACACCAAAGCAGATGAACATGATCGTCGCAATGGTCCGCAGTGCGCTTGAATCGGTCGAATAGTTTTTTCAATCCCCCTGCTGTTTGGCTTTAAGCTGCCATATCATGCGCCACCAGCGCTGTGTAATAGCTGTTCATCGTGCTTGGCGCGTTGAACAGCGCAGCCAGCAGATATTGCCGGATGTTCCGAATCCGCGTTGTATTTTGCTTCAGGCAGTCCATGACAAAGCGGATATGCTCACTGTTCAGCTTCAGCAGCTTTGACCGCACGACCTCGGCTGGATAATCGTTGCCTGCAACGCGGATTTGGCTGCGGGTGCTGCAAACCGTCTCCTGTAGCAGATCGACAATCTCGTCAAGCTGCTCGCGGTCGACGTGCGGATCGCTTGCCAGAACATCGTAGTCGATGTTCTCCAGAATCAATTCCCGATAGCTTTCAAACGATTCCTTCGTTTCCGTTCGCTTCTGCGTGGGAGCGTCCGGAAAACCGGAAGGGAAAGGAATCGAATCGGTAATTGATGAGTCTTTACTTTGTCTTTTTCTTTTTTTCGTACTCTCAGTATTTAATTGCGTTGGATTTTCCAACGTAGGTTTCTCCAACATAGGCTTTTCCAATGTTGGGTTATCCAACGCAGGCTTTTCCTGCGTAGGTTCTTCCGGCGTTGGCTCCGCGTGCGGCTGCTCGTAGATCGTGTAGACGGTCCCGCGCAGACAGCCGCGCTCATCGCGCTCCCGGCTGCGCTTGATGTAACCGGCACGTTCCAGCTCGCGCACAGCTTCGCGGATGGCGTCGATGCTCTCTTTGTTGATCTGTGCAAGCCCCTGCAGCGTGTAATCCCAATCGTCCGGCAGCGACAGCATCTGCGAGAGGAGTCCTTTGGCCTTGAGAGACAACGTATGGTTGCGGAGATGGTGGTTGGACATGACCGTGTAACCTTTGGTCTTTTCAACACGGAATACAGACATTTTTGTGACCTCCTATGTCTTGGTTTTGAAATATAAAAAAGGAAAAAGCGGCGTTTCAACCCTCTTTTCATAAGAGAGCGAAACGCCGCTTCATTTTGTGTATTGATTTGTGATTCAATATTTCGGCACAATGCGCATAGACCGGTACCGCATCTTGTGGTATGATTGCCGCGTTTGTTGTGTGAACATCGTAGAGGAGGGCAATCACCATGCAGTACACCGATAACGAAGCCGCATTGATCGGCGGCCTGATTTCAAACTATTTCTTCCAGCCGTCCGTGGATGCAACGCTCCGCGAATCCTATCGCCGGGTGCTGCGCCATCTGCACAAGAATACGCTCTCTGCGTCTGATCTGAGCCGCATTCAGAACGCATTGACCTTCCTGTCGCCGCTCTGCCGGGACACCCGCGAAGCCCACAAGGACATGATGGGCGTGACATTAAAAACTGATGCTCTGCTGAGATCCAGCAGATAAACGACCACCCGCTGCGTTGCAGCGGGTGCTTTGCTTTCTCGCGTCCCAGCGTCGTCAATACGCCGTGGTTTCGTCCTGGGACGGGCGGAGGCTTGCCTGCGGTCTTAACGTCTGAAACGTCGCACAGCTGGCTAACGCGCTGGTATCTGTGCTTGGAGTGAATGTTCGGCAAGACCAACAAAAACGCCGGTCGAAATTCTACATTTTGCCGAGAGCAAAAAAGAGCCGCTTTCCCGAAAAATTCCCGGAAAAGCGGCCCAAAATCGCGTGGGTAAAGGTTCAAGTCCACTGATTTTGCCAAAACCCTTTTTGATATCTTTTTTTCCAACTTCAAAAAATGGGCGCAAAAAAACCCGGAAGCCGTTGAAACTTCTGGGTTTTTCGCGTAGATATCTTTTTTGGTTCTACTAGATGGTTGCGGGAGAGGGATTTGAACCCCCGACCTCCGGGTTATGAGCCCGACGAGCTACCGAACTGCTCTATCCCGCGATGTTGACTTTTTGCTCCTGAAAGCTGGACGCTAACTCTAAGGGTTATGAGCCCGACGAGCTACCGAACTGCTCTATCCCGCGATATAAGCTCTCAATGGAGCTTATTTATAATAGCATATCCGGGTGTCCGTGTCAAGAGTTCTTGCAAAATAATTTCCATGCCCGGCCCGCAAAGAAGAGACGGTCTCCCGCCTCTTCTCATCTTGTTATTCGTCGTCTTTCGCAGCACTGCCGCGCTGGAAGCCGAGATATCTGGTGCCCTGAAAGCTGAGCTTGCCGGTATCGCCCTCGACGAGCAGACCGTAATCCGAGCCGTCGACGGGCAGCTCCAGCCGGTCGCCGCTTTCAAACTCGAAGGTCACAAAATACTTGCTGTAAGTATAGCTACGCATCATATCATTGTCTCCGCTGCTCTGACGGTTCTGGCCGACCTGCATCCGTTTGGAAACAACCTTTGCATCCGCTGTCACGCGCGGAGACTGGTCATTTTTGTGTTTCCGCTTTGCTCCTGACACAAGCGAACCGACGATTGTGCTGATGATGAAGATAAACACGACGAGAAACATCAGTGGAAAGAGCCTATCCATCAGTGCAAATCCCATATCGAATTCCATAGCACACTTCCTTTCTTTTCTTCATTTTTTCTTACATGGTATATAGACGAATCATACAGGAATTTGTTCCGCAGCGCAAACTTTTTCTTACTTCTGCTCCTCGCGGTAAAGGCGAAGGCCCTCTCTTCCCTCTTCGGTAACGGGTTTGAGCCAGCGCATGGAAAGGAAATGCCGCATACAGAAAATAGATTTTGGAATGTCCTCTCCCAGATACGCCGTCATCACAACGCCGAGGAACGGCAGATGGAGCACACGAGCGGCTATAAGCGTCAGCGGAATCGACACCAGCCAGAGGCTGCCGAGATCTAAGAACATGCCCGTCAGCGTGTCGCCGCCCGAGCGGAACACGCCCACAACCTGCACATAGGAAATGTTCCGGAAGAAATACTCGAGCGAGCAGAAAATTGTCACGGCGTAGGCCGTCGCGATCGTCGTGGCAGACAGATTATCCCCCGTTGCAAAGAGCGCAACGAGCGGTTTTCTCGCCGCTACCATCGTGAGACCGACGATCAGGCCCATCAGCGGCACAAGGACAGAAAATCGTCTTGCATCCTCCACACCGCGCCGGATCTTGCCCTTGCCGATCGACTTTCCGACCATGATCACGCAGGCGTTGCCGAGACCGACGTAGAACGCGAACGCGAGCTCGGAGAAAGTCTTGAAAATCGTCATGCCCGCGTAATACTCGTAGCCGATGTTCGCGTAAATACGGTTGAGCGTCAGCATGCCGAGCGCCCAGAGGCCTTCGTTGAGCGTAACGGGAAGGGCCCGTGCATAGAACTCGCCCACATCGCGAAGACGAAACGCGAAGAGCTCTCTGACCGGCCCCATCAGAAGGTTCTTTTCAAACGCCGAGAAGATGAGGATCAGAACAGGACCCAGCCACGAAGAGATGCATGTCGCGAGCGCCGCGCCCTCCACACCGAGTCTTGGAAGCCCGAAGGCGCCGAAAATCAGACCGTAGTCCGCAAACGCGTTTGCGATCGTCGTGACGATGGAAACATAAAGCGGCAGCTTCACCCGCTCCGTGCCGCGCAGAACGTTCGACAGAAGATACGTCAAGGCAACAGCCGGATAAGAAAAGCACACGATGCGCAAATACCGGCAGCCCGCATCCACGACGGCAGGGTCGCTGTTGAATAGTCCCAGCACCCACTCCGGCGCGCAATATGCCACACCGAAAAAAGCCATCGAAATAAAAATCGCCGTCAGAAGGCCAAGTCCCATGACGCGGCGGATGCCCTTGAGGTTCTGAATACCCCAGTATTGCGAGATAAAAACGCTCATGCCCGAGCACAGGCCGAAGCTGAGTAAGCCCGCCATCCAGCCCCACTGCGCCGCCATGCCGACGGCCGAGAGCGTCACGTCTCCAAGGCGCGAGACCATGAGCGTATCGACGAGCTGGAACGAGCTTGTCAGAACGTTTTGCAGCGCGACCGGCACCGCCAGCCGCACCGTCACCTTCCAGAAGGGCTTGTCGCCCAAGTAATCTGTCAGTTTCATAAAAATACTCCAAGACAAAGTTGTGGGGACACCGGAACCCGGCATCCCCACGAAGTTTTTGGTTGGTCGCGTGAGTGACCCATTTGGTTTTTGTACCGCACGCAGCCTCGAACCGAGTTCGTAGGGGTCGATTAAGCACATCGACCCGCGCGGCCTCGAAACAAGTTCGTAGGGGCGGACGACTCTGTCCGCCCAAGGGAAGTTTCGATTTTGCCGTAGGTTTTCGCGTTTTGGACACGCGTTTTGCTGGGCGGACAGAGTCGTCCGCCCCTACGGCATTTTCGTACAGGAAAGGGAAATTACGCCATACCAGCCGTAATAATAGCCATCTTATAGACCTCGTCGGCATTGCAGCCGCGGGAGAGGTCGTTGATGGGGGCGTTCAGGCCCTGCAGGATGGGGCCGTAGGCCTCAAAACCGCCAAGTCTCTGGGCGATCTTGTAGCCGATGTTGCCGGCCTCGATGCACGGGAAGATGAAGGTGTTGGCATAGCCCGCGACCTTGGAGCCGGGGAACTTGAGCTGACCGACGACCGGGGAGACTGCCGCGTCAAACTGCATTTCGCCGTCGATGGCAAGCTCGGGCGCGAGCTTCTGCGCTTCGATGGTCGCGTCGTGGCTGAGCTTGACGGTGCCGCCCTTGCCGGAGCCCTTGGTGGAGAAGGACAGGAGCGCTACCTTGGGGTCGATGCCGAAGAACGCAGCGGTTCTCGCGGACTCGACGGCAACCTCCGCCAGCTTCTGCGCGCCGGAGAAGACGACCTCGCCGGTGGTCTTGTCAAGGGTGTCGGGATAGTCGATGTTGATGGCGCAGTCGCCCATGCAGTACTTTTCGTCGTTGCCATCCTTATCCTTGCGGAAGAGGATGAAGGAAGAGGATACGAGGTGCGCACCCTTCTTGGTCTTCACGAGCTGGAGGGCGGGACGGACGGTGTCGGCAGTGGAGTAGGTAGCGCCGCCGAGCAGAGCGTCAGCCTTGCCGAGCTTTACGAGCATCGTGCCGAAATAATTGCCCTTGGACAAAGCTGCGCGGCACTCCTCGTCGGTCATCTTGCCCTTGCGGAGCTCGACCATCTTCGCGACCATCTCGTCCATGCCTTCATATGTAGCGGGGTCGATGATGGTGGCCTTGCAAATGCAGAAGTTGCCCTTCTCGGCCGCGGCCTTGACCTCGGCTTCGTTGCCGATCAGGATGACGTCCATCAGGTCTTCCTTGAGAAGGCGGTCTGTCGCCTCGAGGATACGGGCGTCGGGGCCTTCGGTGAAGACGATGGTGCGGCGGGTGGCTTTCAGAGCGTCAAGCAGTTTTGTAAACATGTGATTACCTCCAAAATTTGTGCGGCGTTCCGCAGATTCTGTCTGTGTCTATCTTACAACAATTATCCGCCGAACGCAACCGTCTTTTGCAAAAATGCGCAGCAAAACGGCGCGCAGGCAGTTTTTTCCGTGCGCGTCAGAGGATCCCTTCGAATTTTTCCGCAAACAGCGCCGCGGCATACGCGTTGAGCTCCCTGCAATATTCCTCATATGCTGCAAGCAATGCAGTTGCCTCCGGGGTCAGCGTCGCACCTCCTCCGTGTTTGCCGCCGGTGGTGGAATGAAGCAGCTCGAAGCCCAGATGCTGCTGCGCGTTTTTGAGGATCGTCCAGGCTTTGGAATACGCCATGCCGATGGACATGGCCGCGGCGCGAAGCGAATGCAGCTCCTGCACCTTCTGCAGCAGAACCGCAATGCCGGGGCCGAAGCATTTTTCGTCCGCGAAGATCCGAATCGCCAGGACAGGTCTGAAATTCTGTTCCATAATGTTATTTTAACATGGGAAAAACGCTTCGTCAACGAAAACGCGCGCAAAAAGCCCGCCCCGGCACTACGGCGCGAAGGGCGGACTTGCATCAAGCATGCTCGTTTTTCTGTATTTCGCTCCAAATTTCCGGCGTATTCGCGTTCTGCATCTGCGCGGCTGTAAGCGGAAAATAGTCTGTCGTCAGATTCGCAAGCAGGTGCATCATGCGAAAATCGCCCGCCTGCAGCCGCTCGCTCACGACAGGCAAAATTCGCCTGTGATAAATGGCGCAGACCGGATGCACGCGCCCGGTTTCGTCCCGGCAGATGAGGCAGTCGGCCCCCTCCCGGAACGCGCGGAGCATCGCCTGCCCCAGCTCCCGCGTAAAAAACGGGAGGTCACACGCAACGCACAAAGCCGCATCCGAGCGCATCGCGCTCAGCACGCTCTCGAGTGCGCCCAATGGCCCGCAGCCGGGCCGCAGGTCCGGAACCAGCCGCCAGTCTGCGCCCGGGAGCAGCGACGGCTGCTGCGCGGAGAGAAGCTTCTCTGAAAAAAAGCCAAGCTCTCCTGCAAGGTACCGAACGAGCGTACTTCCACGCCACGGAAGAAGCGCCTTGTCTGTTCCCATCCGGCGAGAAGCGCCCCCGGCAAAAAGCGCCGCGCAAATTGTCTGTTCGTGCATGCCGCGCTCCTTTGCGTCCGTTACGCGCCTTCTTTTCGTGAGCCGCGATAGTAGGAAATAACCTTTTCCTCCGATTCCTGCAGGTGCTTTTTGACGATGTGCAGCGCCTTGGAGGTGTTGCCGTCGAGAATGCTGCGGAGCATGACAGCATGGGAGCGGTTGGCAAGGTCGCTCATTTTTTTATCCGCAATGGAAATGTCTCGGAACAGGCCGATTTTCGTATAGAGCGTCCGGTAAATATCCAGCAGCGCCGCGTTCTGGCACAGACGGATGGCCGTCTCGTGGACCAGCACATCGAGCTCCTTTTCATCCCTCCGGTCGCCGCTTTTGCAGCGGGCAATGAGCGCTTCGATCTCGCCGCGCTCCTGCTCGAGCGCTTCGGGATCGATGTTGGAGATCGCGTAGGATTCCAGAAGGATACGGATGGCGAAGGCGTCATGAATATCCTTATCCGTATAGGCCTTGACAAATGCGCCACGATACGGGTAATACTCGATCAGTCCCTCGCTTGCCAGCCGCCGGATGGCCGAACGAAGCGGCGACCGGCTCACGCCCAACTCCTCAGAGACGCTCTGCTCTGGAATTTTCTCGCCCGCGGCATAACCGCCGGAAAGGATCTTCTGCTTCAAAGATTCATAAACCAGCACCTCATAGGGGGTTTCCTTTTGCTTCTGATACTCCATACGTAAGAATCCAACTTTCTGCGTTCTTCATTTCCGCCGGCGTCATACCGGCAGACCGCCAGAAACCGGGAATCCCGGCTTCCAGCGTACTGACATATTATACATCAAATGACAGGTCCAATGCAATAGATATCGATGGAACCGAAATAGGAAAGCGCTTCGTTCTTGGTCATCTGGCCGGAGAGCACCTTCAAAAGCATCTCAAACGCCTCTTCGCCGACCTGCTCAATGGTCTTCTCGCCCGTGATGATGCGGCCCGCGTTCAGATCCATATCGTGCGACATGCGCGCGTAAGTGATCGGGTTGCCGCAAATTTTGATAACCGGCATCGAGCAGAAGCCCTGCGGTGCGCCGCGGCCGGTCGAGAACATGAGGACCTGCGCGCCCGTTGCGGCCATGCCGGTCAGAATTTCAGGCTCGCGGCCCGGGGTGTCCTTGATCCAGAGACCCTTCTGGTCGGTGATACGGTCGGTGTATTCGAGAACGCCCTGAATGGGACGGTGGCCGGACTTGACGATCGCGCCGAGGCTCTTTTCCTCGATGCTGGACAGACCGCCTGCGATGTTGCCGGGGGTCGGCTGACCGCCGCGCATGTCCTCGCCGATGGCCTTCGCGCGGTTTTCCATCCGCTCGACGATCTCATAGATCTTCTTGGCAACGGGGCCGTCGGGACCGCCGACCGCACGGTTGGCCAGAATATGCTCGCCGCCGAGGAATTCGGTCGTTTCACCGAAGACGACGGTCGCACCGAGGTCAACGAGCTTGTCTGCCACGTAACCGATGACACAGTTGGAGGCCATGCCGGAGGTCGTATCCGAGCCGCCGCACTTGATGGCCATGGTCAGATTGGAAATATCGCAGGTCTCGCGCTGCTGGCCGGAAATCTGCATGACAAGGCGCTGCGCCGCGTCCATACCGGCCTGAATGCCGGCGGAGGTGCCGCCGAGCTCCTGAATGTGGATGATCTCACACGGCTTGCCGCTGGCCTTGATGGTCTCATAGACGCGCTGATGATCGGTACCCTCGCAGCCGAGGCTCACGATCAGCGCCGCGCCGACGTTTGCGCTCAGGCCGAGATCAATGAGAACCTCCGTCACACGCTTGAGGTCGGACGGCAGCTGGCAGCAGCCCTGATGATGGAAATAGCCGATGGTGCCCTGAATCTGGCGGCAGATCGCCTGCGCCACGTCGTTTGCACAGATGGTCGTCGGAATGACGGCGACCAGATTTCTTGCGCCGAACTTTCCGTCCGGTCTTCTGTAGCCCTGGAATGTATAGCTCATGACGCGTCCCTCCTTACAGATCGCCGCGGCCGCGAAGCGCCTTCATGTTGTGGATATGGACGTATTCGCCCTTTTTGATGTCGACGTCGGCAACGCCGATGGACTGGCCGTACTTCATGATATGCTCTCCGGCCTTGATGTCGCGGACCGCGATCTTGTGACCGTAGGGCACGTCGCCGATGACGTGAACCTGGTCCTTGTTGCCCTTTTTATCGTGGATAACGACCTCGGTGCCGTCGGTCACGCCCTCGGCGAAAATCGTCGCGACGTTGTCCAGATCGTCGACCCGTAATGCAAGCTTCAATTCGTTCATACGTTTCATCCTTTCACGGCAAGAACCGCCACGCCGTCCGGGATGACAACGACCTGCGCGTTTTTGCCCATCATTTCAAGCGCCATCTCGAGCGCCTCGTTTACATCGGACGCGGGGATCATGTTGGCCTTGCGGACCAGCTCGTGATCCAGGAACGTCGTCACCAGAATGACCTTATGGTGCTTGAGGATCCTGGAATAGATCTGCGCGCACCACTGCTCGGAGATCGACTCCTTCGGCGGGATCTTCGAAAGATACGCGTCGATCTCGTCGACAGTTCCCATCGTGATGAGCCGCTCAAAGTTCGACCCGCCCATACCGTCCGCGCAGGAGCAGCACATGATGATCACGCCGCCCTCGCGGCAGCAAGCCTCCGCCGTCGCCACAGCCTTCGGACTCTGGTAGAGATTCTGGTCGAGCGGATACCCGCCGTTGGAGGTAACGACAATGTCGCCCTCGACGACCGGGCACTGCGCAAGGCTCCTGACAAATTTCACGCCCTCGGCATGCGCCTTCTCCAGATCGCCTGCCCAGGCCGCGATGATCTTCTTCTGCGCGTCGAGCGCGACGTTCAGAATAAACTGCACATGCACCGCCTTTGCCGCGCAGAGCATATCCTCATGAATGGGGTTGCCTTCGAGCACGCCCGCAGCCGCGTGCGGATTGGAAACGGCCTTGTAGGAATGGTTCTCATTGACCGTCGCCGCGTTGCAGATACCGGGCAGGATGCTCTTGCGTCCGCCGGAGAAACCTGCAAAGAAGTGCGGCTCAATGAAGCCCTCCGTGATGAGAAGGTCGCAGGTAAGCGCCTCGCGGTTGACCCACAGCTCCGCTTCGGAAGGAAGCTTGCAGACAAAGTCGAAGTCCTCCTTCCGGAACGCGTTATTGACCACAATGCGCTCTTCATCGACGATCTTGTCGCCGAACATCTGCCGCTGCTCGGCCTGCGTCGTCTCGCGGTGCAGGCCCGTCGCGATGAGAATCGTAATTTCCGCCTCGGGGTTTCCCTTGCGCAGCTCGGCAAGCAGAATCGGAAGTGTGATCTTGCTCGGGACCGGACGGGTGTGGTCGCTGGTCACAATGGTGATTTTTTTCTTGCCCTTCGCCAGCTCGCAGAGCTTCTCGGAGCCGATCGGATGCTCCAGCGCCTCGCGCACCAGCTCCGCCTCCGGAAGCGCCGCCTGATAGGACTCTGCCTTCGGATAGATGGCCGCCTTCAGATTCTCGTCCGGAACGTTCAGCGTGACATGGTCTTTATAATACGGAATCGAAAATGTCTGCATATGCTACTCCTTCCCGGCGCAGCCGGATGGCAGGCCATCCGGCTATCGCGGTTTCTGCTTATTCTTTGACCAGGAACTTCAGAGGCTCGCCTGCCCAGAAGCGGCGCAGGTCCTGAAGCATGAGGTTGTAGGTGTTGGGAACGATGTCGGTCGTCACACCTGCGCGGTGCGGGGTCATGGTGACGTTGTTCATCTTCAGGAAGGGGCTGTCCTTCGGCACGGGCTCATCCCAGAACACATCGAGCACAGCGCCGCGGATCTTCTTGCTCTGGAGCGCGTCGCAAAGCGCCTGCTGATCGACAAGACCGGCGCGCGCGGTGTTGCAGAAGATCGCGGTCGGCTTCATCTTGGCAAAAGCCTCCTTGCCGATGATGTTCTTGGTGGCCTCAACCAGACGCAGGTGGATCGAAACGATGTCGGAGGTGGACAGCAGCTCGTCAAGAGAAACGGGCTTCACGCCGTCTGCCATCATCTGCTCGGGCGTGCAGTACTCGTCGTATGCCACGACCTCAGCACCAAAGCCCTTGATGAGGCGCTTTGCGATGGCGCGGCCGATTCCGCCGTAACCGTACAGGCCGATGCGGAGGTTGCAGAGCGCTGCGTTCGTCGTGTCGTTGTAGATATCGTTCTGGTTCCACTCACCGTTGAGAATGTCGCGGTTGCCGCGCAGGATACCGCGGCACTCGCAGATCATCATCGCGACCGTCAGATCGGCGACCGGCTCTGCCAGACGAGACGGGCAGTTGCAGACGGGAATGCCAAGCTCCTTGGCAGCCTTGACGTTGCAATTTTCCCAGCCGGAGCGCATCATGAACACGAGCTTGAGGTTCTTGCCGGCCTCGAGCATGGCTCTGGTCACGCCGCAGAAGGAGGTCATCAGAATGTCCGCGTCCTTGATCTGCTCCATGACCTCGGGTTCGGGCGTGATCCATTCCGGACCTTCCTTTTCCATCTTGAGGTTGTATTCCTTCGGGTTTTCCATGCGCTCATGGTTGTGGTCGGCGACATAGACGAGCTCGAGGTTCTCCAGCTCTGCCAGCTTGTATTCCACAGCCTTCAGCGCTTCCAGCGTAAATTTGGATTTCGGATCGTAAACGACTAATGCTTTCATGCGTATTCTCCTATTTCAGTTTAAACTCCTTGAAATGCTCGCGCATTTCCTTCCAATTTTTGTAGTAGCGCTCCAGCGCCTGCGACGGCTTGGGGCAAATTTCCGCGATCTGGCGGCGCGCGGGGACCGGCTTTCCGGTTGCGCGGCAGCAAAGCACGTATCCGCCGTAGACGGTCGCCTCGCGCCAGTTGTCAAAGATCCGCACCTTGAGCCCTGTGAGATCGGCGACCGTCTGCCCCACGACCGGAGACGAGAAGCCTCCGCCGCAGCCGATGAGATAGTCGTGCTCCAGCGGCTGGAGCGTTTTCATCTTCTCGATGCACATAGAAATGCTCATGCCGATGTTGAGTGTCAGCGCGTGGAAATAGTCTTCCGGCTTTGTATCGACGCTGATCGGGTTGCTCATGACAAACCCGCCCGTCAGAAGGTCCTGATCGAGATGCATCCCGGTCAGGAACACTGCGTACATACCGGGCAGGTTCCGCTCCGAAAGACCGCGCTGCGCCGCATCCTCGTTGAGGTGCTCATAGGGCATATCCTTCAGCATGGTATCCTTGAAGCGCTGGAGGTTGATGCCGGAGCTTGCCGTGTTGACCTCCAGCATAAGTCTTCCGGGCTCCGCCGTGGGGCTGACCCAGGTGCGCGGATATTTGCAGAAGTCGGTGATGATTTTGAGCGTCGGAGACGTCGTTCCGGAGACGGTCACAAGCTCCCCGACCTCCGCCTGCATGGCGGAAATGGCCGACTGCGTGTCCGCCGTGCCGACAACGAAGACGGGCTCTCCCGCAAGGCCCAGCGCCTGGCAGACCTCCGGGCGGATCGGGCCGAGCACGGTGCCCGCATCGGCAAGCTCCGGGAGCTTGCCGATATCCACACCGATCAGATCGCACAGCTCCTGCGACCAGCAGCCGTTGACCGCGTCATACAGAGCGCTCTGCATCGCCTGCGCGCGCTCCCAGACGGCGCGTCCGGTAAACACGTAGCCCATCCAGTCGCTGATGGAGGTATAAAACTTCGTCTGCTCGAGCACCTGCGGCTGAAGCTTCGAGGTGCCGAGAATCTTGATGGCGGAGAAAATGGGAGACGGGCTCAGATCGGTCAGCTCCCAGATGCGCTTCCAGTCAAGCTCCTGCATGAAGCCCTCGCCGCGGCGGTCGGCGTTGGTGTAGCCGACGATGCTTCCCCCGTCATGCCCTACCAGAACGATCCCCTGCCGCAGCGTGCTTCCGGTAACGGCCCGAACGGTAACGTCCGGGTGCGCGGCAAGAAGTTTGCGGATGAGGGAAAACACTGCGTCCTGCCACTCGTGCGGCTTAAAATACTGCGCGCGGCTGGCGATGGGGTCGGTGTACATGCGCGTGTTTTCCTTGGCGATATCCAAAATAGCGCCGTCCTCGCCGACCAGCGCGACACGGGTGTTGCCGGTGCCGATATCAAAGACCAGATATGCGTTTTGCATGTTATATTCCACCAAATTCGATAGTTTTTCGGAAGGAACCGGTCTCCCGGTCCCCTCCTTTCCGGTTACCGATCAATAGCCCTTCAGCTCGCCCGGCTTGGACGTGGTCTGGCCGTAGGTCTGGAAGCGGACAAGAACCGCGTCGATCTGCTCCTTGGTCAGAACGTTCATCTTACCGGCGCACATGCACTGCCACTGTGTCTTTGCAAGAGACTCCATGTTGCCCGCAATGTTGTAGGCCTTCTTGAGATCCTTGCCAAACGCGACAAGTCCGTGGTTTGCAAGAAGCACTGCGTTTCCGTGCGTGCAGGCCTTGACAGCCATCTCGGCCAGCTCCGGCGTGCCGAACGTGGTGTAGCCGCAGATGGGGATTTCGTTCGTACCCGCAGTTGCGATGACGTAGTGCACGGCACGGATGGGCTCTCCCATGCAGGCGAGAGTCGTTGCGTAATCAGAGTGGGTGTGGACGATGGCAAGGCAGCCATGCGCGGCCTTTTCCTTGTAGAACGCGGCATGCAGACCGTGCTCGCTGGAGGGCTTACGCGTGCCGTCGGCGACTTTTCCGTCGAGGTCGCAGACACAGACGTCCTCGGGCGTGGTGTCGAAATAGCCGAGGCCGGATGGGCTGATCGCCATCAGACCGAGCTCCGGGTTATAGATGCTGATGTTGCCGGCGGTGCCGCGTGCGAGGCCGTCGGTGCTCATTTTTCTGCCGTATTCGGCAACGAGTTTTCTTTCTTCTTCCATTAACATAGTAGGGTTCCTCCTTCATTTTTGCGTCTCTGCAAGAAAAGGCGCAGATCCTGCTTGATATTTACTCAACAGCCTTCCGAACCTCGACGAGATTCGTATGCTGCGGGTTGCCTTTTGCAAGCGGCGTCGGCCGGACGCCGGTCAGTACATTGATGCTGCCGCGGGTGTCTACGCCTTTTTTGTCCGGCGTGTACCAGCCGCCCTGGGACATGCACGTAACGCCGCGCATGATGCGCCGGGTGACCTTTGCCGGAATGCGGACGGTGCCGCAGTCGTTGAAGACCTCGATCATGTCTCCGTTTGCAATGCCGCGCGCGGCCGCGTCGTCCGGGTGCATCCACAGAGCCGGCGGGTCGACCTCCTCCAGCCACGGGTTCTGATCGTGGATGGAATGGCAGCGCCGCTTGGTATGGTAGCCGATCATTTGCAGCGGATATTTTTCCCGCAGTGCGTCGTCCGGGCCTTCGGGCGCAGGCGTGTAACGGGGAATCGGTGGAATCGGGTCTCCTAGGTCGTGGATCTGCATGGAATAGAACTCGATTTTGCCGGACGGTGTGTTGAACGGGACACCGTTTTCGATCTGCTCGCGGTATGCGATGCGAAGCGGCGGGTTCTTGTATTTGTAGCCGCCGTTCTCGCGGAACTGCTCATAAGGCGGAAGCTCCGTCTCCTTCGTCTGGCGGAAGGTGTTGTAGAGATCTAAGATCCAGTCCTCGGTCGTCGCGTGTCCGGCGCGGAACGCCTCGCCGTAGCCCATCGCATCGGCGATCATGCAGACCCAGTCATAGTCCGGCATCGTACCAAACAGCGGCTCGACGGCGCGGCTGTTGCTGAGCAGATAATCGTCGTTGCACCAGCCCATGGTGACGTTGTTGCTCTCGAGAACCGAGGCCGCCGGAAGAATCAGATCGGACCAGCGGGCGCTTGCCGTCATGAAAAGATCGCTCGTCACAATCAGCTCGCACAAGGACTCGTCTTTCAAAATCCGGATTGTCCGGTTGATATCGGAGTGCTGGTTGATCAGCGTGTTTCCGGCGATGTTATAGATGATTTTGATGTTCGAACGCAGATGGTCGACGTATTTTAAGCCGTCATGCACAAAGTCCATCTCCTTGGCGCGGAACACCGCGTCTGACCAGAGGAAAGTCGGAATATAGCCGGGGTACGCATCCTCGCCGACCGGGAACGCGATGGCAGGGCGTGGGGGCGCGAATCTCGGAAGGCCGGAGCCGCCGCCGGATTTTCCGACGTTTCCCGTGATGCAGGCCAAAGCCGCAATGCCGCGCGTCTCCTGCTCGCCGTTTGCGTGGCGCTGCGGGCCGAAGCCAGGGATGATCATGGCGGGCTTTGCCGTAGCCAGCCGGTAGGCCAGCTTGACGATCGTGTAGGCGGGAACGCCCGTGATCGGCTCTGCCCAGGCAGCGTCCTTGACAATGCCGTCCTGCGAACCGTCGAGGTAGCTGAGGTAGCTCGAGCCGGCAGGCGCGCCCGCGGGAAGCGTTTCCTCATCGAAGCCGACACAGAACTTGTGCAGAAACGCAAGATCGTGCAGCCCCATCTTGATGATGGTATAAGCGATCGCATCGCACAGCGCGCCGTCCGTCGTCGGCCGGAGCGGGATCCACTCCTCGGAAAGGCTCAGCGCCGTATCGCTCATGCGCGGGTCGATGACCACGATGGGAATGCCCTTGGCCTTGGCCTGCGCGAGATAATAATTGTGTAAAGAACCGAAAATCGTTTCGCTCGGGTTGTGGCCCCAGAGGATGATCAGCTTCGAATTGAGCACATCCGCCTCAGAGTTTCCGCCGCTTGCGTCGCCGTAGATATAGGGCGAGACGTACGTGCTGCATGCGCTCGAGTAGCTGTTGTAGGCATTGAGGAAGCCGCCGTCGAGATTAACGAGCCGCTTGAGCATCTTCTCCGGCCGCATCACGCCGCAGTTTCCGGTGGCGTACAGAAAGTAGCGCGCCTCGGGTCCGTACTTTTTCCCGACCTCCCGCGTCTTTTCCGCGATGATCCTCGCGGCCTCTTCCCAGCTGATGCGCGCAAATTTTCCGCTGCCGCGTTCGCCGACGCGCTTCATAGGATAGCGCAGGCGCTTTGGCGTGAGGAAGGTCCGGCGGTAGCTTCTGCCGCGCAGGCAGGCGCGGATCTGCGGGTCGTTGTCGGAGTTGTCGGTGCTGATCTCCAGCGCGCAGCCCTCGGCGACGGTAATATTGATCTTGCATTTGCCGCCGCAGTTGTTGATGCCGGCGCTGTTGATGATGTGCGGCTGCTCGACCGGAAGCGGCGGCTGCGGTTTGATTTTGGCCATGTCCCGCAGAAGCGCGCGCGTTTTGTCGTTATCCGGGAGCTCCGGACTGCCCCCGGCAAGAAACGTCTCGAGAAGCTTCAGCACCTCGATGGCCTCGCCACTTTGCCGGTAGCTGCGCAGGGCCTGCGCATACGCGTAAACGGTATCTGCAAGGAACCGGTCCTCGAGAAATGCCGCCGCGTCCAGGTAAGCTTCGTCCGATGCCGCACACGTGTAAAAATGCGCCAGCGCCTCGAGCTGCGAACCGATGTAATCCTCGGGGTTTCCATCGATGCGCTCCGGGCAATAGCCGTGCTCCTTGCAGAAGGAAATGAACGCATAGGTCGTCTCATCCATCAGAGGGTGTCCCTCGCCCTTGGCCGCGGAGGCCCAGAGCGGAATGAAACAGTCCGCGTCGGTTCCGCGCAGCAAATCGTCATATTCCTGCTGCGTCAGCTGCTCCGGGATTGCCGTCAGCGCGCGTACGGAAGACCAAGCCTCCAGTGAGGTGAAAAATGCGGCAAATATTTTGCTGTAGAGATATCTTGTTTCAAATGCCTGCATGGTATCTCACTTTCTGGCAATTTCTCTGCTTTTCTGCATCATGTCCATCAGGTTCCCAAGCATAAAGGTCCCGACCAGCCGGCCGCCCGCAAAAAAGTCCTGCACGAAGGTCTCGTCCGTGCGCTGGTTGACCTCGAACGCAGCGTGGCGGTGGCGGATGACGGGTTCTGTCTCATAGGTGACGTCCGGCCGCTTGCCGCAGTCGCCGTCTGAATAGAGGGAAAACTCCGGGCAGTTGAGCACAAGCGCAGAATCCGAGCCGTGATATGCCATCGTCCGCCCGGCGGCATTCACGCCCGCGACTCGTCCTTGTAAGGTGGCCTGCGCCCAGAGGGCGGTATTGAGTCCCTGATACTGCGCGCAGTCGCCGCAGGCGAAAACGTCCGGGAGATTGGTGCGCATCTGCTCATCGACGACAATGGCACGCTCGACCGTGCCGCCTGCCTTCTGGAAGACCTCCGAATTGGCACGCACGCCGCACGAGACGATCACGAGCCCCGCCGGAATCGGTTCCATGCCCTCGACCTCAACAAACTGCACACGCGTATCGCCGCGCATGCCGAGCACCTTCACGCCCGTATGAATCTGAAACGCCGTAATGCGCGACTGCAAATAGCGCGCGCAGGATTCATCGAGAAGACGTGGCATCAGATATGGCGCGGTCTCCAGAACCGTCACACTGAGCCCCTGCTCTGTGAGCATATACGCGGCCTCCAGACCGATCACGCCGCCGCCGATGACGACCGCGTGGGAGGCCAGAAGCGAGCCGCGCCGGATGGCGTTCATGTCTTTATCTGTGCGGATGGAGTATACGCCGGAAAGGTCTTTCCCGGGAAATGGCGGGATAAAATTGTGCGCGCCCATGGCATAGATACATTTGCCGTAGGAAAAGGTACCGGCGGAGGTCTCGACGGTCTTCCGCTCGGCGTCCATGGAGAGAACTTTTGTTCTGAGTAAGACGGTAATGCACTGCTCCTGGTACCATGACTCTGGCTGCACCAGCGTTTTTTCCACCTCGTAAAATGCAAGCGGAAGCTTCGTCAGCATCGGCCGGGAATACGGCAGCTGCGCCTCGTCTGAGATCATGGTGATCGAGCCGGACTTATCGTTTTTGCGGATTGCTTCCGCCGCGCAGAGCCCGGCTCTTCCGCCGCCGAGGATCAGGTAATCACAAGCTGTCATCGTCCTGCTCCTCTCTCGGCAAAATCGTGCAGTTGATCTTTGTCCGGGGCCCCGTCTTCCCGGGCTCGGGAAGAACCGCGGGCAGCCAGCGGTGCAGTGTCGTCTCGTCGCACCGGCCGTCGGTCTTGCCCCATTGCAGGCTCCGGTTGATGCACGCAGCCACGCACGCGGGGTCGAGCCCCTGCTGGCGCCGGTCGTAGCAGCCGGTGCATTTCTGCGCGACGCCGCGTTCCTTGCTCAAAGAGATCGAGCCGTAGGGACACGCCCAGAGACATTTGCCGCAGCCGATGCACTTGCCGTCGTCATGGCGGACCGTGCCGTCAGCCTCTTTATAGAACGCGCCGTTCGGACATGCGGCAACGCACATGGGCCGCTCGCAGTGGTTACATGACGCAGAGTAGAACCGCGCCTTTTCCTCGCCCGGGAACGAGGCCTGCCGCACGCGGCGGTAGAACTCTCCGGGCGCGAGATTGTTGTGATCTTTGCAGGCCAGCTGACAGGCGCAACAGCCCACACAGGTTTCGGTATTGTGATAAAAGTAAAATTCCATGTTCTCGTGCGCCTTTAGCGCGATGCTGTCTTGCTGAAATAGCGGCCTTCCGCATAGGAAACATTGCTTTGTACCTCAGCCGTCCACTCCTTGTAGCGCTCCGTGCGGAGCTGCTTGTCGGCGATCATGCGCGAGGCCGTCTCGCCGAAACCGTCGAAGTACAGAACGTACCAGCAGTCCTCGGCGCGGATGGTTGTCACATCGCCTTCCGTTCTTGCCTTGTCAAACGCCCAGTCGAGCGCGACCTCAGGAACAGTCAGAATGGTCGCGTTGTCGTAGGTGATGGAGGAAATTTTCCGGTTGTCGGAGCGGTTATAATCCTTGTCCCGGATATTGTCGCTCAGCTCGAAGAACGACTGTGCCGAGCCGTCGCTCTTGGAAAACGCGTCGAGATAGTCCCGAATGTCGTCGTTCGCGTCCGCTCCCGAAACGGTGAAATATTTGAGGTTAACGGTCGGATAATCGTTGTCGCTTTCCTCGCGGAAGAAGGCGACATAGTAGCCGTTGGAGGCCTCGGCGATAGTGGTGTCGCCATAAGCGCGGTCTGCAGAGAGCCAGTCGCGCAGATATGAGATCGCCGTCCAGCACGATTCACGGCGCAAAACGCTTGCCGTCTGCCAGTAGCTTTCGTCATCGTTATAGACCATGTATGCTTCGCACTGCGCCTCAAACTCGTCCAGCGTGTGGAGCTCCGCCAGCTCCTGCGCGTGCTGCTTTGCGGCCTCCATGCCGCCGCTTGATGCGCCGGAGAGATAGAACAGCTGATAGTAGACCGAGCGGTAATCCTGCGCGTGCGCGGCATAATACGCGTCGAGCTCCTCCGGCGAAATTTCGATGCTCTCGCGGTAGAAATCCTTGTAGTATTTTGCGGTGTAGAGAACCGTGAGGTTCTTCATATAGATATCTTTGGTCATGCCCGCGCCGTAGTTCTGCACGAGATAGTCGGCCTCGGTCGAATGCCCGACCTCCACGGCCTCAAACCAAATCTTTTCGTCGTAGTCATATTGGATATCATCCAGCATTTCCTCAGAAAGCGTAAAGCCGGCGTTCTGCGCCAGATGATAATACGCGTAGGTGTCCTTGAGAAGGGTCTGCGCGCGGCTGTCAAAGTAGTCTTGCCACGTGACGTTCTTTTCCTCATCCATGTACTGCTCGCTCAGGGGAATATCCGCCTGCGGGGACGAGTACATGCCGGTCTCATCGGTGCCGACGTTGTTGAGGAATTCATAGTAGGAGCGATAGAAGAAGAAATTGTAGTCTGCGACGGAGAGCTTTTCTCCGTCGACGCTCACAGCGTTCGCGCGCTGCTTGAACCAGTCCGACTGGAAAATCTGCCCCGCGAGAATGCTGAGCACAAATGCGAGAATGATCGCGCCCATCACGCAGGCGGTAATGACAAGGATTTTTCCCTCGCGCGCCTGACGCTCCTGCCGGGAGGATTTTTCCGCTGCCGCGGTTTTTTTCTGCGATTTAGCCATCGTTCTGATTCCTTTCCGGAAGAGCCGTCCAGTCAGGCGCATCATAGCCATCGGGGAACAGGCGGCTCTTTAATTGCAGGACGCGATCGACGTCCGGCATGTCCTCAAGCGAGGAAATTTGCGTTTCAAGCATTGCGTAGGAAAAAAGGTATGGAAACTCCTCCTGCGGCAACACATGCTGCTTGCAGGAACGCACACGCGCGCGTTCGGCGCACTGGACGGGCTCGAGTCCCTCGCGCTCCGCCTTCAGATATTCTTCCTTGATGATTAGGAAAAGAAACATGGTCTTATTGACCGGGTACGTGCGGTTGACGCGCTGAAGATGCTGCGTCACAAGGCGCTTCTCCTCGTCACCGAACGGGAACATCTCGTTTTGATAGGCCTCCCGTTTCTTCAGCTTTTCCTTGGACGGGAAAATACCGAAGCTTCCCAGCAGGTTACTCAGAAAATTCTCCTCCATAGAGTGCTCCTTTCGGCGGCGAGAATAAGCGTAAGGCGCGGGCGTTCGGGCAAGACCCAAACGCCCGCTGCGGTGCTATTACGATTTTGCGGTACGAAGCGTCGTCTTGACGTGCGTACGGGAGTAGTAGTCGGTGCCGACGGCAAAGGCCAGGATGATACCCTGTGCAACGCTCTGCCAGTAGTCGTTGACGCCGATGATGGTCAGGCCGTTGGAAAGAACGCCGATGACGAACACGCCGACGAGCAGGTTATAGATGTTGCCCTCGCCGCCGCGCATCGAAATACCGCCAACGACGCAGGAGGTCAGCGCCTTGCTCTGGTACTGGGTACCGGTCGTCGCCGTGCCGGAACGAAGACGGCTGCAGAGAACGAAGCCCGCAACGCCGCACAGACAGGCGGAGACGATGTAAGCGGCGACATTCACCATGTCGGTGTTGAGGCCAGCCAGACGGGCAGCCTCGGAGTTGGAGCCGGTCGCGTAGATGTAGCGGCCGATGTAGGTAAAGCCGAGGATGACGCCCGCGACGATGACGATCACGCCGAAGACGATAACGGGCATCGGGATCTTGCCGACGTAGCTCTGGCCGATCCAGTAGATGGACTCGTCGATCTTGGAGATCGGCTTTGCGTCGGTGATGAGGTAGTTGACGCCCTCGAGAACCGTGGACGTCGCCATGGTCGCAATCAGAGCCGGCATGTTGGTCTTGACGACAAGAAGGCCGTTGGCCGTGCCGATGATGACGCAGAAGAACAGAACAACGAGCATCGCCAGATACGGGTTCATCATGATACCCTCGTTCGTGGAGATGAGCTTTGCCCAGAAAACAGCCGCGAAGGAGACGGTAGCGCCGATGGAAAGGTCAATGTGCGCTGTCAAAAGGGCGAACATCATGCCGGTCGCGCAGATGCCGATGATCGAAACCTGACGGCAGACCGTAATTGCATTTTCTACGGAGAGGAAGTTTTCGCCGAAGATCGAGAAGAATACAATCAGAAGGATCAGAACGATCAACATCATGTATTTCTTTGTGAGTTTAGCAGCATTCATATTGCAATATCTCCTTCTTATTCACCGGAAGCCATGTTCAGGATGCGCTCCTGGTTGAATTCTTCTTTGCTCAGTTCACCGGCCTTCCGGCCCTCGCTCATAACAACAATGCGGTCGCTCATGCCAAGCAGCTCATCCATTTCGGACGAGATCATGATGATTGCCATGCCCTGTGCGCTCAGTTCCCGCATCAGCTGATAAATTTCCATTTTTGCGCCGACGTCAATGCCGCGCGTCGGCTCGTCGAGAATCAGGACCTTCGCTTCCGTGGCCAGCGCCTTGGCAAGCGCGACCTTCTGCTGGTTGCCGCCGGAGAGGTTGCCGGCCAGCTGCATCATGCCGGGCGTACGGATGCGCAGGCTCTTGATGTACTGATCCGCGTTTTCCGTTTCCTTGTGCGCCTGGACGAAAATGCCCTTCGAGATCTTCGGAAGGATCGAAATGTTCGTGTTTGCCTTGATGCTCATGTGCAGGAACACGCCCTGAAGCTTTCTGTCCTCGGGGACAAGCGCAATGCCATGCGCCAGCGCCTGCTTCGGCGAGCGGATATGAAGCTTCTTGCCATACATGTAAACCTCGCCGGAGTCCATCTTGTCCGCGCCGTAGACAAGGCGCAGCGTTTCGGTACGGCCCGTACCGACCAGACCCGCAAAGCCGAGGATCTCGCCCGCGTGGATCTGGAAGGAGATGTTCTCCACGCCGTTGCCGCACAGGTCCTTTGCCTCGAGCACGAGATCGCCGATCTCCGTCTCGCGCGGCGGGAAGTTTTCGTTCAGCTTCCGGCCGACCATCAAAGAGACGAGCTCCTCACGGTTCGTGTCCTTCACGTTCAGCGTCTGGATCGACTTGCCGTCACGCATGACGGTCACGCGGTCGCAGATCTCAAAGATTTCCGGCATACGGTGGGAGATGAAGATCATCGAGATCCCCTTCTCCTTCAGATTGTGGATCAGCCGGAACAGAATGTCGACCTGGTCGACGGTCAGAGGCGCCGTCGGCTCGTCGAGAATCAGAATTTTGGTAGTCGGCTTGGAAATGGCCTTCGCAATTTCGACCATCTGCTTGTAGCCGTTTGTCAGCGATGCAACCTTGACCTTCGGGTTCAGGTCGAGATTCATCTCTTTGAAAAGCTCGGCTGCCTTGCGCTCGAACTCTCTCTGATCGGCGACAATGCGTTTGCCGCGCAGCTCGGTCAGATAGATATTCTCCGCAACGGATAAAGACGGCATCTGGTTAAATTCCTGATAAACGACCTCAACGCCCATTTCCTTCGCCTGAAGCGGCGTCAGGCTGTGAAATTCCTTGCCGTCAATGGTGATCGTGCCGGAGTCACACTGGTGCGCGCCCGCAATGGACTTGATCAGCGTGGATTTGCCTGCGCCGTTTTCTCCGAGCAGCGCGTGGACCTCGCCCTTGCGCAGTTCAAAGTTGATGTGATCCATGGCGATAACGCCGGGATAGGTCTTGACTAAGTCTTTGCACGAAAGACTGATTTCAGGTTCCATAATATTCCCTCAATTCGAAATTGGATTGTTATCTTATCATACCATTTCATTGGCTGCAAAGGAAGAGGGGGTGTCCCCCCTCTTCCCCAGGGACGGCTGATTTGCGTAAGAATCAGCTTTCAGAACGCCAAAATCAGATCTCGACGTTGTACTTTGCAGCAGTCTCCTCGTAGTTGGTCAGGTCGACCAGATCGTGCGGGAAGGTAACGACTTCGCCCTCAGCATATTCGCAATCCAGGCCGCGGATCGCAGCTTCGCACTGCGTGATCATGCCCATCGGGACGAGCTCCTTCAGGCCAAGGTCAACGGTGGAGCGGAGGATGTTTTCGCCCTTGACAGTCTGCGCCATGTACTCGAGGTCGAGGTTGGTGCAGTCGCAGGTGAACACGCCGTACTTGCTCAGGTCGCCGCCCTTGCGCTGGATCTCCGGCAGCCACTCAGCAATGATGTTGGTCGCGCAGGTGGAGTAACCGGTGCAGACGACCTGAACATCGGGGCAAGCGGTCAGCATGTTGGAGAAGGTCTCAACAGCCTCGGCCAGAACGATCTTCGGGGGCTCGTAGGCCAGCGTGGAGTTCGGGCACTTCTCAGCGATGGTGTCGATGATGCCCTGGACGCGGTCCTGCATGAAAGCGACCTTGGAGTTCATGATGAAGTAGTTGCAGACGCCGTCGAGCTCGCTGTTGATGAAATCAGCGGCAGCGGTGCCGATGACAACGCCGGTGTCATAGTTGGAGCAGATCCAGCAGCCGGTGGTGCCTTCGGGAACATTGTCGGAGTCATAGGAAACAACCTTGATGCCCTTTTCGATCATCTCTTCGAGCGTGCCGTTGATGGAGTCCGGCTCAAAGTTCTGGAAGATGACGCCGTTAACACCGGCAGCCATGAAGTTCTCCATGATCTCCATCAGAGCGGAGGACTCAGAGTTATGGGCAGCGGTGAGGTACTCGATGTTGTTCTCGGAGCAGTACTTGCTCATCAGCTGATCCATGTAGACGAAGTTTTCGTTATCAAAACCGGAAACAGAGAAGCCGATCTTGATCTTTTCGGCGCGGGGGTCAGCTTCCTCGGCGGGAGCTTCCGTCTCAGTCTCGGTAGCAGCGGATGCTTCGGTTGTGGTTTCCGTGGTGGTTTCGGCGGCAGCCGGGGTTTCCGTTTTTGCCGGGGTCTCAGTCTTGCTTGCGCAGCCTGCCAGCAGGGTGCAAACGAGGACGAAGGCCAGGAACAAAGCTACAAATCTTTTTTTCATGTTTGCCCTCCAATGAAATAATAATATGTGCTTATCGGCTTAATGCAGCTGGGCACAAGATGCAGCGACGGCTCTTGCCAGGCGCATGAAGATCTGATCGCC